>CBDULB010000012.1:0-77764 GCA_965367965.1 uncultured bacterium | reverse complement strand
CGACGTGGTTGATCAAGCCGCCTGTGGTCTGCTGTCTTTGCCTCCCGTTTGCTGCCGATATTGTGAATGCAGGCTGCGAAGTTTTGTCGCAGCCTTGTCACCGGCCGGGGCGGCACTCATCGAATCACTCGCCGATGCGTCCCGCCCACTCGGGTGTGAATAACAGAGAAATTCCACCTAGAAGCAACGCCGCCACTTGCAGCGCAAATGGCCGGCGGGCGACCTGCCAATGAAGCGCGCAAAACACAAGGGTCGCGATCAAACCCGGAATGACCAGAAGACAGCTGGTGAGATTGGCCCCGAGCTGACCGAATCCCCATCCAGGCGAAGTTTTGAATTGGACCACCAGCATCCAGATGCTACCGCCAAACAAAGCGATGACAGCAATGATCGCCAAGACGGGCGGAATGAGAGGATGCTTTAACGACTCCGGAATGAAGCTCCCAAGTCCCGGTTCAGCATCGGAATCGAGAGAATTTCCCGTTTCGTAAAACCAGCCGATGAATGGCCAGAGAGCGCGGTATTTTTCAGGCACCGCATCGGGGGGTGTCGTCACAGTCGGTGCGCGCCGCTGCTTCGGGGACGGGGCAGCTTCCTGCTCTGCGGCAAGATAGGGTTCGATCGTTTCGACGTAATAAGAAAGCACTTCGCTGATCAGCGGACGGCTCCAGACTTCCCCTGATGCCGGGTAGCCCGGGCGCGGCAAATCGATTTGAGAGGCCAGCGCCAGGCTTGAGCCGATGTGGAATCCGTGCACCATCGGTTTTTCCTTCACCACGGCTTGATTTAATTCGTCAATGATCTCAGCCGTCTTGATCAGAAACTCAGACGTCCATCCGTTCAGTTCGATGTCTGAGCCAAAGCTGGAATAATCCGAAAGCAGCAGGCCGAGCGCGACTTCGTCTTTCCGCTCATCACCGGAACGATACAGACTGGCCGCCTGCCACATCAACTCGGCGAAGTCGCCAACCGACCCGGTGGTCATGGCGTCTTCCGAAAAGGTTGGTGGCAGCTGTACCGCGAGGGTCTGTTCGGCACCCGATTCATCGATCTCGATTAAATTCAGGACCAGACCGCCGTTGCGAACCTGGAGGTCAACCACGCCGGGGAAGAGATCACCTGTGGAGGTAACGACATCAGCGCCATGAGCAAACCAACCCAGGCTGAGACCGATTAAGAAGTGTTCGCGGTCGCTCAGGCCATCAAAGTCCTGAATCGCTTTTACTTCATCGTAGACGATCTGAAAACGTTCTGCCGACAGCGCCTGCTGCGCAGGTAGCAGCAGAAAATGCAATGGCTCACTGACTCCCCTTCCGGCGGTCAGGTAGGCCCCGCTGCCGTTTGAGAAGTGCCTGAGATCAAGCTGCTGCTCAGCCGTGTCACTCCGCAAAAGCAGAGTGCTTTTGCGGGCCGGGGCCTCAAGCCGGCGCTGCGCTACGAGGGCCACGGGATTCCACTCGGAAGCCCTTCCGGGACCGAGTTCTGAAACCGTCGGCGCAGCAAGCGCCGCGGGGTCTTCGGAGTAAGTGACTTGAATGGCGTAAGTCTGACTTCCCTCCATGCCTGTTATCGGATCGCGAAACACGATCTCAATGACATTGTTGCCTTCGGTCAGAGCGATGGACGCTATGGTCGCTTCGAAAGGGGTATACGAGGGAATCTGTTTCGTATGGTTGCTGTACAGTCGGCCCGCCTTGATCCGGCTGCCTTGAAGATGCTCGCCGTTTACATAGAGGTAGCCATCGTGAAAACGTTCGGGAAATACCTTGGCTGCAAACCCAGCCAGCGACATCGCCTTGCCCTGCACCGTAAGATCAGCTGTGAAGCCGGACGCCTCGGTGTAGCGGAGATTGCTGACTTTCGGCAATTCCATCTCGATCCGCGGCCCGGTAAAGGTCGGCATGACCGGTTGTCTCATCTTGAGCATGCGCCCGGCTCTTTCAGGGATCACCGGCACCAACATGGGAGTTTCAGAAGGACTCGGCTGCGCCTGCGCCGATTCGTTCTGAGCGTCGAGTAGCGACAGTGGAGCCGTCAGCAGCAGAAGCACGGTTGTCACCCAACTCGAAGCAGAGGGACGAGGCAAGTGCATGGCGAAGCAGCGAAAGAGTCGTCCTGTCATGATGATATCCCGGAGCAGCCGGTTGATGGCTGATCAACAGGCCCTGGCCTTTTTAAGGATAAACGGTCGGGCCGCGCAATTAACAAATTCGTTGTTCGACCGGCGCGTCGGGAAAAAATCTCAGGATCGCAGGTAGCCCCGTCCGGCACCGCAGCGATTGTTTGTGCGCCGGCCGGGCGTGACAGCCGTTCACGAAAGGTGCTTTGCTCATCCGCAGCCGGCACTTCGTGGTCCAGTGCGAGTCCGCGGGTTCGATGTCACCGCCGGTAAACACAATCGGCCACCCGGGCCGGCAGAGCCGCCAGAGTGGCCGACGATTTTAGCGTCTTTCAGCCGGGCCGATGAAGGTCCGGCCGGGCAGTGCGATTACTTCTTCTTGTTCTTCGCAGCAGGAGTGTTCGCAGACTTGGCGGGTGCCTTGTTAGCTGCGGAACCTTTGACCTGCTTCTGGCCTTGTGCCTTGGATTTGGACTTAGGTGACTTGTCGCCCATGGATGTATTATATGGCTTGTTTCAAGGGTCGCCTCGAGCGCGAAGGGGTGAGGGTTTCGCTGCCGAAGTGACCTGTCGAAATCGTACTGCGCGCGTTGAAATTAGCTATGAGAATTTTTCACTTTGGCGAAAATTTTTTCAGGTCCCGGCAGGCGTCCCGGGAGGGCCATTTTCGATTACGCAGGCCTCCCACTGACTGGCAGTCAGCGGGTCAGGAAAGGTGGGTGCCGGCGGCGAGGGGCATTGAAAAATCGGAATAACTAAGATCGTGTGATCCATTTTTGCGCGCCTCACGAGGTGCGCGCAGATGCCGGTTTATCGATAGCATTGCCACCGGTGAATGGCGCGCATCCCTCCTTGCGTAGGATTAATGTTAGGGTCTGATGATCGAACAGCATGCGCAAATGATTAAGGTGAATCACGGCGACAGTGGCTGAGGCTCGAGTGCGGCCTGAGCGACTGGAAGGGGGCGACCGCTAGGTGATGTTCTCAATTCGGGCGCTCAGTTCGCGGATGAAACCTTCACGGTTGAGCGGCGAAACCAGGACGTAGCTGCCGTTGTCGAGCTGGATCGATACCCGGCGAAGTGAGGGCGCGGGCGCCGAGAGCGGATTGGAAGTCGCCGTGACTGACCGGATCGCGGCGATCGCGACCCGGCTGCGCAGAATGCCGCAGCGGATCAGCACCTCGGTATCGCTGATCGTGTAGCGGCAGGGATAAAGTAACAGCGAAAACAGCAGGGTGTTGAACAGGCCCGCGCCGACGAGGACAGCGCCTTCGCCGCGCTTGTCGGGCCAATCCGAGATTCCCCAGGCGATCAGACCGAGGGATGCCGCTGCCAGAATCAGCAACAGCCACCAGTCGTACTTCGCCGGGTAAACCTGTTCGCTCATATCATCTAAGCATCGTCGTCGCCGGCTTGACTGATCGCGGACGGGGCCACCTGCACAGTCGGAGTCTCAGTAGCGGCTGACCAGCAGGTCGCGCTGCCAGAGCAGTTCCTTGGGCATGTAGTCCCACAGTTTGAGAAACAGTTCGTCGTGTCCCAGCGTCTGAGCGAGCAGCGTCTCGCTGTCGATGCGCATCAGCTCCTGCCACTGTTCGTAGGAAAAATCCAGCCCGTCCCAGTTCAGATCCTCGTAGTGCGGCATCCAGCCGACCGGAGTTTCGCGGGCGTGCCCCTGACCGACGACACGCTCGGTGATCCAGGCGAGGACGCGCATGTTGTCGCCGTAGCCGGGCCACAGGAATTTGCCGTTGGCGTCTTTGCGGAACCAGTTAACGTGGAACATGCGCGGCGGCTGGGAAATGGTTTTGCCCATCTTCAGCCAATGGCGGAAGTAGTCGCCCATGTGGTAGCCGCAAAACGGCAGCATGGCGAACGGGTCGCGGCGCATCGCGCCGACCGTGCCTTCCGCGGCGGCGGTCTGCTCCGACCCGACCGTGGCGCCGAGGTAAACACCGTGCTGCCAGTTAAAGCTCTGGAAAACCAGCGGGATGGTGGTCATGCGGCGGCCGCCGAAGATGATCGCGCCAATTTCGACGCCGGCCGGATCCTCCCAGGCTTCGTCGATGATCGGGCAGTTGCGGGCCGGCGCGGTGAAACGGGCGTTGGGGTGGCTGGATACCAGCGGATTGCCGTCGGCATCGGTGGTGTCCGGAGTCCAGTCGTTGCCCTTCCAGTCGATGAGATGCGCGGGGGTGTCGGAGGTCATGCCCTCCCACCAGACATCGCCGTCATCGGTCAGCGCAACGTTGGTGAAAATTGTGTCGCGCGAGCAGCAGGCGATCGCCATCGGATTGGTGTCGGCGCTGGTGCCGGGGGCAACGCCGAAAAAGCCGGCTTCCGGATTGATCGCACGAAGCTTTTTGCCATCGGCGTCCGGCTTGATCCAGGCGATGTCGTCGCCCACGCAGGTGACTTCCCAACCCTGATCGGAAAACACTTTGGGCGGCACCATCATGGCGAAATTGGTCTTGCCGCAGGCGCTGGGAAACGCGGCGGTGACGTAGGTTTTTTCTCCGGCCGGACTTTTAACCCCTAAAATAAGCATGTGCTCTGCCATCCAGTTTTCGTCGCGGGCGATGGTGCTGGCGATGCGCAGGGCGAAGCATTTTTTGCCGAGCAGTGCATTGCCGCCGTAGCCGGAACCGTAACTGAGGATGGTTTTTTCCTCGGGCAAATGAGCGATGTAGGTGTCCTCGGGATTACACGGCCAGGCGACGTCGTCCCCGGGGCTGAGGATCGGACGCCCCACCGAATGCACACAGCGCACGTAGTCCCGGCTGTTGCCGAGTGTCTCCCAGATTTTCGGGGTGACCCGCGTCATCAGGCGCATGTTGACAACCACGTAGGGCGAGTCGGTAATTTCGATGCCGATCTTGGAAATTGGCGATCCCACCGGGCCCATGCTGAACGGGATCACGTACATCGTCCGGCCGCGCATGGCCCCCTTCGACAGCGAGTTGATCTTTGCCTTCATCTCGCCCGGCGCCATCCAGTTGTTAGTCGGACCGGCGTCGTCTTTGGAGACCGAGCAGATGAAGGTGCGGCTTTCGACACGGGCGACATCTTTGGGATCGGACCGGAACAGAAAGCTGTTGGGCCGTTTTTCCTGGTTGAGGCGGATGCAGTCCTTGCGCTCGACCATCATGTCGAACAGCGCGCTGGCTTCTTCGTCGGAGCCGTCCACCCAGTGGACCCGGTCGGGTTCGAGCAGACGGGTGATTCGGCCGACCCAGCGGATAACGTCTTTGTTGTCGGTCGGCGGATCGCTGCGCAGAGGGTAGCGGCAGGCGGGGGCGATAGTGGCAGTGTCTTCGGTGGTGGGCTGGCTCATGAGAACGAAAAAAAGGATAAGGTCGAAGAAACAAACCAGCGATCAGAGTAGCGGACCGAATGACCGGGCCGCGTGCCGGTAGTAGCAGCATAGTCAGGCTTGCGCAGACTTCAAGGAGCGGGGTGGCCCCGGTCAGGGAATCTCGCAGCCAAAAGCCATCGCGGCACCGGACCGGGTTGGACGGTGCTCGACCGGGCATTTATTCATCAAATGATCTCACGACGGAAGGCGACAATTTGACGCAGAATAACCAACTGAAATGTGTCAAAATTTCCCGCCGTCGGGAAGTTTTATCCCTTCATGCGCAGGGGGTTGGCGTCAGAAGATCGGAAATTACTGAGCCTGGTGGGGTTTTCAAAAATGGCATGAATTTTGCAAAATAGGTATGGCGGAAAACGGAGCTCAGACAGCCCTCGCTGTCGGTGCTGTTTTACCGTCAACTTTAACCACTTCTCATCATGAGTTTCTGGATCGTATTTCTTGGAACAATGACGATGTCGCTGGTGGCAGCGGCAGCCGTAAAATCCGCCTACGCCAAATGGTCGCGAGTCCCCGCAGGCTGCCGGCTGACCGGTGCCGATCTTGCGCGGCAAATCCTGGCCCGCTCCGGCATCCACGATGTGCAGGTGGTTGCCCGCGACGGCCTGCTTTCCGATCACTACGATCCGCGGTCCAGGCGCCTGGTGCTTTGCCACGAAAACTACTACGGCACTTCGGTTGCGGCGCTGGGTGTCAGTGCCCACGAGTGCGGTCACGCGATTCAGCACGCCCGCAGCTATCTGCCGCTGCACCTGCGCATGGCGGCGGTCGGTGTGACGCAGTTTGCCAGTAGTTGGCTGTTGATCCTGCCGATGCTCGGTGCCGCCTTTCATATGATCCCGTGGGGAGCTGCGCTGGCGTTAATCGCCTTCGGCTGGGGCATCATGATGTTGTTCAATCTGATCACTCTGCCGGTTGAATTCGACGCCACGGCGCGCGCGAAACGCATTCTCGCAGAAAATGGCTACCTCGCGCCGCAGCAGATGGCCGGGGTGAATCAGGTATTGAATGCTGCGGCATGGACCTATGTCGCTTCGTTCATCACTTCACTTTCATGGATGCTGATGCATGCGCTGCCGCTGTTTGGCGGAAGTCTGCATCAGGATTGATGATACCGACAAACCTAAGCAAGACTGAAATTGATGAAACCAGTATCAACGGAAAAGCACGACCAAGGTAAGTTGAAACCGATGATTGATTCAGGTGCCGGGGGGCAGACCGCAACCGGTGGCACCGGTGCTGCCATCCCCGACCGGCCGGTAGACCGGGAGTTTTCCTGGAATCTGGTCTGCGATGGAATCGAAGCCGACCGGGAGGAGGCGCTGCAGGAAATCCTGCGGCGCAGAGTCGATGATCTGGCGGGTTTTCTTAAGCCGTTCGTGGCGGAAGATGCCGTGCACCTGCACATTTCGCTGAGCCTCGAAAAAGCTGGCGAAAAGGCCGATGCCTTGCGGACCAGGATTGATCTGCGTCTGCCGGCCACGGTGCTGCATGCCGATGCGGAAAGCCGGGACTTCGCGGAGTCGCTGCGCGGAGCGTTCGATACCCTCGAGAAGCGCTTGCAGAGTTATTTGATTGCCTTGCGTGGTGAGCACCGGTGGAAAAATTTCAGCCGCAAAAAAAAGCGGCCCGGCTCACAGGCGGACGACAGCGTTGGCTACGCGAAGCCGGGATTTGGTGCCCCTGCGATCACCGGGCCGGAAACCCGCGAGGATGTGATTCGCAATTTTATCCTGCGTCACTACCATCGGCTGCTGCTCTACGTGCATCGGCGGATTATTACCTCGGAGTCGGAATTGGCGATGCCGCTGACCAGCATCGATGCGCGCGAGGTGCTCGACGAGGTCACCCGGGTCTGCCTCAGTGACCCCGGGTCGAAGCCGGATGCGTTGAGCTACGAATTGTGGCTCTACCGGCTGATCGATGACGAGTTGAAGCGCATTTGTGATGAACTATCCGAACGCAACCTGCTGTGGGACGAACTGCCCTTCGACGATGACGATGTCGACGATGACCGGCAAACCGCCCTGGGCAGTAGCGTTTCTGATGACGAGGGCCTGAGCTTCGAAGACTGGATGGTGGCCAGCTTTGACCGCGATGATACCCGGCCGGATGAAGGCATGCCCGATTCGGCGGCAGTACCCCCGGATATGAATCTGCTCGGCAAGGATCTGGTGGCACGCATTCTCGAAGTTTCCTCCGACTGGACCGAAGACCAGCGGGAGATCCTGCAGCTGTATTTCCTGGAAGGATTTGATGCCGTTGAGATTGCGATGATCCGCGGCATGCAGGCTTCGCAAGTCGATGAAGTTATCGGTCAATTGCGCGAACGCCTGCGTCGGCTGGTAAGCGATGAGAGCGGCGGATGAGCCGGTCGAAATGGTTGTCCTGCCGCCTTGCGAAGCGACGCCAGACCACCGCCAAACCAGCCGTTGAAGCGAACCTTAACCCCAACCCCACATAGCCATGAACTTGAAGAAAATAGCCCCCTGGAACTGGTTCAAGCACGAACAACAGGAAGGAAACGAAGCTCACCACCTGCCTGCACGACGCGACGCCGGTCTGCAGCACGGTGCCTTCAGTGGTCGCCCGCTGGCGGACCTGCAACGTCAGGTGGACCGGTTGTTCGACGATTTCGGTCGGAGCAGGTCGCTCAACAGCGGTCCGGGATTTGACAGCCTGTTCACCAGCGGTGGAGCGTTTCAACCTTCGATCGACGTTTCCGAGTCGGAACGCAGTTACCGGATCAAAGTTGAAGTTCCCGGCGTGGAAAAAGACGACCTCCACGTCGAACTCGAAGACGACTGCCTGGTGCTGTTCGGCGAAAAGAAATGCGAACACGAGGATACTGCAGAGAACTATTCCCGTATCGAGCGCAGCTACGGCTCATTCCGCAGAGTATTGAATCTGCCTCCGGATGCGGTGCCCGGAGACATCAAGGCGAAGTTTCGCAACGGCATTCTGACCTTGACCATGCCGCGAAACAGGGCGCTCAACCCGCCCGCAAAAGCGATCGAAATCGAGGTGGTCTGAGTCGGAGCCTCGATGGTTCCGCCCGTGGTGTCCGCGTCGCAGGGCACCCGGGCAAGGGAAGACAGCACGCACTGCAAAACACCAAACCCAAAAAACAGAGAAACAGAGAAATAAAAAAACAGAGAAATAGAGAAACCCGAAACGAAAACCCAAACCATAACAAGCCATGAAAACGAAAATATATCATCTACATCTGCTGAAGCTCTGGGTGACTTTGTTCGTCACCATGGGCATGTTATTGTCACCCGCCGCGACGCTTGCCAATGCCGGGCTCGAGGAGGGCGAGGCCGCCGGATCCACGACCAGCGAAGTGGCTGGGTCTGATAAGAAACTGGACACTGCTGCCGGGGGCGGCGGCACGGATGCTGAGTTGAACGACCCGGCACCGGAGGCCAAGAGCGAACAAACGGAAGCGGTCGAATCCGAAGTGCAGGCGGAAATCGCCGACCGGACCGCAGAGAAGCGCAAACAGCTGCTGAGCGACGCGCAGGCGGCGCTGGAAGAAACACACAACGCGGTCAAGGCTCTCGACGAGGGTAACAAGGACGACGCCCTTGCCGCTCTGGAGCGCGCCACCGGCAAGCTCGATTTGATCGTCGCCCGCGATCCGGCGCTGGCGCTGGCCCCCGTCAACGTGGCGACCATTATCCGCGATATCTACGCTAAACCGGAGACTGCCGAGGCGATGGTCGAGGTGGCCGGGGACGAGCTCGACGAAGGCCGTGTGCAGCACGCACGTGCCTTGCTTGACGGGCTCGCCAGCGAGGCTGAAGTACAGGTCACCAATCTTCCACTGGCGACCTATCCGGCAGCGATCAAATCCGTCGCTCCGTTGATCGATGACGGCAAAATGGACGAGGCCGGAGCCGCGCTGCAAACCGCGCTCAGTACGCAGTTGGTCGAGAGCCATATCGTGCCGCTGCCTAAACTGCGCGCCACCGCGAAACTGGCCGAAGCGGAAAAGCTCGCCGAAAAAGAACAGCGCAGCGATGAGGAAAACGAGCGCCTGCACGCCCTCATCGAAGACGCCCGCAGCGACCTGAAGCTGGGCGAGATCCTCGGTTACGGGATTGGCGGCGATTACGAAGAGCTCTACGATCAGCTCGACGTAATCCAGGAAAAAACGGAACACGGAAAATCCGGCAAAGGTTTCTTCCGGGACATCAAGAAGTCACTGAAGAACTTTAAGGATCGCGTCTTCCAATAAGCCGACCTCCGGATCGAGACTGCCGGCCCGCCGACCGTGTTGTCGGCGGGCTTCTTTTTTGCCGGCAGTCGTCGGGCGTCGTGCGGGAAGCACCTCACCGGGATTGACTGTATGACGGCAGATATCCGCGTGGACAGGCTCAGTGCATAAAGCCGGAGGCAAATATCCCCCGCCTTTCAGACCGGTTGCCATTTCCATGGCGTTCGTCGCTCCGGTCGCTATCACTTGCCCGGCGGATGATGAAAGCGCCGCGCAAAAAACAGTAAGAGCCGGGTGAAAAAGCGGGTAGCACCGAAGATCGAATTCGAGGGCCAGCGCCTGCCGGTGTGGCAATGGAAATCGGGAGGCGAATTGACGTTGTTCGCAGATGGCGGGGCGCGCCACACCGAATGGCCGCGGAATGGAATCTGGCAAACTTTCACCGCTGACACGCTCCTTGCTTACCCATCAAAACGGGCTGAGTTGCTTTCTTTACCTTTCGCCCGTCACCGGAACAGCCCCCGGACGCTGGCGCATCGCGGGGGCGGTTGGAGGAGGTGATTTTCGTGTTCTCCACTATCAGGTTACTGGAGACGGTAGACGGCGACCCGGCGGTCCGTCGCGCGGAGATTGTCAGCGGAATCTGCCGGATAGACGGCCTCGTTTTCACCGTAACCAACCGGGATCAAGCGCGAGCTGGGAATTCCAAATTTGATCAACTCACGTGCTATCCGCTCGGCGCGGGCCTGCGAAAGTCCGAGGTTGTCGTTGTAGTCACCCTCAGCGGAAGCATGGCCTTCCACCACGAAACTGAAGTCCGCTAAAGTCGGATCTTTCATGGCGTAGGCCAGATCTACCACGAGATCGTAGGAATAGGCATCTGCGAAGGCGGTCGAGCCCTGCACGAAGAGGATATCATCGCGGGTGACGAGTGACTTTGGATCAACGGTGTAGGCGACCGCATAAGCGCTTGGGGCGACATATTCAACCGGGCGGCGCTCCACGGCGACGAAGGTGTCGGCGTAGGGACTTTCCTGAATTTGCTGAATCTTGACCCGGTTCAATCGCGATGATGCAATCAACACGGGCGGAACTTCTTCCATGGTCCGGTAGGTCACCACGCGAGTGTTGTCATTGTAGTAGCGGGGGCTGCCTTCGCGGACGACGGTCGCAGCGCCGGCCGGAGCTTCAACGACGACTCTGGAGCGGAACGACTCCGGGGCTTCGCTGATCGCGACCTGACCGGCGAGGCGCTGTTTCAAAAATGCCACGCTCTCCTCGCGGGCGGCTTCCGTCCGTCCGGCTTCCTCGGCGGCTATTCGGGCGCGCACTTCGGCTTCCGCCAGGGCGTCGGCGGCAGCGAGGTCCGCTTTTACTCTGGCCTCGGTGAGGATGTCATCGACGACGCGCTGCGCTTCGAGTTCGTTTTTGATGGCCATCGCGGCACGGACATCTGCGGCACGATTCCGCTGAGCGCGGTCCTGTAGAATAGCTTGAGTCTTAGCCGACATTCTCACTTCAGCGGCCGAGCCGATCGGCTGATTTTTGGTGCTGATAATGGGTTCCACATTTTGAGCGGGAGAAAACGTCGGGAACAGCAGGCCCGTTGCGGCGATTAAAGCTATTTTCTTCATGGTTGTGATGGAGGTTTTGATGGGGTTTACGAATCCCCTCCTTCAAGCGCAGTTATCCGGCCAGGCTGTTAACAGTCAATCGGTGCCATATTCTATCTGGGATCCGGGAGAGTGACCTGCCCGCCGCCGACCACCGGAAAATTGCAATCGGCACGGATGGAGATTGCAAAGCGCTCGGAATGAGGCGGCCTTGGAAAGGCGGTCTGGCAATCCCAAACAAATTCACTGCGACCCTTGCGCTAACTCCGTTCGCTTTTTGCTGTGCTCGCACGGCTGTGAGTTTTGCCTGCCGGTTCGCCTCACCAGTCGGCACTGAGTGCCGGCCATGGCGCAGCTCTGCATTCTCCTCCTGCTTAGCGCGTGAAAGAGTTCGATTCAGGCATTCTACCAGCAGCGTTATCGGGCCGCTATGAGACGCCTGACTTAACCTGCATCCTGTGTTTTTGAATCGACGATTATGGCAGTATAGATTAGCAGTTAGCCATGATTCTGGATTTCTACGACAAGGAATTTCGTCCCTGGGTGAACGCGCGGTTAACCAACTCGGCGATGATCGGCCACACCACTGCAACCACGGTCAGGCTTTGGTTCCGCGTCTGGAAGCCGGGAAAATACTGGCTCGCGGTGCTTGCTGAAGACGCCGGGATATCCGCCTCGGGAACGCCGGCCGTCAGCGCCGATGGCAAGATGACGGTTGATGGTGAAGTCGTTGAGACGATTTCACTGATGCAAAAATCGTTCTCGTATTCCGATGATCTGACCCAGGTTTTTTACGTGCGGGGCCTGAACACGAAAACTCGTTTCCGCTACGTGTTGTTTGCCGATTCCAAGGATGATCCGGATCGAAAAATCGCCTGGGAAATCGGCCACGATATCGAGCACTTTTTCCAGACTGACGACGACGAACGGGATGAGGTTTGTTTCGGCTTGTACAGCTGTCACATGCCCTACACAAAGAATGGCAACGTGATCAACATGCAGCTGTGGAAGAGCTTTAAGGTCGAATTGGAGAAGCGCGCCGCCAACTTTGTCCTCGGAGGTGGTGATCAGGTATACACCGACGGGCAGGAGGATGTCAGCATCTGGAAGTGGCTTCGAAAAGTGAAGAAACATCTGCCGACGAGTGAGAAAGAGAGAATCCGCATCATGCTCTCCTGGTATCGTGATATTTACCGTGGCTACTGGGGGTTTCCTGAATTGCTGGCGGTCTATCGGCGTTTTCCTCAGTACATGATCTGGGATGATCACGAGATCATGGATGGCTGGGGCTCATACAAGAATAAGGAGCTGTCGAACAAACTGGATACGATGTGGGAGTGGGAGAATGTTGGCAAAAACCTCAAGCTGGCCAGGCAAATGTTCAAGGCGGCTACGAAAGTCTACGAGGAATATCAGCACTCGCACAATCCCCCCACCGACCCCGGGGTTTTCGACTATCAGTTCGACAAGGGGGACTCGGCTTTCTACGCCCTGGATATGCGCGGGCATCGTGACTACAATGGCCCGGGAGGAGCCAGGATTCTGGGCAGGGAACAGATGGATCGGGTGCTGACTTGGCTGAAATCGCCGAAGGTGCGGGCGGCAAAGACGATCTTCATTGTCTCATCGGTTCCTGTCGTTCATGTCACCGACTTCGTGGCCAATACCTTTGATCTGAGTCTGCTGGGTCTGGCCGATGATTTGCGTGACGAATGGGAGCACAATTCGAACTGGGAAGAGAGGGATAAGCTGCTCGATGCCCTCTTCAAATATTCTCATTCGAGCGGAGTGAAGGTAATTTTTCTGAGTGGCGACGTGCACATCGGAGCGGCTTTCAAGCTGTACCGGAAGAACACGCCCAATGCGTCGATTTATCAGGTGACGTCCAGTGCCATTACCTACGCATCGGCACCCGGAAGACTGCTGCAACTGGCAACCAAAGAGCGGGGTCAACTGGGTGGTTCCAAGAATGCAACGGTAACCTATTTTTCGCGCTTGGTGGTTTTTAACCGCAACAACTATGCCATCGTTCGTTGCGGCGGTTCAAAGGTGAACGTGGAGTTCTTCGGAGCGAATGAAAATCCCGAAGAAATCGTAAAGCACGATGAACTCGAATTTTAGGCACTCCTGCCGCGAGAGCCCGCAGTCGCGCAGTTATCGATTTTAATTTGCCGGCAAGGCAACGGTTCACGGTCGAGGCGGACAGACGGGCGATTTCTGATTTCGTCGATCTCGTCTACTCCTCGACCTGGCTAGCTGCGGATCTTCGCGTAGCGAAACGGTGTCCCCAGAATCAAAGCGGCCCACGCGGTTCCGATCACGCTGTCATCGGCATCGTTTGAAAACAGGTTGCCTTCCCAGTGACCGGCGTCACGCCGCCGCTCCAGAAGATTGGTCACTACTTCCGGCTGGAAACTCACCCAGTCAAAATGCTCATCGTGATACATTGCGAGGCAGTTAAAATAGTGAGTGGAGAGCGCGTGATGGTTGTGCAGTTCTTTGAATGAGTCCTCCAGTGTTCGCATACCGTGGCGATAGATTTCGTCCTCTTCGGCCTTCATCAGTCGGAGACAGAACACCGCCCCTCCCGAGTAGGAAGTCGCTCCGATCGTGTTGCTTGAGTAGGTTTTGAACTTCCCCGTCGGATCTATCAGTTCATCCCAAAACGCGCGGGACTTCTCAAAGGTTTTCTCCAGTCCCGGAAAATCGATTCCGGTCTGACGGGCAGTCCAGAGCGCATGGATCTGCCAGATCGAAAGAAACAGATTGCCCGCGTCCTCCGTGCTGTATCGATGAGCCCATCCGCCCTGCCGACTGTATCCGTCAACGATCACTCCCACGGATTTTCGAAGTAAGCTTTCCATCTGCCTCTCCTCCCATTTGGTCCCGTTCGTTAACAGGTGATATTCCGCCAGTGCCTGGGTCGCAAAGGCATGCTCAAAGATGGTGTAGCCGGCATAGCTTGATCCGTTTTGATGGATCGGTAGCGATGTTTCCGCCCTCTCAGTGAGATAGTGCACCGCCGCGAGGATCGTCTTGCCAAATTTTGGCGAGTCCGGTGTTACCCCGTTTCCGAGAAACGCGAGAAGCGCTGTGGCGGTTGCCGCGACCTGAGCCTTCTCTCCGAAACGCCCGTCCTCATCCTGATGCGCGACCAGCCAATCAAGCGCCTTTTCGATTTCCACCAGGACCTGCTCATCGCCGCCGGCTTTGACAATCGCCTCGAGCCGATGCTTCCGGCCGATCCTTCGACGGAACAGTGGGGGGATATGGGCGACCTCCTGAAGGGTTTTGACCTTCAACAGTTCGGATTGGCTCTCGAGCGAAAGGTTCTGAATCGGAAACGGGAAATTTTTGCCGTCACTCCTTCGAAACGTGACGGTGCTGTCTTCCAGCCGAATTACTTCGGCTTCGATTTCGCGACCTTGCTTGTCCGTCCAGGTCTTCACCTCCCCGGCGTCGAGGCGACACAGGGCGATCGAGAAAAAAACAAGGATCAGCCGCTTCATGGGATTCGCGTTTTAGCATCCCCGGGGAAAGTGGAAAAGAAAAAGCGCCAGCAGCGCTCCGTCGACCGGATCGCTTGTCACCGAATTCACCCCTCCCCTTCCCACCCGGTTCCGGAGGCGGCATGAGCGCCGACGGGATGAAAAAGGAAAATCCCGGACGTTGAGAATCCATTCGCCGCAAGTCGATGTTTCCGGTACAAAATATCAATGAAGTTGCCGGATCGCTATCTGCTGACCCTACTCACGGTTGTCGTCGGAGTGATCGTGTGGTCGGCAGTCAATCCGTTCGATTTTCTGACCTGGCTGCTTGAGGTATTTCCGGCGCTGGCCGGCATTGGAATCCTCGCGGCGACCCGACGACGCTTTCCGCTGACGCCCCTGCTTTACACGCTGATCGCGCTGCACATGATCATTCTGGCGGTGGGCGGCCACTACACTTACGCCCTGGTGCCGGTCGGCGAATGGTGGCGCGACTGGTTTGACTGGTCCCGCAATCACTACGACCGGCTCGGCCACTTTGCGCAGGGCTTTGTGCCGGCCATGATCACCCGGGAATTGCTGCTGCGCTTGCGGGTGCTCGCCAGGCCGCGTTGGTTAAACTTTCTGATCGTGTCGGTATGCATGGCCATCAGTGCCATGTACGAATTGCTCGAATGGACGGCGGCGCTCATTTTGCGACAAAGCTCTGACTCATTCCTTGGAACCCAGGGTGATGTCTGGGACACCCAGGCCGACATGTTCATCTGCCTGGTCGGAGCGATGGTCGCAATACTGGTGCTGCACCGGTGGCACGATCGGCAGCTCAGCGCCTGCGCGAACCCTGCGCCATCTCATGGATGACCGAAGGTGCCGAAGAACCCTCAAGGAATTGTCTATCAGACCATTACAACTAACCTGGCGCCAATGGGCGAACAGTCTAAAAAGGCAATGACGGGCCGCCGCGGTGTCGATGAGATTCATTTCAGGAACCCGGGACTGCCGACGCTACGCTTCAGCGCAATTTGCAGCGAGTTGCTTCCCGGGCAGTGGCTGGTCGCCGCCTGAGATTGCGTGACTGTTACGGATGCCTGTCTCGCGATCCTATCGATCGCCGGCAAAGTGCATCCCAATTCGCGGCAACGCCCGTTGGGGGGACGCCTGATTCGCACTGGATCTCATCGGCTCGTCCTCGACGAAGCGAATTGCATAGCGAAGCAGCTTGGTAGCATCGGCTAATCCGAGCTTTGTTTTAATGTTGGTCCGGTGGGCATCAACTGTTTTTGCAGTGATGCCCAGTGCCGCAGCGATGGTACGCGGTGGTTCGCCGTGGCCGATCAAAGTCAGAACTTCAATTTCACGTTCGCTCAAGCGACACAACTGGGAGGACGTGCGCGGCGGGCTGTCAATGCCGACGAAGCCGGCCACCAGATTGCGCATGATCGTTTCGCTGACAAATAATTCCCCGCGGATGACGCGTCGTATTCCCTCGACCACCCTGTGGCAATCCTCATGCTTCATGATATAGCCGTTTGCCCCGGCCCGGAGGGCGCGTTCAGCGTGGACGTTTTCATCGCGAACGGAGAAAACAAGCACGGGTGTGGCAACCTGTTCAGAGCGAAGGCGGCGGATCAGTTCCAGCCCGCAGCCGTCACGGTAGGACAGTTCTAACAGGACGACATCCGGCTGATACGACTGGATAGCATTCACAGCTCCCCGGCACCGGTCTGATTCCCCGCAGATCTCGAGATCGTCCTCGTTGGCTACCAGCTGGTTGAGGCCGAGGCGGAGCAACGGCTGCTCATTGATGATGAAAATACGATATCTGGGAGTGTCAGGCGTCGGATCGGGGCTCATTTATCTTCCTCATTAGGTTTTGTCAGGGTTCTCCGGCAACTCCACGTAAACCGGTTTTCGGGTCGCTCTTTTACATCTTAAACAGGAAAATGGGGACCAACTTTCGATGCGCAAATCAGGCTCATTTTTTTATGGGCGAAACTGGTATCGATGCCTTGTCGAATGCCGCTGCTGCAGCCGGCAGATGCATCACATGACCGCACGGGCTGCACGGAGTGCTTATTCTCACAAGGCAAGTGAAGGTCAGGTGAAGCGCAGTGGAATTTGCCACTGTTAGCGGCTCAGCGCCTTGCGCAAACTCTGGCGGCAGCGCGATTCTGCTGAGGTGACGGCCCGGCTGTTCGCTATCGGGGACGGTTCGATCAGAGTTTTCGCCACGGCCAGGCCGTCACCATCGGCGCGGGTGTGTCCCGTTGCCGAAAGGGCGCCTGCGAGCGCTGTGCCGTTGGCCGTGGCATCTCCAGTGACGGCGGCAGCCAGCGCTACCGATCCGTTGGCCGAAGCACCGTCGGTCTGCGCCTGGTTCCCCGTCATCACCGAACTGTCTCCACTGGCGGCGCGCCCGTTGGCGGAATCCCTGCTCAGTTGAAGACCATCCTCGCTACCGATCGACATCGCAAGCAGTGGAGTGGTCGCAGCCACACCGTCGTTTACCGCCACACCGGCGACTTGAGTTCCGACAGCGATGCCTCCACCCGATGTGGCCCCGGCACCTCCGGTGGCGATGGCGATGCCCCCGCCGCTGGAATCGGCGTGTCCATTGAGTGCAGCGATGGCGATGCCGCCAGGTTTGGATTCTTTGCATCCGCTGCCGCCGCCGCCGGGATCAGCAGGCGGTTCCAGCGGCCGTGCCCGCGGCGCCTGCGGGTCGTCCGACTGATGAATTGGGATCCGGCTTGGTCCCGGTATCTGATCGGGTTGTTTATTCTCGTAGGCCCAGATCCAGCTGGGCTTGCGGTGGTCAAAATCGATGGTGGAATTGCTGCGGCATTCGATGCCGAAGTCGACCGGGGCCAGAGAGGCATCCAGGTAAAATTCGCCGACGCCGCCTGTTCCTTGATGGGCGATAGTAAACCGCTGACTGCGCCGGTCCCAAATGACCCTGACGCGATCGGTTGCCGCTTCATCTGCGGTCAGCGGCGAGCCGGCGAGTCGCTTGTCGATCAGCGATCCAGTAAATCCGGGATGTTTAAGTCTTTCGGCATCGGCCTGGCGTGTCTTAATCTTATTCAGTACCTGCTTGATCGTTTGCGAATCCTCAAGTGAACCTCCGTTGGCGATGTACACGACCACTGCACGATTCAATGTTTGCACGTCGGATCTGAGTTTGCTCTGTCGGGATTGAACGATGGTATCGGTTATCGCTTCAATTCCGATGCTGGCGAGAATGCCGACCACCGCCAATGCAGACAGGGTTTCGTGCAAACTGAATCCTCGATAGTGACCGGACAGCTTGAGGTTGGGTAAATTCATCGCTTTGAGGGGAGCGCGTCGTGAGCGCTCAAGCGGAAGACCGTAATTTGATTATGGTAATTTCAACAATCGCAATCGTTCCGCTTGAGCCTGATCGTAATTACGAATTTCCCACATTCATCGATAGGGCGTTTCCGTATCGCGCGCGGCGGCGCGTCGGAGGTCTCCACTGATTGTATCGGCAAATGGATGGCGGCTTAGTTAGCAGGTCATACCAACAATCCGGGTCCTAGTTTTATAATTGCCAGCTGAGCTGAGCTGAACTGAATCGAGCCGTAGCCGCCTGCCGGTTCCGCCAACGGAGTGGACTGATTGCCCGTTGCGACCGGTCCTGCGATCGATCTTCGACCGCGCCTTTCACCGCGCCGGACAATTGCGCAATACCGGCAAATGCTTGACGGTGGAGTAAATCAGCGATGGACTATCGTTGATAATTGGTGCTCTCCTTGCCGCGCTCCGGCGCCCTTTCCCTCGTCGGCTTATATCGAAGGCTGAGATGAAAAGGAAACGCGAGGCAGGCACAAAGCGCCGCTCTGCCGAAGGCAGAAGATTCAATCTGTCTGGACATGACACCTCCCCGCCCGGTCCCGATCCCCATCACCATCCTGGCCGGCAGTGATCACTCGCCGGGTGATTTGCCTGAATCCGGCGCCGGACTGCATGCGTTGGCCGTTTACAAAGGTGCCGAGGTCGAGGTCGGCGGCCGTCATTTAATCGAGTTGCTGGTCGAGCAGATTGCGGCCTGCGAGGGCTTCGGGCCGATCACCGTCGCCGGACCTGCTGCCGTGTATGCGAACCTGGAGTTGGGTGAGGTGCGCTGGGTCGACACCAATGGCAGCGTCGCCACCAACCTGCACGCGGCGATCGATGATCACCGGCGCCAACACGATGCCGGGGTGCCGATGGCGATGATCGCCTACGATGTCATTGTCAGTGCGGCTGAGCTGGATCGACTGCGGCAACTGTATGAAAGCGATCTACCTTGCGCGATGTGGCTGCCGGCGGTGCGCATGCCCGAAAACAAGGCGGCTCTGGGGCCGTTCGCGTGGAAGCCATCGTATACCTTTGTGCGCGATGACCCGGTTGATGCCATGGCGGCGGACGACGAACGGGTGCGGGTTCTGCCCGGCCATCTCGCCATCTTTCAGCCGCAAATGCTGCGCCTGCCCCTGCTCTACAAGCTCCTCGATCTGGCCTATCAGACGCGCAATCATTCGGTGGCACTGCGCCGCCGGGTGATGGTTCGCTCGATGCTCGGGACGCTGTTGCTTCAAGACCTGCGCCTGTTGTTTTCGCTTCACCTTCCCCGCCTGACGTTTGCCGTCGTCAGCAACGGGCTTCGGCTCGCGCGGGGCTTGCGTCGGGAGAGTCTGACCCTCGCCGGGCTGGAACAGGCGATCGGCGGAATGTTCCTGCGCGTGGCCCGCGACGCGTGGTCCGGTCCCGGCAACGGCATTCGCCTTCCCCTGGTCGACATCCTAAGCCTGGCCGAGGACATTGATACCGAAGAGGAAGCCGAGCAGTACGTGCCTGAATCCGGATCCGGACAACCCGGCGCGTGACCGCCGTCGCGCAAGCGGCCGGAATCGAGTGCCGTATATCCGCAATTGCAGACGGTGTCAGTACACGGCATAACATGCGTTCTGCCATGAAAAATCTGACTACGCCTTTTTCTTTTATAACTCGCGCGCTGCCGGTCGCCGGTCTGCTTGCGGCCGTTTTCGCCAGCGAAGTTTGCGCAAAGGATCCTGCCCCTAACCTGGCCACCAAAGCGGCGCTGCACCCGGGAACGGAAGCGGCTCACGAGTCGTTCAACGAAATCTCTAAGGCCGGCGATGCACCGCTGGTGTTTCTCGGTGACTCGATCACCGCTGGATGGAGAGGCCGGGGCAAGGTGATCTGGGACGAGTTCTGGGCACCGATGCATGCCGCCAATTTCGGCATCGGCGGCGACCGCACCGAACACATTCTCTGGCGTCTTGAGCATGGCAACTACGACGGTCTCAAACCCAAGCTGACGGTGCTGATGATCGGCACCAACAACACCGGTCACGAGGGGCGGGCCATGGCCGAGCACGGCGGCCAGGTCTACAGCAACACGCCGGAGCAAACTGCCGAGGGTGTCGCTGCGATCATCGACCTGCTGCACAAAAAGCAGCCGCAGATGAAGGTGCTGATCCTCGGTATTTTTCCGCGCGGCGTCGATAAAAGTGACGCCAAGCGCCAGAAGAATGAAGTCATCAATGGTCTCGTCGCCAAGCTTGCCGATGACAAAAGTGTGTTCTACATGGACATCAACAACGCCTTCCTCGAGCCGGACGGCAGCTTGTCAAAAGACATCATGCCCGACCTGCTGCACCCCAACGAAATCGGCTACCGGATCTGGGCTGAGGCCATTCAGAAGCGCGTCAAAGAACTGATGGCGGGCTGATAAATTCCACCGAACATCATTGCCACCTGCCCACCCGCTACCCCGGCCGCCTGTCTGCACGACCTATGAAGCTGTTTCTCTGCACCCTGTTTCTATCTGTTTGTTCAGCGGTCACTGCCGGTGAATTACCCACCCCGTTGCCGCTCTGGCCGAACGGCGCACCGGGTTCGGAGGCTCGCAAGGATGAGCCGGAAAAGCTCGACGGCAACAACATCACCAATGTTCACAATCCCTCGCTGACTCCGTACCTTCCGGACCCTGACAAAGCCACCGGCACGGCGGTGATCATCTGTCCGGGCGGAGGCCATGCCAAGTTGTGTGTGGGTCATGAGGGCTTCGCGCTCGGTGAATGGTTTCGCAGCCAGGGCATCGCTGCCTT
Organism: uncultured bacterium; assembly: GCA_965367965.1. GTDB lineage: Bacteria > Verrucomicrobiota > Verrucomicrobiia > Verrucomicrobiales > DEV007 > JBBKXR01. Next base: position 56,814 of record CBDULB010000012.1, on the reverse strand, counting down.
TGTGTTAAAGTACCGGCTTTCGCGGGAAGCGGACTCTGCGTATACCCTCGAAGGTCACGCCATGGACGATACCCGTCGCGCGATCCGCACGGTGCGCCGTCGCGCGCAGGAGTGGGGTATCAACGCGGACCGGATCGGCATTCTGGGTTTTTCGGCAGGTGGTGAATTGGCTGCCTATGCGGCGATGAAATCCGACGCCGGCGAGGCCGGGGCGGACGATCCCGTGGAACGCGTCAGTAGTCGTCCCGATTTTCAAGGACTGATCTACCCTGGAAAATCGGCCACATTCACCGTCGAAAAAGGTATGCCGCCGGTGTTCATCGCCTGCGGCTACGGCGACCGCCCGGATATCGCCGAAGGCATGGCGTCCTTGTATCTGAAGTACAAGGCCGCCGATGTGAAAGCGGAGCTGCACATCTATGCCAACGCCGGTCACGGCTTCGGCTATCGACCCGACACCCAGAGCGCCGCCGGAGCCTGGGTCGACCGATTTAAAGAATGGCTGCAGGGGAGCGGCTTATTGTAGCCGTTAATGAAGAATCCGGGATTGGGTGCCGACGCTGATCCTGGCGTGTCAGGACCGCTGACACGGGATTGCGGTAGGCAATCCACCGGTGACGCTTGTCATCGCGAGTCGATTTGGTTACCATATTAAGCATCAGGCAGTCCTGTGAGGGGTCGTCACAGCAAAAAATCCTATTTGAACCAGGTCCAGCATGAACCGTCAGCCACTCTTCGCCACCGTCGCCGCTATTTTTCTCGTGTCCTGTCAGGATGATTCCGAACAAGCTGAATTAGCCAGCGTGGATCCGATGGAGGACCAAATCGAGAAGCCGTTCCTGATGCCGGTCGAGGACGTATTCTTGATCCAGGGAGAAGATGTCACCGTGACGGGTCGGATCGAGCAGGGTATCATCGCGGTGGACGATGAGATCGCCATCGTCGGGATTCTCGAAAACCAATCGGCCACGGTTACGGGCATCGAGATGTTCCGAGAAGTCAGGGAGTCGGGCAAGGCAGGAGAAAACGTCGGCCTGGCGTTGAGCGGGGTTGATATGGAAGAGCTGCAGCGCGGCATGGTGTTGTCCGAGCCGGGAGCCATTGAGGCTCATACCAAGTTCGAAGCGGACTTGAAAATGCTGACCGCGGAAGAGGGCGGGCGCAACACCCCGATTTTTGATGGCTACCGGCCTCAATATTATTTCTGGACGACCGATGTCACGGGTGTTGTCGCATTGCCCGAAGGCACGGAAAGCATCAAGCCCGGCGGTAGCAGTTCGATAACCGTGGAGCTGATTACTCCAATCGCTTTTGAAAAGGGGTCGTCCTTTGCGGTTCGCGAAGGGGGGCGGACAGTGGCCACCGGGGTGGTCACCGCCATTGCCGAAAAGTAGGGCCAGGCAGTGGGGGCTGCTAACTAAATGGCAAGCGGCGGCATGCCGGGCGCAAGCGATGCGGAGCATCGGTACTCCGATGGATGAAGGTTATTACCTGACTCCAACCGGGGTACCCTGTTATGTCGAACCTAATGAAAGCCGCTCTTTTCATCGAACCCGGGAGAATCGTGCTTGAGGAAAAGCCCATCCCCGACGTGGGGCCGGGCGACGCGCTGCTGCGGATCACCACCACGACGATCTGCGGAACCGATGTGCACATCCTCAAGGGCGAGTACCCGGTTGCCAAAGGTCTCACGGTCGGTCACGAACCGGTGGGAATTATCGAAAAGCTGGGCCGGAATGTTCACGGCTACCGCGAAGGCGAGCGCGTCATCGCCGGTGCGATCTGTCCGAGCGGCTACTCCAACGCCTGCCTCGACGGACTGGGTTCGCAGGACGGTCAGAGCGCTGCGCACGGCCTCAAGCCCATGGGCGGCTGGCGTTTCGGCAATACCATCGACGGCTCGCAGGCGGAGTATCTGCTGGTGCCCGATGCCATGGCCAATCTGGCACCGGTTCCCGATTCTCTGAGCGACGAGCAGGTGCTCATGTGTCCGGACATCATGTCGACCGGATTCGCCGGCGCAGAATCCGGAAACATCAAGATCGGCGACACGGTGGCGGTTTTCGCCCAGGGACCCATCGGGCTGTGCGCGACCGCCGGCGCCCGGATGCGTGGCGCAACCACGATCATCGCGGTCGATGCCGTTCCGAAGCGAATCGAAATCTCTAAGCGTTTCGGCGCCGATGTGGTGGTCGATTTCAGTGCGGTCGATCCGGTCGACGAGATCATGCGCCTCACGGGAGGCCGGGGTGTCGACGTGGCGATCGAGGCGCTCGGATTGCAGTCTACTTTCGAAAGTTGCCTCAAAGTTCTCAAGCCGGGAGGAACCTTGTCGAGCCTCGGGGTCTATTCGGAAGATCTGACCATTCCGCTGGCGGCGTTTCATGCTGGCCTGGGTGACCAGAAGATTGTCACGTCGCTATGCCCGGGAGGCAAAGAACGGATGCGCCGTCTGATGAACGTGATTGAATCGACGCGGATCGATTTCGGCCCTTTGATCACCCATCGTTACGGACTCGAGCAGATCGAAGCTGCCTATGAATTGTTCGCCAACCAGAGGGACGGCGTTCTCAAGATAGCCATCACGCCTTGAGGTGTTCGCTTTCCGCTCGTGTTCCACTGTCCTGTCGATTGTCCTGAACCGGGTGACCCGGCCGCGAAAGGACTAGCTGGCAGTCGGGGGCGTGTCCGCCAGCACCGCCAGATGCCGCCGACGCGAACGATAGAATGAGGCCGTCCACAGGCAGCCGAGCGCGGCGACGGCTCCGACCGCGTAGTAGATCTGGGGGATCCAGAGCGGAAGTTTTTCCCTGAGCAGAGCCGCGATGACAGGAGGGTACAATTCGAGAATCAACGCGAAGCTGTCACGATCCAGTATTTCATCGATGGTCGCCGGGCTCCAGGTTCGCGCCTGGCAGAAGGCGTAGAGGGCGATGACGATGCCGAGGGCTGCCTGATTGATCGCCAGTCGGCCGGGCGCTTTTTCATCGAGCGCACGCAGAGCTGCGCCGGCGCGCCACTCGACGATTCCGATCACCAGCACGGCGACGGAAACGAGGAAGCCCGGCGAAATGGGATCGGCAATCCCGATCAGAGCTGACAGCGCCCCGAGAACAATCATCGTCATGCCGGAGATGCGGGCCAGACGCACGCCACGGTTTACCGCCCGTGCGGCCTTCGATTTTGCATCGCTGTGGGATTCGTCTCGCATCGTTGGAAGAGGCAGCGGACGGGCGCAGTCGAGGGTGCGGTTGCCGAAGGGTAGTGTCGGGCGGTTCGACACGATTGCAATGCTCCGGCCACGCGCAAACGCTCAGCTCAGGATCGGGGGCATGCCAGGCTTGTCTGGCTTTTGCCAACGCAATGTCCCCGGTCTGGCCGACCACGGCCACGCCGCCAACAGCAAGCGATCACCCCAAAGAGATAAGCCCCCACGCAGACCTGCGAGAACAGCGTCAATGGCAGCGCCATCGAAATGAATCGATCGATGGACAGGGTGGTCAACATGGCAAAGGTGAGCAGCACCAGGAATGGCAATGCCACAAACGTCAGCACGGCACGCAAGGTCAAGGCGTCGCTGCCGCACGACGGCCGCCCGCGCAGCAGTCGCAGGCACTGGATGAGCGCGAATGGCAGGACCGGGATCCCCATCCAGGGCAGGGCCCGGCCGAGCAATACCAGCACGTCCTTCACCCGGCGTGGTGCCGGTTCGAACACCAGGTTTTCGGCGCGTTCGAGACGCTTAAGCTCGGCCTCGTTGCCGAGGATGTGGGCGGTCTCCTCCGCGTTCGGAGCAAGCATGAACCAACTGCCGTGAAAACGCATTTCAGGTTTAGCGCTCAGGGTGGGATACGGAACACCCGAAAAACTGTAGTACCAGCCGAGTTGGCGGGCAACCTTTAAGGCATAACGAACCGGCTGGGTCAACACGCCCTCAACGAACATGCCGACATACAAATCCGCTTTCTTCTCCGGCTCCCACAGATGGGTGTAGGCAGCGATTTCGCGTCTGATGTCCTCCGGCACAAAGCCGAATTTGCCATAGAACATTTCAAACTGGTCGTTCGGGTGCTGGCGGGTGAACTCGGTCTCGAAGACTTTGTGAAGCCCGGCGAGAAACGGGTCTTCGGGATTGGCTGCGGCCCGTCGGGCGAGCACGGGGCGGATGATGTCCGCCTGCCAGAACAACAGGTAGCGAGGTGTGAACAACATCGATTGCTCGCGGTCGAAGCGTTGCTCCAGTTGACGCTGAAAATGTGCCAGAGGAAAGTAGGCCAGCATCCATGCCGCTGTCGCGATCGCCAGGCACGTTGCCCGCGTTCGCCAGGTGTCCGGAATTGCCACCGCAAAAAGCATCGGCGAAAACATCGCCAGTCCCCAGGCCTGCTTTTGAAAAAAGATTAACACCGCGGTCACGGCCATCGCCACCAGCAGGATCACCAGAATCGGGCTGAGCCGCCTGGCCCGCCGCCAGATCGCGAATGCACAGACCGCAAGCAGCAGGTAAAACGAAGCCCCGGACATGACCGTGATCTCGGGGCGGAACGCTGCCTCCAGGTGAATGGCCGAAGGTGAGAATACATACAGCCAATGGGCCAGGCAGGCACCTGCGCCTGCCGTCCACCACGGCAGTAGAAAGATATGGCGCAGCGCAATCGCCACCGCTGCCGCCAGCAGCCATGCGGCTGTCAGCGAGATCAGTTGCTGCACATGAGTGAGATACTCGAACGACGGCACCCCGCGGAGCAAAGTCAGCCCGGCGAACAGTGGATAGCCAAAGGCGCGGTGACTGTGCTGCGACACCTCGCCGTGTTCAAAGAAGTGCAGAGCGGGCGCCCGGTAGCTCCACAGGTCGCCGTCCATTTCGGCAATTTTCTCGTTACGCTGACGCAACTCCCACGCCGCCTGAGTGTTCGCCATCAACACGCTGACAAATGTCAGTGTGAGCGCACAGTTCAGCAGCAGTGATCGCAGCGGTTTGATCCGCCACCACAGAACCGCAAAACCGAGGGGTAGAAGTAACAGTAGGAACGGTGGCAGTTTTCGGGGCACGACCAGGACGTAGTCGCGGCCATTGCCGGCAATGGCAGTATTGTCCGACGAAGACAACCAGAGGTTGCCTCCGGTAGTTATGTGCCATCGGCCTTCGCCAATCTCTTTGACGAGGTTCATCGAACCTGCGTACAGGCTGCGCCGCCGCCAGCCATCCTCTTCGATGTGGCCATGCTGACGAGCGCGATCGAGATCAACGCCCATCTTTTCCAGATTCCAGCGCGCCGCAAAGCCGCTGTCATGCGCGCCTTTTCCGGGCAACAGCGAGTGCCGCTCGCTGGCGACGCCCAGAAAGTGCACCGCGCAAACACCGAGTGAGAGTAGCGCAAAGCCGAGAACCACTGGCAACGATGCTCTGGAGGGCACTTTGGAAAACATACGCGGAGTGTCGGCGTTCACGTCGAAACAGGGTGGGAAAGCAGGCTTAGCCGGCTGTTTTCAAAATAGCCCGGCTGTCGACGCGAGGTCCGACGGTCTTGCGACTGCGACTGAGGTTCGATATCGGCAGTGGGGTTTGGCGTGAATGGGCACAGATGACAAATGACAGGTATCCCCCTGTCGCAGAGGGGCATTGGTCTGTCAGGTAAAAATGAAGTCAGAGGGAGAGAAGGCAGGCGTTCCGACGAGCCAACTGCCAACGCCCTGCTTGTGTCATCTCTCCTCACCGTAAAAACCGCTTGAAGCAAATCGGAAACCTAAACTGCGGCATGCTGCCGGCCGTTGAGTGGTTCACGGCCGTAGCAGGCACCGTCCGCGACAGCGGCGATGTGCGGGAAAATCGGCGTGAACTCTGAAGCGTTGATTTCAGAATTTCGAATTTTGTCACAATTGAGTCTAACGTATATGCGGTATCGACACCCGGCGCCTAATTTTCATAATCAGCTCAGTGAGAGCAGGTCGTGGGGACTCTTTCAATGGAAATGTCTTGCAGGAAAATGTTTCATGAAAAACCACCATGCCACCGAATCCGATCTGCCAGTCGCGCTGACATCCAATCTTGTTGTCTATCCCGAGGACGAAAACGAAGAGGCCATACAGTACGTTCTCAATGCCCGCCGAATTTGCCTTGGGCGGGGACCCGGCAATCAGATACGAGTCGATCATTCGGCGATCTCGTTCTCACACCTTGAGTTGGTGAAGAACGACAACGGGGATTATGAAGTGATCGACCGCGGCTCGAAGAACGGGCTTTCGATCAACAGCGAGACGGTCACGCAGGCGGTTTTGAAAGATGGTGACCGTCTGTTGATCGGTGGTGCGGTCGCAGCGTATTTCCTGATCCTGCCCGCCGACGCGGAGGCAGTCGACCCGGTCGTAGTCGCCGGTCGAGGGGGACGGGCAAAATCAGGAAAGCTCGACGACCTGCCGGAGCGGACCTCCAGGCTTGAAGCGGAATCGAAGAGTCAGCAGTTGCTGATCAGCAAGCTTGAGTCGGCACTCGAGCAAGTCGAAGCGCGGCTGCTGCGCTTTCAAAACCCGTCAGCGGCGTCCCCGCCAGCGGTCGATCAATCGTCTGAATCGAAAGCAGATGACAACCAGCCGGCCAATCCGCAAGAGACGGAGGCTGACACGGTCAGACCGGTGAATCGAATTGCCAACGGCAGCGAGGCTCCCCGTGTCAACCGGGCGAAAGTGACCAGCGGGCGCAATTGACCGGCTTGGCGCGTGCGTGAATGCAGTGCCCGAACGGCGCTGTATCCAGTCGGATAAACACAAGGCATGCAGAATCTTGCGCAATCGGTGCGCGGCCAATTCTGCGATGGCGGCGAACAGTTCCCTGTCTGCCGGCTCAGAAACGTTACCCGGGAAGCGCTTCGGTTGCTGTCCGGGGCTGTGCTGAGCGACTGCCTGGTCAACAGTCGGCCTGCACACCATGGAGCTGAATAAATCTTACCCACCAATAGTCATGAGCGAAAAACCAAGCATTTACGAACGTATCGGCGGAGAAGCAGGCATCGCCAGTATGGTCGACAGCTTTTATGAAAAGGTTGTCGCCGACCCGGAACTTGCCCCCTACTTCGTGCACGTGCCGATCGACAAGTTGCGTAGGATGCAGCGTGAATTTTTCGGTGCCGCCGTCGGTGGTCCGATTGTTTACTCCGGCCGACCCCTGAGTGAAGCCCACCATTCCCTGGCGATCTCACGCCGGGAATTTCAGCGCTTCACCGAACACCTTATCGAAACTCTCAAGGAGAAGGGCGTCGACGAACAGGATGTCAGCGAAATTATCGCTCACGTAAACCTTTACGCCGATGAAATCACCCAGTCGACCGGCGGCAGCGGCGAATAGCGGCGTTAGGAAACAGGTCAGGCGAGCCGTTTCAAATTTTACTCTTTCCGGCTGAGTCACGGTCGATGGCCTTGCGACGTTGGCCACGTATCGCCACTGAGCCGTTCTCAGATCTCTGACCAGATGCCCGGCACTGGCACGGGATACTGACCGTTTTCGTCGGCGACGAACGGCGCATCACCGTCGAGGCTGAGATTGTCGATATCGGGATTGAACTGGAACTCTGAGGCCATGGCTTCGTCCCAGGAAATGTTGCGACCCATGTGCACCGCAGCACGACCCATGATGGCGGTCAGGTTCGACTTGGCGGCCCGCTCGGCTTGATTAAATGGCGTGTCTTCGCGAATCGCCTTGGTGAAATCGATCCACTGCTGCTGCCAGGCGGTCATCGTCTCCTTGGGCGCTTCCCAGGCGATGTTGTCCGGCTCGCAACGCTGGTCTTTAAAAATCTTCACGTCACCGGCGTGAATATTGCCGGAAAACTGGGCGGCACACTTGCTGCCGTGAACGTAGGTGGCGAACTCGTTGTAACACTTGGGGGTGTAGCGCACCACGTCGTAGGCCTTAACGCCATCGTCAAAAGTCCACTCGACCGAATAGGCGTCCAGATTCTGGCCGAGGTCGGTGTTGTTGAAGGCGCGTCCGCCGACACCGTGTGCATTGACCGGGTAGTTGTCGCCTTTCAGCCAGCAGATTTCATCGATCTGATGAATGTCCATCTCCGACCACAGGCCGCCCGACACCCAGAAGAATTTGGTGAAATTGCGCAGCTGCCATTCGAGATCACCGGTCTCGTCCGGTTTCGGACGCAGCGGTCCGGACGGTCCCATGCGGTAGGCGCGGATGCTTTCGATATCGCCGAGCTCACCGGCTTCGATGCGTCGCATCAACTCCTGGCGATTGCGCGAGTGGCGGCACATCAGGCCGGCGGCGATCTTGACGCCGTTCTGTTCGGCGGCTCTGCCGGCTTCGATCACGCGGCGCACTCCGGGAGGATCGGCGGCGAAGGATTTTTCCATGAACACGTTGATGCCGCGTGAGACGGCGTACTCGAGTTGGCGCGGGCGAAAGCCGGCGTAACCGGTGAGCATGGCCACGTCGCCGGAGTCGGGGCGCAACGAATCGATGGCGCGCTTGAAGGCATCGAAGCCGAGGTAGCGGCGCTCAGAGGGAACTTCGACCCGGCCGGTGAAATTTTTCTCGAGCACCTGACGCGAGCGGTCGAGCCGGTCTTCGAACAGGTCGGCCATGGCGGTGAGATGAATGCCGTCGTCGGCTTCCATGGCATTGCCGACCGCACCGCTGCCGCGTCCGCCGCAACCGATCAGGGCGAGCTGGATTTTGTCACTGCCGGCGGCGTGCACGGCCGGCAGCGATATGCCTGCCAGCGCCGATGCACCTGCGATTTTTCCAGAATGCGCAAGGAAGCTGCGTCGGGTCGAGCTGCTGGAGTTCTGGTCGGGATTGAGAGGCTGGGTGCTCATGGTGAGAGATCGTTGGGTGGTGAGTGGGCTTTCAGTTTGTGCCGCCGCAACGGCAAACTCAAGCCACCGATATACGTGCATCCAGATTGCCCTGTTAAACGTTGGGAAATCCTAGCCGCCGCCTGTCGGGGCACTTTTTAAATTGGCGTTTGGTGCAGGCTTGGCTGCGGCGTTCAGCAACTGCTGTGTCGCCTCGATCATTCGATCGGCCATCACTTTCAGACCGGCGTAATCCCAGTGATTTTTATCGCGCAGCGTGGTGCCGCTCGAATCCACGGCAACGACGCAGGCGTCTTCGTCTGCGATCCCGGCGATGGCCGCGTTGGTTTCTGCGTAGCCCATGGACTGAAACTGCGTCATCACGATCACCGCTCCGGGCAGTTGCTGTTTGATCCGCTGCAGATGGCGTTGCACGTTTTGCTTCCATAGGTCGATCGGTGCGCCATCGAGGGCGTCATTGATGCCGAGGCTGTACCAGACCACCCATTGCGGATCGTCCGGGAGCTGGCGCTTGGCAGCGTTGATGCGCTGCATGAATTTTTTCCAGTATCCCGTTTCGTTGTCCTCCGACCATTGCAGGACCCGCGATCCGCCGTGACCGGTTTTGATCAGATACACCGGCTTCCGGTTGGCAAAGGCATTGGCGTCAACGGCGTTGGCCAGTCCCAGTTCGAGGCCGTGATAGGTTTCGTAGAATTTATCGAGCCGGTAGTGGTCGCGCAGATTGTTGACGCCGAGCTGCATGGTTTCGAATCCGAACTTGCCGTCGGTCAGGTTCATGATTTGCAGGTTCGGACGCGGCTTGCGTTCTTCTGCGGTAGCGTCGGTATTTTCGCCGACACCGCCCGAGTTGCTCTCGCCGGTGATGACAAACACCAGGGGTCGGCGAGTGGCATCGACCGCAGGTCGGGTCTGCGCTGAGGCGGGCGTAGTTGACAGTGCCACTGCGGCCAGCAGCAAAGTGCCGAGTCTGGCCGGGAACCCGTTTGGAGCGGAGGTTGATTGAGGTGACGGAGAAGCCATGGCGTTTTCAAAGAGCGTGGATAATCGGACGCCCGGTTTAGTTTCAGTGGCACGATTGCATCATAATTTTTTCCAATCGACACGCAGCGAGTTCAGTGAGAAAAATCATCGACGATGAATTCCACTTGTCTGTGCTCCACTTTCGCTGCGCTTGTGGCGATTCATTTTTTGCTTCCGTCGACACTGCACGCCGACCCCCTGAAAGACTATCAGTCCGAGCTTTTCGAGAGCACCGCGCTGATCTACGAGGACGGCTTTGACGGCGATACGATCAACACCGACTTCTGGGAAGTCCGGCAGAGCAGTAGCTGGAAAATCGTCGATGGTGTTCTGACCGGCAGCCAGTCCAGCAAGGAATTTCAGGCGAAGAAGATCGCCGCCGGTGACAAGGCGCACGCCGGGTTTAAACCGGTGATCTGGCTCAAGCAGGTGCCGGAAAATTTTGTCTGCACGATGCGTTTCCGCTACAATGCGGAGGCTTATCACCCGCGGTTTCCGCTGCTCGATCTGGGCCACCACATTCACACGCTGGTGTTCGGTGAAACGTCGACCCGGCTGGTCATCAAAAAAGACGTCGAAACAGTCGCAGTGCAGTCGCCGCTGCTGCCGCTCAACCAGTGGGTCAATCTCGCCATCGAGTTGAAGAAGGGCACGCTGCTGCTCAGCATCGATGGCAAAAAGCATCGCTTCGAAAGCTCTGAGATCGACATGACCGGCCACGCGCAGATCGATTTTAAGGGGGTCGATTTCGGCAGCTGTCAGATCGATCATATCGCGGTTTGGCAAGGCAGCTAGGGAATGTCAGTCCCTTCGTTGAGCTGTGGTGGGCGCGCCAATTCAGGTCGGGGCTGTCGACCTCATAGGGGGAGATCGATACCTGGGCTGCCCCGGCTGATGGCGACAGGGACCCTGTATTCACATCGCCGGCTATCCAGCTTCGGACCGGAGGTAGTCGGCGGTTGCTTTTGCGGCCTGGACCGGTGACAACTCCGGATCCTCCGGCGCCGACTGATGTACTGTGACCGGGCCGTCGTAACCGATCTGCTTAAGCCCCGAAAATACTTTGCCGAAATCGATGCCGCCCCGGTCGGGAATTTCGATGATATCGAAGCGGACCGGACCGTTGTGGCGCGAGACCAGCTCGATCGCACCGTCAGCGGTGAGACGCTGGTTTTGCAGATAGACGTTGCGGATCCAGGGGGCGAGTCGGGCGATGGTTTCCGGCCCGTAGTCCTGGCCGCATTGTTCGAGATTGGCGGCTTCGAAAATCAGGCCGAAGTTTTCCCGGTCGATGCGCTTCAGCGTTTCGATGGTGCCTTCGATGGTTTCGAAAATCGATTGCAGGTGGCACTGGTGTACAAGCTGGAGACCGCGTTCGGCCGCTTCGTCGGCGGCCGATTGTGCCGGCCCGATGTCGGCATCAGACTTGAGTGCCACGCGGATCATCGGCGCGCCCAGCGCTTCGGCGAGATCGAGGTGAGCGCCGATGTTGTGCAGGCAGTCGGGACCGCGCTCGTTGTTGTAGACGATGTCGAAATTGCCGGAAATCATACTGACCTCGAGCTTGCGGTCATCGAGGATTTTCCGTGCTCCGGCGATTTCTTCTTCGGAAGATTGAATGCCGATCTGCGAAGCGCGCATGCAGATGGCGTTGTAGCCGGCCGCGAGGGCGAGGTCGGCCAGTTCGGGAAAGGACATGATGGCTTCCTCCTTGGACAGGAAACCTTCGGCGATGCGACAGGAGACGGATAACTTCATTTTACAGTTTGTTCAGCATGCGCAGGAACTGCCGCAACACTTCGGTATTCTGATCGTAGCCGCGACCGGTGACCAGCAAGCTGTCGACGACAACATCTTCATCAACGTAGATTGCGCCGCCCTGTTCGGCATCGAGTGCGCATTTCGGCACGGTGGTGACCCGCTTGCCTTCGATGCACCCGGCGGCGGTCAAAATTTCAATGCCGTGGCAGAGACAGGCAATTGGCTTTCCGGCATCCGCGATTTCGCGAACCAGACGGCACAGGTGCTGGTCGTAACGCAGGTACTCGGGGGCGCGTCCGCCGGAAATGAAGGCACCGGCAAAGTCCTCCGCTTGCAACTCCGCGAACGCCGCGCTGGCGCGCAAATGATAGCCGGGGCGTTCGGCGGTGATGTCCCAGGGGACTGCAGGATTAGGCGGTATCTCATGCAGCACGGTGTGATAAAGTCGCGCTTCGGGTCCGGCGACGACCACTTGGTAGTGGTCCTCCGGCAGCCGATAGTAGGCGTAGTAGGTGTCGAGTGTCTCGGTGGCATCACCGATCGGCATGAAGATTTTTTTACTCATCAAGGAGTGGATTCGGGTGCGGCTGTTTTTGATTTTCGCAGCGCAGCGAGCGCGCCGATCAGAACGATCGAGGTGGTGCCGAGCACAATGGTCAGGAAGGATTGAAACGGACTCGACCAGGAACTCCATGCCTGGGGCCAGTAGTCGGAATTGGACAGCGCCAGCCAGAGGATCAGCAGGATTCCAACCGTCACCGCAAACACTGCCTGAGGATTTCCGGCACGTTTTGAAATCAGGCCGAGAAGGAACAGGCCGAGGACGCCACCGGTGAAAATGCCCTGCAACGTCCACCACGCATCGAGCGCGCTGCGAACGCGGATCATGGCCAGCGCCGTGACTGTACCGCCGATGCCGAACACCATGGTCGCGATGTGCAGGACGCGCATCGACTCCCGTTCGCCGGCCTGTGGCCGAACGTGGCGCTTGTGAACGTCGCACAGCCACAGCGACGCCGAGCTGTTGAGACTGGTGTCCATGCTGCTCATCGCAGCGGCAAATATCGCGGCGATGAGTAAACCGGCGATGCCGGTGGGCAGGTGATCGACAATGAAGTGCGGCAGTACCTTGTCACCGATGTCAGACGGATCCAGCTGAGCGGCTCGCGCAGTGAGACTGGATTCCGTGACCTCGATACCGTCTTGTATCAATTGGGTTTCGGCGACCTGTTGCTTCACCTCGTTGAGCATTTCCGGATTTTCCTGATAGAGCCCGAACAGGCCGGTACCAATGAAGAAGAACAACGCGGAGATTGGCGGGAACAGCAGAGCACCGAGCCAGACGCTGAACTTTGCATCGCGGTCGGTTTTAGCGGTCGCGTAGCGTTGCACGAAACTTTGATCGATGCCGAAGTTCTGCAGATTGATAAAAATGCCGTAGACCAGCACAATCCAGAAAGTCGGATCCTCGTAGAACAGAGTTTCCGGTTTCACGCTGAAACCGCCGAGACTGAACTTGTCACTCGCGTTGCCGATCTCGAACACTTGGCCCGGGCCCTCCGGCATTCCGGTGACAATCAATGCCGCGCACAACAGTGCCCCGGCGATCAATACGATACTCTGCACGACGTCCGTCCAGATCACTGCTTCGATGCCGCCGATCAAAGTGTAAACCGTGACCAATACTCCGGTTAGCAGAATGATGGTGCGCACATCCCAACCAGTCAGCGGTGCCAGCGCTAAAGCGACCAGGTAGAGAATGGTGCCCATGCGCGCCAGTTGGGAGAGCAGGTAACAGATCAGAGCATAAGTTCTCGCCCAGGGGCCGAAACGTTTTTCGAGATGGTAGTAGGCCGAGATCTCGCTGCTGTTGCGATACATCGGCACGAACCAACGCACTGCGATCGCCGCCGAGATCGGCAGCGAAAGACCGAACACCCAGGAGCTCCAGTTGCCGCCGAAAGCTTTGCCGGTGTTGCCGAGAAATCCGATGCTGCTCACGTAGGTGCCGAAGATCGACAAGCCCACGGCCCAACCGGGGAGCGACCGGCCGGCTGCCATGAATTCCTCGGTCTTGCCGCTTTTGCGTGCAAACCAACAGCCCAGGCCGAACACTCCGGCCATGTAGAGGATCAGGACGCTGAGGTCGGGAATCGAGAGCTGGGAATCCATCGCGCTATTTTCCAGTGGGCAGGAGTGCCAGAGCGTTGGCACGTTGTTGCAATGGCAGGGTCACCGCACGACCTTTCTGACGATGGCTTTCGAATACAGCGCAGACCATTTCCACCGTCAGTGCCGCGTCGCGTCCGCTGCACAGCGGTTGGCGGTCAGGCTCATCGACTGATGAGATCAGGTCGCGTAGTGCCGTGATGTGATGATGGACTTCCTCGACGCCTTCGGGATCGGTCTCTTGCTTGCCGACTCCGGCAGTGGTGATGGGCTGCCATGCCTGCGGCCCGGTATCCGGCTGAAAGGGATTGCCGGGCAAAAAGTGGGCGACTGGATCGCGATCGATCTGTATGCTGATGATCCCCTTGCTGCCGATCAGGCGCAGACCGAAGCCCTCGCCTTTGGTTTCCGCATTGGCCAGCGAATCGTAAGTCGCCATCACTCCGCCACTCATCTGGTAGCGTGCGTGAACTGCGTCGCCTGCCAGTGGACCGAGCCCTTCCGCACCGGGCGCGATATCGCCGCCGGTGACGTGTTTGCCATCTTTCAAAATCATCGCCGAGCAAGTCAGCGGTTCGCCGCCGAAAAAGTGAATCAGGTTCATGACGTGAGTGCCGAGTACCCAGAGATCTTCTGACCCGCCTCGACGATCACCCAATCCGCGACCGCGCATTTCCAGCAACTTGCCGAGCTTGCCGTCGGCGACGAAGCGTTCGATGACCTGTAGCGCCGGGTGGTACCGGTTGCGATGGGCGACGGCAATTTTTGCTCCGGATTGGTCCGCTGCGGCCAGCACTTCATCGGCCTCGTCAGGGCTCCTGAGAAATGGTTTTTCCACATAGATGCCACGCATTCCGGCAGTGATCGCGGCGAGAATCATTTCGCGATGCTGGTCGGGATGTCGCGGGGCGACGATGACAAATTCCGGTTGGGTTTCCGCCAGCATCGTCCGGTAGTCTGCAAAACCCGCCTGCTCGTTGAGCTTGAGTTTAGCGAGCACCTTTTTCCGCCCGGAGGCATCGGCGTCGGCGACACCGACAATTTCCGTTGCGGAAATTTCCTGCCAGACGGTATCCAGTCCGTGACCGTAGTTGCCACGGCCGGTGTGCCCGATCACTGCGACCCGGCGCTGCGATTTGGACTCGCCGCGTGCCATGGCCGTTGCGCCTGCTGCCAGGGAACTGGTGGTGATAAATTGTCGGCGATCCATAGCACGGCATCATAGCCGTGAGAGTGACCGGTGGGTCAAGCGGCGATCCTTGTGATTCACGTCGCTGCGAAGGCCTCAGCACCCACTTGCCAGCTGCCTGAGTTAATGCTTTGCTCGCTCATGCCATCGAGTTACCCCACGCTTATTCCCGGTTTGCGCAGCCCCTCTGACCAGGTCGGCGGGATCGTTTACTTCGGTCGAATGCTCGACAAGATCCGGCTCGATGCGGCTGGCGAACTGCCCGAGGCCTGGCAAAATGCCAAGGGCACCAATATGAAGGGCAGTTTCGACTGGCGTTGCTGTCAGTTTCTGCACGTCGCCTATGCAGACGTGGAGGCGGAGACGCTGAAAGGCGGCAGCGATGAAGAGGTGCTGCAATGGGCATTTGAAAACGGCCGCAAGCCGGACAGCGACGAGATCGAAGTCTGGAATGCGTTCATGATCAAACGCGGCTGGCGCGACGCCGGCACGCAACGGCTCAACGAGCGCCTGGCGGAGATCGGCCTGGAACCGGGCGCGGTGCTGACCATGTTCGAGTACATCGATCTGGATGAAGGGCGACTGGGCGCGCACAGTCTGGACTAGGCTGTCTTATTCGCCCTGATTCGTCGCCGCTGTCACCGGCACCACCGGGATCGCTGCAATTTCCGCGACCTCCGGTTGTAAGCGTTCGACAAAAGTCTGGCGCACGCGGGTCGACTGGATGAAGTACGGAATCCAGATGAATGACTGCACCACGGCGCGACCGAGATCGGTGTAGTAGCTCTGCAGCACCTCGGCATCGAAGCCTTCGCTGCCACTGAAAACCGCTGCGCAGACGGCACCGGTCGCTATCCAGGCGAGGTAGTAGGTGATCGCGAATCGCGGGAAGCTGCTGCGTTTTTTGTAGAACAACACGAGTAGCAGGCAGTCGAGGGCGAAGAAGCCGCACAGGCAGACCAGTTCAAAGACTGCACCGATTTGGAATAATGTGTCGTAGCCTTCGCTGTCGGGATTGGCAATCCACAGCCAGGTGGTCAGGTCCCAGTCGTGAACGGTGGAGATGACCGAGACACCGGTGATCAGCGGTCGGATGGTGATGCCGATGCCGACCAGCGCCAGCCAGCCGCCAAGTCCGGTCAGATGTGCGGCCTGGATCCCGGTGGGCTCCGGGGATGACGGGTCCCAACGGTAGGCTTTCCACGCGGCCACCAGAGCGATCATCAATGCCATGCCGGCGATAACGATGATGGTCAGATTCAGTTGATAGGGCTGATCTGCGTCGTCAATCCCGGCTGCCGCTTCGGCGGCATTTTCGGCATCGATCTCGGCGATGGTCATCGTCTGGTACCTCGCCGGCACGATGATCTGGTAGCCGAGGTAATTGGCAGTGTTTTCGACGTCGCTCACGTAGCTTGCAGTGTCTTCGGCATCGACGTGGTCGTTCAGCGACTGGTAGGTGTAGGTCAGCTGCAGTTCGCGTTCGGAGACTTTTTCATCGAGTCCGAAAGTGAAAGCGTCGTTCTCGATTTTCGATGTACCACTATCAAAGTCGAGCGCCGTCGGATGTTTGATCACGATGCGCTGAGTGACGTTCCTCGGGTGAGAAATCGCGTACGGCATGCTGCGAATTCTTGTCGTTGGCTTGCTGAATTCTCCAGCGATGACGCCGGGGTAGATTTCGAACTCAAGGTAGTCTTCGTAATCCTCGGAGTCAGTCCAGGCGTGGTCGATCTGGTAATGTTCGATGGTGGTAAACACGTCCAGTTCCTGGTCGTCCTCGACTTCGAGCAGCTTGGTAGTCCGAATCGATGGGTATTCGCTCGAGTAGAAATCGAGGTAGGTCTTCTGCAAACTCTGCAGGCTGTTGGATGAGGTCTCGGAGCGCATCTGGCTGGCTCTGCTGCCGGTGTAACGCGACCGCACTTCAAGGTCGACCTTGCCGCTGTAGTCGGTCATCGAGTAGGTCTCGGTGATGTCGATGGTGGCGGCATCAAATCCCGAAGGCAGCAGCTCGGTGAGATCGGTGCTGTCTTTGGAAACGATGAGTGCGCGACCGTAGTCGGGAATATAGAGGTCCTCGAGCGGGCCGCGCTGGAACGATCGTGTCGGGTCGAGCCAGTGGTCGCGATCGTTGAATCGGAGATGAACGATGAGGTGATTAAACGAATTGGGATCGGGGAGCCAGTCGGCGACGCGGTGCCGGTTGCTGGTGCTGACCAGAGCGGGATGGGCATCGAAGCCGAGTGCCCGCAACATCAGCACCAGGGTTGTCGACTTGTCTTTGCAGTCTCCAAAACGGCGGCTCAGGACGGTGTCGACCGGATACGGCCGGTGCGAGTGCATGCCGTCCATGATGCCGAGGTAGCGGATCTCGTCCTGCACCCAGCGCAGCGCGGCGAGAATTTTCTGTTCGTCGTCGGGTAGTTTTTCGATTCGTTCGATCTCAGTAGCGAGCTCTAGCGGTGGTTTCTGGCTCAGGTCGTACTGCTTGACGCTCCATTTGGCGACGTCTTCCCAACTGCCGAAATCGGAGAATTCCACCCACGGTTTGGACATGTAGTACGACGGCAGACCGTCATCCGAAAAGACCGGGGTGACGGAGTCTTCGTTGAGCATCCACTCGTGGATGCGGCCGTTCCGCTTTATCTCGGGAATGGCAGATGAGTCGTAGCTGCGAGTTTCGATGGCCCGGTCCTCATCCCAGAGAACGCGCAACCGGGCCTGATGGACGGGCGAACCCCAACGGGTCGTGTCAGCGCAGTAGATCTGCCCTTCGAACACCGGGTTGTCGCCAATGATCGAGTAAGCGTATTCGAGAATATCTCCCTCACGCGTGTCTTTCAGCACCAGAATCGCCGACAGGCGGCCGTCGTAGAGCTGGCGTTCGTGGCCACTCTCACGCTGGATCAGTTTGATGTCCTGGTCAGCGAGATGATCGATGATCTCGCCGTCGCGATGAATCCGCAGAGTGTGCAATTGCAGCGTCTGGTAGGCCGGATTGTAACTGATGGTCAGCTGCGAATAGTCCTGCAGTCCATTTTCGGACAGGTAGTGGTAGGCGTAGTGGTTAAACTGATGAGCCTCGATGGTGTTGGTCTGCCGGTCGGCAATCAGGAACCAGACATCGCCATTGCTGAAATCCGCGGGCGGGGTGGCCTCAGTGTCGAGATCGTAGTCGATCACCCAGTCGGGCAAATCGGGTTCGCGCACCACCTGATCGTTCGCCGGCTGCTGCGAAGTGGCCGGCCACAGAGCTGCAAACTGGAAAATCAACAGCAGCAAAACGAACCAGTTTCGAGTCCCCCGCTGCCCGCTTTTCTTATCGGTAGAAGTAAACGGATAGCCTACCCGGAAGTCGTGCGTTTGCTGCTTTCCCGCCATCAAAATTTTCGTTGCTGAGTCAGTAATGCTTCAGCCAGGTCCGTTGCCCTGGCGAATTGGACCGAAATCGGTGTCGGTGATTTCAGGGTGAGGAGGCAGGTAAGTCAAGCCTGCTGAATGAATCCTGCCGCGCGGGGAGCTTGACGAGCGGCTCGTCCGGCAAGTGCATTGATGCTCGACAAACCTTGTTGCGTCACTTTGTCCGGTCATGTAAAACTGCCACCGGAATCTAAGTGTAGTGTTAAAATCCGTGGAGAAATGAATCGAAGTCTTTCGGGAGATGAACTGTGTTGCCTGGTATACATCAGTACGGCGGTAGCAGATCTGGATGCCAATGATCTGGCGAAAATTTTGTCGAGTTCTCAGCTCAAGAATTCGGCTTCAGCTGTTACCGGCTTGCTGCTCTATTCTGGCGATCACTTTATTCAGGTTCTGGAGGGTTCTGCCGATGCCGTGGCGGAGATTTTCGTCGATAGAATCTCCGAGGATCCGCGCCATTCAAAAATCGTTACTCTGGTTCACGAAAAGATTGAGCGGAGGAGTTTTGACAGCTGGTCGATGGCACTGAAAAATATCGAGCCTGAGAAGTTGACCGATATACCCGGATTCGCTGACTACGAAGAGGTAAGCGGGCCTGTCCCGGCGGCGTCGCCCATCGGCAAGCGGGTTCGCAAGTTGTTGGACACGTTCCGGCTGGCAGCCTAGCGACAGGCCTCACCTGCCGAGAGCACCAAGCAGGAATGACACTTCGTCTTCGATTTCACCTTCTGCGGCGGATTCTTTGACAACCTGTCGAAGGCACTGCTCGAAGCGTGTTCGGAAGGCCTTCATTCGTTGTTTCACCGCATCGATGGTCGTGCTGAGCCGCGTTGCGATGGTTTCGTAGTCGACGTTGTCATGATGGTCGCCGCGGCCCTGCAGGTTTTGCAAGAGCAGGTCGAACTCGTCGCTTTTTTCCTGATAACGGTCCGCCAGCTGAGCCACGGCCTGGTTGACGATTGCCGCCGCCCACTCTCGGTCGAAGTGGCGGTCAGGCGTGTCGCCGTCGCGATGGGTTTCCTCGAAATAGGTCTCCGCCCATTCGAAATCCATCGATACGTGAGTCGCCGCGTGATTGCCGCCACGCTTTTCGGCCGTTTCGCGGCGGTGATGTTTTTTGCGGAAGCGATCCAGACAGGTCTTGAGAAAACTGCGCAGTTTGCCCTTCGCCGGATCCCATTTGCTTAACTGTTCGCGACGAAGAATCTCGCTCGAGACAAAGTCCTGCACAAGGTCGGAGGCATCCTCATGGCTCTCGCCGCAGGCGCGGAGAAAGCTGTAGCACGGCAACCAGTAGCGGGAGAAAAATTCTTCCAGAGCTTGGGAGGATTCCGTCGGCGCCGGTGACTGAATCCGCTGAATCAAACTTGGGTTGGTAACGGGGAAATTACCCGCAGGGGGGTCGGACTGGGTCGGCATGGCGCGCAAAAAATGCCGTAAAGGTGCCGGGAAATCGAGGCTTGAATCGAAATTTCCGAAAAAATTGAAGAAAAGTTCTCACCTGTCGGGTGCCGACCGGTAATCCCTCATGAACACAGGCTGTCAGGCCTGTTAAACACTACTTCAAAAATATCATGAGCTCGATGAACACTGCAAAAAATACCACCTCACATCCCGCCACTTGCAACGTCGGTCGCTGGCTGGCTCTCTGTCTGCTTAGCTTGGTCGGCTTGACCACCACCAGTTGTCAGAGCAGCCACAATATGAGCGCGATTTCAGCCGCTGTTCAGGGCGGTGCCGGTGGAGCGATGCGCGGTTACCGCGGCGGAAACTTTGCCGCCACCGGGCTGAGCGGTGCCCTGAACGGTGCCATGCGGGGCATCGAAAGAAACCGGCAGCAACAGCAACGGGCTGAGCGGCAGCGCCAATATCAGGCTTATCTGGCCAGTCTGACTCCGGCGCAGCGGGCCGAGCGCGAACGCAAGGATGAAGAGTACGCTACGGCCGCTCTCGGGATCGCAGCACTTCTACTCAGTGGGAGCGGTGGAGGAGGTGGTGGATCCTCGTCCAGCAGTTGGACTTCGCAAGACGAGGCCGGAATGCTCTCGCTTTCTGCACCGGCCGGAGTCGGAGTCTATTGAGGATTGTGGGTTTACCCGAATATGGCACCGCCGATTAAATTCAACGGCTTAGCAAAACCAATTCCAGCAATCTTCCACGATGAACTTTGACCACATTCGATCAGACTTTGTGAGCGACACTGGCGATGCGCGGACGGCTTTCCGGAAGCGCCGGTTCCCGTTCGCTGGCCGCCGGTTCAATTCTTGTGTAGCTGTGATTGTCGCTGGGCAGATGCTGTTCTCCATGGACGCGCCGGCGCAGGCTGAGTCTTCAAATGGCGACAGCTACTACCAACTGGGCGAACGTTACCGGTTTGGTGACGACGCTCATCAGGTGGATATGGGCGCGGCATTTCGCGCTTTTCAAAAGGCGCTGCAGGCCGGCGACAGCCGCGCGCACTACTACCTGGGGAACCACTATTTTCTGGGCGAGGGTGTTGAAAAGTCGTACCGGGCTGCGGCGGGACATTATCTGAAAGCCATCGAGAGCGGCAGCGATGAGGACATCAGCTGTTATCTGATCGCATCTTGTTATGATCACCTGGGCGATCGTGCCAACTTCATGCGCTACATCCAGAGATCCATCGATCTCGAGTATCCGCCGGCCTTTTATCTGGTGGGCGCCAAACTGGCGGAAGAACATCAAAAAAGCTTTTCGACAAGTGCTCACCTCTGGAACCCTTCGGTGCGAAGGCCTGATATCAATAAGATGAGGGCGGCCTGTCATTTCTGGACGAAAGGGGCCGAACTGGGCGATTCCGGTTGCAAGGTTCAGCTGGCCCGATTGCACATCGAGGGAATCTTCGCAACACAGGATGAGCGCAAAGCCAGCCAGTACCTTGAGGAGGCTTGGGCTGATGGTGACAGCGACGCAGCGATACTCCTCAGTTATCTTCACAGCAGGCAGTCGGGAGATCTCTTCTCGCCCGCAAAGGCCTTTTTATATGCCGGTAAGGCTGCTGAAATGGGAGTTGCGGAAGGCTATTACAATCTTGCGATGTGTTATGAAAAAGGCCTCGGTGTAGATGTGTCCTTTCCGATGCGGGATAAGAATCTCAAAATTGCTGCTGAAATGGGAAGCCGGTCGGCTGACGATGCACTGCAACGGCTTCGAGCGCCGGCGAACGCATCGGGATATGTCACCTGTTATGCCTGCGGGGGTCATGGCGATGTGCGTTGGAATGACGGTGATACCACTGGTTGCGGAAAGTGCAAAGGCACCGGAACGATCTCGCAGCAAGATGCGGATCTGTATCGGGACAGCGGCCGGGAAATGCTGGATCGGATAAGTAATTTCCTCGGGGTGAATTGAGCTTAGAATCTGTCACCCTCTGCCTCGGTCCGTAGCCATGAAATGTAAGCTTTGTAACAGGGAATTTCATTCCCCCCCCGGATTTCCTATCGCACTGTGCAGTGCGTGCATCGTCGGCGGGACGGATGAAGACACGCGGCCTGCCCGGTCCGATGGCAAACCGCAGTCAACTCAGCAGCCGCCGTCAGACGGGTTTGAAGAATTGCAAGAGCTGCAGCAGCTGTTCCCTGAGTTTGACTTCGATGGCAAGCTGGGTGCCGGCGGCATGGGCATGGTTGTGAAAGCCCGGCAGAAAAATCTGGATCGATGGGTCGCGGTCAAACTGCTCAGCCCGAAGTTGAAAGGCGATCCTGAGTTCGAAGAGCGCTTCGAGCGCGAAGCCCGGGCGATGGCGATGCTCAACCATCCGAACATTGTCGGTATTCACGACTACGGTATCCGCGGCCACTTTCATTACCTGGTGATGGAGTACGTCGACGGACGCGATCTGCACCAACTGATCCGCGCCGGTAAGATCGATCCCGAGCTGGCCTTTTCGATCATCCGGCAGATATGTGCGGCGCTTCACTACGCGCACAAAAACGGCGTCGTGCACCGCGATGTGAAGCCGGGAAATATTCTCGTCGACAGCGAGGGCGTGGCCAAGATCGGTGATTTCGGACTGGCCAGAATCGCTCAGCAGGATCTGGAGGTTTCGCTGACCATGACCAATGCCGGCATGGGAACGCCTTCGTACATGGCGCCTGAGCAGCTCACCGACGCCAAGTCGATCGACTCGCGGGCGGATATCTTTGCGCTCGGCGTGGTGGTCTACGAAATGCTCACCGGGCATGTGCCTGCGGGGAATTTTCCCCCGCCGACGTCGAGTTATCCGCGCCGCAACAAGCGTCTCGACAGCGCTGTGTTGCGCGCCATGGAACCCGATCCGGAGAAGCGAATATCCGACGTGCGCGATATCGCCAGAAGTCTGCGCGCAGGATCACGGGACAAGAGCAGCCGAAAACTTGCAGAGGATTCGCCGCCTCCGGTCGGAGTCGAAACTGCGCGCTGGCTGATACCGACGCTTGTGGTCCTCGCCCTTGGCGGCATCGTTGTCGCAGGCCTGTCGTGGTGGCAGTCCGATTACCGGTCTGCGGATGATCGCGAAGGCAACACGAGCGGGGCATCGATTTCCGGTCACGATTCCGCGTCGATTGCCGAACCCGACCCGACCCGCTCCATCCCGCCGGTTCGCGCGGCAGTGAGTGACGATTTCGAGAAGCTGCGCAGCATTGGAGGAAGGTTGCGCACCTGGTCGGAGAAGCCCGGCACCATCGATATCAGTGCTGCCGATGGCGTCGACGATTTGATCGCGGTCGAAAATTTGCACATGGTCGGAAATTCGTGGTTCGCTGCACGTGCCAACGGCGAAATGATCAGCTCGCTGCCAACGCTGCATCAGCGTCGTGACTACTGGAAAATGCAGAATGCGTTTTCGATTCAATATCCCGATCGGCTGGTGCCGGTCGATCGTTCACATCCCAAATTTTTAGAGCTGCTCAGCCCGGCTGAGCGTGCCGTGGATGTTGCACAGAATGATTATGTCGCGGTAATCATCACGCCCGACGGCCGGGTGGTGCTGGCCGCAACCGAGCGCTGGAAGACAGCGCACCAGTTCGTTATCGATCGGCTTGCCGGGGTCAGCGATGCCGTCAGTGCCGACGCTTACAGTAAAATGTTTGTGGTACTTCGCAGCAACGGGGAAACGGTGGCATGGCACGAAGACCACGGTCTGATTGAAACGCCGGAGTCGGACAGTCGACTCGTTCAGGTCGAAGCCGGAGGCTCGCATCTCCTCGGTCTCTATGACGATGGCAGCATCGTCACCTGGACCGTGCCCCGCTTTCTTGACCTTGACCATGAGCGCCTCAATGCCGCGTTGGCCGACCCGGTCGAGCACGGACCGGCGATCCGCATCGAAGCTATCGACTTTGTTAATACGGCTCAGCGTCCCGACGGAACCTGGTTCGCCTGGGGGGATGATGGTGAGCGCGGTCTGATCGATCAGGTCAATGCCATGGGCAGGGCGCTCGATCTGGAAATGTTCCTGATCAACAACATGAACGGCGCCAAGCTGGTCTGGATCGAGCCGACGGTGCCCTGAGCGAATTTTCAGGCGGTCGTATTCACGGGTGACTATTTTTTCCGGTCATGGGCAGCGAGAAAATTGGCTACCGTCTGGTGCCCGTGTTGCTCTGCGGCGGATTCGGCAGTTTCTCCCTTGCGGTTCTTCGTCCTGGTATCGGCACCTTCTTTGAGTAGAAGCTTCACCGTTTCCAGGTGGCCCCGGGATGCGGCAAAGATCAAAGGCGTGTTTTGAATGGTGGTCTGTTCGTCGACATCGGAACCAACCTCGAGGAGAAACTTCGCGACTGCGGTCTGACCATAGGCAGATGCCTTACACAGCGGGAGCCAGCCCTCCTTATCCTTGGCCGATACGTCGACACCGGCTTCGACGTTTTTCTTTACCCGAATCAGATCGCCTTCGCCGCAGGCCCGGGTCAGATCGTCGATGCCCGGGTCACCTGCGTTACTCGCAAGGCAGGAGAGAAACAGGATGATGATAGCAATGGTTTTTCGTTTCATAGTTTAGTTTGGTCGGGGACGCAAAAGGCGGGTTGATCGAGCACGCTTAGCGGTTTCGCTGAGATTCTTCCGGTACGATAAATTTGATCCAGGTTGACGGTGCCGTGCCCCACACGGCCTGCCCGGGAAACTCTCTGCCGGTGTATTTTTCCATGAACTTTCTGCCCTCCTCCCAGGGATGGGCAATCGCCATCGCCCGTGCCTCGGTGCCCTGGTCGCGGTGGCGGATAAATTGTGCGGACCGACCGGCATCGTCGCACACGCTCCACGCTTCCGAGCGCGGGTCGGAAACAAAACCGAAACGCTCGTCATCGAGACAGCCGGCAACGGCAAAAAATTTCGAGCCTTTGTGGCGCAGGCGATTGTGCGCCACGTGAAATACCAGCCAGTCACCGGCTTTGACGTCGACATCGATTCGTTCCACGCTGGCGCCGAATCGATCCAGCAGCAGCTTGCGATCGGCGTCGGCAATGCGGCGTCCATTCCTGTAGACTTCGATGACAAAATCTTTGGCGACGACGGTCAGCCATCTGGCCCGCAGATCGGATGACAGTTTTGCAGCCGGGACGGGCGCAAGCGCCTGATCGCGCAGTGCCAGTCCTTTCCGGGGGCGATGCAAAAGCAGTGTTGGGGGAATGTCGCTGAGCTCGCGTTGACCCGGAGGCCGCCATTGCACGCGGACACCTTGAGTGCCGCCGCGGCCGTCGACGTAGCCGATACTCTCGATCGGGACGAGGCCTTTGTTGAGGGTTACCGTGGTGATGTTTGAGCCACCGTCGGCGAATTTGCAGACCTCATCGCCATTCACTTTCAAGACATTGCGGTCGTAGAAACTGTCGGTGACGAACTGATACTCGCCGGCCTTTTTGATGTGCAGAAATCCACAGGCGATGGCGTTGCGCTCAGTGGTGTATTTCCATCCGTTCAGCGAGTCGATGAGGTAGGCTTTGCCGATCGGTTCATCGAATCTCTGTGCTTCAACAAAAACTTTGTCGAGGCTGGTTTGCGTCGACTGGCGCGGGTATTCGTTCACCTCCAGGCCGACCTTCAAACTGTTACGCTTAGGTTGCTGGGCAATCGCCGTCGCCGAAAGAAGCAGGGTCAAAAGGATCGAGAGGCAGGCGACAGGATTCATGATCAACTGAGGTGGAAGCTGACTTCAATTATTGAGCGTATCTGAATGTGCGGTGATCGTCGGCAATGAACTTGTAAAAATATTGTAAGGCCGGAAGTGGGAAGGCGTGGATGCTAAGCTTGTTTGCATCAACTGCTGGGTAGAGTTTTATCAGTCGTTTGGCATAGCTGATGCTTCTCTACGTAAGCGTCTATTCACCACTAACCTGAGATGATTATGAGCGACAAACACGAAGATCAATTAGGCGGATTGTTACCTGTCGGGCGCGGCATGTATGGTTCTGAACATCGTCTGCCGACGTCGGTGGCCAAGGCGAGAGCGAGACGTCACGAGCGACGCAAAGTGAGAGAGGTTCTGCACCAGATCGTCGTCGAAGACGACGTCCTGGACTGAGCCGAAACGGCGCAAGACTGCGCTGAATTATAGAACCGGGACTTCCGGGCACGCGTGATGCGCGCCCGCAAGCAAGCGACTTTCCTGTGCCCGGGCGCAGGACGGACCTGATCGTTTACTTGCTATAATAAGTCTCGCCCTGCCCTTGTTCGTAGTGGTTGTGAAACCAGTGCGGGTTGGTGCGATAAAGCTGACGGTACTTGCCGCTAAGGTAATCGACCGGCAGGTTGTAATCGACTTTGACACCGTGGTCGTGCCACGAGGCAACGCCGACT
Source organism: uncultured bacterium (assembly GCA_965367965.1). Classification (GTDB taxonomy): domain Bacteria; phylum Verrucomicrobiota; class Verrucomicrobiia; order Verrucomicrobiales; family DEV007; genus JBBKXR01. The sequence goes on along the minus strand of CBDULB010000012.1, from coordinate 30,623 downwards.
GTCTGGCGGCTGGTGCAGGCGGATGTGCCAAGCATGACCATGGCGATGGCGCAGGCAGGCAAGCTCAGTGAGCGAAGCCTGGAGGGAGTTGAAGGCGTGCAGTTGAGTGGAGTTTTCATATAGCGAAACGGCAGGTAGCGGGTTCCAAGAGGCAGGGTTCAACTATGGGTTTAGCATGAGCTGACCGGCTAAGGCAAGTCAGCTAAATGCGTTACCGGTCGAGCCGGCTGAGGTTCCGCTGCGTGCGGTTTTCCTGTCGCTGGATGGCGCGGTTTGAGGTTTCGACATTTTTGCCCGGGTGTTTTTCGAGAGCCGTTGCGGCGATGCGTAGATCCCGGCGCAGCGACAAAGCAGTGGTATTGGTAGTCACCGGGCCGCTCGACAGCTCACCCGGAAGCGCCGCGCAAATGATTCAACGGATGGTGATTTTACCCGCGCGGTATGCGTGGACGCATCGACACGACGTCGCCCCTCAACCTGCCCGTGGCGACGTGTCAGTGACTCTGCCTGTGCTTAAAGGTGTTGTGCAAGCTGTGGCAACCCGCGGCCGGGGCGTTGTAACGCGCTTGCATCGTAGGCTTGTCGGCCTACCATCGGGCTGTGAATGAAATTTTACTAGTCGGCCTTCGTCAGGCGGCCACCGATGCTGCGCGTGCTCTGGGCTATGCTGTTTCCGTTCAGGAAGTGGCGTCGCGTGAGGAACAGGCTTCGGGTGCTTTCGGTGGCATGGTCGACGATGCCGTTGCGGCGGCGAAAAAGCGTTACAAAAAGAATCGGCCCAAAGCGGTGGTGGCGGTAGCCGAAGGAGCCGTTCCGGCGGCGGCGGCGATTCGCGAGAAATTTGCACTACCCGGTCTGGGGCTTGAGGCGGCCGCCAACTGTCATGACAAACTGCGGATGAAGAAGGCGGTCGTGGCTGCGGGTATTGCCTGTGCCGACTGGCTGGAAACGACCGCCGACACCAGGCCGGAAGAAATCGTCGAGCGCCTCGGTCTGCCAGTGGTTTTAAAACTGCCCATCAGTTCGGGTGGTCGCGGTGTGGCGATCTGCACCGACCTGCAGGAGCTGGCCCACTACCTGCATCCCGGGATGCTTGCCGAAGCCTACACTGAAGGCACGGAGATGAGTGTTGAGACCTTCCGGCAGGATCAGCGTACGCTGTTTCGCAATTACACCCGCTATCTGGTGCCGCACTGGGCGAGCATCGTGCCGGCGGAAATCACGGCCGACGAAAGTGAAGCGATCGATGCTCTTGCCGAGCGGGTGCACGAGGCGCTGGGCATCGACCAGGGCATGACCCACATGGAAATTTTTCTGACGCCGGACGGACCGGTATTCAGCGAGATCGCGGCGCGCCCTCCGGGCGGCAGATTGATGGAGCTGATCAGTCGCGCTCACGGGTTTGACGCCTGGGAGGCGGTGCTCAAGATCGCGCTCGGTGAGGAACCCGACTTTCCGGTTGTCGGCGTGGCAAAATATGCCGGTGCGTGGTTTTTATATCCGGATGAAGCCGGGATGGTGACCAGGATAAGCGGCCTCGGCGATGTCCGCAAACTGCCCCACGTGGCCCGCCTCAACTGCCGTGCCAAACCGAATCGCTTTTATCCGGAACGGTTGGGGACGGGACAATCCGCAGGCGAGATCATCGTCGTTGCCGACTCGATGCAGGAATGCGAACAGAGTCTGCGCGAGGCCCGGGAGATGATCCGCATCGAAGTGGACGCCGACATTGAAGTCGAAGACGAAGCAGGCGACGACGAGTTGCAGTGAGTTGCCTCAATAGACGATTTTCACCGGTGTGCCGATCGGTGCATTGGTAAATAGCGCTTGCGCCATTTTTTCGGGCATGCGTATGCAACCGTGAGACGCCGGCGATCCCGGATTGGGGATCGGACCGGCGTGCATTCCGATTCCATACGAGGTAAGTCGCATCCAGTTAGGCATCGGAGCACCGACGTAGCGCGCGCCTGCGGGAACCTTGTCTTTGCGACTGTCGGCATCCGGGACCAGCACGGTGCCGTCGGCGGCGACGATCTGGCCGTAGAGATTGGATTCTTTGTTGGCGGTTTTTTCGGTGATCGTATAGGAACCGACCGGGGTACTGCGTCCGGGTAAGCCGGTGGCGACCCGGGAACGACCGATGCGCACCGTGCCGCGATCGAAATAGGCGGCCTGATCACTGAGATCGATGGTCACCTTGAGCGGCCCGTCGCCGGGAATATCGTTCCAGTAGGAGAATCCCGAATCGGGGTCAGTGTCGGCAGGCTCAGGATCACCGGTTAGATGTTTTTTCATGAACCACGGCAGGCGTGGATCGTTGTCGAACTTGTACGAGGGGCTGACTCCGCAGCTGGTCATCAGAATCGCTGTCACGGCCAGCAAGGTTGCGACGACTCTGGATTTGTGATTCTGCTGCATCTGCATACGCGTCATGACGGCTATACTAGCAGAGCTTCGGCCGGTCCGACAGCAGGATAAAAACCAGCTAGCTGCGTTGGCCGGAAACACCGGCGAGGTTGGCGTTCACCGTTTCGATCTGTTCAGTAGCGAAATTTTTCAGATGACGGAACTTATCGAATGACCAACTGGCGACCGATTTTCTGCCTTGCGGCATTTTTTTTCACAGCGGCGTCGCTCATCGCGCAGGACCAAGTTGCTGCAGAATCGGGAGAAAGCCTTCAATCGACCCTGGCGGAAGCGAAGGCGCAATTTGCGGCAGCAGATGCGGAGTTGAATCGAGTTTACGGGAAAGCTAAGCAAGAGCTTCCTGAGTGGAAGTTCGAGCTGCTCAAGGCGGAGCAGAAACAGTGGCTGGAGTATCGTGATGACAGCGCTGTGACTGATGCCGTTTTTAATGGTGGCCAGAGGTTTTACCAACGCGAGAAGGAAGCGCCTGAATACTGGGAATCGCTGGCGATGAACAGTCGGACCCGCTCCGCAATGATCGCTGGCTGGATACTGGCCGCGGAGAAACACGATGGCGATGTTCCGTGGACGGGCGAATGGCAGGACGGCTACGGAGGATGGTTGCGCATCGTGCTCGCGGAAACCCCGGCCGCAGCCGCAGGGAAAAAGGACGACTACGCACAGCCGCTCGGCAAAATGCATTTCCAACTCGAAGTGGTGCGCGGACCGACTTACCATCTCGGATCGATCGGTGGACAAGCCAAAGTGAACGGCGCCATGGCGTTTTTTACGGATGCCGGAAATGTTCAGCCTCGTCTGATCGACGATGGCGAGGAGACCTGGCTGGTATTTGAAAAGCGCTACGGCGTTCCACAGTTGGAAATCAGAGCGGCGAACACCGGCGGATACCACGGCGCCCGGGCCTACTTTCATGGCATTTACACCCGCGTCGGTGATCTCGATGCCGATCAGAGGAAAGTGGTCATCGAAGGTGATGATGTGGAATAAGGCGCGATTCGCTGGGCACGTTGGGGCTTGAGGACGAGGCAATCAGCCAATTTGGAGGGTGGGAATTACCATAAAATAATAGACATACTGCAATTTTTATCCTAATTGATAGGCGGAAGTAATAATTTTCGTAAAAATGAGGAATCGATTGTTAGTTCAGGGTTGTTCAGCGGTGACGGCTATTGCAGCGATTAGCGGCCTGGCGCCGGCCGGTTTGCTGCGCGCCGACGATCACCAGAGGCAGCCTTTTGTGCCCCTGTCGCGCCAACTGAGCAAGACTCATGAACTCAGGCAGCAGGCGAAGTGCTGGTCCGATCGACGCAACAGCAACGGCTTCAGCCGTCAGTTCCCAAGTGAGTACCGGACTGCCAACGGCGATGGCAATAATCTTAGCGCGCCCGAATGGGGTGCCGCCGAAATACCCTTCTTGCGCTCCGTGGCGCCGGCTTATCAGGACGGTTACCTCGAGCCGGGTGGTGAAGGTCAGGCGAGTGCGCGTCTGGTGAGCGAACGCTTGAGTGCGCAGGATGAATCGATCGTCAACGAAGGCCGGGCTACGGATTTTGTCTGGCAGTGGGGGCAGTTTCTGGATCATGACATGACCGAGACGCCGTTGGCCGATCCGGCCGAGCCTTTTCCGATCGTCGTGCCGACCGGCGATCCGTGGTTCGATCCCTACAGCAGCGGCACCCGGCTGATTGGCATGTCGCGCTCGGCTTACGTCAGCGACGTTCACGGCGTGCGTCATCAGGTGAATGCGATCACCGCGTTCATCGATGCCTCCAATGTCTACGGATCTGACGACGAGCGTGCCCGCGCGCTGCGCAGCAACGACGGCACCGGCAAACTCAAGACCAGCGATTCGGTACACGGTCCGCTGTTGCCGTACAACGTCGAAGGCTTTCCCAATGCCGGCGGTAACAGCGCGACGCTGTTTTTCGGCGGCGATGTTCGCGCCAATGAGCAAGCCGGACTGACGGCGATGCACACGTTGTTTGTGCGCGAACACAATCACTGGGCTGACCAGATCCGCCGCCGGGATTCGCGGCTAAGCGGAGAGGAAATTTATCAGATGGCCAGAGTCATCGTCGCCGCTGAAATGCAGGCGATCACCTACCGGGAATTTCTTCCGGTGCTGCTCGGACCTGATGCAATCCCGAATTACCGCGGCTATCGCGACGACGTCAATCCGGGCATTTCCAATCTGTTTGCGACCGCAGCCTATCGATTCGGGCACAGCATGTTGTCGGAAAATCTGCAACGCTTCGAGGCAAACGGCGAGCCTTCGGAGGCCGGCCCGCTGCCGTTGGCTCAGGCGTTCTTCAATCCTGAAATCGTTCAAGGTGGAGGCATCGATTCTTTGCTGCGCGGCCTCGCCGCGCAACAGGCTCAGCGGGTCGACACGCGCATTGTCAGCGACGTTCGCAACTTCCTGTTCGGTCCTCCGGGTGCCGGTGGATTTGACCTGGCCGCACTCAATATTCAACGCGGCCGTGACCACGGATTGCCTGATTTTTCATCGGTGCGCAGTGCGTTCGGATTGTCACCGCTCGATTGGTTCGATGACATGAACACCATCGATCTGTGGATGTCCGGGGATTTTGAGGATCTGTATGGAGAGCCGGACAAGATCGATGCCTGGGCCGGGTTTCTCTCCGAGGCCCACGTTGAGGGTGCCTTGGTCGGCGAGACCTTGCGTGCGGTGCTGGTTGACCAATTCACGCGGCTTCGGGACGGCGACCGTTTCTTTTACCAGACTTACCTGCATCCCAGTCTGCGAACGATGGTCGAAAAACAGACCCTGGCGGTCATTATCCGGCGCAACACCGGCATCGGCAGTGAGCTTCAGGACAATGTTTTTCTGATGAAACCCGAGCCGCGTCCCCGGCCCCGCCCACGCTGGCAGCAGGACAGGGCGACGTCGTTCACGCACAACAGCCACTCGTCTTCCTCGAGTTCGTCATCTTCATCTGTGTCGACGGGCAGGTCGCAATTTTCGATTCTGAAATCGATCGTGGTGCAGCAGGTGAACCGCTGGACCTCGAGCTTCAGTGGCAGTTCCCGCAGGCGGTAGAGGCTGAGCGGTGAGCTTGTCAGTCGCCGTCGGACAGGCTATGACAGCGTGTGATGAAACAGCTTCTGCTTACTATCGGGATCGCCGCAGTGACGGGTATGGCGCTCGACGCCACGGCAAAACCTGAATCCGGATCGAGCGATCAACGTCCGCCGAACGTGATTCTGATCATGGCGGACGATGTCAGCTGGGAGTGTTTCGGCTGCTACGGTGCCGAGGACTACCACACGCCGAATATCGACGCGCTCGCGGCCAAAGGTCTGCGTTTTGATCACTGTTATTCGACGCCGATCTGCACACCGTCGCGGGTCAAAATCATGACCGGTCAGTACAGTTTTCGAAATTACACGCACTTCGGTTACCTCGATCCTGAGCAAAAGACGTTCGGGCACTTGATGCAGAACGCCGGGTATAAAACCGCCATCGCCGGCAAGTGGCAGTTGAACGGTCTGTATCACGGTGCCGAAGGCAGCGACGACAATATGCGTCCGTACGAGGCTGGCTTCGACGAATATTGTCTGTGGCAGCTGACCAGAGGCAAGAGCGATGACCAGGGCGGCGAGCGGTTCTGGAGTCCACCTCTCGAGCAGAATGGCAAGTTTCTCACCATCGAGGACAACCACGATAAATACGGGCCCGATGTGATGTCGGATTTTCTGTGCGACTTCATCGAACGGCAGAAAGACGAACCCTTCTTTGTCTACTACCCGACGGTGCTGGTCCACAATCCGTTTGTGCCGACGCCCGACAGCATCGGTTCGGCGTCGCGCGGTCACGAAACTAACAAAGCCCCCAAAAATGCGGCGGCTCAAAAAGCGAACTTTGTCGCGATGGTAGCCTACCTCGACAAGATCATCGGCAAACTTGTCGCTAAAGTTGACGAGGTCGGTCAGTTGGAAAACACCATCATTATGTTTACCGCCGACAATGGCACCAACAAGTCGATCAAGTCACGCTGGGATGGTCGCGACATTCGCGGCGGTAAGGGCGGCACCACCGATATGGGCACCCACGTTCCGTTCGTGGCCTATTGGAAAGGTCATACTCCCGAGGGCCAAGTGATTGATGACATGATCGATTTTACCGATTTCTACGCTACGCTCGCCGCTGCTGCCGGCGTGACGCCCGGTGAAGACGACCCGACCGACGGGCGCAGTTTTTTGCCGCAGCTTGAGGGTCAGGCGGGCACACCGCGCGAATGGGTGCTGTGTCACTACCAGCCCTACTGGGGCAATTTTGACGGCAGTCAGTATGCTCGTGATCAGGTCTTCAAACTGTACCGTGATGGCCGCTTGTTCGCGGTGCCGGAGGATCTCCTTGAAGCCAACGACTTGTCAAAAGGTGATGTCGGGAAACGCGCGCAGGCAGCCCGGCAAGAGCTCGAACGGGTGCTCAATTCCGCACCGCCTGCGCCTCCGGTGAAGGGTGGCAAAAACGCTGAACAGCGACCGGTGCATCCCGACTGGACGAAGCTTGTCGACCCGAATGACTGACTCACCGACTGATAAGCATCGGGCATTTACGCAGCAACTTTTTACGACGCGGACGGGCCACGTGAATCTTCGATCAGCTCGACCAGTTCGTGCAACACGGTCGTGGCGTAGGTGCCCTTGGGGAGATCGAAGCTGAGCAGAATGTCGTGGCTGCGGTCGTCATTTTTGACCAACTCCATCCGGGGATCAGCGGGACGGATGCGCATTACGCGCCGCTCCTGACGCAGCCCCGTGTCCTCGAGACCACGGGTGAGTTCGCCGAAAGGTTCGATGCAGCTTTGTTCGAGTGTGCGCAGGTCGCCAGTGCTCTGCAGCTCGCCTGCGCCCCACAGCGGCGCCGTCATTTCGATCGTACCCTGAGCGAGCCGTTCGGCTTCATCGCCGCGTTGCCGTTCGGGCAGGATCAGCGACCGGTTGTCGGCAAAACCGTAGACTTCACCGTCGATGGGAGTGTCCCAGTTGCTGCGTTTGACTCGCTCGGCGACCACGGAATTAAACAAATGACTGCGTGCCGCCGACAGCAGGATGCCGCGCAAAAAGCGGTCGCGGACCGCGAATTCACCGGCGAACATTGCACGCGCCTTTTCGACATTGCGACCATCGCGCCCGAAGCGCTGCGGGCCGAAAAAATTCGGAGCTCCGCGCTCGCACAATAGCTGCCAGCGCTCGCGCACGGCATCTGCATCAACGTCGCTGTCGCGCAGCCGGATGGTGAAGCGATTGCCGACGTGGGTACCGCGTCGCAGCTTGCGTCCATTGCGGGTGATGCGCAGTACTTTCAGGCCCTCGGATTGCAGCGCATCGGCGTGTGGCGAGTCTTCGCCGGGAAGGTGAATGCTGAACCATTGCCGGGTCACCGCGTGCCGGTCTTTGAGGCCGCAGTGGCTGATTGAGCGGCGACGAATCCCGAGGGCGTCCGCCAACAGCGTTGATACCGTATTGCTGTCGAGGTCGCGTTTTTCGACCCAGACCAGACAATGCTCCCCCACCCCGGACGGTTCAAAACCGAGCTGTTCTTCGACCAGAAAATCCTCGGGCTCGACTTTAAAACGGGCGCTGGCGAGAGGCCCGCCGTGGACAAATGGCAGTGTTGTAGGGTCAGTGATCAATGGCAGCCACGCTACGACTGTCCGGCGCTTGACGCCAGAGAGGATGGGCTTTTTCGCGAAGGCCGGTATAGTGAGCGGTCCCGCCCTCGACTGTATTCGATAATTGATTAAGTAACCGTCCGATGAGTTCGTCGCCTGATAATTCCGCGCTCTATTTTCAGGTCGCCAACAAAATCGAAAAGCTGATCCGCGCCGGGACGATGCGGCCGGGCGAGCGGGTGCCGTCGCTGCGCCACGCGTGCAGGCAACACGGGGTAAGTCGCACCACCGCGGTCGAGGCTTATCGCCTGCTCGAAGACCGGGGATTGATCGAGGCGCGTCCCAGGTCGGGCTTTTTCGTGCGCGTCCCTATCGCCGGCGTCGAGGTGCCCCGTGAGCCGAAGGTGTCCCGTCCGGGTAGCGCGGCTAAATGGGTGGGCGTCGGCGGCCTGCAGTCGCGGATTTTTGATGCCGCTCGAATGCCCGATGTGGTGCCGCTTGGCGCCGCTTATCCCGGAGCTGACAATCTGCCGGTGGCAAAGCTGAGTCGGATCATGGCGGCCACCGCCCGCAGTGCCGGAGCGCGCGGCATCGCCTATGACATGCCTCCGGGAGCTGAAGTGCTGCGTCGCCAGATCGCCAGGCGTTCGCTGGATCGCGGTCTCGATCTCTCCCCGGAGGACATCATCACCACCTGCGGCGGAACCGAGGCGCTGGCCCTGTGCCTTCGGGCGGTCACGAAAAAGGGCGATGTCATCGCGGTCGAATCACCCACCTACTTCGGCGTGCTGCAGCAGATCGAGAACCTGGGTTTAAAGGCGCTCGAAATTCCCATGCACCCGCGCGACGGCATGGATCTCGACAGCCTTGAGAAAGCCCTGAAGAACCGCCGCATCAGCGCCTGCCTGGCGGTGCCGAACTTCAGCAATCCGCTCGGCTCGCTGATGCCCGATGCGAACAAACAGCGTCTCGTTGAAATGCTCGCCAAACGCGATATCCCGCTGATCGAGGATGACATTAACGGCGGTCTGCATCACGGAAGCGAGCGGCCGAGGGTTGCGCAGTCTTTTGACCGGTCGGGACGGGTGCTGCTGTGCGGTTCATTTTCGAAAACCCTGGCGCCCGGTTATCGCGTCGGCTGGGTCGTGCCGGGGCGCTATTATGAAAAGGTGAAGTCGCTGAAGTTTGCCAGCACCCTCGCCACCGGATCGCTGCCGCAACTGGCGATCGCCGGCTTCGTCGCCAACGGCGGTTACGATCATCATCTGCGCGCCCTGCGTCGCCACTTTGCCGAACAGATCCGGCGGATGAGCGAGGAGGTGGCGAAAACATTTCCCGTGCCGGTAAAAATGACCCGTCCCGACGGAGGCTTCGTGCTGTGGGTCGAGTTGCCGGAGAGTGTTTCCGCACTCGATCTGCATGACCGCGCCCTGGCCGAAAAAATCAGCATCGCCCCGGGACCGATGTTTTCCGCTTCGCAGAGTTTTCAGAACTTCATCCGCATCAATTGCGGCTACCCCTGGTCGGGGGAGCTGGCGCGCGCGGTCGACGTTCTGGGGCGGTTGCTGGGCAGGATGATGTGATTTTTTCACCGTCGGGCCGGTCGCGATCTGTACACCTCACAAAAGTGACCGTCTGGCTCTGGCAGCATCCTTCCCGCGGGGCCATGGTCGCAGCATGGAAGATCAAGTCGGTGCCTTCATTCGTTTTTTCTTTTTCGGAGTATTCCTGGTGACCCTGCTGGCGGGCGTCTATCTGTGGAAGAACGACGAACGTTTCTTCGGTGCCACCGAGGAAGTGCCCAGTGAATCGGATGGCGCCCGCGGCTACAACCGCACCCAGGTCTGGGCGGTGTGGGCGCATCTGGCCTTCTTCTCCGGCCTGTTCGCGCTGTGCCTGCACTGAAGGCAAGGAGGGGCAGCGGCAGGCCCTCATTTTCTTTATACCGGTGCGCGGCGTTGTGCCGGTGAGCGCGGAGCTTTATCCGGCCGATACCGACACCAGCCAGGCAAACACGTCGCGCAGCTCGTCTTCGAACACCGAGTGTTCGAGGCCTTCGTAGACTTTCAGTGTCTGCGCGTAGCCGTGAGCGTGCAGTGTTTCCGAAGTCTCGCGCGCTGCGACCGCCGGTATGACGGCATCGTCGCTGCCGTGAAACAGGCCGATCGGGAACTCTGCTGTCTCGACTTTTTCCGGACATTTGTGCTGTTCATCTTCAAGCAGATAACCGGACATCATCAGCACCCCGGCGATTGATTCCTGATTGCGCAGGCCGACGTGCAGCGCCATCGCCGCGCCCTGGGAAAATCCGGCGAGCACGACTTTTTCCGCGGTCTCGCGTTTCAGCAGCGCCTCGATGTTGCGCGCACTGTCGGCGACGGTGTCCCAGTCGACGTGGCGCGGCGTGCTCATGTCGAGAATGTCGTACCAGGCGGGCATGTGCATGCCCCTGTTGATGGTCACCGCCAGGCTCGGGGCATTGGGTAGAACGAAGCGCCATTTGCGCGGCTCGGCGGCACGGCTCAAGGCTTCGGCAACGTCTTCAAAATCGTGCGCGTCGGCACCCAGGCCGTGCATCAATATCACCGACAGCTCAGCCTCTTCGAGCGAGGCGCCGATTTCCAAATGCGCTAACAACTTGTCATCCATGGCTCACCGATAGCCGAGAGTGCCCGGCAAGCCAGCAGAAAGTCGGTGCAGGAGCTCCTGCCGCTACGCTCAACGACGCGCGATTTCTGTGCGTTGACATCGGCCGTGTGCCTACGCGCTTAGGCCAGATGTAGCGGACTCGCGGCTATTGACGGCAGGTCAGGCGCGGAAACAATGAGACATGAACTATTTCTCGTTTGTCCGTCGGCTGAGTGTTCCGGTATTGACGCTTGTTGTCTGCCTGTTGACCAATGTCGGTCGTGCCGAGTTGCGGGTTGGCTCGGCCAGGACCGACATCACACCGCCCCTGCCGGTGGCATTGTCCGGACAGTTCAACACGCGCATCGCCAAGACCATCGAGTCACCGGTCATGGCGGCCGCAGTGGCGATCGAAAAACTCGACGCCGCCGGCAAGTCGATCGATCAGGCCGTCATGGTGACCTGTGATCTGGTGGCGATTCGCGAAGGCGTCCTCGAGAAAGTGCGTGAAAAACTCGGCGAGAGAAACGTCGACGGGTTGGACCCGCGCAAAATTTTTCTCAGCGCCACCCACACCCATACCGCACCGGTGATGCGTGAAGGTGTCTACAAAATTCCCGACCAGGGCGTCACCACACCGACTCAGTTCGTCGATTTCCTGACTACCAAAGTCGCCGACCTGATCGAAACCGCGTGGACCGGGCGCCAGTCCGGTGCGGTCAGTTGGGGGCTCGGTCACGCCGTGGTTGCCCAGAATCGGCGCATCGTCTACCAGGACGGTACTTCGAAAATGTACGGCTCGACCGGTGCGGCCAACTTCAAGGGTATCGAAGGCTACGAAGACCACGGCGTCGAAGTGCTGTTTTTCTGGAGTGGCGATGACCAGCAGCAACCGGTGGCGATGGCGGTCAACGTCGCCTGTCCCACTCAGGAGGTCGAAAGCCGCAAGGCGGTCAATGCGGACTTCTGGCACGAGACCCGCACCGCGCTCGAGGAGAAATACGGCAAAGACCTGGTGGTGCTCACCTGGGTCGGCGCGGCCGGTGATCAGTCGCCGCACCTGATGCTGCGCAAAGCCGCCGAGGAGCGCATGCTCAAGGCGCGCGGCCTGACTCGCCTGCAGGAGATTTCCCGACGTATCGTTGCTGCTGTCGACGAGGCCTGGCTGGCCGCCAAAGACGATCGCCACGAAGACCCGGCGTTCGAGCATCGCGTAACCGACCTCGATTTGCCCAAACGTATGGTTACCGAAGCCGAGGCAAAGCAGGCCGAAGCGGAGATCGAAAAACTCCGCGCCGCGTCACTGAAGACCGGTGCTGACGGAGCGATGAAATGGGTCTGGCATCAGAAAACCGTCGATCGATTTGCCGCTCAGGCCAACGATACGATTCTGCCGATGGAAATGCACGCCCTGCGGCTCGGCGACATCGCCATCTGCACCAACCGCTTCGAGCTCTACACTGAGTATGGCATCCGCATGAAAGGTCGCAGCAAGGCTCTGCAGACATTCGTCGTGCAGCTCAGTGGTCCCGGTTCCTACCTCGCCACCGAAGAGGCCGAAGCCGGCGGGGGGTACAGCGCTATCGTCAACAGCTGTCAGGTCGGTCCGCAAGGCGGCGATTTCCTGGTCGAGGAAACCCTGAAAGCGATCAACGCGATGTGGGCGGAGCAGTCGAAGTAGGCGTGACCGGCGGCGTTGAGCGTTGCGATATCGCGCTGCGCCCGGCAGTGATCGTAACACAGGGTTACTGTTCGACCGTTTGCGTGGGAGCTCGAATTTGCCAGGCTGCGCCGTCAGCCGGGGAACGGTTAGCGGGGTCAAGTGCGACGCCCCCTTCCCTGACCGGGTGGTCGCTGCGCGACGCCTGACTTAAAAGCCCGCGTCTACCGGAACAGGGCGCCGGGCGAGAGGCGGCAGTTTGGACCTCGCTGAACCCTGGATGTATCTTCAGCGATGAAGATCAGGGCAGTTTGGCGCTGCCCACTCTGGCCGCTTAAACTTAAGTGTCGCGTGGTTCGGTTTTCGCGGAGCGATTATCACTTTGCGCTCTGCATCCGGTTCGCTCGGCCGGGCTGCGTGCGTGCGTTCTGCGCCAATCGTCTCGTCCGGCGAACCTGAGCGTGAGCCTGAACCTGAGCCGGTTGCATTCAGTCATGTCGGCGAATAATCGATCGGCATGGTCCAAGTCAAAGGTGCGCCGCTTGAGCCTAAGCAAACACCTTGCGCTGCAGTCCGCGCAGGGTCTGCAGCCCGTTCCAGCTCGATCCCTTCATGGTTCGGCCGGCCGTTTGCCGGGACTCGCCGAAACGCTGGCGATTTTCTTCGAACACCTCCTGCAGGAACTCGCTGCTGCCGATCGCCATGCCATCGGTCAGGTAGCGTATTTTGCACCGCAGGATATCGCTCAGCTCCAGTTCGCCGCCGCTTTCGACCACTTTGAGCACTTCGGCCCGGCTCATACCCAAACGTCCGCGCCTGCCGGACCTTGCGTCAGCCTCGCGCTGCTCACCGTGACCATACAGCAGCAAGCGGTAGCGGGGGCCGGTCGACCGCCAGGTGCAGCGTCGATTAATGCCGAAAGCGGTGTGCTTCAAAATCGCTCCCAGTCCGTCGCGGGCCGGCTTTTTTCCAGCGACCGCTTCCGCGTAGCCGCACCAGCGATAGTCCTTCGGGTCGCTGACGATGCCCGCGCGCACCGGATTCAAATCGATATAGGCGGCGATGGTCAGCAGCGCCGTCTCGTCACCCTCGACGAGTACACTGCGAAAGCGGTTTTCCCAGAGCGTGCCGACCCGGTGATGGCGACGATTGTGCCAGCGGGTGTAGCGCTGCTTCAGTTCCTTGAGAAATATCGACAGCGAATAGCGCCGCGCCTGATAGCGGGCAATGATCTCCGCCATCCACTTTCCAGTGGTGTCCCGGGCGGCCCGGTCCAGCTCAAGCAGGGCGTCCTTCAACTCGCGCCGTTGATAAATCGAAGGCAGCAATTGCCGCAGTCGAGCCTCGGTCAGCGCCGCCTGCGTGTCGCGCTGCGGCACCCGCACCAGCAAGTGAAAGTGGTTTTCCATCAAGCAGTAGGTCACCACCTGAACGCCCGAAAACTCCTCCAGCCGCCGCATCAAATCGTAAAAGTGCCGCTTCTCCACTTCCCCCATCGACCTCTGTCGATCCGTCATGCGCGAGATCACATGATAGTACGATTCGGTGTGAAGGCGTAGCAGACGTTTTGGCATCAGATCAAATCAGGGGTTCAGCTCCATATTCTAACGTCCACAACCACCAGTGCAACAATTTATTTTTCCGGAAATATTAAACAGACTTGCACCTTGCTGGACATTGATTTTTGCAAAAATGTTATCGGCGGTGTGGGATGGTGAGTAGCCAACGCGGAGTGAGCCGGCAAATGGCACTGCAACATATAATTTTACCGGAAATAGTTTAGGCCACTTTCAGTGTGATGAGGTTGAGTAGTGGTGGTGGTGGATATTGGGAGTTGATGACTGATGCACATGGCTGACTTGAATAGGCTATTGCGGAATTTCGGTGGGCTTGGGATTGTGGAGGCTGATGGCTTCGCGATGTAAACCGGTCGAGCACGTACGCAGCGGCATCTCTCCCCTGTTCGGTCCGGCGTCGGGCGATGTGATTCGCGTCGGGTCAACACGGCGCGGGTTTCTGCAGACCGGGCTGAGTGGTATCGCCGGGATGTCGGTTCCGGCGATGTTAAAAAGCCAGTCGCTGGCGGCGGCGGCGCCGGGTGAGTCGTCGAAGCGGCCGACCAGCGTGATCATGTTCTGGTTATCCGGTGGTCCCAGTCAAATTGACATGTGGGACCCCAAGCCGGACGCGCCGCGCGAGATTCGCGGGCCGTTTGAAAGTATCCCGACCGCCCTCCCCGGCGTGCGCGTCTGTGAGCATCTGCCGCTGACTGCCAAGCTGATGGATAAGCTGACGCTGATTCGATCGGTCGACTGCACTGCCAGCAATCACACTCCGATCACGCTGCAGGCTGGCAACCCGCTGGCCCGGCGCACCAACGATGGCAAAGACGGCGACGGCTGGCCATCGATGGGATCGATCGCGGCCAAGTTCCGCGGCGCCAACGCACCCGGCATGCCGCCCTTCGTCGGGCTGGCCGATTCCTGGGCAGCCGACATCTGGGGCGGCGGTAGCATGGATCACGCCTTCCACCCCGCCAACGGCAAAGAACTCGCCGGCCGGCTGAAAATGGTCGACGGGCTCAACATCGATCGCATCGGTGATCGCAGGTCCCTGTTGGAGGGGCTCGACGGCCTGAAGCGTAAGATCGACCGCAATCCGCAGGTTGCCGCCGCGGATGAGTTCACCCATCAGGCCTTTGATGTGCTCATGTCAGGGCGTGCTCAGCGCGCCTTCAAACTCGACGAAGAGAGCGAGCAAATGCGCGACTTTTACGGCCGTGACAGTATCGGTGAGAAAGCGCTGATGGCGCGTCGTCTGGTCGAGGCCGGCGTCACCTTTACCGTCGTCAGTGGCGCGTGGGGGTACTTTGATCATCATGGAGACAAGGTGAAATGGGGTGGTATTGAGAAAGGCTTGAAGCCGCTTTTGCCGCGCGTCGACCGCACGCTTAATGCCATTGTTACCGACCTCGAGCAGCGTGGCTTGCTCGACAGCACGCTGGTGCTGATGATGGGTGAATTTGGTCGTGCGCCAGTGATCAACAAGGACGCAGGTCGTGATCACTGGCCGCGGGTGATGTCGATGGTTATGGCCGGCGGCGGAATGCGCCACGGTCAGGTGATCGGCAGCACCGACCGGCGGGGATACGATATTTCCAGTCGCATTGTCGGTCCGTCAGATCTGGCGGCGACGGTGTTTCACCATCTCGGCATCGATCCTCATGCATTTTGGACCGACGCCCAGGGACGCCCCCGTCCGATCGTCACCGAGGGTGGCAAGGCGATTGCAGAATTGATCTAAGTATCCGATGGTCGGTCCGATGAACGATCAGAATACCTCGCCGACGCTTCCTCCACTGCCGAGAATCACCTGGTGGCTCATCTGGGGAGCGCTGCTCAACGCCGTCATCGTCTACGCCGTGGTGCTGCAAGTCTCACCGCCCGAACCGGCGGGTGACGAAAACAGCTGGCTGATGCTGCGCAATATCCTGCTCGGGGTCGCCATTGTTGCCGTCGTTGCCAGCTTCGGCATCCGTCTGTTCGTGACCACACGAATTGCTGATAAAAACGATCCCGGAGGCGTGCAGAAAATGTTCGCCAGCTACATCGTGTCGCTGGCCCTGTCGGAATCGGCGGCGATCTTCGGACTGGTGATCGCCTTCATGGGCGCCCCGCTGTCCGAGTATCTGGCCTTTTTCGTGATCGGCGGGCTCGGCCTGATCGCTCAGCCGCCGACCTTCCTGCCGCCGGCGCGGACGCAGTGACGCAACGCCATCAGGCGCCGCCCTGGACGCCTGCGCGAATACGCGACTCCACCTTGCATGGCTTGACGTGTTCAGTTCAGTCGGCTTTTTTTGCGGACGCCCACTTTTGCAACGTCACTCACCTTTTAAGTTATGCCTGAAACCACGCTGCCGTCTCCAGGTACCAAGACTCCGCCGACCACTGCCGACGCAAGTGCGAGCAAAGTTTACGATGTCGCCATCGTCGGATCGGGAATCGGCGGTTCGATTCTGGCAGCGATTCTCGCGCGCAGTGGCAAGACGGTTGCCCTGATCGAGCGCGGCGTGCATCCGCGATTTGCGATCGGTGAGTCGGTGGTTCCGGAGTTCGCCTTCCGGGCGAAAATGCTCGCCGCGACCTACGACGTTCCGGAGCTGGCGATGATGAGCAACTTTCAGCTGGTTCGCCATCAGATCGGTCCGCGCAGCGGCATCAAGCGCAACTTCACGTTCTTCAGTCAGCGCGACTCGGTGGAGTGCGATCAGGATTCCTTCCGGCAGTTTCAAACGCTGACTTATCCGCTCGGTCCGGACTCGCATCTCTATCGCGCCGACCTCGATGAGTGGCTGACTCATGTGGCGATTAAATACGGAGCCGAATACCGCGAGCGCACCGCAGTTGAGGATGTCGACATCTCCGCTGACGAAGTCCGCCTGCAAACCGGCGACGGCCCGGTGCGTGCCAGGTTCGTGGTAGATGCCTCCGGTGGCCGCTCGCCGGTGGCGCACAAGCTGGCGCAGCGCCGCGACGATCCCGGGTTCGAGACCAACAGTCGTTCGATTTTCACCCACATGGTCGGCGTGCGACCACTCCAGAAGGCGCTCGCTGAACGGCTGAGTTTTCCAAGCCCGCCGGATCAGGGCACGCTGCATCACACCTTCGACCACGGCTGGTTCTGGGTAATCCCGTTTAACAATCACTCCAACGCGGTCAATCCCCTGTGCAGCGTCGGGCTGACGCTCGACCGCCGCTACTACCCCGACAATGACCTGCCCGCGGAGGTGGAGTTTCGCCAGTTCGCCGAACGTTTTCCGGTAGTGAAGCGCCAGTTCGAACAGGCGCGCAGTGTGCGCACCTGGGTAAAAACCGGCCGCATTCAGTATCGCTCGGACGCGCTTGCCGGGGATCGCTGGATGGTCATGCCGCACGCGGCCAGCTTCATCGATCCCCTGTTCTCCAGCGGCCTGGTGGCAACACTGGCGGGCATTCACGACGCAGCCGATGCACTACTGAACGCCTCGAGTGATGGCGTGCTGTCAGCGGAGAAGGCAGCGATGATGGCGAGTTCGGCGAACTCGAATCTGGAAACCGTCGACCACATCGTTCACGGCGCCTACCTGAGTTTCCGGTCGCCGCGCGTGTTCAACGCCTGGTTCCGCATCTGGGCTTCGTGCAATTATCAGGCCTCGCTCGGGTTGATCCGGGTCTATTTGAAATATCTAGGCAGCCCGACCGCCGATGTCCTGCGCGAAATCGATGACCCGATCTACCGGCGCGTGCTCGGCCACGGTCATCCGCGCGTCAAGCAACTCATCGAGGATGGCTACGCGGTGATGCGCCGTTTCGATTCGGGTGAACTCGACGACACCGCCGCGGTCGATGCGCTGTTCGCATTGCTGGCTGAGGCCGACTGGATCCCGCCGCAGTTCCGCATCGCCGATCAGAAGCGCAACGACCTGGGATCGTTCACCTTTTTCCCGATGATGCGCATCGTCATCTGGGGAAAATTCCGCGGCCCGCGCGACATGCGCGCCACTCACTACGACGTCGGCAAAATGTACTTCGTCGAGCTGCTGCGCTCGATCGGGCGCGAAGCATCACGCAGTGCCGCCAACTTCTGGCGGGTGTTTCGCGACGCCTGGTCAGCCAACTGGCGCGCCTAGTTACGCCTTGGTGTCGCATTTGCGCCGGGGATCGCTGCCGATTGTGGTATCGGTGCGACGCTTGTTCCGTAGGGTGGAGCGGCGGATCAACCGCAGCCTTTGATTATGACACGACTCCTCATCTGCGGGCTCGCCTGCGCCGGCTTCCTGAACCCCCTTGTCGCCCAGCAGGTCGATTACGCCATTCAACTCGATACCATCAGCACCGGGTTCGATAAAAAGTCCTGCTGGGTGCATCCGCGTGCCGGTGCCATCCCCGGACCAGTGCCGGTCGTGGTGGTGACTCTGCAAAAAGCCATGCTGGTCGGCAGCGACGTCTTTTATGCGCTCAACGAAATGCGCAGCGACGACCTAGGCAATACCTGGTCGCCCGCCCTCGAGCACAGCGATACTCTCGGGCGTCGCAACGAGCCGGACGGCGTGGTGGTTGCGGCCAGCGATTTCTGGCCGAAGTGGCATGCCAAATCCGGCAAGCTGCTCGGCATCGGCCACAACGTGCGCTACCGCGACAACCGCGTCATGCACGTGCGCCCCCGCGAAACGGTGTTCGCTACCTACGATCCTGAGCATCGAACCTGGACGCCGTGGCAGGCACTGAAAATGCCGGAAGACGACAGCGGTGAGCGATTTTACAACGCCGGCGCCGGCAGTGTTCAGCGCGTCGATCTACCGGACGGGGATATCCTGCTGCCGATCTATTTTACTTCAAAAGATGAGACCATGTACCGCGTCGTGGTACTGCGCTGCGGCTTCGACGGCCGGCAACTGACCGTCAAAGCGATTGGCAATGGATTGCGGCTCGATACCGATCGGGGCTTCGCGGAGCCGTCGCTGACCCGCTTTCAAGATCGCTATTATCTGACCCTGCGTCACGACCGGGATGCCTACGTTTGCCGCAGTGATGACGGCTTGAACTTCAGCGAACCGCAGCCGTGGCAATGGGACGACGGCAGTGGACTCGGCAGCTACAACACACAAACCCATTGGGTCACCCACGATGACGGCCTGTTTCTGGTCTACACCCGCAGCGGCGCCGACAACGATCACATTCCCAGGCATCGCGCGCCCCTGTTCATCGGTCAGGTCGATCCCGAAAGTCTGAGCGTGATCCGTTCCACCGAGCGCGTGCTGGTGCCGCAGCGCGGGGCCAAACTGGGCAATTTCGGTATCACTGAAGTCAGTGAAAACGAAACCTGGATCACCGTTGCCGAGTGGATGCAGAGCACCGGTCCGGACTACGCCGACTTTACCAAGTGCACCCAATACGGCTCCGACAACGCGGTATTCGCCGCCCGCATCCAGTGGCGGCAGCCGAACACGAGCTGGGATCAGCGCTGAGTTGTCTGTCTGCGTCGTTGAGTCACCTGGCGCGGCTCGCGGCGCCTGCGAATTCTGCTATTGAAACGGAGAAACGGCACGACATTTGCCTCGCCTGCCGGACGTTATCTTCCATCTACCTCCTATCTCCCTTGTTATGAAATACCTATCTCGAAACGCAGTCGCCGCAGTCGCCATCGCCGTCGCTGTCACCGCTCCCGGCAGCCGCCCGGCATTTGCATTTGAGCCGCCGCAAAACAGCGAAGTGCTGATCGACGAAAGCTTCGAGGGCGCCGAACTCGGCAAGGGCTGGTCGGTGCAGACCGGCGCGTGGACGGTCGCCGATGG
Source organism: uncultured bacterium (assembly GCA_965367965.1). GTDB lineage: Bacteria > Verrucomicrobiota > Verrucomicrobiia > Verrucomicrobiales > DEV007 > JBBKXR01. The sequence goes on along the minus strand of CBDULB010000012.1, from coordinate 10,933 downwards.
CGTGCTGCACGCCGCCGAGATCGCCGCTGACCAACACGCCGCCGCGGCACGTCGCGTGGTGGAAACCGGCAACGCCGTTTACCAGTTAAAATTCCGTCTCACCGATGACCTCAAGGCGTTCCATTTCGGCTTCGATCCGAAACGCGGTGAACTCGACAAAAAGGGTCATCTGTTCTCGGTGGTGATCGAGCCCGGTCAGTGGAAAATTCTCAAACATGTCGACAAAAGCCGGCCCAAAGAGGATCCCAATCAGGTGCTCGCCAGCGCCGATCACAGCTTTGCCGCCGGCCAATGGTTCACCCTGCGGGTGACGACCCGGGGCACTACGGTCAAGGCGGCGATTGAAGTCGATGCCGAGGCCGGAGCCGGAGACGTTCCCGCCCCGTTAAGCGCCGATCACCCGACGTTTGCAGTGCGCAAGCCGGCGCTGGTGTTTCGCGCGATCGGCGATGGCGTGGATATCGATGAGGTGAAAGTGTGGGCGCCGAAGGGTTAGGTGTCGGCTTACGTGCTTCAATTGGAAGCACCCGCCAAAAAGAGCTGAGACAGGCTCAACGTCCGATGGCGGAGCCGGCTTAATTTATGTGTTGTTGTTACTTGCGCACCTGACCCCTAATCCTGACCCCTAATCCCTAATCCGCACCCCATTCATCACGGATTGGTGGAACCTTCGAGGGCGCTGAGCAAAACGACCACATGCTTTCGATTTTTCGATTTCGCAAGATCCAGTGGAGATTTCCCATCCGAGTTCTTTACTGAATGGGCTGCCTTATTCTTCAATAGCAGTTCCACAGTTTTAACCCGCCCAAAGAAGGCGGCCGAGTGTAGTGGTGTCCAACCCTTCTTGCTCGCGGCATTCACGTCCGCACCGTGCCCAATCAAGATTGCGGCTTCTTCATGTTGAGCGTGGTGCAGCGGCGTTGCTCCATAAATATTACGAGCGTTGACCTCGGATCCCGCATCCAATAGGATCTGTATCGCCTTTAAGTTCCCAACGACGACTGCACTGAACAGAGGAGTCCAATTGGTGTTGCCCTCTCTAATATTAGGACTCCCGCCACGCTTTAGAAGGTCTTTAAGTTGGCTGGTATCCTCCTTCTGCGCGGCATAGTGAAGAGCAGTCAGACCAGACTCGTCTTGAGGGAACTCCTCCGAAAATGACATTGTCGGGGAGCAAAGAGAAAGGAGAATGGCTAAAGTAATTCTCATGGCGATTTTTCGACCTAACGAATGAGGCATGCGACAGGCTGCCGGCAGCGCCACTCGGAAGCAGGACTAAGTGTGAGACTTGAGAGGGTCATTTCAACTCGGAGCGGTAGGCTGTTGGTGTCCACTCGCTTGTGATGCCTTGGTTGATCTGCGGCTTACGAAGTCATCACGATGATCGACCAACCAACCGTGGGCGGCAATCTGCATCTCGCGGTCGACGTCGACGAAAAGCCTCCACTTCGAATCTAACTGATGAAGGATCTCCTCCAAGGCAGATCTATCAGAGTCATCTAGCGCAGAATACGGTTCGGAGTGATCCGCCATCAACTTCCTAAATTCGAAGCGATCGAGAACCTCCAGACATTCGGAAACTGCATCCGCTGCTCGGGTCGCCCCGCACTGCCGCAGACTGGGAATCACCTTAAACAGAATCGCATGGTTGCTCTCGACGACCATATAGTGAAATCCATTCCGCCATTCGCAGGAAAGTCGCCCGATGAAGGTAGGGATCTTTTCGGCAGGTAGGAGACGTTGGTCAGGAATCGGCAGCGTGTCCGAAAAGTAGGCGAGGACGTCGAAATCCTTCCGTCCATCGAGAACCTCGTCGATGTCGTAGAAAACGGGGTTGCGGTCAAAATCAGAGAGTTCTTTCGCGCGCTCCTCCTTAGCCTCGATCTTCTCGCAATCATCGCAAAGGATAGAAACATCGCCGAAGTCCGCATACTTCGTCGCGATACCACAGCGCCGACACTTCTTGTTCGACACATTCGCCAGCAGATCAGTGATGTCAGAATCCTTTGGCATAACACTTTTTTTACCCCGCCGCTGCCTGTAAAAAATTTTGCGCGACCTGATACGCTCGGGTTCGCTCAAACGTTCGGCGGTCATCAATTTTAGTAACCTGCTCACGATGCTGTCAAGCTCATAAGGCTGTTCTTGTGAACAGTTTCCTGAAGTTCTGTTTTCCCGCCGGGCGCTTGCTGCTCTAGCCGGCCTCAGCGCGCCGGATTGCCGGCAGAGGCCGGCGCGCTCCACGAGCAGGCAAGCAGACACAAAAAAACGCGGACCCGACTGGCGGGTCCGCGTTTTTTGAAAATATCCGGCTTGAGCCGAACTGAGCGGATCAGTCGTCGGAGCCGCCTTCTTCGTCGTCGGCTTTTTCGCCGATGACTTCGGGCTCGCCGTCTGCAGCGGCGGCACCTTCTTCGTCTTCCGTTTCGGCGAGGCGCGGCTCGGCGATGATGGCGATGACGACGTCGCCGTCGAGGGTGAACTCAACACCTTCGGGAACCGTGAGGTCGCTGATGTGCAGGGCTTCACCGACTTTGAGGTTGGTGACGTCGGCTTCGAAACCTTCGGGCAGTGCGGACGGCAGACAGTGAACTTCGATGGAGTGCAGCTGATGATCGAGAAGACCGCCTTCTTTAACACCTTCGGCTTCACCGGTCAGTTCGATCGGCACAGTGGCGGTGATCGGCTGATTTTCGTTCACGGCGTGGAAATCGACGTGCAGGATGTCGCCGGAAAGCGGGTCCTGTTGCATGTCCTGGACCATGGCCAGCTTGGTTTTTTCTTTGGCGCCTTCGATTTGCAGGTCGACCAGAAAGTTTTCGGCGCTGGTTTGCTTGAGCAGCGAGCCGAATTCACGGGCATCGACTTGAATGCTGTAGTTGTCTTGAGTCGCTCCGTAAATGACGGCCGGAACGATTCCGTCACGGCGCAGACGTTTGGCGGCACCGCCACCGGCGGCTTCGCGCTTCTTCGCTTGGAGTTTAACGTGGCTGGACATGACTTTAAAAGGTTGGAAAGAGAATTGACGTAACTTGCTGGAAATCAAGGGTCTTTCACCTGTTCGCCGGAACTGGCGGCAGGTTGCCGGGTGACACGCCGCTGGGCGCTTCGAATCCGGCTCGGTCCCTTGAAGGGCGCGAAAACTACGCGTCCACCTAGGAAATGTCAAAAAGAGATGTTACCGACTCGTCGTGATGGATCCGGCGGATGCCTTCACCGAGCAATTCGGCGATGCTCAGGGTGGTGACTTTTTGACCCGAGGCGTACGGTGTCGAGTTGGTGCAGAGCAGTTCTTCGATGGCGGAATCGTTGATGCGCTTGTTGCCCATGTCACCGAGCACGGCGTGGGTGACGCCGGCAAAGATCGATTTGGCGCCCTTCTGTTTGAGGATTTTCGCAGCTGCCGTGAGCGTGCCGGCGGTTTCGGTGATGTCGTCAACCAGCAGCACATTTTTGCCTTCGACGTCACCGATGACGTATTCGGCCTCGACTTCGGTGGCACTGACGCGGTGTTTGGCGACGATCGCCAGCGGGGCACCGAGCGCTTCGGAGTAGGCTCGCGCCATTTTTACGCCACCGACATCGGGCGAGACGACCACCAGGTTTTCGCTGAGGCCTTTGATCTTGAGATACTTGATCAGCACCGGTGCGGCGTAGAGGTGATCGACCGGGATGTCGAAAAAGCCCTGAATCTGGCCGGCGTGCAGATCGACGGTGAGCACGCGGTGAATGCCGGCGGCGGTCATCAGATTGGCGACCAGTTTGGCGGTGATCGGCACGCGCGGCTGATCTTTGCGATCCTGGCGGGCGTAGCCGAAGAAAGGAATCACCGCGGTGATGCGCTCGGCGCTGGCGCGGCGGGCGGCGTCGACCATGATCAACAGCTCCATCAGGTTCTGGTTGGTCGGCGGGCAGGTCGGCTGCACGATGTAGACGTCGCGACCGCGGATGTTCTCGTTGATTTTGACGAAAGTTTCGCCGTCGGGAAAGGTGGTCACCTCAGCATCGGAGCGCTTGGTGTGCAGGTAAGTCGCGATTTCGTCGGCGAGGACGGTGTGTGCTGATCCGCTGAAAAGTTTCATCTCCGGTGACATGGTTCCGCAGACTTAACGAAACTGTCACTGAACGCCAGCGAAAATCTCTACGGCGTGGCCGGTTGGACTGAATTTTCGCGTGAAATTGGTAGACCGGAAAAACCGATGCAACAATTTTGCTAGTTATTATTTACCCGGAAACAAATTGGCGGAAAGTTTCAGAGGGTCTGTAAACGCTGGGTTTAGCGAGTTGAAGCGGTGATTTAATTACCGCGGGCGGCGCTTCAGATTCACGAATTCTACAGGGCTGCATAAGCCTCAGAATTCCTGATGCTATTCATGCTCAGGCCCTGCCGCTTGGGGCGGATTTTCCTCCGCAGGCACCGTATCTGCCGAATTGATCATCGGAGCGAACTCGCCCTCGCGCTCGGCTTTCAGCAAAGCGAGGCCGCGCATCGCTGCTTTCGAGTCGCCGAAGGCGCGCGCGTGGCGGGCGACGGTGTAGGCCTGTTCGGCTTCACTGAGACGGCCGAGCAGGTGCAGTTGCTCGGCCTGCATCTGGGCGATGTTGCCGTAGAGCGGCGCCCACAGGCGGGCGTTTTCGAGAACTTCGAGCGCGTCATCGTGCTGGTTGAGCGCGTCGTAAACCTGGGCCAGGCCCATCATCGCGTTGATGTCCTGCGGGTAGAGCGTCAAGGCATCGAACAGGTGCCGGCCGGCGCGTTTCAGGTAGGCGCCGCGCACTGCCAGCGGCACGGCACCGTCGGCTTCATTGTGCGCGGCGAGCAGATGCGCGTGGCCGCTGAGACTGTGGATGAAGGGGTTGTGTGGATCGAGCCGGCGCGCTTCGAGCAGGTGGGCGAGCGGCGTCAAGGTATCGCTGTGACTGCCCTGCCCCAGATAGGCGAGCCGGGCTTTTTCAAAATGCCATTCGCTGCGCGCAAAAAAGGTGCCGGCGATGAGCAGGGCGATGCCGCCCAGCGAAGCCAGCAGGCGGGTCGGTGCGGCGACGCCGAAAAAGCCGCGGGCTTGCAGGGGCGCTGCCGCGGCTGCTGCGGCCGCGGGCGGCGACGGATTGCGCTGCGGCGATCGCCCGGCCGATCGCGGGGAATTGCGGGTGCGCGAGTTGCTTGAGCGGCTCGATGAATGGCGGCGTTTTTTGACCGGCTCGCCTTCGGGGCGAGGCGCGGCGAGCAGGCCGAACAACAGCGCCGACCACAGAGCGACGGCGGGACTGTGCAGGTGAAAGTCGAACAGCGCGTGCGCGCCGAGCGCGGCCAGTCCGGCGGCGGCTCCGAGGGTCAGAGCGAGTTGATTGTTCTGGCCCACGCCGCTGCGCCGGAAGCGTCCGCGGAAGTCGCGAAGGATGAACTGCAGCGCGTGGCCGGCGTGGACGATCACCACAGTGAGCAACAGGCCGACCCCGATCCAACCGTAGTCGGCGAGCATTTGCAGCCAGTCGTTGTGGACGAATTCGGGCTCGGCGATGGAGGGATGCATTTCCACCGGGCGCAGTCGCCGGCTCTCGTAACGAAACGCGCGGCTGCCGCTGCCGAGCCAGGGCGAGGCGGCGTCGGCGTGCTGATCGAGCGCACTTTGCCAGAACAGCTGCCGGTTGGCTTCGATCTTGAAGGCGTTGGCGCCGAAGCGCTGCTGCAGGGCCTGACCGTTGGCGTAGAACAGGCCGGTGATGACCACCGCGATCAGTCCGAAGGCGGTCAGCGGCACGCTCAGTCCGGCATTGCCGCGCAGTCGGCGTCCCCAGAAAAACCACGCCAGCGGCAGGCCGATGGCGGCGAAGACGGCGAGTCCCGTGCCGAACGCGAGCAGGCCGCCGCGGCTGCGGGTCAGGCCGATGCCGATGGCGGCCATGATCGCGATCAGGGCGAACAGGAATCGGTAGACGGGACGGCCGCGGCCGAAGATCAGCAGGCTGGCGAGCAGCGGCACGCCGGCGGCGAGCAGGGCGGCGAGGTGGTTGGGATTGATGAAGGCGCCGCCGATGCGTTCCGCGTATTGATTGACCGAATTGCGCATCAGGCCGAATTCGGGGTGGCCGGAAAATTGATAAAAGCCGACCGCGAGATTGATGGCGAGGATCAGGGTCAGGGTTTTGACCAGGGCAATGCGCTGGCGCAGTGAAGTCATCACCGTCGCGGTCAGGGCGTAGACGATGAACCAGGCGATGGCCAGCGCGGCATCCTCACGGCCGAAGTAGGTCACCGGAGCAATCGCCGCCCGCCAGACGACGTAGGTGCACAGGCTTGCGGCGGCGACCAGGCAGGCATTGGGCAGTGCGCGCGATGGCTGATTTTCCAGTCTCGGCTGGCGCCAACTGCCGGCAAAAACGGCGCACGCGGCGGCGGCGCCGATCAACAGGTAGCCCGGCCATTGCCAGGTCATGTCGGTGCCGACACCGATCAATCCGGTGGTGATCAGTCCTGCGATGAGTAGCCATCCGCTGAGACGGAGGGCGTTGCGTTGCACGGCGGTCTCAGGCATGGCGATGGCGGCCACGGCCATTGCCGCGGCCGGACAGGCTGGCGATCCACTGCTGCGAGTAAAGCCAGAGGAAGCGTGAGTTCCAGTGCAGGTAGCGTTTCCAGAGGCGACCCGGCTCGGAGCCGAGGCGGTAACACCAGCCGAGGCCGGACTCCTGCATCCACAGCGGTGCGTCGCGTTTGGTGCCGGCGTTAACGTCGAAGGCAAATCCAACCGCGCAGATCATGCCGCGGGTGATGGCATCGGCGTTGCGGCTGATCCACTGCTGTTGCAGCGGGGTTCCCAGCCCGACCCAGACGAAGTCGGGTGACAGGCGGTTGATTTGGTCGACGATGGCGGGCTCGTCGTCACTGCCGAAGTAGCCGTGATGGCTGCCGACGATTTCGAGGTCGGCATTTTGCGCGAGCAGATTGGCGCGCAGTTTTTCCAGACAGTCGTCGGATCCGCCGAGAAAGTAGTGTGTCAGCGGGCGCGGCGAGCGCAGCACACACTCGCGCAGGAAAGTCGGGCCGTAGACGCGACTGCCGATGCCGCGGGTTTTGCCCCCCAGCCACTGCATCGCTGTGGTCAGCACCTGGCTGTCGGGTACGAAGTGATCGAACACGCGGGTGACTTCGGCAAAACCGGGATCGTCGCGGCGCATGGCGGCGATCTGAGTGTTGGTGAAGTCGATGGTCAGACGGCGGCTGCGGTCTGCGCAGGCGCGTTTCAGATAGTCGGTCAGTTCGGCGTACGAGGTGATCGTACAGGCGGTGCCGATGACGTCGCGGGTGGGCAGCAGTTCGGGCAGGGAGTTCATGGGGCGGAGACAGTGGGGGTTTCAGACTTTCCCAGGCAGGCGGCGTGGATCTCCTCGAGGATGCCGCGCAGGTCGTAGCGGTAGCTCCACGCCGGGTAGTGATTTTGAAATTTGCGCACGTCGCTGACCCACCAGATGTGATCGCCGATGCGGTTGTCTTCGACGTACTCGCGCTGCAGTTCGCGCCCGGAGATTTCTTCGCACAGGGCGATGGCTTCGCGCATCGAGCAGTGCGAGTGGCGACTGCCGCCGATGTTGTAGACTTCGCCCTGGCGCGGGGCCTTGACGAATTCACCGAAGGCGCTGACCAGATCGGCGCTGTGAATGTTGTCGCGCACCTGTTTGCCGCCGTAGCCGAACACGCGGTAGGCGCGGCCCTCGACGGTGCAGCGCATCAGGTAGCTGAGAAAGCCGTGCAGCTCCGCGCCGGCGTGGGCCGGACCGGTCAGGCAGCCACCGCGAAACACGCCGGTGTTCATGCCGAAATAGCGCCCGTATTCCTGCACCATGACGTCGGCGGCGACCTTGCTGGCGCCGAACACCGAGTGCTTGGTCTGGTCGATGCTCATCGATTCATCGATGCCGTCGGTGTACGGATGGGCGGTGTCGATTTCCCAGCGGGTTTCAGTTTCGATCAGTGGCAACTGATTGGGGGTATCGCCGTAGACCTTGTTGGTGCTGGTGAAAATGAAGGCGGCGCCGGCGGCGTGCTGGCGGCAGGCTTCGAGCAGGTTGATCGTGCCCAGCGCGTTGACACCGAAATCGGTGAGCGGCTCTTTTGCGGCCCAGTCGTGCGAAGGCTGTGCGGCGGTGTGAATGACGGCGGCGATGTCGCGACCGTATTTGGCGAACTGCGCATCGATGGCGTCGCTGTCGCGGATGTCGATGACTTCGTGGCGGTAGTTGGGCAGGGTCGACTCCAGTTCGGCGCGTTTGTCAGCGGTCGAAGCCTCGGCGCCGAAAAATTGGGCGCGCATGTCGTTGTCGATACCGACGATGTCGTGGCCGTCCGCGTGGAACTGGCGGACGGACTCGGATCCGATCAATCCGGCGGATCCTGTGACGATTACAACACTCATTGAAATTAAGAATATCAGAAATTCAATAAATGTAATATATTTAAGGAATTGAACAATGAAAAACATTTCCGTAGGAAGGGCGCTTGGTGGTGAGTGCGCGCGTTCTCTACGACGTCTCCCAATTGGGATTGCTGTGGTACTTGCCGCCGGGGCAGAGCTACGGCCTGGCGCGAATGACCTCGCAGCTGGTGCCGCGTCTGCTGGGCAGTGGCGGCGACGGTGAAATCGCGGCGACGGCGCTCGATCATGCCATCGAGTGCTCGCGGCTGATGGCGCGCGATTTTCCCGATCAGTTGCCGGCGCTGCTCAACCCGCGCAGCAGCCGATGTGATCTGGCGGCGACGGATTATCTCGGTCGCCGTTATCATGGCGAGCAGCATCCTGCGCTATGGCCGCGAACGGTGCGCAAGCTGCTCGGTGCCTACCAGCGGCGGCGGATGCGCTACGACAACGTTTTGGGCGCGGCCGTCAGCGAGGCGCGCCTGTTGCATCGCGAGATCCTGATCGATTTCGACGCGGCGGAATTTCCGGGGCTGCGCACTCTGGTCACCGTACACGATCTGATTCCGATTCAGTATCCGCAGTGGGGTGAAGGTGGGGATGCGCTGGGCGCTCGATTGCGCGCGGCCGGGGCTCAGGGAGCTGACTTTCTGTGCATTTCCGAGGAGGTTCGCCACGGGCTGATCGATTTCCTCAAAATCTCCGAACAGCGCACCCATTTGGTGCATCAGGCGGCAGACGCGGAGCATTTTTATCCGGCCCATGACCCGGCCGGGTTGGATCGGGTAATGAAACGCTACAATCTGCCCGACAGCGGTCGCTATTTTATCGGGCTGTCATCATTTGCGCCGCGCAAGAATATCGAAACGATGATCCGCGCGTTTGCCTTGATGACTGTAGACCGGGCGGCAGACGATGATTTGCATTTGGTGTTGGCCGGTCATGTCACGGAAGCCGAGCGCGCTCGAGCCGAGGCACTCGCTGAGGAATGTGGCATCGGTGGGCAAGTGCGCGTCATCGGGGCGTTTTCCGACCACGATATCGCGCCGATGATTTCGCAGTCGCTCGGCTTTGTGTTTTTGTCACTGGCCGAGGGCTTCGGCCTGCCGCCGCTGGAGGCGATGATGTGCGGCAGCGCGGTGATCTGCTCGGACGCGACGTCGCTGCCCGAAGTGGTCGGCGAGGCGGCGCTGCGGGTTGATCCGCTCGATCGGGAAGCGGTCGCTGAGGCGATGTTGCGGCTGGCGACGGATCATCAACTGCGCGCCGATCTGGAAAAGCGCAGCCTGGCGCGCGCCGCCGAATTTTCCTGGGACCGCTGCGCGCAGGATGTAAAAAATGCCTACGCCGCCATGCTTTAACGCCGAAGCCGTGTCGACTGAGTCTCCATTGCAATTCCCCGGCGTCGAGGTTCAAGGCGTGCCGATCGCTGCGGTCGGGCTGCGCGAGGCGGTCGATGCCATCTGCCGGGCGGCGCAGCTCGGTGAAGGCGGCTATTTTTCGTTCACCGGTGCGCATGGCATTGTCGCCGCTCAGCGCGATGCCGAATTGCGCGCCATTCTGTGCGCCGCGACCGCGAATTTCACCGATGGCGTGCCGGTGTTGTGGGGCGTGCGCCGGCGCGGCGCGGCCGCTGCGTCGCGCGCCGGACGGGTGTTCGGGCCGGATTTCATGGCGTCGATGCTGCTGCTCCCCTGCCCCGGTACCGACGCAGAACCGCTGCGTCATTTTCTGTGTGGCGGTCGCGAAGGCGTGACCGAACGGCTGGCCGAAAACTTCGCCGACGCCGCCATCGTCGGCAGCTTCACCCCGCCGTTCCGGCCGCTGAGTGACGGGGAGTTCGCTGCCCTGGTCGCGGAAATCGAAGCCAGCGAAGCGCAGTTGATCTGGGTCGGACTGAGCACGCCCAAACAGGAACGACTCGCCGCGCAACTGTCTGCGGCTTTGCCGGATCGGCTGATCTTTGCCGTCGGCGCCGCGTTCGACATTCACGCCGGACTGGCCCAATCCGCTCCGCCGGCGATTCAGGATATCGGCATGGAGTGGGCGTGGCGCCTGCTGCGCGAGCCGGGCCGGTTGTTCTCCCGCTACGCGTCAATTGTGCCGCGCTTCATCCGCGGCGAGCTGCGCGATTTTTGGCGATCATTTTAACAGCCCGCGCCGCGACATGTAGTCCGGCAGCACGCCCAGCCAGCGTTGGATCGGAATGTCCGGGTCGGCGCGGCTGTCGAGGCTGATGTTTCCAAGCTGCGCCAGGTCGGCAGCGGAGAAATGCAGCAGCCACCAGTCGCCGTTCTGTTCTGCCTGCCGACCGCCGATCGAAAACGCGGCACGACTGGAAAAGGCCAGCGACTTTCCGCCGTCGCGGTCGCCGGGCTGCCAGGCCGTCTCGTCGACGCCTGCGGTCTCGCCGACGGGTCTAAATTCATCGCCAGCAAAAACACTCGCTACCGCCAGGTACTCGGCGATGCGTGGATCGATGTCTCCGTCGGGGAACACCCGGACGATCGCCTGTCCGT
>CBDULB010000011.1:0-78557 GCA_965367965.1 uncultured bacterium | reverse complement strand
GCAAGCGGATGACGCCAAGGAGGGGCAGCAGGAGTCGAAACAAAAGCCAAAACCTGAGCCCAGGCCCGAACCTGAGGAGCCGCCGGTTCCGATTCCCGACCTGATCGATCTGAATGAGTTTCAGAGCAGGCCGTTGGCAGAAATGCAGCGCTTGGCGTCCGACATCGGTCTGCGGGTTGCCGGGGTGCGCTCAAAGCACCAGTTGGTGTTCGAAATTTTGTCGTGGTTCAGTCGCAAAGGGGCGAGGCTTGAGGCGACGGGTTTCATCGATTTCACAGGGGATTCGCACGGGTTTTTGCGCTGGCCGGCGCTCAGTTTTCTGTCCAACGCGGATGATGTCTACTGTGCGGCATCGTTCATTCGCGATCACAAGCTGAAGGTTGGCAATGAGGTCCGCGCCTGTGTACGCGCTCCCCGCGATCGGGAGAAATTTCTATCGGTCGACAGTCTGATCGAGATCGAAGGGCACCCGGCGGACACCTGGGAGCCACCCGTTGATTTTGATAATCTGACCGCACTGTTTCCGAAGGAGCGGCTGATTCTCGAGTATCTCGACGCTCCGACGCCGTCACCGCGGGTGGTTGATTTACTGGCGCCGCTCGGCAAGGGGCAACGCGGCTTGATTGTGGCTCCGCCGCGGGCGGGCAAAACCATTCTGTTGAAAAACATTGCGGTTTCGATTCAGAAAAATCATCCGGAAGTCGAATTGATTGTGCTGTTGCTCGATGAGCGGCCCGAGGAGGTGACCGATTTTCGGGAAACCGTTTCGGCGCCGGTATTCAGCTCCACTTTCGACGAGCCGACCCGTCGTCACGTTCAGGTCTCCGACATGGTGGCTCAGCGGGCGCGCCGCCTGGTTGAACAGAAGAAAGACGTAGTTATCCTGCTCGACAGCCTGACGCGATTGGCGCGCGGACACAATGCCAACATCGGCAAGGGTGGTGGTCGCACCGGCAGTGGCGGTCTCGATACCAAGGCATTGGAGCGTCCCCGCAAGTTTTTCGGTGCAGCTCGGAATGTTGAAGAAGGTGGCAGTCTGACGATTCTGGCGACCTGTCTGGTGGAGACCGACAGCCGGATGGACGAGGTCATTTTTGAAGAATTCAAAGGCACCGGCAACATGGAGATTTACCTCGACCGTGAGCTGGCTGAAAAGCGAATTTTCCCGGCGATTCACGGGCTTAAATCAGGGACGCGAAAGGACGATCTGCTCTATCATCCGGACGAATTCAAGCGCATCAGTTCGCTGCGCCGTCAGTTGGTGCAACTGCCTGCAGGTGAGGCCATGGAGGTTTTGATCAAAAATATTCAACTGACCAGTTCCAACGCAGAGTTGCTGTTGAGGAGTTTGAGTCTGCGCTAGACTTGACCTGATTTGACTAATTGATTAGTCAAAGTTGAGGTTTGCCGTTTTCTGTCCCGCATTATGTCTGAGAGTCCATCTGAACTTGTCGAATCCGCTGCTTCGAAGCGGGAACATTTTCTTGATACCGCCGGGTCGGTTGCGGAATTTTTTGGCAAGTTGCGTCAGGATCCCGAGCACCTGCACTGGTGCGCAGTCGATGCCGAGGCGGACAGTATGCACGCCTATCAGACGAAGCTGTGCCTGTTGCAGTTTGCCAGTGGTCGCGAGCTGGCGGTGATCGATCCTCTGGCGATGACGCCGGAAGAAATGTCACCGATGCTCGATTATCTGGATGCCTGCGACGGGGTATGGTTTCACGGTGCCGACTACGACATGGCGCTGTTTTTGCAGACCTTCAATCGTCTGCCGAAAAGTATCCTGGATACTCAGACGGCGGCTCGCATTTGTGGGGTTCGACGTTTTGGCCTCGCCAACCTTATCGAAGAGGAGTTCGGCTTTAAAATGTCGAAGCAGTCGCAGAAGGCGGACTGGGGTAAGCGACCTTTGCCGGAAAAGATGGTTCGTTACGCATACGACGACGTGCGTTACATGCAGGAGCTGGCGGACATCCTGGTCGCCCGTCTCGACAAGCTCGGGCGCCGCGCCTGGTTTGAGGAAAGCTGTCGTGCCGACCAAAAGGCGGCCGCTGCGAGGGAGGAGCCGGCAGACAAGGAGCGCTGGCGGATTCAGGGCTGGGGAAAACTTTCGCCGCGAGGTCTCGCTTACCTGCGCGAGTTGTGGCAGTGGCGTGATGCTGAGGCGCAGCGCATGGATCGTCCGCCCTTCAAGGTGTTGAGCAACCAGTTACTGACCACGCTGAGTCATAAGCTGGAGAGTGGCGAGCAGATCGAGCCGCCGCATTACCTGCGCACGGGGTCGGCCCGCCGTTTGATCCAGGCGGTGAAACTGGCGCGGGAGATTGCGGATGAAGATCTGCCTACCAAGCGGGTCAAAAAGAGCGGCGAGCGGCTACGCATCGATGAAGATCGCTTCGAGGAGCTGCGGGCGCAGCGTGACGCATCGGCCGAAGAACACGACATTGAATCGACCCTGATTGCCCCGCGCTGGGTGCTGGAGCGCTTGTCGGCGAGAAATCTCGACGCTGAAGTTAAGGATGAGCTGCTGCTCTCCTGGCAGCGTCAACTGATCTTCCCGTAGGGGGGAGAAGAGAGCGAGAGGAAGTGTTGGCTCGCGCAGGAGCGCAGGCGTGTGGCCGGTTATGGTATGGCAGCCTTGCCTCGGGGCATCCGACGCCGCTAGGGGCAGGTTTCCCCGCTGGTCCGCGAGCGCGGCCATGCGCCCTTGTGCTGACGAGCCGGCGGCGGCAGCCCTGCGGCCAATACAGAGACCGTGGCGGTGGGGGGGGAGGAGTTGATGCGACCGGGCAATGCCCGCTGCCGGCGTCGGCTGGCCGGCCACAAAAAAACGCCACCCGCAATGGGTGGCGTCGCGTAGCGCTCCGATCAGCGAGTGACGGGAGCGCCGGAAGGCAATGTGAGGGGCGAGCCCTTAATTGCTGGCGTTGTCTTCGCCGCCTTCTTTGTCCTTGGGATCTTCCAGGGTGAAACGGAAACGCTGACGACCACGTTTAGCGGTGGCGCGGGCCTTACGCTTGCTGCGTTGCACGGGCGTTTCAAACGAGCGACGACGGCGCATTTCTTCGATGATGCCCTCGGACTCAAGTTTGTTTTTCAGGCGTTTCAAGGCGCGGTCGATGGACTCACCTTTTTTGACAGTTACATCAGGCATGGATTTCGGGTGTCGTAAAAACGGACGGTTGGGTTTCTAAAATGATTACTTGGAAAAAGCTTCCCGCCGGCAGGTGGCCTGCGGGCGGGAAAACTAGAGGAGATGGCCGTCGATGTCAACCGTCGCTTGCAGCGGCTCCGGTGGGGCCGGTTTGGTCGGCGGGACCGACCTTCGACTGCTCGCTGTCGAGCACTTCCCGACGCAGGTTGGTGCGCGTGCGCCGTGCCCACCACAGAACGATGGGGGAGGCGACGAAGACCGACGAGTAGGTTCCGACGATCAGACCGAGCATGATGGTGAAGGCGAAGTTGTTGAGCGCCGGGCCACCAAACAGAAGCAGCGTCAGTACGGTGATTGCGGTAGTGATACCGGTCAGCAAGGTTCGTGCGAGGGTGGCATTCAGGCAGTAGTTCATGATGTCGCGAACGTCGCCGCGCTTGGTCTGCAGGCCCTCACGGACCCGGTCAAAGACAACAATGGTGTCGTTGATTGAGTAACCGGCGATGGTCAGGAAGGCGGCCACCGTGATCAGCGACACCTCCCGACCGCAGAGGGTGGCGATGCCGAGAACGATGACTAAATCGTGAATCAGGGCGATGATGGCACCGAGCGCAAAGGCAAACTCAAAGCGGATGGTGACGTAGAGCATGATGGCGACCATACCGAGCAGCAACGCCCACACTGATTTTTTCAAAGTCTCACCGCCGATCAACGAGCCGACTGATTCGGTTTCGGCGTTGGCCTGATCGATGCCGAGGTCTTTGACCAGTTCCGCGACAATCAGGTCAGCGGTAGGATTGCGCTTGTCTCCGCCTTCGGATTCGATGGTGGCCGCTGCATTTTCCGGTGAACGGATCGAGATGAATTCGTCGTCCGAGTTCAGTGGGTGCTGTTTCTGCACGACAATTTTACCACCGAGATCCAGATCGCCGAGGGACTCCTCCACCTGCGTGACGGTCAAGTCGCCAGCTGATTTGATGACAATCAAGTGACCACCTTTCAGATCGACGCCGCGTGGATCCATCGTCGGCACGACGATGATCGAGGCAATCACAGCAATCACCGAGATGATCATGCAGATTTTGCGTTTGCCGAGGAAATCGAACTGCCGTTCCGGGATCAGATTCATGAAGCTGAGCTTCTTAATTTTTCCGGTGTCGACGATCCAGCCGTAGCAGACGCGGGTCACCAGTAGAGCCGAGAACAGAGAGGTCAGGATACCGACCGTCAAGGTGACGGCGAAGCCTTTCACCGTGCCCATGGCGACCAGGAACAGGATCACGGCAGTAATCAGCGTGGTCAGGTTGGCATCGATGATCGCCGAGAAAGCCTTTTCGTAGGCGGCCTTGATCGCCGTCGGCAACGACTTACCGGCTGCCATTTCCTCGCGCAGGCGCTCGTAGATGAGCACGTTGGAATCGATGGCGATACCGATGGTCAGAATGATACCGGCGATACCGGGCAGGGTCAGGGTAAAGCCGAACATGGCCATCGATCCGAAGATCATGCAGATGTTCACCAGCAGGCCGACCAGGGCGATGATGCCACCGAAGCGATAGTAGATGACAATGAAAAACATCGTCAGCGCAAGACCGGAGACACCGGCGGTGATGCCCTGTTTGACCGTTTCCTTACCCATCGTGGGCGAGATCTGGTTGAGTGAAAGCACTTCCACCGGGTTCTGCAGCGGGTTCTCCAGTGCACTGGCCAGTGCATTGGCACTTTCGCGAGTGAAGCTGCCGCCGCTGATCTGCACGGTGCCGTAAATCGGGTCGGGCGAGCTGAACTCAGGCGCGGACAGGACTTCGCCATCCATGATGATCGCCATCAGGCGGCGATAGTTTTTCGAAAGCTCGGCAAAGCGCTCGGTGCCTTCGGAATCGAAATCGACCAGGATCACCCAGCCGCTGGGAGTCAGCTGAGCCACAGCCTTGGTGGGTGAGTAGCCGCTCATGTCGGACTTCTTTTTCACCAGGTAGTGATCGACTTCGTTCTCCATGCCGGCCTCGGCATTGGGCAGCGCACGCCAGCCGGGAACGATCTCGCCACCGGAGGCGACGCGGTCGGCCAGAGCGAAACTTTGCTCGTGGACCAACGAAAATTCCAACTTCGCCGACTTGGTGACTTCGTCGATGATGTGCTTCACGGCTTCGTCGCCGACGCCGGGAATCTGCAGGAAAATGCGATCGTCGCCCTGTGGAGCGATGATCAGTTCCTCGGTGCCGCCAGCGTTGAGGCGTCGTTCGAGCACCTTGATCGCTTCCTGAACAGCGGTCTCGGTAATCGGCGTGCCGTCATCGGCAGTCTGCAGGCGCAGACTGACAGCAACCCCGCCGCGCAGTTCGATGCCCTTCTTGATGCCGAGAGCCTGATAGTAGTAAATGCTGAGGCAGGTGATGCCGATGGCGAGAACGGTGCCGATGATACGCTTGGTGCGGGCGGATTCGGTGCCGAAGTACCAAAGGAAGCCGAACAGCAAGCCAACACCGATAAGAAAGATAGGCATAGGTCAGAAAAGACGGAGGATTAACAAACGAAGGAAATGAAAGGGAGACAGTAGCCGACGAACGGCTCGAAAAAGCAGCGTAAAAACGCCAGTGACTGCCGCGGTGGGCAGCGGCGGGTCAGCGGGCGAAGCGCAAAATCAACCCTTGGTCTCGATTTTGCTGGCATCAGCGTCGGCGGCTGCCTCGGGCCCGTCGTCCGGGCCGGTAGAGTCTTTGTCGCTGCCGAATACCTGAGAAATGCTGGCTTTCTCAAACTTGATCTTGGAATTGTCGGACACTTTCACGGTCACGGTCTTATCGCTGACGTTGGTGACCAGGCCGTGAATACCACCGGCGCTGATGACTTTGGAGCCGATCTTGAGACTTTCGACGCGCTCGCGATGTTCCTTGGCGCGTTTCTGTTGCGGCCGGATCATGACAAAATACATGATCACGAACATGCCGATGAAAAAGGGCATCATGCCCAGGCCGCCTGGACCGGAAGCCGCTTCGGTGCCGTCACCGGAGGCATCTCCTGCGGGAGCCGCGGCGGGTGCAGCGACCGGTGTGGATTCCTGCGCGAGCAGAAGGGAAGTGTAGGTAAAGCTCATAGTGGGTGGAAAATTGAACAAAAAAAGGCGGCGTTGGACTCGCGAATCTAATCGTCGGATGACGGTCCGCAATAGCGGCGAATGAATTCGTCTTTGAAGCGAGAAAAAGCGCCGGTTTGAATAGCACATCTGGCTTGTTCCATCAAGCTGAGATAAAAATGCAGATTGTGCAGGGTTACCAGCCGCAGACCCAGTATTTCGTCGTTTTTGATGAGGTGACGCAGGTAGGCGCGACTGAACTCGCGGCACAAGGGGTGAGTATCCTCAGAAAGGGGGCGCTGGTCTTTCTCAAATTTCTTGTTTTTCAGATTCAACGTGCCATCTGCGGTATAGGCCGTGCCGTTGCGCGCGACCCGCGTCGGCAGTACGCAATCGAACAGGTCGACCCCGCGGCCGATCATTTCCAAAAGTTGATGCGGTTGACCGATGCCCATCGCGTAGCGCGGTTTTTCCGCCGGCAGGAAGGGCACCGCGTGATCAATCGCCTGCAGCATCTCTGTCTCCGATTCGCCGACGCTGACTCCGCCGACGGCGTAGCCGTCAAAATCCATTGCCACCAGCTCGCGCGCCGCTTTTTCGCGTAGATCCGCGTAGACGGATCCCTGAACGATGCCGAAATGTTGACGATCGCCGATGCGGTCGCGATTCTCCGTGATCCACGCCTTCGAGCGTTCTGCCCAGCGCAGCGTCAGGTCGAGGCTTTTGGCCGCGTAGTCCCGTTCGCAGGGGTAGGGCGGGCATTCGTCGAGCAGCATGGCGATGTCGGAGCCGATGATGCGCTGGATATCGAGCGCTGACTCCGGACTGAGGAACAGCGGCGAGCCATCGAGGTGACTGCGGAAACGCACGCCCTCGTCGGACAGTTCGCGCAATTTCGACAACGAGAACACCTGGTAACCGCCCGAGTCGGTCAGGATCGGTCGATCCCAGTTCATGAACTGGTGCAGACCGCCACAGGCTTCGAGGATCTCGGTGCCGGGGCGTATGAACAAATGGTAGGTGTTGCCGAGAATGATCTGCGCCTCGAGTTGCTTCAATTCGGCCGGGCTGACCGACTTGACCGTGCCGCGGGTGCCGACCGGCATGAACATCGGCGTCTCGACGGTTCCGTGCGGCAGCGTCAATTGACCGCGACGGGCGTCGCTGTCGGGATCGGTGGCGAGGAGGGTAAACATGAGTGGGGGGAGAAGGGACCGTATGAATCGGCAAAGTGCAACGGCTGATCGGTAGCTGCGTAGCCGCCTTTGTCAAAAGGTGGACCTTGCGTTGGTGGAGGGGCATTGGCGCAGTGGACGGAAACGTGATACTGCCGCCCCGGCGGTTGTCTGGACGAGAGTCGAGTCGTGGTTCGAATGGAGAATCCGTCCTCTGCGACTGGCGGGACGCCAGTATCACACTTCAATGCACTGGCCTCGTCCGCTGGTGCCACTCGCAGTGACCGGTGGGGAATTTTGTCAGGCTTGGTGGATGGTTAGGGCGAGCGAAGCAATGGCACCCGCCTTTACATCATTCTTACAAATCCGTTACAGTTGCCTGACAAGTTGGACCGTAGTTGGCGCTAGGGTTTTTGCCTTGATGGATTTTTTTACTACCTGCCGATTATGAATGATTCGTGGACCTGGTCTCGCGGAATCGGGCGTGCCGTTGCGCTCACCGCTTTCAGCCTGCTGCTGTTGCTAACACTCACGCTTGCCCTGCGGACTGCCGGCGCGCAGGACGACGAGCCGGCCGTCACTCCCCGACCGGCGGTTGAGAAACCGGCATCAGCACCGGCGCCCGCGCCAATACCTGCAGCCGCGCCGAAACCCGCACCAGCTCCGGCCGCGAAGCCTGAAGTAAAATCCGTCCCGCCCGCGGCGGAGGGTAAGCCGGAAACTGCGCCGAAATCCGTGGCTGCCACTGCGAAAGTCGATCCGGTCGCTGACGCCGCGCCCGTGCCGACCACCGAGCGCAGCATTTACATTCCCTATGAAGATCTCGAAGCGGTGTTCGAGGAAGACGGTCGCGGCGTATTTCTGCCGTATCGGGAATTCCTCGATCTGTGGAATCAGCTGACGCTGGAGAAGGAAAAAGAAACCGTCGATCCGCCGACTGATGGCGTGCTCGCCGCGGCGACTTACCAGGCGACGCTCGAAGGCGATGACAAGGCGCAGGTTTTGAAAATCGAAGCCACGCTGCAGGCGGAATCATTTAAAGAAAAAGGCTGGGCGGTGGTGCCGCTGATCAGTGGAGAGCTCAATGTCGCCGATGCCGACACCGGCGACGCGACGCTGCAACTGACCGAAAAGGGCTACCAATTGATCCTGCCGCACAAGGGCAGCTACGAGATCAAACTGACCCTCTACGCCAAGGTCACCCGCAATGCCGGTCGTCACGCGGTGAGCTTGAACCTGCCCAAGGCGGGTGTGTCGCGCTTTGAAGCGGCGCTGCCGGAACAGGGCTGGGATTTTGATATTCAGCCCGGCGCGGCCTATTCGACTGAGAAGCTGCCCGACGGCGGCACCCGGCTGGCATTTTTCTTCGGTGCCACCGAGCGCTTCAACGTCAGCTGGCAAAAGCAGGGCGAGGAAACCACGCTGACGCCGTTGCTGTTCGTCGAAGCCGATCAGAGTGCAAAAGTCATTCCCGGTGCTTTGCAATCCGAGGTCGGCTTTAACTACCGCATTTTGCGCGCCGGCGTTGACCAGTTCGCAATCACCGTGCCGGGCGGCCAGGAAGTGCTCGGCGTGACCGGCGAGAACATTCGCGAATGGGATGTGCAGAAAGACGGCACCGCGCAATTGCTGACCGTGCAACTGCACGCGCCGGCGAAGCAAAGCTATCGATTGGTGCTGTCGCTCGAAGAAGCACTCGACGCCTTGCCGACGGAGTTCAACGTGCCTGAGGTGCAGGCTCGCGACGTGGTTCGCCAGCGCGGCACGGTGCGGCTTTTGACCAGTCCGGAGTTGGAGGTGGCGGTGGTCTCGAATCAAGGCCTGACGCAGCAGGCGCTGGGTGGCATTATCAACGCCGGCGCAGCCGGAGGCAGTGGCGGCAATGATAACGGTAGCGGTGACATAGCTGTCGGCCTCACGGCCTTCGGCAGTTATCGCTACCTGTCGACGCCGTTCGCGATGTCGCTGTCGGTAAAAAAGGCCGAGCCTGAGGTCGAGGTGCAGAGCTTCACCCGTTTCAAAGTCGAACCCGACGAGGCGACCTTTACTACTCGCTTCAACTACGCGGTGAAACGCGTCGGCATTTTCGACACCCGCATTGTTATTCCGGACGGCTACGAAAACGTCGAGGCCATTGGCGATATCATCGATGATGACAGCGAGGAACAGGTTGATGGCAAGCGCGTGCTGACGGTGAAATTCAAGCAGCGTCAGAGCGGCGAATTTACCTTCACGCTCAGCGGTCGTCGCGTGCGTGCCGAGCCGACCGATGACGAGACGGTGCCGGTGTTTTCCCCGATCGATGTCGAGCGTCACGAAGGTCGGCTCGGTGTCGAAGTGCACACCAGCCTCGACCCGACCACGAAGGAAGTGGGGGATCTCCGCCAGCAGGATGTCAGTCAACTCAAAGTCGATTCGCCGCAGGCGCCGGGCGATCCGTTTGCGCCTGCTCCGGACCACGATATTCAGCAGGTTCGCCCGGCTGCGTCGGCTTCCATCCCCGGTCGCGCCCCCCTCACGCTCGGCTTTCGCTATCGCGGCGACGCGGCGGCGGCAGTGATCGCATTCACGATGAAAGAATCGCAGATCAAAGCCGAGGTGCTGGCGCTGATCGAAGTCCGCGAAACGCTGGTGCGCTACGAGTGGCGGATCGATTACAACATTCTCTACGCCGGCGTCGACCGCCTGGTGTTTTCCGTGCCCGAAGCGATCGCCGAAGCGCTGCGTGTTGACGGAGATATCATCAAAGAAAAAGATCGCAACTACGAGCCCGAGGCAGACGACGATGATAAGATCGATGCCGGTGAGGGACGTCGTCTGTGGTCGGTGGTGTTGCGCGACAAGCGCATGGGCGCCTACGAACTGCGTGTGTCGTATGAGATGCCTCTGGCCGATGCCAGCGAGCGCGACTTTACCGTGGCAGTTCCTGAACTGCGACTCGAGCAGGTGTTCCAGGAGAGTGGTCAGCTGGCCGTGGTCAAAGACGATAATCTCGAAGTGCTCGATGCAGATGTCATCAATCTCGAGCAGATTGACCCGTCGGAACTGCACGGCTGGCTGAGCCGTGACGGCATTGTGCGTGCCTACAAGTATCGGCGCCACCCGGTCGGATTGAGTCTGAATCTGTCGCGCAACGAATTCCTGCCGGTGCCGCAGGCGGTGGTCACTTACGCCGTCGCCAACACCGTGGTCGCCGCCGATCGTGGCATGACCAGCGAAGTCATCTACTGGGTGAAAAACAACGCCAGGCAATTCCTCAGCGTCGAGCTGCCGGAGAGCAGCAGCATGGTGTCGGACATTTTCGTTAACGGCGAGGCACAGCAGCCGATGCGCCGCGCCAATGAAAACGAAGTGCTGATCCGTCTGCCGGTCGGTGTCGACAAAGACGCGCCGATCTCGGTTCGTTTTGTCTACGAAACGCCGAGCCCTGAGCCCGGCGAAGATCTCGGCATGAGTGGCAAAATACGCATCGCTCCGGCGGGCGTGACTGAAGCCGAAGTTTTGCAAAGCCTGACCCGACTCTACCTGCCGGACGACTATCTGTATCGCAAGTTCGACAGTGCCATGCGCCTGCCGGTGAGCCATCGCGGCTGGTCGAGCTTTCGCCGTGCCTTCGACTGGCTGATTCCCGCGCTGGGGCCGCAGATCGATATCGGTCGACAACAGGCGTGGAGCGATCCTCCCGAACTCGGGGCCGCTGCAGCCGCCGGCGGATTTGACATCACCATTCCCCGTGAAGGTCAGAGCTATTTTCTGCATCGTCTCGATGCTGCCGATGAAATCACGGTGTCGTATCGTTCGCGCGGCTTCGCCTTTTTCTGGGAGGCGCTGTTCTGCCTGAGCGCTTTCGCGGTCGGGATCTGGCTGCTCGGCGCGACCTTGACCCTGCGTTTCACGTACTTTGTCGGGGTGGGGCTGCTGTCGCTGATCATTGCCGGTGCGGTCGCACCCGGTTCGGCGAGTTTCTGGCGGGCGATTTACCTCGGGGTGTTCCTCGCCGCGCTGGTTTGGTTGGCGGTCGGATTTTTCGCCAGTGTTAGAGCCTTGCGCGACGGCATTGTCGCCAAGGCGAAAGCGCGCAAGGCGATTCGGGCGGAGCAGAAAGCCAAAGCCGCAACTGCAAAAGCTGAAGCCGTCGAGGCATCCAAAAACGTAGACAACGACAACGATTCCGCCGGTGAAAACTGAACCCCGTCAGCCAGGTCGCGCCGGTAGGCGGGTTGCCCCGGGGAGGAAGCTCACTGTCGAGCTTCTCGAGCGTCTTTGTGCGCTCGCTCGAACGCCCGGGGTGTCGAGTTTTGGTAAAAGTGGGGCGCAGTGTTCCAGAGCCGCGAGGACCACAGGAGTGTGGTCCCTCCTTGCGCAAGCATTGTTCGTTGTGGTTTGGTTAGGTGGTGGCGGTCAGGTTTTTGCGGACGACGCCAAGCCGGCTCCGAAGCAAGCTCCCCCCGAAGTTCGCGAGCTGTGGGTGCCGAGCGAGCAGCTTGATTCGGTGTTGAAGAAATATCCGCGGGCGGTTCTGCTCACGGGCGAACAGTATGCGGCGCTGTTGCGAGACTCGGGTGTCGACGACAACGAGGAGGAGCTCCAGAAGCCGCCTGTCGCCGCTGTGGTCGGTGAGGTGGTGATGTCGGGGCAACTGCACGACGAAGTTGCGGTGATTCGGGCGCTCTATCGGGTGCAGAGTTTTGATGAGGACTGGTCGAAAATTCCACTGGCTCTGCCGCGCAAACATCTGGCGAAGATTTCTGTCGATGGCGAAGGCGTGGGTGCCGTTCGCCCATTCATCGGCGACAACGCCAAGGCAAAATCTGACTTGGTGCAGTTGCTGGTAAGCGGTGCGGGTGAGCATCGAGTCAGTGCCGAATTTCATCTGCCGATCACCAGTGATGCGACCGGTAACTCGATTCAAATTACCAGTCCCGGCATCGCTGCCGGCAGGTTGGATTTAAAAATCGCGGCGGGAATCGAGCTCGATAGCGCCTTGCCATTTTCGGTGCAGGCGGCAGCGGCTCCGGGTGGACAGGCAGTGGCGCAATTTGCTTTGCCGGCGGCGCAAGGATTTCATGAAATTCGATGGGCAGCGCGCGATATCGCTTCGATCCCCGATGCGGCGATCTTTCAGAATTGCCGTTACCTTTATTCGATCAATGCCGCCCGTGTGCAGGGCGACCTCGGGATGGTGCTGAGTTCGTCGCTGACCGATCTGCCGAACGCATTTACGATTGTTTTGCCTACGCAGGTCCGCGTGCTCAGCGTCGAGGGTGGCGAGCTGCTGAGTTGGGATCGCGATGACAAAGGTGTGGTCGCGGTCAAGCTGGTTGCTGGAAAACGCAAGGCGGCGGACTTGCGCTTGTTGGTCGAGTCGCCGATCGCCATCGATGACGCATCGGGGTTGGCGACGATCGCGCTGCCGGTGGCGGAGGTCGATGGCGTGCATCGGGCATCAGGAACGCTGGCGCTGATCGGCAGCGAGGACGTGAAAGTGCAGTCGGTCGAAACGGGAGCGCTGACGGTTCCGTCGCGCGATGAGTTGGCGGCGCCGATTCGCGATCATGCGCACTTCGTGACCGGCTTTCGGTTTCCGGTTCTGGCGGAGGCGCCGACGGTGACTTTGTCGCCGGTGACGCAGCGGTTTAATGCGCAGCTCGACACTGCCATCCAACTCGAACGCGATGCGATCCGGCTGCGTCGCGAGCTGAGTATTTCCCCGCTGGAGGGGCGGATTTTTGAGACCAACATCGCCCTGCCGGACGGTGAGGAAATTTCCAGAGTCAGCTGGAAGGATGCGGCGCAATCACAGAGCGAGGGGCAACTGCAGTGGACGCGCAGCGACGGTGGCAAAGGTGTGCGCATCGAGTGGGCCGGTGGTTTGGAGCCGGGCGGTGGGCGTTCGCTGGTCATCGAAACCCGGCGCGATCCGGAGCAGTGGTTTGATCTTGGAAATGAAGCCGTCGAGTTGGATTTTTCCTCAGCAGTGGTGACTGGAGCCGAGGCGGTGTCGGGATATGTAGCGGTCGATTTTGACGAGTCGTTTCGCATCGAGACAGTATCGGTCGACGGGCTGGAGGCGCGTGATGCGCGCGGCACGCCGGTGAAAGGTCGTCTCGCCTGGTTCCGTCTCAGTGACTACGATTTGAAACTGGCGGCGGCGCGGCGATCGGCGGAGATCGAGGCTGAGCTGACGGCGTATGCTTTGCCGCTGCAGAATTCGCTCGAGCTGGAGGGCGAACTGGCACTGACCATTCGGCACACGCCGGTGGCCGGGTTGGTGGTCAAGCTGCCGCCGGCTGTGGCGGCGCAGATGCATTTCGAATCGGCGATGATCGCTGAGAAATCTCTCGATGAGGAAAGCGGTGAGTGGACGCTGACATTTCACGACGAACGGATCGGACGGCAGGTACTGAGATTTCACGGCAGCGTCGGCTACGATCTTGAGGCGGCGACGGCTGATGCTGCGAACGTTAGCGGCGAAGTCGGCTTCGACGTCGAAGTGCCGGTGCTGGCGGTGGTCGGCGCGAATCGCATTCACGGACAATGGCTGGTCGAGGCGAATACTGACACTGAGCTGACTTTTTCGCCCAGGGGGATGGATGAGTTCGATCTGCTCAATGCACCGCGGGCCGGCAGCTACACGCCGCGTCATCGGGTGGTCGCGGCGTACGCGTTTCGTGGCGAGGATTATCAACTGAACATTTCCGGAACACGCCACCAGGCGGCGGCGATGATCACGGCGGTGGTTGATGCGTTGCGCATCGACAGCGTGTTGTCGGTCGATGGATTGGACCGGCATCAGGCACGCATCAAACTGCGCACCGCGGGCGAACAATTCCTCGAAGTCGGCCTGCCGAACGGCGCTGAACTGTGGACGCTGACGGTTGATGGCGAAGCGGTCAAACCGGTCACCGCAAAAAGTGGTACGCTGAGGATCGCGCTGCCCGCTGATTCGCAAGGTCGCGCGGAGGTCGACATCAAGCTGGTCTATCAGTTGCGCCGGGACAGCTGGGATGGATCGGGCCGCCGCGAGCTGCAACCCGTGCGGCTGTCGAAACATCTGCCGGTGCTGCGCTCCGAGTGGCTGCTGCATTTACCGGAGGGTTTCGACTACCAGCGCTTTAAATCGAATCTGAATCAGCGTTTCGAAATTGTCGACCGCACCTTGTTAGGCGAAGCATCCAGAGAGTGGGGGAGGTGGGTGGAGCATATCGGCAGCGCGGATCTGATGACGGACGCGGCGGGTAATCGACGGGCTACGGCCGCGAAGCAAATCGAATCAGGGTGGGAATTGGCCGAGCCGGCCGCTGCTTCTCAAGACAGTATGGTAACCACCATCGCTTCCGACGGATCGAGTGGAGTGGCGGTGATTGAGGAGAAGCTGAAGAATATCATTATCCCGACCGTGGATTTTAAGGATACGCCGTTGAGCTCAGCGTTGGAGTTTTTGACGCAGAAGTCGGCGGAGCTGGATCGAGCTGAGCCAGATCCAGCGAAAAAGGGGATTGGGATGATTCTCCAGGCCGGGACGAATCAATTGATGCAGATGGCTCCATCGGGTTCAGGTGCCGCTACTTTCGACAATCCAGATACTTCCGGTTCGAATAGCATCGCCGATACACCGATCACGCTGAAACTCAGGAATGTTCCGTTGGTCGAGGCTTTGCGCTACACGACGTCATTGGCTCAGCTGAAATACAAAGTCGAGCCGCATGCTGTCGTGGTGGTGCCTCTGAGTACTCCGGACTCTGATCTGTACACCAATGTTTACCGGGTGCCGCCGACGTTTTTGGGTTCAGTGAATGCCGGTGGCGGTGGCGGTGCAGGGCCGGTTGACCCTTTCGCTCCCGCTCCTGACAGCGGATCGACGCTTTCCGCCCGCCCGGATGCCAGGCAGATATTAGAGCGGGCCGGGGTTACCTTTGGTGAGGGCAGCTCTGCCATATACAATTCGGCCACCGGCCAGTTGATCGTACGCAACACCGGCGACCAGATGGAGTTGACCGAAGCGATGATCGATTCTTTAAAAGATTCGGGAGATCCCGATCTTGATTTGAAGAAGCTCGAACTTCCCTCCGGCAATGAACTGACGGGCGAAGATCTGGGAGCGTTTCGCGGGCTTTATGAGTCGGAGGACGAATTCCGGCGTTCGGTGAATGCTGATAATGATCCGGCGGTGGCTCGCAACGAGCAAAAGCTGGCGCAAACGATTCTTCCCTCGGTCGATTTTTCTGAAATGTCGTTGCGTGAAGCGGTGGATTTTCTCGAAGACAAGATCGGCATGCCGATCAAAATCGAGGGCGGCCACGCGGCGGATGGAGCTGCGCCGGCAGATGGCAGGCGCGTCGAGGACACCGAGATCACGCTTAAACTGTCGAACGTGCCTGCCACTGAAGCGGTGCGCTACACGTCGAATCTGGCGCAGTTAGACTTTAAGGTGACCGCGAGCGGGGTGGTGATTCGGCCGCGCCATGCGCCTGCCGATCTGAAAACGCTGGTGGTCGAGGTGCCGCAGTCTTTTTTCAGCAATGGGGTCGACTCGCCGCCCTTGACTCCGCGGCAATTCTTTGAACGTGCCGGCATCACTTTTGCTCAGGGTGCGGGTGCATTTTACAATACTTCGACACAACGTTTGGCGGTCAAGAACACCGAAGATCAGATGCAGTTGATCGAGGCGTATTTGGCGAGTGCCAATTATTACATCGATCGCAGCGGAAGCGGAGTGGGGCGTTTAGGCGGAGTGCGGGGAGAATCTGTCGCCGGCCTGATCCCGATCGATTTTGAACTTCCGGAAGCGGGGCGTTCGTATCGCTTCGAGGGCTTGTATGCCCCGGAACCGATTCGGTTTCGCTATGTCGACTGGGAGCGGCAGGTGCGCATTGCCTGGTGGTGGATTGCGTTCGGATGTCTGCTGTATTGCATCGCAGCGGTGAGATCAGGTCGACCGTGGTTTGTGGCTTTGATAGGTGTGTTGGTACTGAATTTTGTGCCTCTGGCCTTGCTGCCTTCGCTGACATCGGTTTGCAATGCGTTGTTGATTGGCTGGTTGCTGGCGATCGGCCTGCGCCTGCTGTGGAGGGTGGTATTGGTCATGCAGAGGTGGCAGCGACGCAGCCAGGCCCAACTCAGGGCGGACGCCGAGGTGGCGATGCGCAAACTTCACGGGGAGGGGGCATCGTGAAGAAATTGTTAATAGTGATGTTCACCTTGGTGGCTTTGGCAGGAACGGCGCGTTCAGACGGGCCAGCTGAACATCGCCACACGGTGGTGGTGCCGTATGATGTCACCAAGGCTCCTGAAGAGCAGCAAGCGGACCGTTACTACCTGGATTACGAGACGTTTCAAAGGCTGTGGTCGAGGGCGAAAGACAAGCGCCGTACGGATGTCGAAGGTGAGAAGCCGGCCGGGGTGGCTCAGGATTTTGCGCTGACCAATGCGCTGTACCGCGCGACCTTGGAACAGGAACGGGTCTTGATTGAGGGCCGTTTGACCTTGGTGACGCGCGGTCGCGACTGGCAGAAGGTTCCCCTGGCTTTTGACGGTGGCAGTATCAGCGAACTGACGCTGGATGGATCGCCGGCGGCGTACGAGGGCGGGGCGATTCTGGTCGAAGCTTCGGGTGCCCACGAGATCACGGTGCGCTTCGAGGTGCCGTTTGTTGAAGGGCGTGCGAGCAAAGGCAAGGGGGAGGTGTCAGCACCGGCTAGCTGGGGCATTCCTCATGCGGCGGCGTCGATGTTGGCGGTGACCATGTCGGCGACTGACAGCGAAGATGCCGAGCCGGTGATTAATGACGGCGCGCCGATGGTGGAATCCGACGGAGTGTTCACGGTGGCGTTGGGGCAGGGGCAGCGAGTGACGCTGGATCGACGCTTGCGCACGCGTGGGCGGGGCATGGCTCAGCCGAGTGTGGCGCGAATCGATGCGCATTTGTTTATCGCTCCGGGGCTGGAGCGATTGGAGGCGAGTTACGATCTGTCTTTTCGCGGACAGGAGGAGAGCAGTTTTTCGATTTCCTTCGATGCCAGTCTGACCCCGATCCATTTTGAGATTCCGAATCTGGCGTCGTGGCGATTGATCGATGACGAGGCCAGTGGACTGCGGCGCTTGAATTTTGAACTGACCCAGGCGGCCAGCGATGGGTTGCAGGTGCGACTGGTGGCGGAGCGCCTGGTCGACGCTTCGGGTGAGCGGAGTTTTCCCCGGTTGGCGGCGTCCGCCTTACGACTTGAGCAGCGCTTGTCGTTGCTACGTGGTGGCGAGTTGGCGGTGCGGGTGTTGCCGGGCGCGACGCATCGGCAATTGGAGTTTGTGCCGAATGTGATCGATCAGGCGGGCTTTGCGCCGGTGGCGACCTATGGGCTTTCGGGTGCGGCGGGTGATGCTCAAGCTCTGCGTTACGCGTTGCAGGCGCGAACCGGCGGGCGCTCGGCGAAGGTCGATTATGTTTATCAAGTGGCGACCGACAAAGTTGAGACGGTGGCCCAGTTGCAAATCAAGTCGCCGACATCAGCCTTGGCGGAAATGACCATCGGACTGCCTGCGGGATCGACGGTGCAGAGTGTGCGCGGTAATCGTCTTCAGGAGTGGTGGCGCAGCGGCGATGAATTGTTCGTGCGCTTTTCCGGGGCGACGCCGGAGGTGACGGCGCTGCTGGTCTACGTCGCGCGTGAGTTGGAGGGCGACGCGGCGGGCGCTGAGCAGCGGGTGACGCTGGCACCGATGTCGCTGCCGGAGATTGACGAAGTATCGGGCAACGGTCTGGTAGTGGCTCACGCAACGGTCGATACGACGCTGCGATTCGACAAGGGACGCGAGATCGTGCGCGAGGTCGATGAGTCGTCGGTGGCCAACGATTTTGCGGTGCTGGAACCATTGCAGCGCAAGCGCGGCTACGAGTTCTTTGCGGCCGATGTCGCGGCGACCTTGACCTTGCGTCCCGTGGCGCCGCGCTACGATGTGACCTGGGTGATGATGGCGCAGACCTTTGAGTCGTGGGTAAAACTTTCCGCTCAGGTCGATGTGGCGGTGTCGCAGTCGGCGATCGATCGATTGAATTTTGCGTTGCCGGAGGATCTGCCGGAGGTGCGGGTGGTCAGTCCGGAGATTCGCGAAGTGCGTTCCGGGGTCAGTGATGGGCAGCGTATTTATACGGTGGTGTTTCAGCGTTACGTCACCGATGCGATTGATTTTATCATTGAGGCTGAGGTGCCCCAGGGCGGAGCGTTGACCTTGTCGGGTCTGGCGTTTGCCGGGGCGACTCGCGAGGAACGTTTTGTCATCGTCGACAACGGCTCGAGTGATCGGCTCCAGGTTGAAACCAGAGGCATGGAGCGGACGGTGGCGGAGCTTCTGCCGTTTACGCCCGAGAGTCTGGGTAGTGCGCAGCTGTTCCGGGCACGCGAGGATTGGGCAGTGGATTTGCGAATCGAAGAACTCGAGACGACGGCCGGCAATGATGCGGTGGTGTTGTGGAGTGAGTTGAAAAGTGCGTTTCGCGCCAACGGCGAAGAGTGGCTGAAAGTGGTCTATCATTTGCAGAATCGCTCGCTACAGTTCATGCCGGTGGTGTTGCCGGAGGGTGCGGAGTTGGTATCGGTCCTCGTTTCGGGAGAGTCGACGCGCGCTGATCGCGGGCTGGCACCGGACGGGCGCGAGGCGGTGCTGGTGCCGCTGATTCAAACCAGGCCGGGGCAGCTGGCCTACGATGTCGAACTGGTGCTGCGCTCGCGTCAGCGGGTGCGCGACGACGGCCGGGCGGTGCGCAAGTTGGTGCGCGATCTGGATGATCCGGATGTGGTCGGTATGATGGTGCAGCGCACGCTCTGGCACGTTTCGTTGCCCGAGGGTTTCACGCTCAGGGATTTCGATGGCAATCTGGAGCCGGTCGACAAAGCGGAACTGGCTCTGGAGAAAGCGGAGAGCGATCTGGCTGAACTGGAAAGTCTCAATCAGATCGGTGCCGACTCGAAGTTCGGCAACTACGGAAGGGCATTGGGTGTATCCAATGGGGGAGTGCTCAGCGCGCGAGTGGAAGAAGCGCTGTCGAGTTTGGGCGGGACAGATGATGAGCAGGTGGCGCAACGCGAGCGGGAATTACGCGAACGATGGGCAGGGCAGAAAATTGTGCTGACCGAGAACCGCATTCAGATGCCGCAGTTCGAGAGCGAGGCAAAGTCGAACGCTGATGGTGAGATGGGTCGGCTCAAGGACGCTGGACGTGGTGGTGCGGTCGATTGGAATTTTAACGAAACTCGATTGATGAAGCGCAACAATGATCTCGCGGTCGCCGAGGAGAAACAGCTCGAGCAGCTGAATTCGCAGATGCAGCTCAACGACAACATCGCGGTCGGCAATCAGTATTTTAACAGTGTTCAGTCAGCAGCGATCGACGCCAATGGCGGTGTGGTGGTGGTAAGCGACAAGGCCAAAAAAGCGGATGCCGATGCGAGCGATCAGATCGGTAAATTGAGCGGGGGCAAGGGCGGTGAGGTGGCGCAGAAACTGGAGCAGTTGGCGTATGCGCAGCTCGGTCACGGTGGCGTCGAGAGCGGTACCGCGGGGGCTTTCGATGCTCCCGGAGCGAATGCCGGGCAACAGGTAAGTGGCAACGCGGACGGGTTTATCGATCTGGCGCCGAACGCTGCGCCGTCGAGCGGCATGGCAACGATCGAAGGCGCGCAATCCGGAAACCGGAATGCGAATTTAAATGACTTCGACAATGCGCGCTCGCAGTTGTTGACGCGGCGCGGGTCGTTGAAGGCATCAGCTGAAATGGCTGTTGCCGATGCCGCGTCGGCTGCCGGCACTACACCGATGGATCCGTTTGATGACCCTGTTCAGACCGGAAAGCCGGTCGGCGGGTTCGGCCTCGATGCGCCTGTGCCGACTGGGCAGCTGGCGACGGAACCTGCTCTGAAAGCGACCGGTCGCCGCTCTGTGGTGGTGGAATTTCCCGAAGCGGGAACGGTTTACCACTTCAAAAAAGTCAAAGATCACGCGCGGCTCGGGTTCGTTGCAACTGAGAGTCGCGACCTTCGGCAAATGGGCTGGCTGTTGGCGTTTGCGCTGATCTTCGGGGCGGTGTTGGCGGCCGATGCAGGAATCCGGCTGACCCGGCGCGCCAGGTCGTAATTCACCGCCATGCTCCGCGGTGCGCGGACTTGGCCTGCCGCTCGAGCCCTTCGAGGGTCTTTTTGAAATCGCGGTAACTGTGGCCGTCGGGGGTGCGTTCGCCTTTGGTGTGAATGCGGGCGAGGCCGTTTTCGATCAGGTCTTCGCACAGCCATTCGGTTTCGTCGGGCAACAGCACGAAGCCGTAGTAGCGCTCACCATCGTAGACGCGTTCCCATTTGGTGAACACCGAGAAGCTCTGCCCGGCGAGGATATTGGCGACATGCGCCTTGGCGGCCTGACCGACGGCGACCGCTTCGTCGACGGTCAAACCACCGAGATCGCGGGCCTGGTCGGCGACGCGGCGGCGCTGGTCTTCGTAGCGGTCACTGAGGTATTTTTCCGGGGCGTCCGCGTAGTAGAGGCGCAGTTCGAATTCACGATCGCCATGACGCACGAAGAAGCTGTCGCCGTCGTTGTTGCGATGATCGATCATGATGGTGCCGATCAGCCGGTCGTAGCCGTTGACCTTTTCGATGTTGGTTTGCTGCGCGCCCGGTTTGGCGTTTGCTGCAACGGTCGGCTTTTTTTTCTCCGCAGCGGCCGGCATAGAGATGTCGATTTCGGACCTCGGGACGATTTCGGTTCCGGAATCTGTTGGCGATGCCGAACTCGATGCGGCAACATCGTCTGCCTGATAGATATTCTCATACCACCAGACACCGCCGGCGGCGATTACCAGAGCGGCGACTTGGAGGAAGCGGATCACGCGCTTGCTTTTCGACATGCTGCAAGTAAGGCTGCGTTTTGTGACGCTGACAAGAGGCTTTGAAAGCGTAAGTTTCTAACCGGCCCTGCGTCGAACCTGCAAATCATGAGCACTGACTGGGAACAGCATTATCAGGACGGTGAGACGCCGTGGGACAAGGGCGCACCGTCGCCGGGACTGGTGGCGTGGTTGGCGGAAAATGAAATCACCGGTCGTGTCATCGTTCCCGGTTGTGGCCTGGGTCACGATGTCCGGGCGTTGGCGGCTTCGTCGGGCGGTGCTCAGGTGACGGGATTGGATGTCGCGCCCTCAGCGGTGCAGAGTGCGCAGAAGTTTGCGCCGGTCGGAGGCGAAAATTTTGAGGTCGGTGACTGGTTCGAATTAAAACCGGAGCAGCTCGGCAGCTTCGATTGGGCCTGGGAACACACCTGTTTTTGCGCAATTGATCCGTCGATGCGCGAAGCTTACGTCGACGCGGCATTCAGCGCCTTGAAGCCGGGTGGCAGGCTGCTGGGCGTGTTCTATCTCGATCCCTACGACGACGAACATCAACCGGGCGAAGGGCCTCCTCACGGAGTTGATGAAGATCAGCTGATCGAGTATTTTATCGCCGACGGGCGCTTTTCGCTGCAGCAACGCTGGGTTCCCCCGCTGGCTTACCCGGGGCGGGAGGGGCTTGAATTGATGCTGCTTCTGCAGCGCAACGGATAGTCGAACTCTGCCATCGAAGAAAGTTCGTCCCCGGGCACCGCCGGACCGGCGGTATCACATTTTGGTTGTAAGGCTTAGATGCCGACGGCTTCGGTGACCGCTTGTTCGAGCCTGGCCAGGTGGCTCGGGTTGGAGATCTTTTTACCGACTTCATCGGTGACGTAGATGCTGTCGATGGCGGCGCCCTGTTGGGTGCTGATGCGGGCGTGAACGATCTCGACACTCAACCCGGCGATGGCATTAAAAATGTCGTATAGCAGGCCGAGACGGTCGCGGGCCTGAATTTCGAGTACCGTGTGGTCAGGATGAAGGTGGTTGGAAACGTAGACCCGTTGCGGAATCTCCAGGCTGTCGTCGACTTCGGGTTCGTCGAATAAGTTGGCACTGCGCGAGTTGGCGATGAGTTGGTGGAAATCGGTTTCGCTGTCAGTCGCGAGAAGTTTCTCAACCGCGGCGATGTCCCGCTTTGAGGTGACTGGATTGAAGCGCGTAGTGCAGACGCGAAAAATATCGAGCACCAGATCGTCTGCGCGTGAGAACAGGTCAGCGCTGAGGATATTGATTTGCCGGGACGATAACGCGCCGGCAACACGGGCGAGCAATTCGCCGCGATTCCAACTGCAGATTTCGAGCAGACTGAAACCTTCGTCGGGGCGTTCACTCCACTCCAGTTTGGGTGTCAGCGATGCTGCGGGTTCTTCAGCCAGCGTTTGAAAGAAACTGCGGAACAACTTTATGTGGCGGATAACACTTACGGCACCGCGAAAGCGAAAGTAGCGACCCGGCATGGCGCGAAAATGGGCGTCGACCTCTTCGGCGAACTCTTCGGGAAGTTTGGCGCGCACCGATTCCTGAAGCTCCTCCGGCGGGCGTTTCAGCTTGGCGGTAAAGCCTTCCTGATCCTCGAAAAATTTAACGGTCGAGCGATACAACTGCATCATCAGGCTGGCCTTCCATCCGTTCCACGATTCATCGCTGGTGCCTTTGGAGTCGACATAGGTGAACAGCAACAGCGTCTCCATGTAGTAGCGATTGCGAACCGCGGCGGCGAACTGGGTGATGGTTGCCGGGTCATCGATATTCATCGAAGTCGCCATGCGCCAGAACGTCAGGTGGTGATCGACGAGAAAGATCAGCCGCTTGCGCCGTTCGCCTTTAATCTGCAGCCGGTGGCAGACGTTGCTGGCGAGCATGGCACTGGCGTCGGCGTGGGTGCGCTGGTTCTTGGCACGACCGGTATCGTGCAGAATCAGGGCGAGATAGAGAATGTAGGGATCCTCAATCTCGCGGAACAGCTTTTGCATGAAGGCCACCTTGGGATCGTCGCTGTGAGCCAGCGCGTCGAGTTGGTCGATGCAGCGCAGGGTGTGTTCGTCGGCGGTGAACAGGTGAAAAAACTCATGCTGCACCAGGTCGGTAAGGGCACCGAATTCGGGCAGGTAGCGACCGAGAAATCCGACGTGATGCATTTGTCGCAACACTCGCGAAACGTCGCCACGCTGTTGCAGGATCTGTTCGAAGGTTTCGCGATTGCTCTTGTTGTAGCGAAACGCTTTGGTCATCAGTTCGCGGTCGCTCTTGATCAGATTACGTATCGCCGGACTGAGCTCGAGGCTGCGGCGCTGGGTGTGGTGAAACAGCCGCATCATGCGGTTGGGATCGTCGCGAAAAATAGTTTTTTTGTCGGGGTAGATAAGCCCTGCCTTGCTGTTGAAACCGTCGAAGCGCTCGACTTTGTCGTTTCGGCTGAGGAAGCTGAGTAGCTTGGTCGACATGCCTTTGTCCTGTTCGAGTTCGAGCTCGAAGCGTTGCATCAGTGAGGTCGAGCGATTGAACAGGTTGCGGGTGTGGCGGTAGTAATCGCGCATGAATTCCTCGCAGCGGCGCAGAATACTTTTTTGCGGATAACCGAGATTGGTGGCGACCACGCCCTGTAGTCGAAGTGTGAGAATGTCGCTCGGATGTTTCTGTGAGTAATGTAGATCGTTGCGCACTCGCATCAGAAACTCGTAAGCGTTTTCGATCTGCCGGCGCGCCGTTTTGGTGAGCAGTTTCTCTTCCTGGACACCATCCAGTGAGCGCTCATTGCGACGCACAAAGACAGTCCAGAGCAGGTTGTGATATTCGCGCAGACCGCCGCAACTTTCCTTTACGTTGGGTTCCTGAAGATAGACGGTGCTGGAATGTTTCGCGTGACGCTTGCGGATGTCGTTGCTGCGTTGGTTGAGGTAGACGTCTTCTTTGCCGATGATGCAGTTGCGCCGGAACGCTTCGACGAATTCCGTATAGAGCTCCGGGTCACCGGTGATGAACCGGGCATCGAGCAGTGCGGTTTTGGTGGGATGATCCGAGTTGGCGAAACTGATGGTCTCTTTCACCGAGCGCACGGCGTGGCCGACTTTGAATCCGACGTCGAAAAGCATCAGCAGGATTTCTTCGACCATCCCGGCGGCGGCCGGCTGGATGGTCCTGGTGTTTGCCGGGTGAATGAATAACAGATCGATGTCGCTGCCGGGATTCAACACGCCACGTCCATAACCGCCGTTGGCGATGACAGTGACCGGGTGCTTGCCGACGTTTTTTTTGCCATCGGCAGCGTGTTCCAGAGCGGCCTCGAATAGATCGTCGAGCACCACGTCGATCAGGTCTGAGCGCCGTCGTGCAATTTCGATACCGCCACCACCTGATTCGTGCAATTCACGGATGCGCTGATTCTCGGTGCGGATGAACTTTTTGTAGAGTTGCAGATCCTCCTGGCGAGAGCCGCTTTTGCGCCGCATCGGAACGAGTTCGGCATCGGCGCGCTGGCGGAGTTCCGCCATCGTTTCCGAGTCAGTGGATTGGGTCGCTGTCGAGATTGCCATGGCAGTTTTTCAAAAAATGATTGCTGAGATGGACAGGGGCGGGGCCTGCACGCCAACCATCCGCAGAAACCGAAAATAGCCCCGACTTCTCGATTTCCAACTGAAACCCCTATTCGGCCGGTACGCGGACGCTTTCAAGGGGGGCTTTCGGCTTTACAGAAATGATTGATTGCGATGGAGTTGCCTGATGAAAGTAAAACTTCTCCGGCGCCGGATCCGCGATCGGCAATTGCAGCTTCTGTCAGCACTGTTTGTCATAGCTTTGGCGCTGCCATCGTTGCGGGCGCAGGACGCGGTTGCCGAGGATGCGGGCGACAAGAAGCCCCGTCCGCTGCGCATCATCGCTTTCGGGGCGCATCCCGATGATGCCGAGTTTCAGATCGGGGGGTGTGCCTTGAAGTGGGCGGCACTCGGGCACAAGGTGAAGTTTGTTTCGTGCACCAATGGCGATATCGGTCACTGGGAAATGTCGGGTGGCGAACTGGCCAAACGGCGCACGGCGGAAGTTGAGGAATTTGCCAAACGAGCAGGCATCGAAGTCGAAGTGCTCGATATCCATGACGGCGAGTTGGAACACACGCTGGAAAACCGTAAAATCATAGCGCGCCTGATCCGCGACTGGCAGGCGGACATCGTGTTTGGGCACCGCCCGAATGACTACCATCCGGATCATCGCAATGTCGGCCTGTTGATCCGCGACGCGGCGTTCATGGTGATGGTTCCGAATTACGTTCCGGACACGCCGCCGATTCGGCATCGGGTGACATTTTTCTATTTCCCCGACCGGTTTACCCGGCCCTATCCCTTCGAGGCGGATGTAGCGGTCTCGATCGATGACGTGTTCGACAAAAAGGTGCAGGCGCTGGATGCGCTTGAGTCACAGGTTTACGACGGTGGTGCGCTGGGCAATGCCGACACGCCTAAGCAGCGATTTGCCGATGACCCCAAGCGGCGTTTGCTGCGTCTGGCTGAATCGTGGAAACATCGCCACGGCAATATCGCCAATAAGCATCGCGATGCCTTGCTCAAATGGTATGGCGCCGGGCCGGGGGCTGCGGTCGAGACGGCGGAGGCGTTCGAGATTTGTGAATACGGGCACCAGCCCAGCGAAGCCGACATCAGGCGTTTGTTTCCGTTCCTGCCGGATCTGACCGAGCCGGATTCCGCCGGGAAGAAAGACTAGGGGCCGGGTATCCCGAAACGCTGTCAGCGCAGATCGCCCAGGTTCTGATCGCTGTTCTCGTCAAGATACTGCATGAGATTGCGATCAGTGGCGAAGGTGGCCACTTCGCCGGTTTCGTGAATCGCCCGGAAGACGTAGCCCCGAAACGTTACCTTGGCAGTCCGCCACTGCTTTTTGGGTAAGCCGTCGAGTTCGCCGGACTTGTTCCGGTAGCTGCCTTCGGCGCCGGTCCAGAGGGTGATCTCCTCAATTTCGCCGGCGACGAGTTCAACATCTTTGACGCCTTTCTGCATGATGTAGTGCCGGTTCTTTTTATCCGTTATGCCGATCAACCAGTATTCGAGTTTGATCTTGGTCGGGTGCCGGGAGGCGTTGATCACTTCGGCGTCGAGTCGCCACCGGTACTTGGTTTTATGAGCCGGCGTCGCGCCGGTGCGGGCGCGAAGACTGATGTTGGGAGCTGCTTTGGCCTGCTCGCCGGCGGCATCCATCGCTGCCTGCCAGCGCTTGTGTTCTTCGTCCGGACTGATGCCCGACGAAGTGTAGGCCGTGCCGCGTTCGACTTTTAACCGTTCACCACGAACCCGGGTCTCGTTGAGCATCTGCTCAAACTGCCCCCGGTGTGCGTTTTCGCGAGCGCTTAGCTGGAGTTCGCCTTCGGGCCGTTTCTGGCTCGGTCCGATGATGCGCAGGTTGGCCGGGTGCTTCGACATTTGCGGCAGTTCCGATGGCGGAACGATATACTCGACCAGGGCATTTTTGCCTTTGTCGGGTCCTTTTTGAATGATCGATTGAAAGTGGTGATACTGGTCGAACAACCCGAGTGCTTCAGCATCACGCCAATTTCGCAGGTAGGCAGCGGCGGTGACCATTTTTTCGGTCGGTCCGATTTCGTCGCGGAACGAATAGGCGGTGTCGATAAAGCTCTCCGCCGACGGACCGTTGGTGCGATTGCTGGCCTGCAGAATCTCGATGACTCTGATGGTGGTTCTTTTAGCCGCAGCGATGTCTTTTGCTGAACCCTTCGGGGAACGCGGTGGCGCCTTGAGCAGCGCTGACAGCTTGCGGGCCTTTTCGTCAGCCGCCCGGGCGATGTTTCCGGGAGTGCCGGCGATCAGGAGCGCGGTGCAAAAGGTGAGCGCAGAAAGTGTTCCGGTCAGCGGCCGACAGCGATGAGTTTGATAATGGCTCATGGTGTTGTTGGCGGGACTTGGCGGCAGAGGTTTACGGAAAGTACTTCAGCGCAAGGTAGTCGTCGATGGCGTTGCGCTCCGTCGGGGTGAGCGCGCGATCGTAGACAAGCAGCTCGGCAAAGTAAACCCCCGACTGGCGATCGGCGACGAGCGGAGCGGTATCGCCACCCAGACGAATCGAAGAAACCAGCAGCGACAGGTTGGGAGCCGCGCTCAGGCTTGAGGTGAAGCGCTTGCCCGACGAGGTGAGAATGCCGTGGCGCGCGTTGTCCTGGTTACCTGCCCAGATCAACGAAAAGCCGAGCATTTGATTGCCGCCCGGGTACGGCGTGATTTGAAAAGTTTTATCGAAGTGGGTAATGTCGCTGACCAATTGTCCGTCGGTGATACGGGTCGCGATGGTTGCCTCTTCACGGATGGGAGGATAGAATTCGATGATGTTGGCGTTCTTTTCCGGTGACCAGAATACCGCGATGTAGGTCAATTGATCGCCGCTTCGAAATTCGTCGCCGCTGCGCTGCCAGTTCACCACCATGGACGCTTTGCCGGTCAGCTGGAGCAGTGGATGAATGCCATTCAGTGCCGGAAAGGTGTTCGGCGTGGCGATAATTTTCCGGGCAACGCTGCCGCTTTCCGGATCGACGCCGTTGATCCTAAGTGATGCGATAGCTTTTAAGCCGCTCTGCTTGGGCCACTCTTCGGTGGGGGCGACGGCGGCTACGGTGCTGCCGACTTCAAGCGCGTCAAAGGCGAACTGGGCGAGCAGGGCGTCAATCGCGGGCAATTCGCCTGACTTCGGCCGGGCGGCCTGGCTTTGAGTGGCGGCTCCCGGCAAAGGCGCCGGTGTGGCTGGCGTGGCGCCGGCAGGAAGTGGTGCGGCACTGGCTGGCCCGACCGGGGTGGAAGCGGTCGGCTCCGAAGCGGAGAAGAATTTCAGATAAGCGAAAACTCCCAGGCCGATCGCGACAACCGCTACCACTGCTGCGGGAAGCCACGAGTTTTTGCTTTTTTTCGAACTGCTCCGGGCGGGTGTCGCTTTTGCGTTGGCTTCTGAATCGATCGGCGACTCCGTTTTTTCAGACGCGCTGACGGAAACTTTGGCGGTCTTGGTTGAGGGCGTGTGATCAGGTGCGACGATCGCCGCAGCAGCGGGCGTGGCGGCCTCATTTTTGGCTTCCGGTTCGGCGCCCGGCGTTGCCGCTGGAGGCACTTGCGTCGGCGCAGACAACGCCGGAGCTTCGCCGTTGAGAGCTGCTTCGAGGCTGTGTCGGGCCGTTTCCACTGACTGCGGGCGGTCCGCGGGTGAGTGGCTGATCAGATTCATCAGCCAGGCGGCCAACGGTTCGGGAAGATCCTGACGGTAGTCATGGATCGGCAGCGGATTACCGGCACGATGATTGGCGATGGTGGCATCGGCACTATCCGCTGCAAACGGCAGGTGCTGGGTGAGGGCATAGTAAAAAACGTTGCCGATCGCGTACAGGTCGGAGCGGGCGTCGCCCGGTTCGCCTTCGAAAAGTTCGGGTGCGAGACAGTCCAGCGCGCCGGTGTATCGACCGCGATAGTCGGTGGTGACGAGGTCGGCGCTGCCGAGAAGTTCGGCCAGTCCGAGGTCGGTGATTTTGAACAGCACGGACTGGTCGGGCAGCCAGGTCAGGACGATGCGATTGGGTTTTAAGCTACCGTGAATCAGCTTGTGCTGGTGAATCGCGTCGAGTCCATCCAGTGTGTGCCGGGCGAGGGTGGTAAAGTCGTCGATAGTCAGTGCCGCCTGTCCGACAATGCCGGTTAGATCGGTGCCTTCGACCCACTCGGAAACGACGAAGCCGCCGTCGCCGTCAGCGCCCGCTCCGAGCACGGCAGCGACATGGGGATGTCGAAATTTCGACAGACGACCGGCGCGGCGTTCGAGCGTGGCAAGCTGTTCCGGTTCAACGGCGATCGTCTCGGCATCAAAGAAGCGGCGCAGCACGACCTCTGCGCCGGTTTCGCTGTCAGTGGCGCGATAGAGATCACCGAATTGGCTGCGCGTGAGTAGGGTGGTATTCTGGTAGCGGGAGGGCATGGGGGCGGTCGATTGGCTTGTCGGAGGCGTCTATTTTTTAAAATAGCGTTGCACTAGATGGTCCTCGACCTGAGCCGTTTCGGCGTCGTCGAGGCTGCGAGAGTAAATCAGAATTTCAGCGATCTGACCACTGAA
The DNA here is from genome assembly GCA_965367965.1 of uncultured bacterium. GTDB lineage: Bacteria > Verrucomicrobiota > Verrucomicrobiia > Verrucomicrobiales > DEV007 > JBBKXR01. Next base: position 49,125 of record CBDULB010000011.1, on the reverse strand, counting down.
CTGAGGAGATTTGGCGTTAGCGTCCAACTTATTCGGGGTGCCGGCGACGTAGCCGATGATGTCGGTGGGATCGGTGGTGCTGGCTACAGCGGTGGAGACCTCGCGTTTGCCGCTGCTCTGAGTGAGGCGCAGGCTTTTGCTGCCGGCTTTGGCATCCCAGAGCGCGCTTAGAATTATCCATTGGCCGAGGGGCGAGTCGACGGGGGCATTGGTTCGGGATTTTTGTTCCAAATTGCGCAAACTGAGCAGGAAGCGGTCCTGCTGTGACATGAGGATGAGGTAGTTCCAGCGCTTATTGTTGCCGTCAAAGCGGACGATGTGACCGCCGGGTTTATCGACACGACATACGACGAAGGTGCTGAGTTGCTGCCGGTCGAGGCCGAAACTTGCGTCACCGGCGATCCGGGTGCGCAGCCCCTCGTCTTTATGGAAGCTCAGCACGGGATGCCGCCCGTTGAGCGAGGCAGCTTGCGTCGCATCGCTGAGTTCCAGTGTCGGGATGTGGTCCTCAATGCCGTTGACCCTGGCGAGATAGTGATAGTCCTGGTCGCTGGCGAGATTGCCCCAGGCCGCGACCGCATCGCCGGGTTTGGCCGGGGTCACTAAATCTTCGCGGTAGGTGAGTGCTCCGGCGTGGTAGTGTCCGACCAGCCCATCGACGATGGCAGTCCGGAAGGCGCCTGGCGCACCGGCTTTCGGCAGCCGGGGCGGCAGCGATTGCGCATGTTCGGGCGATGCCGCCAGCTGGAGCGGTCGCGGTATTTCGGGAATCGCCGAGGAGTGCGCCTTGAGTTTGTTTCTACTTTCGGTCGCCAATTGGTCTGATACCGAAGCGGATCGGGGCGCTGCGGCTGTCCCGGGGGAAGCCGCGTCTGGTGATGCCATTCTCAGGACTTTGGGCAATACCATCGCAGTGATCAAAATGGCGATCACCAGCAATATCAGCGGCACCTTGATCGATTTGGCTGGAGGCTGATTGGTTCGCGTGCGGTCGGATTTCCGCTGCGTAGCGGTATTGACCCGGGCAGCGCTGCGAGCGCTGCGCTGGCGGCTGGTTGCCGTCGCTGAAGTCGCTGCGGCACCCGTCAGCAGAGTTTTTCCGGTCGCCGTCTGCGGGCCGGTGGGAGCGGTTTCACTGCGGGACTCGGTGTCAGCTTGAACGGTTGCGACTTCGGCTATCGTCGACGGGGCAGCCACCGGAGAAATGCCATTGCGGGCATCGACAAATTCGCGCAGTGCCTGACTGGCGGTGTCGGGGCGGTCACTTGGATCGCGAGCGATCAGGCGCATGACGAAATCAGCGATAGCGGTGGGCAGGTCGCTGCGGATCTCGTGAATCGGAGTGACGATGTGATCGAGGTGATAGCGCATCGTCATCGCCGGAGTGTCGGCCTCGAACGGCGGACGCTGAGTCAGGGCGTAGTAATAGACGCAGCCGAGCGAGTAAAGATCAGTGCGGGCGTCGAGCGGTTTCAGGTCGATCTGCTCGGGCGCGATGTAGTCGATCGATCCGAGAAACGAGCCGGTCTGGTCGAGAGTCTGCAGTGAAGGTTGCTGACTGAATTTGGCCAGACCGAAGTCGAGAATTTTGATCTGGAAGCGCCCGGTTGCCAGCCAGTGCAGCATGATGTTGGCAGGTTTGATATCGCGGTGCAGGAGATCCTGCGCGTGTGCGGCGATCATGGGCTCGAGCGTCTGCTCGACGATACCTTCGAAATCGTTCACCGGCAGCGCTCCGCGTTCGATGGTTACCTTGAGGTTCTCGCCATCGACCAGTTCGGTGACCACATAGGGGCCGTCTGAGTCTTCCTCAAAAGCGTAGATGGTGAGTATATTAGGATGGCTGAGCCGGGCCAGTGCCGCTGCCTCGCGTTTCAACGAGGCATCTGCGGAGTCGTTGAGCTTGGTCTGCTCAAGTGGCAGCAGGCGCTTGATAGCGACCTCGCGCCCCATCACCGTGTCGAAGGCGCGATAAACCGCGCCGATGCCACCGCTGCCCAGCTTGCCTCTGATCTCGTAACGCTCTGCCATCTGTCTATTGAAAATAACCGCCAAACCGGAGGCGAAGCAACGGGACATACGGCAAGCCTTAAGAGTGCAAAACGTTGGCAGTCAGGTCAACGGTTGATGTCGATGCCGCCGCCCTTCCTGAGGGGGGCTTGACTTGATCGGTCGTGCCTCTTTCAGTGCCGGATGAGTCGTGGCTTCGCATTCATTCCGCTGTCCCTGATATTGCTTGCGCTGACGGGCGGCTCGTCCTCAGCGCGGGAAGAGGACGAGGTTTTCACCCCGGAGGACTACCGGGAGATTGCCGGCATCTTGAGTTGGCTGATTGAGGTGCCTGACGATTTAGCGGAGAGCCAGTTCCTGTCGACCTCGTGGCGAATTCCTTCGATTGGTGAAAAGCCGTCCCAGGTGCGGGCGAGCGGGATGGACTTTCGGGATGTGCCCGGCGGCGAAATGGTCAAGGTTTTCGTCTGGACTCAATCCCGGGTAGCTGCGCAGGGAGAAGGTTTCAGCGGTATGAAATTTTGTCTTAAGTTCCGCGGCAAAAATCACAGGATGCAGAAGCGCTTCGGAACGCTCGAGCTTCCTGACGGCTACGTCGATCTCTATGGCCACCTGGCAGAATCCAACCAGCCCTACGACGATGGCGGTTGGTTACTGATGATGAGCAATCCGAATGGCGAAAAGGGCGCGACTTTGTGCACCCTCAATCTCGACTACGAGGACCGCTGAGCGCGTCGCCGTTGGCAGTCATCAGCCTTTAGCGATCGGCGCCAACAGATCGTCCAACTCGCCTTCGGAAAAATTCAGGCTTTGCGGCACGCCTTCGAGAATGCCTTCGAACAGAGCGCGCTTTTTTTGCTGCAGCAGCAGGATCTTTTCCTCGATGGTTCCCTGAGCGATGAACTTATGCACGAACACGGGACGCTTCTGACCGATGCGGTAGGCGCGGTCGGTGGCCTGAGATTCGAGTGCGGGATTCCACCACGGGTCGAAATGAATGACGTTGTCGGCAGCGGTCAGATTGAGGCCGGTTCCGCCGGCGCGCAGGCTGATCAGAAAGACGGGAGCTTTGCCGGACTGAAAATCGTCGCACAGTTGACCGCGATCTTTGGAGGCGCCGGTTAACAGCAGGTACTTGATGCCGACCGCTTCGAGTGCCTCCTCGATCAGGCTGAGCATGCTGGTGAACTGCGAGAAGATGAGAATCTGACTGCCGGATTCGACCATGTCAGGAAGGCGTTCCATGAGCAGGTCCAGCTTGGCGGAAGTGCGTACGCCGCTGGCACTGGCGAGCTTGAGCAGGCGTGGGTGACAGCAGATCTGGCGCAGTTTTAACAGCCCGTCGAGGATCAGCAGGCGCGAGGCATCGAAGCCGCGTTCGGCGATCTCTTCGCGCAACTCCTTGGCCAGGCTGGCGCGCACGGCTTCGTAAAGTTCGACCTGTTTGGGATTCAGTTCGACCGGCTGAATGATCTCCGTTTTCGCCGGAAGTTCCGAAGCGACGCGGTTTTTGGTGCGGCGCAGCATCACCGGGCGGACCCGGTCGGCGAGTTGTTTGCGCCGGCCCTCGTCGCGATCCCTTTCGATCGGTTGCCGGTAGGTGCGCGAAAAGGCATCCTCGTCGCCGAGAAAACCGGGCATGAGAAAATGAAACTGTGACCACAGCTCGCCGAGATGGTTTTCGATCGGCGTGCCGGACAGGCACAGGCGATGGCGGGCGTCGAGATTGTAGGCGGCGCGGGTGACGCTGGCGCGCGAGTTTTTGATGGTGTGCGCCTCGTCGAGAACGATGTAGTGGAAGCGCTGATGGCGCAGCGCTTCGGCGTCACGCAACAGAGTCGGGAACGAGGTGATGACCAGGTCGCAGTGTTCGAGCACTTCGTAGTAGCGATGGCGACGCGGCCCCTGGAGCATGAGCACCGACAGCGAAGGGGCGAATTTTTTGGCTTCCTTCTCCCAGTTCGGCACGACGCTTTTCGGGGCGACGATCAGACAGGGCAGGTCGGCGCGACCGCTCTGTTTTTCGATCAGCAGATGGCACAGGGTCTGCATGGTTTTGCCGAGTCCCATGTCGTCGGCGAGGATGCCGCTGAGCTTTTGTTCGCGCAGAAATTGCAGCCAGCCGACGCCGTCTTTCTGGTAGGGGCGCAATGTCGCCTGCAGGCCGAGCGGCATGTCGACGGTCGAGGTGACCACGTCGTCGAGCTCGCGCATCTCACGTGCGCAGCGATACAGAAAATCCGGAGCGCGTCGAACGATCGGCGGCTGGTTTTCCGGATTGGCGAGCCGGGCGGCGTCGAGTCGATGCAGGCGCAGGTGATCGCTGCTCATCTGAGAGTCGGGATCGAGCAGTTCACCGAGCACGCTCAGGGCACCGTAGAGCCGCGCGGCAGGTATGGCGACAAAGCGTTCGGCGTCGTCGTCACCATCGCCGGGAAGGTGCAGGGCGATGGTTTTTTCCTTCGGCAGTGTGGTCAGATCGGAGATCGAGAAATTTCCCGGGCGGCTGCGCAGGTACTCGATCAATGCCGGTAACAGGCTGACCTGCTGGCCGTCGATCTGAATGCCGTAGCGAAACTCCAGCCAGTCGATCGAATCTTCGTCATCCGGTTCCGCGCCAGCCCGGTTGCCGGGGCCGCCGGGGACTTCGAGATCGGAATACCAATCGTCCGGTTGCACCAGATTGAGCCCGAATTTCTCATCGACGACAACTTCGTGGCCTTCCGATTCGAGCTTGGCACGATCGCTGGCGAGAAACTCGGCCCAGCGCTGATCCTGGCCGGCAGGGTCGTCGGCGGGGAAGGTCAAGGCGCTCCGATAGCGGCGGTCGACGTCGCTCTCAGGGAATTCGCCGCTCAGCTGACGCATGCCGATCTGGCGGCAATATTCGTCCAGGTCCGGATCCTGCCCCTCGATGACGGCGACGCGCAGCCCGGCCAGTAACCGGGCCTTGCTGTCGTTGCGCGTGTCCCAATGATTGATGCTGTCGCGGGCACGGGCGTCGACGACCTCGACGTGGAGGGTCGCCGCAGAACGTTGAATCGTGGTGTCATTGCCATCGATGTCGTGCTCGTCGCGGGCGGCGTGCAGGAGCGCGGCGACCCGCTCGCCATTGCGCCGGGCATCGGCGCGGGCGTTGCCGTCGACCGCCCACGAGCCGTTGCGTTGACGCTGCAGCACCAGGCTGACCTCGGAACGGGCCGAGCCATCGAGTTCTTCGACCACCCCGAACAGGCCGACGAAGGTTTCGCGGACGTTGGCGGTGACCAGGCGCACCTTTTTGGCCTCGTGATAGCGCATTCCTGCGCTGAGATCAGCGATTTGAAAGCCGTCGCTGCCAAACAGGGCACCACTGCCCATGAGATGGCCGAGGCGACGACCGTCGGTGGCTTCGTGGGCGGACTGCTCCGCTTCCGCCTCGACCTCAGCGCGGAGGTCGTGCAACGGATCGCGCTCGAGATGCGGCTGGGGAAACGTGTCGATCCGGACAACAAACGTGGTCGCGATAATTTCGCCAGCTTAAAAATAAAGAATTCCGAAGCGATTGCGCCATTGCCGACTCAAAAGCGGTCAAAAACGATGCTTCGGGGATCGCATTCCGGATCGAGTTCGACATCGATGTATTCAAGCCCCGGAAAGCCGCCCCACGCAAAAGCATTGCGCAAATGCCCGACGAAGCTGCCGACGTGGCGGCAGTCGTAGACCAGTGCATCGATGGATGGTTTGGCGATCTCGAACGAATAGGGGGCACCGCCTTCGGCGTTGGCCTTGTGCGCGTGGTCGGGGGAAAAATCGTAGGTCAGGGGGCCGGCGTCGATGGCACCGTATTTTTTAACGCGCTCGTCCCATTCCACTTTCAGGTAGTAGGGGTAATCGGGATCGTACTCGACCACGAGCGGATCGGTGCACTGGCGCGGCTTATCGTTTTCCAGCCGGTCATCGTCGAAGTGGTAACCGCAGAACGGCCAGTCGGGATGGGTGCCCATCAGGTTTACTGAGCCGACCTCGAACAACCAGGCCTGAAACGAGATCGGTAAATATACGCCCATCTCCGCCGCAGCCGTGATCTGTTGAGCGACGATCGCTTCGTCCTGCGGAGGGATCCAGATGCGGTCGCGATGGGCGAATTCGTAGCCGCCGGCGTGCAGCCACCCGGTCAGGCGTTCGATTTGCCTGGCGACACGGCGCATCATCGCCCGCGCGAGCGTCATCGCCTCGTCGTGTAATTTCGGCTCAGCCAGTCGCGCCGACTGATCGAGCAAGGTGGCCCACTCGCCATGAATCAAACTCAGCGATCGCTGTTCGTAGGGATCGTTGGGCGCTTCGCTCATCAGCTTCGATTTTGACTGCGGATTAAAGTTCCTTGATGCGGATATTGCGGAACTCGAGCGGCAGGCCGTGGTCCTGCAATGCGATGTGACCACTGCCCGGCTTGTCTTTTGACTCGGTTTCCGAAAGCTTCAAATCCTGAACCAGTGTGCCGTTGAGTTCGACCTTGAGCGAATCGCCCTGACAGGTGATGACCATGCGGTTCCATTCGCCGGCCGGCTTGGAGGCGTTTTTCAGCGGTGCCGAGGTTTTGATGACGCCGCCATTGTCGTGATGACCGAGCTCTTTTTCGACGCCGTAGGAATCGAGGATCTGCACTTCGAGTCCGCTGGTCACCGGATCGGCCATATCGGCGATGTTAAAAAACACGCCACTGTTGCCGCCCTCGGGAATCTTGAACTCAAGGTCGAAGATGAAATCGTCGTATTTCTTGTCGGTGTAAAGATAGGCGGAGTAGCGCTTCCAACCGGTTTCGCCCTCGCGCGGGCGGATTGCCAGCACGCCGTCTGCTTCGACCAGCCAGTTGCCCGTTGTGGTCCAACCGCTGAGGTCTTTGCCGTTGTAGAGGGCGGTGAAACCGTCATCGGCGTCCTTGGCTTGCAGGGAGAGAAAAGTGACAGCGAGAACGGAGGCGGAAAGGAAAAGGCGTTTCATGGGCAGGTGATTTCGATGGTTATAGGTAGCACGCGGGGGAGGGCAGTAGCAAGGGGATTGGCTTGGCGAATGGGGATGGAAAAGAATAGGCTAAGCCATGCGGCTTTGGTTGATTCTAGCTTCGTCGATTGCCGGTGTGCTGGTCCACGGGTTGCAAGTGCTGGTCGCTGAGGAACAGGAGACTAAGGTGAAAGTTGTCTGGGCAGAGCCGATTTCTGAGCATCTGAAAGGCATGACCAGAATTAGCGCTCAGCCGGTTTGGCTAACTGCAACGGGGAGTATCGGGTGTGGTGGCGTAATTACCATTGAGGGCGACTCCGGAATTGGTGTAGGGGACGTCGCCAATCCGATTCATATCGCAAACCCTGCACAAAACGACGGACCGCATGATCCGGCGACCGCGGTCGTGCATGCAAATGACGTGGCACTGGACTACCGGAAAAAGCACCCCAGGTCTCACGCTTATCCGGTAGGCAGCGTTTTTCTTAAGGAAAAATTTATCTCCGGCGATGCCGATAAGTTGCGCCTTGCCACCGTCATGGAGCGTCTGAAGGATGATGGAACTATCGATGACTGGCAGTTTTCGATCACCATGTTTCCCAGTGGCACGACCGAAATCCTTCGCGGCAACACGGCCGCCGCCTGCGCAGATTGTCACTCAGGTTTTGAAAAACGAGGTTTCCTCAGTCAGCATACGGCGACGAAGGTGTCTACACCGGTCGCGCATTCATGAAGCCGCCGTCGATTTCCCAGTCCTGGCCGGTGATGAAGCTGGCTTTGTCGGAGCAGAGGTAGAGGGCCATTTCGGCGATCTCGTCGGGCTTGGCCATGCGACCGATCGGTTGAGCGGCGCTGAGCTTTTCGAACATCTCGGCTTTGTTGTCGGGGTAGTTTTTTTCCAAATAACCATCGACGAAGGGCGTGTGCACGCGCGCCGGACAGATGGCGTTGCAGCGAATGCCTTTGTCGATGAAATCGATCGCCACTGAGTAGGTCATGGTCAGCACGGCACCCTTGGTCATCGAATAAGCGAAGCGGTCGGCGATGCCGGTGACGGAGGCGATCGACGCCATGTTGAGAATGACGCCGCTATTGGCTTCGACCATGCCGGGCAGCACGGCGTGCAGCGCGTTGTAGACACCTTTGACGTTGACCGTGTAGAGGCGATCCATGTCGTCTTCGCTGGTGGTGATGGCGTCGCCGATGTGGGCGATGCCGGCATTGTTGACCAGAACCTCAATGCTGCCGCGGTCGGCGATAATTTCGGCGATGACCGAATCGACGACGCTTTGCTTGGAAACGTCGCAGGCGCGCCCGTTGGCGGAGTGACCGGCGTCGCGAATCGCGGCGGCCGTTGCCTCCGCGGCAGAGGCTTCGAGATCGAGAATTTCGACGTGGTCGCCGGCTTCGGCAAAACGTTGGGCGATGGCGGCGCCGATGCCTGAGGCGGCGCCGGTGATGACGGTAGTGCGCATGGTAGGTGAGCGGCGATGCCGCTGATGTTGAATTTTAGATGTTGGATTTTGGATCTCTGTCCTGCGACGCTGACGATGGTGGGGGGAACAGGGGCTGGCAATGGCGTATTTCGTAGAACCAGACCATCGCGAAGGGTAGCCAGATGATCCAGGTCAGGCTCGGAATGTTGAGGAAATAGCTGCCGGCGAGCAGGCTGTCGGTTCGGAAATTGAGATACGTCAGCGGTGTCAGCAGGGACAGCAGCAGCCAGGCGCGGCTGGGGAACAGGCAGACCAGCGGCAGCATCCACACGAAATACCAGGGAAACGCAGTCGGCGAAAGTACCAGCAGGGCGGCGATGGCGGTCGCGCACTTGCGGGCGAGCACGAGCGGCGTTGGAGTGTCGGTCAGGCTGAGCCGCAGGATCACGGCGGCGAGCAGAATGCCGGCGATCGCCTTGGCGGCCGCGACACTTTTGGTGATCAGCAGGATCAGGGTAAAGGCGCCGGGGAAAAAGGTCCAGTCGTTGTGATAAGCGCGAAAGCCGGAGAAGACGCGCTCGATGCCGGCATCGTTCCAGAAGATGAAAGGCAGAAACGCAGCGATGACGAGGGTGGCGAACCGTGTCCACGGGAGGAGCGATTTTTTGAGTTGGCGAGGCGGGTAGAGGATGGGCAGCAGCAGCAGGGAAAAGTATTTGGCGAGCGTTCCGGCAGCGAGCGCGACGGCGGGCCTGAGGCGGTTTTTACCGGGGCCGACCGCGAGTGCGATGGCGAGCAAGGTAAAGAAAACCGGGACGACGTCGTAGTGAGCGGAGTTGGCGATTTCTTTGATCACCAGTGGATGCCAGGCGTAGAGCAGGGCGAGCGCGGTCGGCAGCTTGAGTTTTCTGAGCAGGAGGATGATCAGCGCGAGAATGCCGAGATCGAAGGCCGTCAGGAGGATCTTCAGGCCAGGCAGTGAATCGCCGAACAACAAGTGGGAAGTCGCGAAAACGGCCTGGGCGACCGGTGGGTAGATGGTGGCAATGTCAGGATGATTGATGTTCCGGTGCAGCGCCGGATTTTCGTCACGGAGTTCGGCGACATGCGGATCGGAAAGATCGGACGGGGCGTGCAGGAACGGATTGATGCCGTGCGCCGCGAGTTTTCCGTCCCAGAGGTAGCGATGGAAATCGTTCTCGTGAATCGGTGCGCCGGGCAGGGCGGCGAGGCGCAGGGCGATGGCGAACAGAATGATCGGGCGCAGCGGCAGGGCGCTGAGGTTTTTGCGAAAAAGGATCAGCGGGACGATGGCCAGCCCGGCGAGCAGGAAGTGAATCGCGAGGTAAGCGCGGGTCGGCATGGCGTCATTCGGCAGCGAGGGGTCGAAGCTGGCGAAAGGCGGCAGGTGGCCGTGACTGATCAGTGTCAGCAGCAGCCACAGTAAGGCACTGATCGCGCCGCTGGCGATCAGGATCAGTCGTGGTGAGTGGCGGTGGTCGGACACGGGGCAGGGTGGCGCAGGGTCGGAGGAATTCCAAGCGACGGTTGGCGGGGGGGCATCTCGCTCGTGGGTAGGCGAGGTTGCGGGCCGGCTCAGACTCACGGGCTGGGAAGCCCGTGCTACTTTTTGTGGCGAGGTGGCACTGTGAGTACGGATATGTGGGCTTGCCGGGTTCGGGGGCCGTGATCAAGATCGATGGCGATGAAAACTTTGCTGCTTTCACTCGTGTTGGTTGGGTTTACCGGATGGGTTCAGCTGCCGTCTGCGTGTGCGGCACTGGAGCTCGACGGTGATCACGAGGGCGGCGGCTTTGACACTGAGATGTCGGTGCACCTCGATGAAGATCAGCAGGGCTGGGCGGTGTGGAAGCGCTACCACATGAGCGAAGAGTGGGTCATGGCGCGGCCGCTCGATGCCGGGGTGGGATCGGTCGGCGAAGTGTTCGATGTCGCTGACGGCGCCGGCATCGTCGACGGGGTATCACTGGCAGCGAGTGACGATGGCAAGGTGATGTGGGTGTTTTGGTCGAGCTATGTCGACGCGCAGTGGCAGGTGATGGGCAGGCGCTGGCGTGACGCTGAGGGGTGGGGAAATATTCACTCGGTGTCGGCGGGCGACGGTGGTGACCAGGCGAAAGGTCATGCGCTGAAGCCGCGCGCAGTGGTGACGAATGATGGCCGCTTGGTGGTGGCGTGGCATCAACTGATCGACGGCGCGAGCTCGCGGGGGTGGATGCGGGTTTTTGGCAATGATGGCTGGCAGTCAGCTATCGCTGTCAGTGGTAAAGGTGACGTCGCGTTTCGTGTCGTGCCGGTGATCACTGCCGGCAAGGTCTGGTTGTTATGGGATTCCGGCGAGTCGGCAATCAAGGCGCGCCCGGTGTGGCCGAAGCTCGATGAGGAGATCGTCGTCGATTCGTCCGATCCTGCTCGCTCGGAAATGCCACGCGATCCCAGTCGGCGAATGCTGCATGGCGAGCCCGTGGGTTCGGTGAGTGAAGGTTTGTGTGTAGCTCGATTGAATCTCGCCGATGTGATCGCCGCGGAGACGCGGTCGAGCGATGATGAGCCGTTGATTTCCAAGCTCACTGCGGAGTCGGGCGGCGAGGGCGTGGTTGACATGCTTCACTACACCAATGTTTTCCATCTCCGGAATGATGGGACTTCGTTCAGTCGGGTGCTCAATCCGCGCGGCTTCGACGATCCGGTAGTGATGCTGAGCGGTCTGCTCCCGGATCTCCGTCCAAGCAAAGGGTATCCGAGCGGATACTCCGGTCGTCGGAGGCATCCCATCATGGTCGACGGTGAAGGTGAGCACGGTGGGGCGTGGATGATTTGGGAGCGGAAGTCGAATCCGGCGGGAGGTGGATCGAAGACGGCGGGTCAATTGCTGGGTCGTCACATCAAAGACGGAGTTTGGGGCGAAACGGTTTTACTGATGGACGGGCTGATCGACTACCGGGCGGCGTTGCCGGCGAAGGTTCGCGAGGGAAAAATGTGGGTGGTCGGGGCGAAGATTCCGCATCACTGGAAGCGACCGTCGCAACTGGTGGCGATCGATGTTTCTGCGGCGCAGCCGTTTGAACAAGACTTGTGGATGGATCAATACTCTCCGCTGTCGATCGATCAGTCGCAACAGCCGAAGCGCTACTCAACCGAAGTCACCGGGCGCGAAAAGCCGATGAAACTTTTCTGGGGCGATCTGCACTGTCACTCCGGATTGACCGGCGATGCCGAGGGGGAGCCGGACGAGATTTTGTTTTACGCACGCGATCGGGCCGGGCTCGATGTCATGGTGATGCAGGACAACGACGACGTGCACGGGCGCCTTTTGACCGAGGGCGAGTACTACATGGGCGTGGCGCATTCGCAGTGGGCGACTCAAGCGGGCAGATTTGTGGCTTTGCCAGGCTATGAGTGGACGCAGCGGACTTCCGACAAGGGCGTCGCCAGACCGGATCTGTCGGCCTTCGAGCAAACGGTTCCCGGCGGCTATCCGAATCATCGCACGGTGATCTATCCGCATAGGGGTGGGCCGATCGTGCGTTACTTTGAGGTCGAGCAGGACTTTGGCAAGATGGCCGACGCGGTGCACGCGGCGGGTGGCATTTTGAATTCGCAGCATCCGGCGTTCAAGATTTCTGACCATCCGGCGGAGGCGAATCTGGAAGTGGTGGCGAGCTGGGGGATTTACATTCGCTCGGTGCCGAAACGTTTTCACGAGGAACTCGACAAGGGGCGACACACCGGTTTTGTCGGCACCAGCGACTCGCATCGCCGGAACCCGGGACTGTGCGGCGGACTGACCGGAATCTGGGCGGAGCAGCTGACGTCGGAGGCGATACTGGAAGCGCTGCGTGAGCATCGCTGTTTTGCGACGAATGGTTCACGCATCGTCGTCGATTCGCGCGCGCAGGGACGAATGACGGACGAGGTCGTGAAGGCGACGGCGGACGGCTCGGCGGAATTAACGCTGTACGTGCGCGGCACGAAACCGCTGACACGCGTGGCGCTGGTCGGCGACGGTGGCACCGTTGAGGTCTACGAGGGTGATGGCACGAAGGAGATGTCGTTGACGCGCAAAGTCGATGGACTGAAACCGGGGCGGCACTGGTTTTACTGGGAGATCGAACAGGAAGGCGATTCGAAGCAGTACTCGGGCAACATCAGCAAGGCCCGTGGGCATCGGGCGTGGTCGAGCCCGCACTTTGTTGACGTCGAGTGAGTGTCCCGTTCGGGACAAACCAGTGGACGATCCGGTGAGCCGTTCGTCGCGGCGCTCGCATTGCCTTGCTCGATGGGCAACGCTGTAAACACTGGATTGATTCTGGTTTTTGCTTCCGCAAAGGCGTTCGAAGGCCTATCATTGCCACCCTTTCTGCCACATATGAATCCTGCCAAATTCTGTTTTGTCCTCGCGCTTTGCGCCGCCTCGTCAATTGCCCACGCTGAGCTCAGCGTCCACACCCTGTTCACCGATCACGCGGTGTTGCAGCGCGAGCTGCCGGTTCCCGTGTGGGGGCAGGCCGACCCCGGCGCGGAAGTGACGGTGAGTTTTGCCGGTCAGGAAAAAATCGCGACCACTGCGGCGGATGGTCGCTGGCAGGTGGTTCTCGATGCGCTCAAGGCATCGGCCGAGCCCGCCGTGCTGACCATCAAAGCGGGAACGCAGACGATCGCGGTCAACGATCTTCTGGTCGGCGAAGTCTGGGTTTGTTCAGGGCAGTCGAACATGGCGATGAGCGTTGCCGGAACGCTCGATGCCGGGGCGGCTCTCGAAGAAGTTGCCGCAGGAAAATTCGCTGCGGTGCGCCTGTTTAAAGTTCCGGTGGCGGGTGCGGACCAGCCGGCAGAGACGGTGAATGCCCAATGGACCCTGTGCGATGCGACGACAGTTTCCCGTTTTTCCGCGGCCGGCTTTTATTTCGGCTCAGCCTTGAACCGTGACCTCAAGGTGCCGGTGGGGCTGATTCAATCGGCCAACGGTGGCACCAACGCCTATTCATGGATCAATGGCGACACGTTCCGCGACGATCCGGTGGGGGCGCCGACTCGCGATTACTACGATGCGGCGGTGACGGCTTATCCTGCGGCGAAAGAGAAATACGAAAAGGCACGCGCGGCGTGGGCTGCAAAAGCCACTGCCGCGAAGGCGGAAGGCAAGGCGTTTACCACGCGCGCGCCGCGGCCACCGCAGGGTCCGGACAATCCCAAGCGCCCGACCGGTCACTACAATGCGATGATCGCGCCGCTGCAGCCGTATGCGATTCGCGGCACGGTGTGGTATCAGGGCGAGGCCAATTCGCGGCCGCCATTTACGACCCAGTATCGTGATCTGATGTTTGCTCTGGTCGAAGACTGGCGGGCGGACTGGGCGAAGGCGAGTGGTCTCGAGCGCCGCGACTTTCCGTTCTACCTGGTGCAGCTGCCGAACTTTGCCGGAGGCCACGAGCAGGGCTGGCCGATCATTCGCGAACAGATGTTCCGCTTTTGGAAAGACGGCAAAAACACCGGCATGGTCACTACCATCGATGTCGGCGAGGCCGGCGACATTCACCCCCGTGACAAAAAGCCGGTGGGCGAGCGCCTGTCGCGTTTTGCCCGCGCCAACACTTACGGTGCCGACATCGTTTACCAGGGACCGATTTACCAGACGATGAAAGTCGTCGACAACAGCATCGAACTCAGCTTTGGCCAGGTCGGTGGTGGCCTGGTAGCGAAGGATGGCGGCGCGCTGAAGTATTTTGAAATCGCCGGCGATGATCAAAAGTTCGTGCCTGCGGAAGCGACCATCGACGGTGGAAAAGTCGTCGTGAAAAGCGACGCAATTCCCAAGCCGGTCGCGGTGCGTTATGCGTGGAGCAACAATCCCGAGAACCCGAATTTCTTCAACGCTGAGGGCTTGCCGGCGACGCCGTTCCGGACCGACGACTGGGTGTTGGTGGCGGAGTGAGTTGGCGATCTGAGGCGATTGCGATACTATCCGCCATGCAGCAATACCGACTCGAACCCGACCCGAATTCTGACGCCGCAGCGCTGGCGGCGCAGCTTTTTTCCGACGCGGAAAAACCTGAGCCGAAGGCGGGTGAGGTGTTGATCCGGGTGCGGGCCTGCTCGTTGAACTATCGGGATCTGTTAATGCTGGCGGGGCAATCGGGTTCGGGTGGCGGCGGTAGTGTGGTGCCGCTTTCGGATGGTGCGGGCGAGGTCGCAGCGATTGGCACGGGCGTCACCCAGTTTGCGGTTGGCGATCGGGTTGCGGGTTGTTTTTTCTCTGAGTGGCAGAGTGGTCGCTTCGATATGCGCTATCACAAGTTGGCGCTCGGTGGATCGACGGATGGCATGTTGTCGGAATACGTGGTGCTGCCTGAAACCGGGGTCGTGGCGATGCCCGGGCATTTGAATTTTGAAGAAGCGGCCTGTTTGCCGTGCGCGGCGGTGACGGCGTGGCACGGTTTGTTTGTGCGCGGAGGTCTGACCGAAGGCGACACGGTGTTGGCGCTGGGCACCGGCGGGGTTTCGATTTTTGCGTTGCAGTTGGCGACGGCGGCCGGGGCGCGGGTGATCGTAACATCGAGCAGCGATGAAAAACTCGAACGCGCCAAAGTGATGGGCGCCTGGCAGACGATCAATTATCGCACTCACCAGGACTGGGACGCCGAAGTGTGGCGTCTCACCGAAAAAAAGGGGGCGGATCACGTCGTTGAAGTCGGCGGTCCGGGCACGTTGGGGCGATCGATGAAAAGTGTTTCCGCGGGCGGAAATATCGCCCTGATCGGGGTGCTCACCGGCAAGGGCGCGCCGGACGATTCGCTGTTTCCACTGGTGACGAAGAACGCGGATATTAATGCGATCTATGTCGGTAGTCGGGAGATGTTTGCGGACCTGAACCGGTTCATGGAAACCCATGACATCCGGCCGGTGATCGATCAGTCGTTTGCTTTCGAGGCAGCGCCGGCGGCCTATGAACACCTGCGCAGCGGCGCGCATTTCGGTAAGGTGGTGATTGGTGTTGGCGGAGAGTGATCGGCGTGAGTATCAGGGTAAGCAATTGCAGGGCGAGCGCTCCGCTTGCCTGCAGTGGACGAGCTGATCTTGTTGAGACCGGGGCACAGAGGCAGGCAGCGGGGCGAAGTGAGTCGGCTTACCCGCAAGGGGGAGCACAGCGTCCAAAGCGCTCCGCCCTACCATGTTGGTCAGTTTGAAAACGGCGATCGCATGGTCACATTTTTCCGCCTATCGGCGTGACTTGTTGGTTGTGACTCGGTAAGATCACTGTTTTTCAGCTGTTTTTGTTGTTGTGAAAGTATCCGACCTGTTAGTCAAAGCGCTGGAAAACGAGGGGGTGAAGGCCATTTTCGGAGTTCCGGGTGAGGAGAATTTGGATTTTGTCGAATCGCTGCGCGAGTCATCGATCCGGTTGGTGTTGACGCGGCACGAGCAGGGAGCGGGCTTTATGGCAGCGACCTTTGGTCGGCTAACCGGTAAAGCGGGCGTGTGCCTTTCGACTCTGGGACCGGGAGCGACCAATCTGGTGACGGCGGCGGCGTACGCGCAGCTGGGGGCGATGCCGATGATGATGCTCACCGGCCAGAAGCCGATAAAACGCAGCAAGCAGGGGCAATTTCAAATAATCGATGTGGTCGATATGATGGGGCCGATCACGAAGTACACCAGGCAAGTGGTCAGTGGTAGCAATGTTCCGGCGCGGGTGCGGGAGGCGTTCCGTCTGGCGGAGGAAGAGCGGCCGGGGGCCGTGCATCTGGAGTTGCCGGAGGATATCGCGGGCGAAACGGTGGAAGATCTGGCAGTGAACTTATTGCGGCCGGGCGTGGTGAGGCGCCCGATCGCAGAGGAGAAAGCGGTAGCCAGAGCGGTGGAAATGATTACGTCGGCAAGGCATCCGCTGCTGCTGATCGGCGCCGGAGCCAACCGCAAACTGACTTCGAAGGCGCTGCGGGATTTTGTTGAAAAGCAGCAGATCCCGTTTGTAACGACACAGATGGGTAAAGGGGTGATCAGCGATGATCATCCGATGGCCATCGGGAACGCCGCCCTATCGGCACACGACTTTGTGCACCGCGCAATCGATGCGGCCGATTTGATCATCAATGTCGGTCATGATGTGGTCGAGAAGCCGCCATTTTTTATGGACGCCGATGGCCGCAACGTCATTCACGTGAACTTCAGTTCGGCAGAGGTCGATCCGGTTTATTTTCCGCAAGTGGAAGTGGTCGGCGATATCGCCAACAGCATTTGGCAAATCAACGAGCGACTGGAGCGGCAGTCGGGCTGGGATTGTGCGCTTTTTGATGAGGTTCGTGAGGCGATCATCGAGCACACTGCTGAGGGAACTGACGACGGTCGTTTTCCGATCTATCCACAGCGGCTGGTGGCTGACGTGCGCAAGGTTATGCCGGACGACGGAATCATTGCTTTGGACAATGGCGTCTACAAAATCTGGTTTGCCCGCAACTATCCGGCGCGGCAACCGAACACGGTGCTGCTCGACAATGCGCTGGCGTCGATGGGTGCGGGACTGCCTTCGGCAATTGCGGCGAAGATGGTCTACCCCGATCGCCGGGTGATGGCGATCTGTGGCGACGGTGGCTTCATGATGAACTCGCAGGAGATGGAGACGGCGGTGCGGCTCGGCCTCGATCTGGTGGTCATCGTGCTGCGCGATGATTCGTATGGCATGATCCGCTGGAAGCAGGCGCACATGCATTTCGCCGACTGGGGACTGGAATTTGGAAATCCTGATTTCGTGAAATACGCGGAGGCTTATGGCGCGAACGGGCATCGTCCGGAAACGGCGGAAGGGTTGGTGCCGATGTTGGAGGAATGCTTCGAGGCGGGCGGTGTTCACCTGGTGGAAGTGCCGGTCGACTATTCGGACAACGATCGCATTTTGAATGATGAAATTGCCGCAAAGGCGAAGGCATTGGAGTTGCCGTGTCATTCGTAGTAAGACTTTTTTCAGAAACCATGCTCAACGAAACTTACCCCTTCTACCTTGCGAATTCGCCGGAGACTCCGAATACGGACCTGGAGGTGACCAACAAATACACCGGCGAAGTGGCCACGCGTGTGGCGATGGCTTCGGCGGACGACATCGGACGCGGTATCGCGGCGGCGGAACAGGCGCGCGAGGCGATGGCGGCGCTGCCGGCTTACCGGCGGCAGGAGATATTGATGCATTGCGTGAAGCGGTTCACCGAGCGCCGCGACGAGCTGGCCGAAGCGCTGTGTATCGAGGCGGGCAAACCGATCAACGATTCGCGTGGCGAGGTGACGCGATTGATCGATACCTTTCGCATCGCCGCAGAGGAGTCGGTGCGGATTTATGGAGAGGTTCTGCCGATGGATATTTCGGCGCGTGCCGAAGGTTACTCGGGCATGTGGAAACGTGTGCCGCTGGGGCCGTGTTCATTTATCAGTCCCTTCAACTTCCCGCTCAATCTGGCGGCGCATAAAGTGGCACCGGCCTTGGCGGTGGGCTGTCCGTTTGTGCTCAAGCCGGCCAGTCGCACGCCGATCGGGGCGTTGATTATCGGCGAGACTCTGGCGGAGACGGATTTACCGAAGGGGGCGTTTTCGATTTTGCCCTGTCATCGCGACGGCGCGGATCTGTTCACCACCGACGAACGCTTGAAGCTGCTCAGCTTTACCGGATCACCGGATGTCGGTTGGGCGCTGAAGGCGAAGGCGGGCAAGAAGAAGGTGGTGCTCGAACTGGGCGGCAATGCGGCCGTGGTGGTCGATGCCGACGCGGATCTCGACGACGCGGTCGAGCGCATCGTGTTCGGGGCGTTCTATCAGAGCGGCCAGAGTTGCATCGGTGTGCAGCGCATCATCGTTCACGAAGCGATCTACGCTGCATTCCGCGACAAGCTGGTGGCGGCGACCAAAGAACTGAAGTGTGGCGACCCGGCGGACGAGGAGACATTTATCGGTCCGATGATTTCGGAGAGCGAAGCCGAACGGCTCGATGGTTGGATTCAGAGTGCGCTGGCGAGTGGTGCCAAAGTGCTGTGCGGCGGCAAGCGCGACGGGGCGATGCTCGAAGCGACGCTGCTGGAAGATGTGCCGGACGGCGAAGACGTGGTTTGCAAAGAGGCCTTCGGCCCGGTCGCTCTGCTGTCGTCGTTCAGCGATTTCGAGGCGGCACTCGATGAGGTCAATGACAGCGAGTTCGGCCTGCAGGCGGGCATTTTTACCCGCGATCTGTATAAAGCGAAACAAGCGTGGAACAAGCTCGAGGTCGGCGGTGTGGTGATCGGCGATGTGCCGTCGTGGCGGGTCGATCACATGCCGTACGGTGGCGTCAAGGACAGCGGGCTGGGACGCGAAGGCATTCGCTTCGCGATGGAAGACATGACTGAGATCCGGCTGTTGGTGATCCGCGAGCCGAAGGCTTAGGTGGGGGGCGGGTGGCAGGATTTTCAGCCACTGCGTTCGATCACCGCGATGATCACCGAAACGGTGAGCAGGATGGTGCCGAGAAAACGCCAGCCGAAGACGCGACCGGAGGTGGCGCGTTCGTCGTTGCCGAGCATCGAGCCGAACCAGTAGACCAGCACCACCGCCCACAGTCCGCGCGAAGCGTACATGACGTTGATGCCGGTGGCGTCGTTGAAAAAGCCCAATGCGAGGCCGATCATGATCGCCTGAATGGCGACGACGACGGCGCTGGCGATGGTCCACATACGTGGTCCGCGTGGCGGAAGGATTTGCTTACGTCCCTGGAAAAACCACACCATCATGGTCAGCGCACCGACGATCAGTGAGGAAAAGCTGAGGAAGGTGAACGGACCGAACCTGCCGGCCCAGCTGGACAGCATGACGTCACAGAGGCCGAAGAAGGCAGCGCTGGTCAGAGTGATCCCGGCGGTGAAAGCAGCGTGGCGGGCGCCGCGCACATCGCGAAAGCCGATCAGGAAAATGCCGAGGGCGGTCAGCAGAGCGGCGATCCACAGCGGGATCGAGAGTTGTTGAGCGGTGAACAGCACCGAGCCGATCGCGACGAACACAACTTTGGTGCCGAGCAGGGGGGTGACCAGCGACACGTCGCCGCGCTGAATGGCGATAAAGGTCAACCATCCGCCGCAGAAGAATCCGACGCCGACCAGGACAGGCCACTGCACCAGTGACCAGTCGACGGCTTGTTTTTCCAACAGCATCAGCGGCAGGAAGATGATGGCGACGGCCAGGTTGTTGATGTGAAACGCCTGATTCATCGTCGCGCCGTCGCGCATGCCGCGTTTCAAGAACACGGAACTGAGCGCATAGAGAAATGCCGCGACGAGCGGCAGCAGGAGGTAGAGAGGCACGCCGGAGGTTCGGGCAGGGACGGGTTTCGTGCCAGTGCACAAATCGGGGGGATTTGTGCCTGGCTTTTGGGTTCTGCTTCGCCAATCGCTGACTACTGATCGCGCAGGGCTCGTCCACCGGGGGTTTACTTTTTGGCGGTGGCGGTGGATTGGTTGGGCGATGCGGGATCAACAGCGACAGATCGTTTTACAGGAACCGGGACACTTTTCCGTCGAGCAAGGTGATGTGCCGGAACTGTTGCCGGGCACGGCGCTGGTGCAGGTGCGGCGCATCGGGGTTTGCGGGACGGACATTCATGCGTTTCATGGGCGCCAGCCGTTTTTTGAGTATCCGCGGATTCTCGGCCACGAACTGGGGGGTGAAGTGCTGGCGATCGATGGTGGGGCGGCAGTGGTTGGTGACCTGTGTGCGGTCAGCCCGTATTTAAACGATGCCAGCTCGCCGGCCTCAAAGCGGGGGCGCAGCAATTGTTGTGAGCAACTCCAGGTGATGGGGGTGCACTGCGATGGCGGTATGCGTCCGGTGATCCGCGTGCCGGTGGACAAACTTCACGTATCGAAGTCTCTGGACTGTGAGCGTCTGGCCCTGGTGGAAATGTTAGGTATCGGAGCGCACGCGGTGGCGCGCGCCGGCTTGAACCGCGGTGGCGCGGACGACTACGTGGCAGTGATCGGTGCCGGTCCGATCGGCATGAGTGTCGTGCAGTTTTTACAGGCAGCCGGTGTCGGCCGACTGGTGGTGGTCGACATGGCGGCGCACCGGCTCGATTTTTGCCGCGAGGCATTCGGCGTCGAGCACACGATTCAGCTGAGCACGGGTACCGATGCCGTTGCCGCGCTGCGTGAGATTGGCGGCGGTGCACTGCCGGATGCGCTGTTCGATGCGACCGGCCATCCGGCGTCGATGATGAGCAGCTTTGAGCGGGTCGCCCACGGCGGGCGGATTGTTTTTGTCGGACTGTTTCAGGGCGAGGTGAAATTCGATGATCCGAATTTTCATCGCCGTGAGCTGACTTTGATATCGAGCCGCAACGCCACGCCGGAGGATTGGCGTTGGGTGATCGACAAGATGGAGGACGGTTCGGTCGATACCGAGCCGTGGATTACTCATCGGCTGTCGCTCGACGAGGTGCCGGAGCGATTTGAAAAAGTCATTGTCGATCCGCGGCTGCGCAAAGCGATGATCGATGTGGACGGGTAGGGACGGTGTCCCGGTCCACGGCCGGCGATTGGAAACCGCCGCTCCTTATTGTCAACTGAATGGCCGATGGGCAGGGGCTTACGCCGCTTCTTCGTCCATCTCGATGTGAAACACGCGGTGCAGGCGCAGCAGTTCGATGACGCTGAGCACGGACGGGCGTGGATTGTGAATGCTGATCGGACCCTGGCCGTTGAGGCGGCGATGCACGCTGAGCAGGGCGCCAATGGCTGAGCTGTCGATCATTTCGACGCGAGCCAGGTCGACGTCAACGGCGGCGAGTTCGCCCGGACAGACCTTTTCGAAATCGTCCTTAAATTGATCGACGTTGGTGGCGTCGAAACTGGCCACGTCGATTTGAATTCGGAGGCCGCCGGTGGTGGGATTGAAGTCGAACATGGCTGTAAAGCAAAGCTGGGTACTTAAACCATCTAAAATATTAAGATGATTGTAATTATTGTTATTGTAATAATTATAGTTCACTGCTATTGTTCTTTCAATCAGAATTTAGTCTCTCTTTGTATTTTTATTCACGATGGTCAGTATGATTCAGCCCACAGCCCGTCTTGGCCGCGGTGATGTTCTGCAGAGTCGGCGCTTCGTATTGCCGGCGCGCATTTCTCTGCTGACGGACGCGCGTAAACGCTTTGTGGAGTTTTTAGCCCAGATCGGCGTCGAGTCGACGCACGCCGATGGCCTGGTGTTGGGATTTACCGAGGCTCTGACCAATGCGATTGTTCACGGTTGCGGCGGCGACGACTCGAAGTCGGTGACGCTGGAGTGGTGGAACGACGACACGTCTTTGACCTTGGCGATCACTCATGAAGGTGAGGGACCGCCGCAGGAAGTTTTTGAAACGGCCAGCCTGCCGGACGATCCACTGGCGACTTCGGGGCGCGGTTTTTTCCTGATGCGCCAGTTGTTCGACAACTGCCAGTTGTGGCGTTCGTCGACGGGTGTGCGCCTGGAATTGCACAAATTTTTCGACTCGCTGGGACGGACGGCAAATGAGGACGACGACGTGTCGTTGATTCTTGAGGAGTTGGCGCATTCCTATGAAAGCCTGGCGGCGTTTCAACGCATGGGCAATGCCTTGATCACCTCGAAACGAACCGGTGATTTCCTCGATGAGGGGCTGCGCAGTCTGCGTCAGATTCACGGTACCGAACAGCCTGAGGCTCTGCTGCTGTGCCTTTCGGACGCGGTGCTCGATGTCGTGCAGGAGGAGTTGTCTGTGGTCGAGGGCGTGCGCGTCGCCAAGGCGATGCCGGATCTGGTGCGCGAAGCGCTGGCTTCAGGTGACAGTTTTCTGTGGCGGTCCGCCGACGAGTTAAAAAAGTACGACACCGATCATACTTTCGCCGGATACTCTCAGGGCTGTGTCTTTCCAATCATGGCGCAAGGCGTGGCGCTCGGTTGTCTGGTGGCGGCGCTACGCGAACGGGATCAAGCGTTCGAGGGGGCCGAAATCAACAATCTGCGCACCTTCACTGACCTGTTCGGTATCGCTCTGGCCAATGCCAACATGCAGACCGTGCGTCGTAACGAGAACCGGGCGGTGCGCGAATTGGAGTTGGCGGCGGAGATTCAGAAAATGTTGCTACCGGTTTCGACGCCCCCGCAGTCGGAGCAGTGGAAAGTTTTCATGCAGCATCGCAGCGCCGAGGAAGTCGCCGGCGATTATCTGGAGGCCTGCCACGACGAGCAGGGCAATCTCGTCATGACGGTGATCGATGTCATGGGCAAAGGCGTGGCGGCGGCGATGCTGGCGAGTGTTTATCGAACGGCGTTTTTGATGAATCTCGGCAAGGCGCAGCCGCTCAACGAACTGGCAAAGTCGCTGAACCAGGTTTTGGCCAGCACACTTGGCGAGATGTCGTCTTTTGTGACCTGTGCCCTGGTGCGCATCGATCCTAATTTTGAGACCATGGAAATCGTCAATGCCGGTCATTGTCCGGTGCTGACTTTCAACGATGATGGTGTGCTCGATCAGATTGAGCCGTCGGGACCGCCGTTGGGAATTCTTGAAGATTCTGAATACGAGGTCGAACGACGCGACATCGCCGAACACCGGGGGGTGCTGCTGGTTACCGATGGCCTGTTCGAATGGAAGCAGGGGGAATCCTGGTGGGGCTGGGACCGCTTTGTCGATCTCGCCGGGCGCAAGGCTTTCGCTGACCCGGTCGACTTCTGGAATGACATTCAAAATCGCATCGGCGTCGCCCATGGCGGACTGCATGATGACCAGACACTACTTTTCTGGCGTCGGGAAAAATCGGCAAAGCTGCTTTCGACCGCCACTCCATTAATAAACCCCAATGCCCGATAATGACCTCCGATTGTTCCGAAACCCCCGCTGCTGAAGCCGGCAAGTGCATACTTGTGGCTGAAGACGAACGCATCACCATGCGTTTGTTTCAGTTTCAACTTGAGCGCAGCGGATTTCAAACCATGCCCTTCACCAACGGTACTGAAGTTGTCGAAAGGGCTCGTGAAATGACGCCCGATCTGGCGATTCTCGATTACAACCTGCCGGGGCGAACTGGTCTCGAACTGATTGAAGCCTTCAAAGACGATTCGGTTCTGGTCAATGTTCCGATCGTGGTGGTGACGGGCTATCGCGATCCGGCCCTGCACGAGCGCTTGCTCAGCGCGGGGGCCAACGAAGTGATCAGTAAGCCGTTCAGTCCCGCCGGGCTGACGGAGCGGATAAATGAACTATTGGTCCTACCGTCATAGGAGCTTGTATTTTTCGTAAATATTAGGTATACTTACAGATCTAACCATGCGTGGCCGAATTCTAGTTATCGATGACAACGTCAAGCTGACCACCATGGTGGAGAAGGCGTTGTTGCGGTGCGGCTTTGAAGTCGCAGTGGAAAACGATTCCATGCAGGCCGTCAATCGGGTGCGTCAGGTGCAACCGAATCTGATCATTCTCGACATCATGATGCCGCAGAAGGACGGTGGTGAAGTGCTCTCTGAGCTGCGTCAGGATCCTTACCTGCGCAACATTCCGGTGATTCTGCTCACCGGTCTGGCCGACGAAGCGACGGCGATCTCGCGACTCGGCGGCATTGAGAGTTCGGTGTTCGGCAAGCCGGTAGAGTTCCGCGTGTTGGTGCAGGAGATCGATCGCCAGCTCGGCCGGCAGGTGGCCTGATAGTTGGCGCCGGGCGGCGCGATTGTGTCCGGCTCGCATCTCGACAAGGTTTGCCGGTGTCGCCATAAGGTGCGGATGAAAAACGGCTTACGCGATTTTATTCCTTGGTCGATTGTCTGCCTCGCCGCTGTCTGCGTGGCAACTGCTGCGGCCAGTGATGCGCCTTCGTGGAACGCCTCGGCGGAGTGGCTGCAGCTGCCTGCGGATTTAGAAAAGATGGGCGTCGCTCACGGCGACGTTGCGATCAGTGAAGCTGGCGAGGTCTACGTCAGCCTGACCGGTGGGCTGCGTGCCGGCATCCAGGTTTACAACGCCAACGGCAAGTATCTGCGCAACGTGCCGAATGCGCCCAACGATTTCCATGGCTTCGTCATTCACAAAGATGCCGACGGCGTGGAGTATATTTACGGACCGCGGCTCGGTGCCGGATCGATTTTGAAAATGAAACTCGATGGCGAGATCGTGATGACCATTCCCGGCGAGTCGATTCCTAAGGAATATTGGAAGAAGAATGCCAGGACCGGCAAGGAGGCAATTCGGCTGACCGCCTGCGACGTGGCTCCCGGCGGCGACATTTTCGTCACGGATGGTTACTCGTCCGACTACATTCATCGCTTCGATGCCGAGGGTAAATATCTCGCCACCTTCGGCGGAAAAGGCGAGCCGTACAACTTTCAGACGCTGCACAAAATCGCCATTGATACCCGCTTCGATCCAGCCCGCATCGTCGGTGTCAGTCGCACCGATGGTCGCGTCGTGCACATGTCGATGGAGGGCGGGTACCTTGGCGACATCGCCACGGATTTGTTGAAGCCTGCCGCGTTGGTGGTGCAGGGGGACTATCTTGCGGTTGGCGAGATTCTGGGCCGGGTAACGGTGTTTGATAAAGCGGGAAAAGTCGCCGCGCAGTTTGCTGCCAACGACAAAGAGGACGAAACCGGTACCAACAAAACTGAGCCTGAGAAATGGCGTCCCGGTATCGTCACTGCGCCGCACGGCATTGATTTTGACGCTGCGGGAAATCTCTACGTTACCGAATACAGCATCTTCGGTCGCGTGCACAAGTTCGTGAAGACTGAGGCGAAGTAAGCGGCGGGGAGCGGCGACGCTTCGGATGAACGCGGTAGCGGAATTCGTCAGAATTTCGTCGAACGTCTCGCGGTCAACGCACCGGCGAAATTTTGACAAATTCCGCGACAGTTGTCGTAGCTGCGGTGATGCGTGATTAGAAACTGGATAGAAACCAGACGCCTTCGATGCGTTGCAGGTTCATTGTTTCCTGCTTTTCCTGCTGGTCGCCCATGGTGAAATCAACCTGAGCTTTGTCACCATCGATCCGCGCCGCGCCGAGAACTTTTCCGCCACCGAAGAAGTTTTGGTAACGGTGTTTGTCCTTTTCCGATGAATCAGCGATGGCGCAGAGTTCGCGAACGTCGCCGTCGCACTCGGGATCGGCGAAGGCGCGAATCTGTTCGAATTTTCCTTCGGCGGCGAACTGGATGAACTGCCGCATCGCACCGTCCGGGGTGGACCGGTCCGCGGAAGCGGTCGCGGTGATGCCGTCAGTGCCCGCCATGTTAAGCTTGGCGGCTGCCGCAGAGGACGAAGGCGTCGGTGCTGCCGGGGGGTGGTCCGGCGCGGGCGGCTGTGCCAGTTGCTCAGCCGTGCCGACGGTGAATTCGACGCGCGAGGTGCCTTGATTCTGCAGGACGATGTTCATGCCGTAGTGCCCCGGCGCGAGCGTCGATTTGTCCATGGTTCGATCCAGTGCAAAGCCGGTGCCGTTCTGGACCATGATCACTTTCGCCTGACCCGCGGTGCCTTTCAGTGGGGCACCGTTGTCGTCGATGGCGAACACGTTGACAATGATCATTCCGCCTTCGGTATCGACTTGAACCTCCGCGTCAGGAGCGACCGGTTGCGGAATTTTTGCAAAAATGACCGCCGGTCCGGCGGGGGGGACGGCTGGCTGTCCGGCGACCTCGACATCGAAAGGGTAGATCGGCGACCGCTCCTGCGCATGAAGACCGGTGGTCAGAAGCGAGACAAAGACAGCAGCGGCGCGAGACATTTTCACACCGTTATTGTGCGGCTGCGGAATCGACCTTGTCAATGCCGGGAGAGTCAGATCAATTCGCTGATCGGCTTGCCGTTAGTCAGTAAATACTGTGGACGACCGGTATTATCCTCGATAGTGACGCGTCGCCCGTCGATGCCGAGATTGTGATACAGCGTGGCGATGACGTCCTGATAGTGAACCGGCCGCGAGGTCGCTTCGGCGGCGTGTTTGTCGGTCGAACCGATGACCTGACCGACCTTCATGCCGCCGCCGGCGAGCAGTCCCATCGAAACGCGCGGCCAGTGATCGCGGCCGCCTTTGGAATTGATCTTCGGGCTGCGGCCGAACTCTCCCCAGGCGACAATCGAGACATCGTCGAGCATGCCGCGCTCTTCGAGGTCGGTGATCAGGGCGTGGATGGCGTGATCGACGATCGGGCCGAGCGTGCGCATGCGTTCGAAATTGGCCTGGTGGGTATCGAAGTCGCTGATCGAGACACTGACGCAGCGCACCCCGGCTTCGACCAGCCGGCGGGCGAGTAGAAGTTTACGCGCGGCGCCCGGACCTTCGTTGCTGAAGAATTTAGGATCCGGCTCGGCGACGTCCGGCGTGTAGCGCGCCAGCATCTTGGGATCCTCATTGTCGAGGTCCATGGCTTCGGCAAGTTTTCCCGAGGTGAGAATTCCGTAAGCCTGACGCGTGAAATCGTCCATGGCGGCCATCGATCCCGATTCGTCGATGGAGCGGCGGGTGGCGTCGAGGCTTTGCAAAAGCTCGATCCGGTCATCGAGACGGCCGACCGTGAGGCCTTCGGTGAGGCTGAGCTTGGCGTTGTGCCCGGCACCGAGGCGCTTCAGCTCGCCCTTCATACCCTGCTCAAGTTCACGGTGAAACATCTTCGAGATGTCCGGCCGGAACGGCGCGTGAGCGGGGCCGAGAAAACCGGGGCGCGCGCTGTTGCGCACCTGTGGCCGGCCCTGCATGATATCGACAAAGGTCGGCGACTCGTCGGAGGGCGAGCGCAACAGTTTGCCGAGCACGCTGCCCATCGAGGGGCGGTCGCCGGTTTGCGGGAGTTCTTTGATGTCGAAACCGGACTGGCATTGGTAGCCGTCGTGACGACCGGCAGAACCGACCAGCGAACGCAGTGGAACGATCTTGTGAGCGATCGATGCCAGCTTCGGCATCAACTCGGTAAAGTGAACTCCGGGCAGTGAAGTGGGGATCGATGAAAACTCGCCGCGAACTTCCGATGGAGCGTCCGGCTTGGGATCGATCATGTCCATCTGCGGCGGACCGCCATCGAGATGAATGTTGATAATCGCCTTGTTCGAAGAGCCGATGCCCGACACGTTTTCGGCATGCAGCAGGTCGGCAAAAGTCAGGCCACCGAAGCCCAGAGCACCGGCACGCAGGAAACTGCGCCGTGACTGTCCATCGCAATGACGAACGCGTTGTCCGAGGAACTCGAGCATCGTCTGAAACGGTAAGAGGCAGAGTTGTCTGCGACAACAATTGCCGCTACCGCAATAGCGTTAGGCGTTTGAGTGGCAGACGGACCGCAGCTACGCCGATCCGTAGCCGCCTTTGTCAAAAGGTGGACCTTGCGTTGGTGGCGCGGCGGTCGCATCTGCCTGATGGATGGCGACACGGATGGCGGCAATGCGTGCCGGATTGCGTGTTCAGATTTGAGCTACTCGACTAGGCTCCCGACGTTCTCATGCACGCCCTGGATTTTATCACTGTCGGAATTTACCTCGCCGCCATTCTCGGCGTGGGGGTGTTGTTCGGGCGCAACCAGTCGCGCGGGGAATTTTTTCTGGCGAGTGGATCGATGGGCTGGTTCGTAGTCGGGCTGAGTGTCATGGCGACGCTGTTCTCGTCGAACAGTTTCGTTTTTTACCCCTCGGCTGCGTTCGGTAACAGTTTGCGAATCGGGCTTTCGCTGGTCGCTTTTGCGGCGATGACGCCGGTGGTGATCTGGGTATTCATCCCCGTGTATTCGCGCCTGAAAGTGGAAACCGCTTACGAATATCTCGAGCGCCGTTACCACGTTTCGGTGCGATCTCTGGCCAGCGGCTTGTTCATTTTGCTCCGCATCGGATGGATGGCTTCGGCGACCTATGCCGCCTCGCTGGTGGTCGCCAGCGTCGCCGACGTTTCGCAGATCGGCGTCATCGTCGTGCTCGGTGCGGTATCGATTGGTTATACGATGCTGGGCGGATTGCGGGCGGTGATGTGGACCGATGTGATTCAGTTTTTTGTCTTCGCGCTGACCATTCTGGTGTCGGTTGGCTTGATACTGAGCAAGAGTGACTCAAGTGTCAGCGAGGTGTTTCGCACATATTTCGACGGGCGCGAGGGGCTGATCATCGACTTCAAGCCATCGATGACGCTGACCTACGGCAGTTGGGCGATCCTGATCGGAATATTTCTCGAAGCGTTGTCGGCGTTCGGCGTCGATCAGGTGGCGGTGCAGCGTTATCTTTCGGCGAAATCGGAACGCACCTCGCAGTTGGGCGCGGCGATGAATCTCGCTGGCATGTGGATTGTCATGCCGGGCCTGATGATGATCGGGGTGGCCTTGTTCAGTTGGTATTCACAGCATCCAGCTGAGCTGGGTGCGGGGGCGAGCGTCGCGGAAGTGCTCAGCAATGAGGGGCCGACCACCGCTGACCGGGCCTTGCCGGAATTTGTGCGACTGCACTTTCCGCCGGGACTGGCGGGTCTGTTTCTCGCGGCGCTGATCGCGGCGATCATGTCGAGTATCGATTCGGGGATTCACTCGGTGACGACGGCCCTGGTGGTCGACTTCCGGGATCGGTTGTTACCATCCCTGCGACCGAAAACTGAGCGCGGTGAACTGCGCTCGATCCGCGGGCTGGTGTTGGGGATCGGGGTGCTTGCCGTGACTCTGGCCTGTTTTGTGGGGCCGCTGGGAGATGTATTTGCGATCGGCAAAAAACTTACCGCCGCGTTTGGCGGACCCTTGCTGGCGATATTCGTCATGGCCTTGTTTTCCAGACGATCGAATTGGCAGGGTGTGATGATCAGCGTTCTGATCTCGACGGTGGTGACGCTGGTGCTGATGTATCAGCAGGAAGACTGGTTCTCGGTCTGGTACTGGCCGATCGGTTTTTTCTCGACCTTGATCCTCGGGCTCGCCTTGAGTTATCTGTTTCCGCACAGGACGACGCAGCTGACTTTTTCCCAGATCATGCGCGATCATCCCAAACGATGAAATTTCACGAGCTGACTTCCGCAAAATTGAGCACGCTGGATCGCGAGCAGACGCTGGTGGTGATACCGATCGCTGCGGTCGAGCAGCACGGACCGCACATGCCGACCGGGACGGACACGATTCTGTGCACAGCGCTTGCCGAGGCGTTGGAGAGTCGCTTGGCGGAAAAGGTGTTGCTCACTCCAACCGTGTGGCTGGGTGCCAGTGCGCATCACTTGCGGATCGGGTCGACCCTGGACACGGCGCTCGATACCTACGTTGCGACACTTTGCGACGTCGCCCGGTCGCTGCTCGACGACGGCTATCGGCGCATTGTTTTTCTGAATGGTCACGGCGGTAACATCGACCCGATGAGAATGGCGGTGCGGTTGCTCCAGCCGGAGTATGTCGATGCACTGCTGGTGGCAGGCTGCTACTGGTCAGTCGCCGATGCCGGGAGGGAAGCGATTCTTGACGGCGATCACAAGTTTGTCGGCCATGCCTGTGAATTCGAGACGTCACTGATGCTGCACCTTCGGCCTGATCTGGTCGACCAGTCGAAGCTCGCCGATGCCGGGCAGCTGGTCGATGACGTGATCGATGGTTTTTATGTCAGCCGCGACATGACCCAGCGCACCCGTGAAGGCTTTACCGGGCGACCCGATCTGGCGACCGCGGAAAAGGGAGAGCGTTTGTTCCATACCATTGTCGACCGTCTGGTTGAGCTCTCTGAGAAGTTATCCAGGCAGCCATTGGCGACCGACTACGACGAATTTTTCTAAGGCACGAGTTGGTTTCAGCGATGGACTTACACGTCGACCCTGCCGAGATACTCAGATTTTTCAAAAACATCGCTGGCACCGAGAACGATTTTTTCGTCAGGAGGAGACGCGGTTTTCGGGTCTTTGTCCGGATAGTCGAGGGTGTGCAGAAAATGCCGAATGCAGTTGATGCGTGCCCTCTTTTTGTCGTCTGACTTGACCACGGTCCATGGTGCATCGGCGGTATCGGTGTAGAAGAACATCGATTCTTTAGCGCGAGTGTAATCCTTCCAATGTTTGAGTGATCGCAGGTCGATCGGGCTCAGTTTCCACTGCTTGAGCGGGTCGGTCTTGCGCCGGTGAAAGCGGCGTAACTGCTCGAGGCGGCTGACAGAGAACCAGTATTTATAGAGAGTGATGCCACTGTTCACCAGCATGCGTTCCAGGTTGGGGCACTGGCGGAGGAACTCGAGATACTCGAGCGGGTCACAAAATTTCATCACCTTTTCGACCCCGGCCCGGTTGTACCATGAGCGGTCGAACAGTGCCATTTCGCCCTTGCTCGGGAGATGCTCAATGTAGCGCTGGAAGTACCACTGGCCCTGCTCGCTTTCACTGGGCTTTTCCAAGGCAACAACGTGGGCGGCACGCGGATTGAGGTGCTCCATAAAACGTTTGATGGTGCCGCCCTTGCCGGCGGCATCACGTCCTTCGAACAGAATGACAATGCGTTGGCCGGACTCTTTTACCCATTTCTGAACCTTGAGCAACTCAGCCTGCAGGCGAAGTTTTTCCTGCTCGTATTCTTTGACGCCGATACGGTTTTTATAAGGGTAAATGCCGTTCTCATAGCCGATCTCAAGCGTGTCCTGATTGGAAAGTCCTTTCGGCTTATTCCGGTAGGCCATCAACTCTGCGAGATCGCTGAACTCGGGTTCTGCTTCAACCTGCACCGATTTTGCGGAGGCCGCGCCTTTCGCTTTGTTAGCGGGCTTTTTGGTCGAGGACTTTGAGCTTGAGGGCTTTTTTGTAGTCATGGTGTAAAGGCGGACAGGCAGCTTTTCAGCGGCACCCTGAATATTCCGATGGGGATGGGTTACGGTTTTTTGGAGAGTCTGACGAATGCTTTTGACGCCAGGCCAGACGCAAGTTCTTCGACGGCAATCTCCCAAACGCCTTCCCGGTCGTTGGGGGCGAAGTCGAGGGTGATGTCGAGTTTACCACCGACAGCTGCGTAGTAGCCGCTGAACTCGGCTTCGCTGCCGGCGGGATCGAAAATGCGCACGCGCACGGGGATGACGGCATCGATGGGGGCGCCGGCGGCGTTGACGGCGATCTTTATGTCAGCTGAAGTGTTGGGCTGCGCGGTGTCGGGGGCGTTAACGGTGACGGCGTCGATGGGCTTATCGGTGACCATGATGATCCGGCCTTCGCAGGGGCCGAGTTGGAGCGGGATCCCGCTGGTATCGGTCTGGTTGATGGAAACGCGGTGGCCGCGGGTCAGGTCGTAGACGGTGCCACCGGATCTCGCCAGGCTGATCACAGTTTCCGAGGGCAGTCCATTTTCCATGACCCGCTCGAACTCGCCGACGTAGTTGCCGAATTCACGGGCGTCGTTGACGGCAAAAACATAATCGGTGCTGCCAAAGGTGCGCCGCCGGGTGATGACGTCGGGATTGCTGGAGTCAGTCATGGGCGAGTATTTGCCCTTCATCCAGACGCGCAGTTCAGCGGCGGCGGCGAGCAGGGCGGTGCGGCTTTCGTCGGCTTTCTTGCTGCGGCTGAATCGTTCGATAGTGAAGTCGGGTGTTATCGCGGGACATACTTCTTTGTCGCCGACGATCAGACCGCCGGCTGCCTGGAAGGCTTTTATTTTTTCGACCACCGGGCGGGTCAGCACGTCGCAGTCGGCCATGACCAGAACCTTGATGCCGTCGAGCTCGCCGTCCTTGAGCAGGGATTCTTCATACATGACGCGCGGCTGCAGCTGGGCATACATGAGCACGTGATACATGTCACCGGCCCAGGTGTGATTCCATCCGTAGGTGCCGCGGCGGGCGAACATCTGTGAGGTAAAGCTCTCCAGGAAGGCGACATCACTGCGTGCGTCGGGAATTTTCTTCAAGGTCGGGCCGAGCGGTTCAACGACTTCGTGAACCAGGCGGGCGAGTTCGTGACGGGTGTTGGGATTGGTGTAGCGATAGGCGCCGGGCGACTCGGTATCGACCAGCGACTGCCAGCCGTGGTACATGATGCCCTGGATCGGTCGGGAAATTTTTGACCAGAACGCTTCGCGCAGATGCATCGGTGCCGTGGTGATGTAGGCGGCGTTTGGATCCTGGTCGACCCAGACGTCGGGATTGCTGTTGGTTCCCTCCTTGTTCTGCGGTGCGGTTTGCGAGCGGTACCAGATGAGCTGAGTCATTTTCATGACCTCCTGATCGTGGCCGCCGGTGCGGGCCATTTCAAAAAGCTCGTCGGTGCACAGGCCGATGCGAATCGGATCGGGGTAGCTGTAGGTCCAGTGCGACAAAACATCGACCTTGCCGCCACTGCCGCTGATGCTGGGAACGCGCACCGCGGGATCGTAGAAGGTCCAGAAATCTTTGCGCCCCGAACCTTCTTTGAGACCCGCGTCGAGACGGCTGTTGGCATCGTTCCAGCCATCGCCTTTCTGCCAGAACCAGCGCAGGTACTTGAGAATGGCGTTGTCGTCTTCGATGACGCGATCGGCCGGAAAATTTTTCTGCTTACCCCACTCGACACCGTTTTTGATAACGACTTCAGCCGGGATGTCTTCGCCGCTGGCTTTTTTGTAGGCGGCGATTTCTTCGGGGTGAAACGAAACCTGCGATTCGCCGCGTACTTCGGTGTGCAGCAGGGCAGCTTCGTAGGCAGGGTGAGCCCCGTAGGCGCGGCCCATCGCCAGCCCGGTGTGATAACAAAAGTCCTGGATGCGCGGGAACGAAGCGCTGACATCTTCGCGGCTGTAGTGCTTGCCGTCGCGTCCGATACGCAGGAACGGTTTGCCGACTGCGGCGTCGCGCAGGTAGCGGGCGGGCGCGAGGCCGGAGACGATGCGAATATTATTTTCGAGAGCGATGTTGAGCATTTCCCGACCGTCGCGAACGGCTTCGGGGGGCCCCGGCATGGCATCGGCCCCTTGTTCCCAGATTTTCGGAAGATCAGCGCGCAGGCCGAGGCAGTGAGTGAAACCGATTTCTTTCAGACGGGGGATTTCTTTCACCACTGTATCGGTGCCGCCCAGTCCCCACATGATGACCGGCATACGATCCGGTTGACGGGCGACGATGCTGAACGGGATCGTGGTCGTCGACACGTAGGGCTCCTTTTTGCCGGCCCAATTGGGTAGTTCAACAGCGATGGTGGCCTGATATTTTCCCGGCCGAAGTTTGGTGTCGACCGGGACATTCAGTGGGTGCCGGCCATCGAGTGCGAGTTTGGGAAGGGGTTCGGTTTTAGTGGGGGTTCCGGGAACGGTGATACTGATTTTGGCTCCATCGACGATGCTGCCGGTGCTGTTTGAGAGGCTTGCTTTCAGGGCGGCGCCTTCGCCCATGCGCAGGAAGGAAAACGAACTCAACTCTGGATCGAGCGCGAGCGGGTTGAAATTGCGCACGCCGCTGGTGATGCGGACTTCATCGATCGATCCCGGAAAGCCGCGATACCACGATCCGATACGGTCACCGATCGCCAGGTCACGGGTGGCTGCGGCCATGCCTCCTGCGTTGTCCTGGCGGCTGGTGCCGATGCTGTCACCGTCGAGAAAAAAGTTGGTTGTGCCTTTGCCATCGTAGGTCACTGCGAGATGCTGCCAGACGTCGTCCTTGAGTTTGATCGGCTGCGAGTACCAACGTTCGGTGCGCACGCCGAGTCCCAGTTCCAACACGACGGTGCGCGCTCCGGCGTTTTTGGTATTGCTGAGGCCGAGTGAAAAGCCGGTGTGGTTGGTCGGCACATACTTCGAGTCGAGCAGTGCCGGAGCGGCTTGATCGGGGTACTCCGCGCCGCCTCTGGGACGCAGCCACATT
Source organism: uncultured bacterium (assembly GCA_965367965.1). Taxonomy (GTDB): domain Bacteria; phylum Verrucomicrobiota; class Verrucomicrobiia; order Verrucomicrobiales; family DEV007; genus JBBKXR01. The sequence continues at coordinate 14,907 of CBDULB010000011.1, read as the reverse complement.
TCCAAGGTGAAGGCGCTGGCCGGCGAGAGAGACGGGGCACGCTTTACATAGTAGCTGTGACTTTCGTCGATGACCGGATAGCCTACCGAACTGTCGATGCAGCCACCACCGGGAAAGCGACCGTCAGTGTTCCAGGTCGCGCCGCGCAATTTGCCTTCGTTCTTGTGGCTCGAACGGTCGCCGAGTTCGTCCTCTTTGTCGAAGTTCCAATAGCCGAGCACGGTCGGCCCGTTGGCGTCGGGTCCAGTGTAAGCTTGCCACCAGCGCAGCGCGTTCTCGCGGGCAAACGATGAAGAGGCGAGTGACACCACACCGATCGCGAGCGCGATCACTGAAGCTTTCAGCTTGGTGATTCGATAGCAGGGAAGAATATTCATTCGGCGGTCAGTGAACCGCCCGATGCGGTATGCGCAAAGCAGTTTTGTATTACGCGATCAATTCTTCGATTTTGAATCTGGCTTTTCGTTTTTCCTCCGGAACGACGTAGACGGCAGAGGTGATCCGGGTGCGCACGATCGAAAAGCCGAGGCCACTGTTGTAAAATTTCATGAAGAAGACTTCCTGTTTCTGTTTACCGCTGATCATGCTCCACAGCCTGCGTATCTCGGAGACGTTTTCGATGATCTCGGCGTCGCCCTCGAGATAGAGTTGCTGGAAACGATCTTTGCTGGTGATCAGCCATTCGACCTTGCGGTTGCTGCGCAGGTTCCGGATCTTGTCACTGTCGGGTGAGGTGATGGTGAGAATTTCCAGATCGGCATCGGTCGAACGCGAGGCGAACATCCAGGTAACGTGAGGACGACCATCCGGTGACAGGGTCGATAAAAGGCACGATAGAGGACGTTCCGGCTTCAGCAGGGCGAGCAAATGCTGCGCTCGTTCAAGATCGGAGGTAGCATCTCCGGGTGGTGGTGGTGACGGGGTTGATTCGATCATGGGCCTTTGCCGGTGAACTTAGCAGGAGAGGCCGCATTCGAATAGGAATTACGGCACCACAGTGCTGCAGGGACGCATCACGGATGAGGCACTTGGCCGCGACGCTACGAGCATTGCGCAGTCTGCGCTCCGGCTTCCGGTATGCTCCCGCTCTAGCTGTTTTGCTCCAGGGCGAGGCGCATGGGAGCTTCGCGGGCTTCGATGCTTTCGCACAGGGCGAGTTGTACGCGGGCGCGATTGAGATTCTGCGTGTCGTAGGAGGTCTTGAAGTAGACGTTTCCGGCGAGATAGTCGGCAAAGAATCGCAGGCCGAGTTCGAAGGCGATCAGGCGTACGCTGTCGTACAGGTAGTGGCGGTCGGCGTCGGTCAGAAATGAACCGGCCTGGCTGAGATAGCCTTTAACGAGGGCAGCGAAGCAGTCGCTGTCGAAGCGGACCTTGCTTAGATCGGTAGTTTCCTCGCCGGCGGGGTTGCAGGAGGATCGTGCGCAGTCGCCGAAATCGTAGTGGATGAGGCCGGGTTTGACGGTATCGAGATCGATAATGCAGGTGCCCTTGCCGGTGTAGTTATCGATCATGATGTTGGTGATCTTGGGATCACCGTGGATCGGGCGCACCTTGAGTTCATCTCTGGCAACCGCATCTTCGAGAATGGAGCAAAAGCCGCGGCGGGCTTCGACAAATTTTGCCAGCCGGCGCGCTTCGGTCGATGCGGCAAGCAGGTCGCGCGCATCCCCGGTATCGATGACGCTGTCGTATTTAGCGAGATAACGGGGAGTGATGTGAAAGCCGGGCAGGGTGTCGGCGAGTTGATCGGCGGGAAGGTCCGAAATCAACCGTTGAAAGTGACCAAGCACGACACCGGCTTCGACGGCATGCTCGACGCTGTTGATCTTATCGTGCGAGGTGGCGCTGGCGATCAAGGAGAGAGCGCGCCAGCAGTCGCCTTTTTTGTCGATGACGTAGTCGAGTCCGTCCTGAGCGGCGATGACCCTGGGCAGCTGCCAGATGCGGTCGGCGTCGTCAGCTTCGGCTTCGATGCGCTCGTGGGCGTGGGTGGTGACCACGCGCATATTGGCCATGACGGCGGCGGGATCGGGAAAAACTTTGCCGTTGATACGCTGCAGAATGAACTTTTCCTCGGAAAAAGTCGTTCGCGAGATCACGCAGTAGGTGTCGTTAACATTGCCGGTGGTGATCGATTCGAGGGCGACAACGCGACCGGCGACATCGAATTGGGCGGCGATTTCTTCGGCGTACATAGACTGAGCGGTGGACGGAACGGGACTTAATGCGTTACCAGCGTTTCTGCCGGGGGTGACGGGAGAGCGGAGAAGGCGAAGGCGAAGGCGGAAAAGCGCTGAGAGTAACGGTTAGATGGCCGAAAATCCAGTAGCAGCAAGAGCGATTTTTACTTAATAATAATAATTACCATATTTTCTAAGATAATGATTGCCTTATTTTCTATGAAAATTATAATTCTATGTGTGAAAGAGCAATTCCCGCCAATCGGCGGGATTCACTCCAGAGCCCAGAATTCATGCCTTCCGTCAGTATCCATCCACCGATCGTTCACCAGAACGCGCCCGTCGCCGCATCGAAAAATGGGCGTGGGCCCGTGGTATTATCGCTTTTCGGCACGCGACCCGAGGCGATCAAGTTTGCTCCGGTGATTCACGAATTGGAGCGTCAGGAGGTTTCGACAATCAACGTGACCTCAGCGCAGCACCGGGATCTGCTCTATCCCTTGATTTCATATTTCGATCTGCGCATCGATCACGACCTCGAGGTGATGCGTCCCGGACAATCGCTCAACGGGGTATCGGCGAGGGTTACCGAGGCTCTCGATCCTATTTTAAATGATAAGTCGCCTGATCTTGTGCTGGTCCAGGGGGACACCACGACGGCGATGGCCGGAGCACTTGCTGCGTGGAACCGTGGGATCGCGGTCGGCCACATCGAAGCAGGTCTGCGCTCGGGCAATCGTCTCAGTCCGTTTCCGGAGGAGATGAATCGCCGATTGATCTCGCAAGTGGCATCACTGCATTTCGCTGCAACGGAGAGCAATCGCGATGCGTTGCTGGCCGAGGGTACCGATCCCGGGTCGATCGTGGTCACGGGCAATCCGGTGGTCGATGCACTTGAGTTGACTCTCGCGCGCGGACGGGTGTCGAGCCGGGTCAATGAATTGATCGATGCGATCGGCGATCGCCGTCTGTTGGTGCTGACGACGCATCGGCGGGAAAGTTTTGGTGAAGCGATGGGGGCGAACCTCGATGCGATCCGTGCCTTCGTAGATGCCCACGAAGATGCCGCACTGATCTTTCCGGTGCATCCCAATCCCGCGGTGCTGGCGGTGGCGGAAGAGAAACTCGCCGATCATCCGCGCATTCACCTGGTGGAACCGTTGCAGTACGAAGATTTTCTGCAGGTGCTGTCGCGTGCCTGGTTGCTGGTTTCGGATTCGGGTGGACTTCAGGAAGAGGCGCCGACCTTGGGCAAACCGCTGTTGATTCTAAGGGAAAATACCGAGCGGCCGGAAGCGGTCGAGTGTGGCGCCGCGCGTCTGATCGGCGGTTCCGCCGGGCGCCTGGCGTCGGAACTCGAGTCGCTGTGGAAGGACGATCATTGGGCCGCTGAAGTGGCCGCCATGGCCAATCCCTTTGGCGACGGCTGCGCGGCGCGCCGCATTGTCGAAGCCATCAAAACATATTCGACTGCAAACGTTGCGCAGTCTGCCTGACCTCATGACCGCTCTTTCTCACAGCACACCGGACAGGGCACACGTGGCATCGCCGCGCGGCACGACCTACGTGCCTCCGGTGGTCACGGTGATCGTGCCGGTGTTTAACGAGCAGGATCATTTGCAGCGCAATTCTGACCGACTGCTGGCCTATCTGGAAAGTATCGAGGATCGCTACCACTGCGAAGTGTTGTTTGTCGACGATGGCAGTTCCGACGAGTCACCACGGATTCTCGACCGTCTGGAAAGGCGTCACGAGCGGGTCCGGGTGATTCATCACAATCGCAATCGCGGTTTGTGCGAAGGCATGAAAACCGGCTTCGCCAATTGCCGGGGAACTTATGCCATTACGATCGATTCAGATCTGAGTTATTCGCCGGATCACATCGGCCGGTTGCTCGATCACATCGTCAAAACCGGTGCCGAAGTGGTGCTGGCATCGCCGTATATGAAAGGCGGAGAGTCGGTCAATGTGCCCAGGGACCGATTGCGTGCGAGTCGCTGGGCGAACTGGTTTTTGTCGAAAGTTTCGCCCGAGAAACTGTCGACCTTCACCGGCATGGTGCGCGCCTACGACGTAAAATTTCTCAAATCACTCGACCTCAAGTCGAAGGGGATGGACGTCAATCCGGAGATCATCTACAAGACGCTGCTGCTGCGCGGTCGGGTTGAGGAGATTCCTGCACGGCTCGACTGGACTGAGCTGGTTGGCGAAGACGGGGCGCCGCGGCGAACCAGTTTTGCGGTCCCCTGGCATACCCTGGCGATTCTGTTTTCGGGCTTTGTGTTTCGTCCGTTCATTTTCTTTTTTGTTCCCGGAGTTGCAGTGAGCATTGCCGCTGTGGTTGCCGCCGTAATGACGGTTGCTCACATGGTAAATCACGCTATGGAGTCGACCGTCGGCTCATTTCCAGGCCGCCTGTGGTGGGCCTTCACCGGAATGTTCGAGGAACACAGTTACGCCTATTTCACCACGGCGCTGCTGATGGTTATGGCAATCCAGCTGCTCAGTCTGGGTTTCCTCTCGATGCAGAGCAAACGCTACTTTGAAGAGATTTTTCATCTCGGCACCAGTGTCCATCGCCGCCAGTTGGATAAGAAAATTTAGACTAACACATATACAACAAACAACATGCCAGCCGTTAATCTACCTATCGTTCCACCGATCATGAGTCTGCCTTCTGATCAGGAGGCATCGGGCCGCACGCTCGGTGATGAGGAAATCGCACTTGTCAGCGAAGCGATCCGTTCGGGCACGCTGACCAGCACCAAGGGAAAGTTCGTCAAACAGCTTGAAACCGATTTTGCCAAACTGCTCGGCAGCGAATACGCGCACGCCTGCTCATCGGGCAGCAGCGCAATTCACATCGCCGTGGCTGCGCTCAAGCCGGAGCCGGGTGACGAGTTTATCACCACGTCGGTCACCGACATGGGCGCGCTGACGCCGATTCTTTTTCAAGGAGCGATTCCGGTTTTTGCCGATGTCGATCCGATCACGCTGAACGTCACCCCCGCATCGATCGAAGCACGCATCAGTGAGCGGACCAAGGGTATCATCGTTACTCATCTGTTCGGCAATCCGTGCGAAATGGCCGGCATTATGGCGCTGGCGGAGAAACACGGCATCCCGGTCATCGAAGATTGTGCGCAGGCATTCCTTGCTACCATCGATGGCAAAAACGTCGGCGCAATCGGCGACATCGGCTGCTTCAGCTTTCAGCAGGGCAAACACATCACCACCGGCGAAGGCGGCATCGCCGTGACCAACGACGAAGCGCTGCAGCGCGAACTTTTTCTGTTCATCAACAAAGCCTGGGGATACGGCGACAGTCAGCCGGATCACTACTACTCAGCGCTCAACTATCGCCTCACCGAACTTCAGGGTGCGGTGGCGGTCGCGCAGATGGCGAAGCTCGAAGGCATTGTCGAAGCCCGCCAGGCCACGGCGGCGCGCATGACCGGCAGGATCGCCGGTCTGCCGGGAGTCAGTGCACCGCGGACCACACCGGGTGGCACGCATACCTACTGGAAGTATTGCCTGAATGTCGACACGTCGGTTCACGAGAACGGCACGGTTCGCCTGGCGGGATTCCTCAAGGATCGCGGCATCATGAGTGCACCGCGCTACATTCAAAAACCGGCGTTTCATTGTCAGGTGTTCTCTGAGCAAAAGACGTTGGGCAACAGCCGTTTTCCGTTCGATCTGGCGCGCCCCGAAGCGGTCGACTACAGCCGCGAGTTGTTCGCCGGAACCTACCAGGGCCTGGAGCGGGTGCTGGTGCTGCCGTGGAATGAAAAATACACCGATGAGCACGTCGACTACATCGCCGATGCGGTCATCAAGGGTGTCGAACAACTCTAACACCTGTCCCTAACACTTCACTAATCGACTCATGGTAAAAAGTAATAACTCCCAGGCAGGCGGCGGGCCGTTGAAGCTCGTCATCGTTGGAGCCGGCGGAATCGCCCAGGCTTACGCACAGGCAATCGGCACGACTGAAGAAGTTGAGCTGGCTGCAGTGGTTGACGTCAATCTTCCGGCTGCGAGCGCGATGGCGCAGGCGGCCGGAAATGCGGTGGCGTTTGAATCGGTTGACCGACTGTTGGCCAGCGACGTCCAGTTTGATGCGGCCATGGTGGCTACACCGCCCTCGACGCATCCTGAAGTCTGCTGCCAACTGCTCGACTCGAAGGTTCACGTGTTGTGCGAGAAGCCGATGAGTATCGACATGGAAGGCGCCTTGGAAATGCTCGAATCCGCCGAGCGCAGCGGTTCGATCCTGACCATGGCCTCGAAGTTTCGCTATGTTGACGATGTGCGTCTGGCCAAGGAACTGCTCGAACAGGGCGAGATCGGCGATGTCGTGCTTTTCGAAAACAGCTTCACCGGATTCGTCGACATGTCGTCGCGTTGGAATTCCAATCCAGCCATCAGTGGTGGCGGTGTGTTGATCGACAACGGCACGCACTCGCTCGACCTGGCGCGCTACTTTCTCGGCCCGATCGATGATGTTCAGGTGGTCGAAGGGAAACGCACCCAGGAGCTTGCGGTGGAGGAGACGGTGGCCATCAATCTGCGCAGTCGCGACGGCGCAATGGGCAACATCGATCTCAGCTGGACCATCAACAAGGAGCTGCCGACTTACATTACCTTGCACGGTTCGGAGGGCACCATCGCTCTCGGCTGGCGCGAGTCGAAGTGGAAAAAACACGGCGGCGAGTGGCAGAAATTCGGTAAAGGCTACGACAAGGTCGAAGCGTTCCGCAATCAGCTCGAGAACTTCGCGCGCGCTATCAACGGTGAGGAGCCTCTGGTGATCACCGTCAAGGATGGTCTCGCATCAGTGCGCGCGGTTGAGGCGGCTTACGCCTCACTGGCACAGAATCCCTGGATCTCGGTTAAATCGATCGAACGCCCGTTTCCGGTCGACACACGGGCAACTCTGCATTCGTAAACTTCGCCATGCCTGTCGTCGTTCCAAGTGCCAAGCAAGCCGTCCCGGGCATTCACCCGCAGGCGCGAGTGCACCCCACCGCCATCGTCGAAGACGGTGTTGCGATCGGTGCCGGCAGCTCGGTGTGGGACAGCGTCCATATTCGACACGATACGACGATCGGCGAGCAATGCATCGTCGGTGAGAAAAGCTGCATCGCCTACGACGTATCGATTGCCGACCGGGTCAAAATCAACTCCTTCGTCTACATCTGCACTGCGGTTACGATCGAGACCGGGGTCATGATCAGCGCCGGAACGATCTTTACCAACGACCGTTTTCCCCGTGCCACGACACCGGACCTCAGTCAGTTGCGTTCATCAGATCCCGATGAGGAAACGCTGCCTACTTTGGTGCGCGAAGGCGCCACCATCGGTGCCGGATGTGTGATCGGCTGCGACCTTGAGATCGGCCGCTTTGCCATGGTCGGCATGGCGTCGGTGATCACCGGAAGTGTCGGCGATTTCCATCTGGTCATCGGCCACCCGGCACGGTTGGTCGGCTTTGTCTGCCGATGTGGACAGAAGATAGGGGGGTGGAACAGCGATTCATCTGAAGAGGAAATTTTGACATGCAAACACTGCACAAATCAGTATCAGCGCAAACACACCACGATCATCGAGACAGTGAGCTGAACCGTCACGCCGCAGCGCGCAGCAATGGCGAAATGCCGGAACGCTGGGCGGTCGTCGGCGGTGGTATTCTCGGCATGACGCTGGCGTTGCGCCTGCGTCAGCAGGGCAAGTCGGTGACGCTCTATGAGGCGGCCGATCATCTCGGTGGGCTGGCCGACGCATGGCAGTTCGCTGGCATCGAGTGGGACAGGCACTATCACGTCACGCTTCTGTCGGATGGTCATTTGCGCAATCTGTTGCGCGAACTCGATCTCGACGATGACATGAACTGGGTCGAAACGAAGACCGGATTTTATACCGACGACAAGTGGTATTCGATGTCGAATTCGCTCGAGTTTTTGAAATTTCCGCCGCTCAATCTGGTCGACAAATTTCGCCTCGGAGCGACGATTTTTTACGCTTCAAAAATTAAAGACTGGAAACGTCTTGAACGCATCCCGGTAACCGAATGGCTGACCAGACTTTCCGGCAGGCGGGTGTTCGAAAAAATCTGGTTGCCGCTGCTTAAGGCCAAGCTCGGTGACAACTACAGGAAGGCGTCGGCGTCGTTCATCTGGGCGATCATCGCGCGCATGTATGCCGCCCGCCACAGTGGCTTGAAGAAAGAAATGTTCGGCTACCTCGAGGGCGGTTATGCGCGCATGCTGGCGACTTTTTCCAAACGTCTCGAAACCGAGGGCGTCGACATTCAAACCGGCACGCCGATCGAGTCAATCCGCGATGAGGACGGCCTGCGGGTTCGTTTGCCGGGTGGTGGTGTCGAGCGCTTTGATCAGGTGGCGGTGACTGCGCCGTCGAGTCTGGCCGTAAAGTTGTGTCCCGGCCTTTCGGCCGAAGAACAGGCTCAGCACAGTGCCATCGAATATCAGGGCATCGTCTGCGCGTCGGTGCTGCTCAAGCGTCCCTTGGCGGGCTACTACGTCGCCAACATCACCGATGACTGGGTGCCATTCACCGCGATCATCGAAATGAGCACGCTGGTAGACCCGAAGAATTTTGGCGGCAACTACCTGGCGTATCTGCCGAAGTACGTGACGCCGGACGATCCGATTTTCGAAAAAAGCGACGCCGAGATCGAGGCGGAATTTTGCACCGCTCTGGGGCGAATGATCCCGGGATTGCAGGCCGATGATATTCTCGATTTTAAGATCTCCCGAGTGCGCCACGTGCTTGCGCTGGCGACTCTCGGTTACTCCGGTGACTTGCCGCCGATGAACACGTCGGTGGCCGGCTTGCACATCGTCAATTCCGCGCACATTGCCAACGGCACGCTCAACGTCAACGAGTGCATTCAGCTTGCGGAGAACGCGGCCCGTGAGCTTTCAGAGCGAACTCTGTCTGTCGGCGACTGAGCAAACTGTTTGAGAATTCTCATGATCGATATCGACTCATCGCCCATCGCTAAAGTTCGCGCCGACTGCTGCGTCTGCGAGGGGCACCATGCCTTACCGGTCGGTGTTGGAAGTGACTTCGAATATCACACCAGTGCCGACACTTACCTGGCCATGCGCTGTTCGGGTTGCGGTCTGGTTTTTCTCGATCCCCGGCCGGCGGACAGCGAACTCAATCGCATCTACCCCGACGACTACCATGCGTTCGATTTTTCCGAGGAAGACTTCGGTCTTGTTCACAAGATCCGCTCGCGCCTCGAGGCTCGCCGTTTGCTCCGCTGGTGCTCGGACCTGCCCGGCAACGCACGAATTCTCGACATCGGATGCGGCGACGGATTTCACCTCGATCTGCTGAAGCGGTTCGGTGCGCCGGGTTGGCAATTGCAGGGCGTCGACACCAATGAGGCCGCCATTGAGGTTGCGATGGCGCGTGGACTGAACGTGACCGCGGGGAAAGTCGAATCGCTCGACCGGCAGAGGATCGGGTTCGATTTGATCCTGCTGATCATGACTATTGAGCACGTCGGTGATCCGCGAAGCATGCTCGGCGAGGCGCACCGCTTGCTTAGACCCGGAGGAAGACTGGTGGTGGTGACCGATAACAGTTCTTCGCTGGATGCGCGCCTGTTCAGGGGAGGATTTTGGGGCGGCTACCATTTTCCCAGGCACTGGCATCTGTTCGATCGACGGTCACTGGGGCGGTTGGCGGAACTTACTGGTTTCGAAGTCGCTTCATTGAAAACCGCGATGAGTCCGGTGAACTGGGTTTATTCGATTCACAATATGCTGGTCGCGATGAAGGCCCCCGCGTGGATGATTAATCGCTTCACCCTGCACTCGGTCGTGTCGCTCAGCTTTTTCACCGGCGTGGATACGCTGCTTAATATGCTGGGTCGCGGATCGATCCTGCATGGAATTTTCCGCAAACGGGATGATTCGGTCGTCTCGTTCGCGAAGCTCTAAATCCTGAAAATTCGAAATTATGGAACTTTGCAAGAAAAAACCAACCAGTCCCGTCGCCATTGTGGGGGGAGGCATCGCCGGTCTGACCGCTGCCGAGTACCTTCACCGGCGAAACGTGCCGTTTGTGCTTTTTGAAGCCAACAGCGAAATTGCCGGTCTGTGCCGGAGTTTTAAAGACGAAGACGGATTCAGTTATGACTTCGGCGCCCACTTTGTAACCAACCGTCTCGCCGCAGCGGTTGGAGTCAGCGATCAGTGTCGCACCGTTCGCAGCTACGGTGAAACGGTTGAATTGCAGGGGCGGGCTTACTCGTATCCGTTTGGACTCGCGATCCAGCCGCGAATGGCAATGAGCGCAGCGATTGCCAGAGCGGGAACTCTGCTTGGTAAAGGTTCGCTGCCCGGTAATGCGGGCGAATGGTTCCGGCAACAATACGGTGAGGCTCTGGCGAACCAGGTGGCCCTGCCTTTGATCGAGGCGTGGTCGGGAGTGTGTCCCGAAGAGCTTGCCACCTCGGTCGGTGATTCGCTTCCCGACAGTGTTTTGAAAACCCTGTATCTGAAAGTTGCAAGCAAAGTGCTGCGGCGCGCCGTGGCATGTGGCTACAGTCAGGAAGCCCCTGAATCACCGAACGTATGGCATGTCTATCCGGAGAATGGCGTGGCTACCATCTGCGAAAAACTGGCGGAAGACATTCAGGATCGTGTGCATCTCAATACACCGGTCGAGAAAATTGTCGTCGAGGGGGACCGGGCGGTCGGCGTCCAGGCAGGAGGAGAGTTTCATCCGGCTTCGGCCGTCATCAGCACGGCTCCGGTTTTCGTACTGCCGAAACTGGTTTCGGGCACGAGCGCTCTCGATGAACTCGCTGAGTTCCGCTATCGACCAATGACCTTCGTTAATCTTCGCCTGAAGGGGAGGGGGCTGCTGCCCAATGTGGTGGTCTGGTATCCCGAAGAGAAGTATCCTTTTTTCCGACTCACCGAGGCGCCGTTGTCGATGCCGTGGCTGGCCCCTGAAGGGAAAACCATCGTGACGGCAGACATCGGCTGTCAGACCGGTGATGACATCTGGAAGATGGATGAAGAGCAGCTCGCCGAGCTCTGCCTCGCCTCGATGGAGTCATTGATCCCCGATATACGCGAGCGTTTTCTCGGCTGCAATGTGCTCAGGACGCCGATTGCGTATCCGGTTTTTCTCAACAAATACGAAAACGTGCGCAGACGTTTGATGGATGGCCTGCCGGTGGAGAATTTGCTCAGCGTCGGTCGAAATGGCGAATTTTCCCACATGTTCATGGAGGACGTGTACTGGCGAACCCGTAAACGCATCGATGCATTGATCAAAAACCTCGCCGCCAATTCTGCCGGTCGCGAGTCATCTGGCGGCGTTGTTTCCGACAACCGAAACAAGGTCGGCAACCGCAGCGGTGTCGGTGTCGAAGCGCCTGTCTCCCCACTTTAGTTATTGTTATGAAGCCTACCGCCAGTCTTTCGCTCGACCTCGACAATCAATGGTCGTACATGAAAACCCACGGCGATGCCGGTTGGGAGGCATTCCCGTCGTATCTGGATACGGTCATTCCCCGATTCCTGAACTTGATTGATGCGCTCGACGTCAAGATGACTGTTTTTGTGGTTGGTCAGGATGCGATTCTCGAAAAAAATCACGCCGCCCTGAAGTTGATCCCTGAAGCGGGGCACGAAGTGGGCAATCACTCGTTTAACCATGAGCCGTGGCTGCACCTCTACAGCGAGGAACAGTTAATCGACGAAATCACTCAGGCTGAGGACGCCATCGAAGCGGCTACCGGGGTGCTGCCGGATGGCTGGCGCGGACCGGGTTTTTCCTACTCGCCGACGGTGTTAAAGACGCTCGCCAGTCGTGGCTACCGCTACGACGCTTCGACCTTTCCAACTTATCTGGGGCCGCTGGCCAGGGCTTATTATTTCATGACCAGTGGACTGGGCAAGGAAGACCGCGCCGATCGCAAGCAACTGTTCGGCAAGTTTCGCGAAGGATTCAAACGACTCAAGCCCTACTACTGGGAGACCAGTGCGGGCCGGCTTCTGGAAATTCCGGTGACCACCATGCCCGGACTCAAGGCGCCGTTCCATCTCAGCTACCTGCTCTACCTCGCCACCTTCTCGCCGGCGGTGGCGGCGACGTATTTTCGAACCGCGTTGGCTGCCTGCAAACTGGCCGGCGTCGAGCCGTCGTTGCTGCTGCATCCGCTCGATTTTCTCGGCGCCGACGACGTTCCGGAGCTCGGCTTTTTCCCGGCGATGAATCGTGGCGGGGCCTGGAAAACGCAGATCGCCGAAACGATGCTGGCGACTTACTGCGAGCAGTTCGAGGTCGTGCCGATGGGCGAACACGCGCGCCGCATCGAATCGCGGTCAAAGGCGACCCGGCAGCTTCCGGTTCGTCGACCGGCGGTGGCCGTATAGCAGGTTATTTCTCCACCTGTCGTTTGTAGAAAGATTCGCTTTTCTTGCGGGGTTGGTGAGCCTGCGGTGTTGTGTCTTTGTGTGTTGTCACGCAATGATAGGGGATGAACCGTAGTCACGAGAAACAAAGCTGGCGCAAACTCTGCGGAATTGCCATCGCCATGGTGCTTTCTGCGGGCACTGCGTGGTCGGCGGAGCGGCGCGAAGTCAAGACTTCGGCAGAGGTTTCGCTGGAGCGATACCTTGCGGAGGCGCTGCGTGCCAATCCTCAGTTGGCGGCTGAATATCAACGGGTCACGGCAGCGCAGAAAATGTCACCACAGGTGGGCGCACTGCCTGAACCAAAGTTGTCGTACACCGAGTTTGTTTCGCAGGTGCAGACCCGCGGCGGGCCGCAGGATCGGACGGTGGCGCTGATGCAGGCCTTCCCGTGGCCGGGCAAACTTTCGCTGCGCCGCGGCATCGCCGATCGTGATGCGCAGGCGGCATTTTATCGATACGAAGGACTGCAGCGGCAGGTCATCCGCGAAGTCGGGTTGGCTTACTACGACTACGCTTATTTAGGTGAAGCACGGCGCATCACTCAGGAGAATATGGCATTGCTGGAACAGTTGGTGCCGACCGTTGATGAAAAAGTGCGCGGCGGAGGAGACTTGAGTGCGGCGCTGCGTCTCGAAGTTGAACTGACCCGGGTGAAAGATCAGCTGCAGGCGATCGATGAGCAGCGCAAGGCTCAGAGTTCGCGTCTGGAAAGTCTACTCGGCCGCACGCCGAGCCTCGACAGCGTCCTGCCATGGCCGGGTTTGCGAGCCGCACTACCCGCGCTTGAGTCGCAAGGATCGATGGAGGCAGCGGTGGCGGATCATCCGCTCATCACCGCAGCGCAAAGCGGAGTCATGTCGGCGCAGCTGGCCGAGGATCTGGCGGGCAAGGCGTCACTTCCCGATCTCAATGTCGGCGCTAACGTCATCGATATCGGTGATGGTGGTGATACGGCGGTAGGCATCACTGTGGGTATTTCGCTGCCCTTGAACTTTGCAAAATACCGCGCCGAGCGCGAAGAGAGCGAAGCGCGGACCGCGGCAGCTGAAGCGGAGGTCGAAGGTTTACGGCAACGGCTTAAGGCCGATCTGCATCGTTCGATTCAGGGCTATCGGGAGTCGGCCAGGCGTCTTGAGTTGTATCGCGGAAAACTGCTGCCGTCAGCGGAGCAGGCTCTCGAACTGACGGGCGAAAGTTATCGCACGGACAAGGCAACCATCACCGATCTGATCGATACCGAACGGACTTTGCTCGATCTGCGATTGATGAATCAGCGTGCGCTGGCATCGGCGCACAAGTCAGCGTTGGAGGTTCGCACGCTGACTGAACGCGTGGCGGTTTCCCGAAAATGAAAAAATCACTTCTCATCGCACTGGTCTCGCTTATCTGCGGTCTGCTGGCAGGCGCCGTTCTGTTCCGTGGCGGCCACGGCAACGGTAGCGGAACCGGAAACGCAGGCGGCAGTCACGCAGGTCACGACCACAGTGGGGCGGCGACGGGCAGCGCCGACGCCGAAATGAAGGACGAGGTCTGGACCTGCTCGATGCATCCGCAGGTCAAGCAACCGAACCCGGGCAAATGTCCGATCTGTGCGATGGCATTGATCCCGCTCAGTTCGATGGGGGGCGGTGACGGCGAACGTTCTTTTTCGATGTCGGAAGCGGCGCAGCAACTTGCCGGAATTACCACCACGGAAGTGGTGCGCGGCCATCCGCAAGCCAGGGTGCGCCTGTTTGGCAAAATCATGTATGACGAAACGCGGATGCGCACGGTTGCGGCGCGTTTTCCCGCCCGTATCGATCGCCTGTTTGTGGACTACACCGGAATCCGTGTCGAAAAAGGCGATCATCTGGCCACAGTCTACAGTCCCGAGCTGCTGTCGGTGCAAACCGAACTGTTGACAGCGAAAAAATTCGGCAACGACAAGGCCGCGCAAATCACGCGCGACAAGCTGCGCCTGTGGGGTTTTTCAGATCAGCAGATCCGGCAGATCGAATCGTCGGGAGAAACTTCCGATCAGCTCACCATCGATGCTCCGGCGTCGGGAATTGTCACCCAGAAGAATGTCAGTGAAGGCGATTACGTGGAGACGGGAACGCCTTATTTTAAGATCGCCGACCTCGACGAGGTGTGGGTCATGCTCGATGCCTATGAGTCGGACACGCCGTGGCTGCGATTTGGTCAGCCGGTGGAGTTTACCACGGAGTCGATCCCGGGGCGTATCTTCGAAGGAAAGATATCGTTCCTTTCAC
>CBDULB010000010.1:0-82426 GCA_965367965.1 uncultured bacterium | reverse complement strand
AAGCCCAGGTGACCGGTTCGGTGCGCTGGACGGAATCGATGCAGGCCTTCCTCGGTCGCGGACTCGACACCTTTATCGAGATCGGTCCGGGTGGTGTGCTCGCCGGTCTGATGAAGCGCATTTCCCGTGAGGCAACAGTGATCAGCATCGAAGACGCGGCATCATTGGATGCGGCAGTGGAGCAGTTGAAGAGTTAGAGGACTTACGATGTTTCAGGCAGCACGATTCGTAAAGCCATTGGCATTCCGGGTGATTTCCGGAGTTTCGACAGTGCTGTTCCTGCTGCCGGGAAGTGTGTTTTCAGCATTGGGGGAACCTGCAGGACTGGTTGATCGGGAGGATACCTACTTCGAGACGGCGGTTGCCATTTTCCATGAAGAGCCGGAAATGCTTGAGCAAAACGGTCGCAAATTCCGTGTGCTTTTGCAGGACACCGAAACCGAGAAGGTAAAACCTAAAGTCAAAACCGTTCGGGCCACGGGCTTTTTCCTCTACCACGAGGGAGACTACTATTTCGCGACGGCGCAGCATGTGGCAAAGGTTCTCCGGCCGGACAGCCGGGTGGTTTTTGTGAATTCCATCGGCGAGTCGCGTCAGTTCGTTTTGGCGAAGCTGCTCGAAAAGCAAGAGCAGTTTGTCTGGAGGAACCATCCTGAAGCAGACGTGTCGCTGATGAAGCTGTTCATTCCCGAAAAGGGGGTGGCTGAAGTCGACGAGTTGACCATTCTCAGTACGGACCTTTTTCTCGGCGTGCCTCCCCGAACCTCGAAGTTGGTGGTGGCGGGTTTTCCCGGAGGGCTGGGCACGCGGGGCAATAAAGTCTCGCCGATCACAGCAGTGGTCCATTTGGCCAGTGCGGAAGTTTACATCGGTGCCGAGCTGGAGGGGATTGAGAACGCTTACCTCGTAAATCCACCTGCAGGCAAAGGTTACAGTGGGGGGCCGGTTTTTTATGTCCTGCCGACTGGCGAGGTGAAGTGTGCCGGTATGCTGAATGGCGCCTGGAGTGATCCTACCGGTGGCAAATTCAGCATCAGCATGCCCGCCCGGTACCTTTTCGACCTTTTGGATCAGTAGCGCCGCGGCTTACTGCTTTCAGAAATATCGCTGCAGGTACTTGCCGGTCACGGAGTCGACGTTCGCGACGATGTCTTCGGGGCGACCTTCGGCGACCAGTTGGCCGCCGTGTTTGCCGCCGCCGGGACCGAGGTCGAGAATCCAGTCGGCGCATTTGATGACGTCGAGGTTGTGCTCGATGACGATCAGGGTGTTGCCGGCGTCGCGCAGTCGATAGAACACTTCGAGCAAGGTGGCGATATCGGCGAAGTGCAGACCGGTGGTCGGTTCGTCGAGCAGGTAGAGGGTATTGCCGGTGGCGGTTTTGCCGAGCTCGGCGGCGAGTTTGATGCGTTGCGCTTCACCACCGGAGAGGGTGGTCGCGGACTGGCCGAGCTTGACGTAGCCGAGTCCGACATCGTTCAGAGCTTTGAGGCGCTGATGTATCTTGGGGATGTTTTGGAAGAAGGATTTGGCTTCGGCGACGGTCATTTCGAGAACGTCGGCGATGTTTTTTCCCCGGTAAGTGACGTCGAGGGTTTCGCGGTTGTAGCGTCGACCGTTGCAGGTTTCACAAGTGATGTAAACGTCGCTGAGAAAGTGCATGTCGATCTTGATCAGGCCGTCGCCCTGGCAGGCTTCACAGCGTCCGCCACTGACGTTGAAGCTGAAGCGGCCGGGTTCGTAGCCGCGGGCGCGGGAGGCAGGGAGTTGGGCGAACAGGTCGCGGATCGGTCCGAACAGGCCGATGTATGTGGCCGGGTTGGAGCGCGGGCTGCGGCCGATGGCGCTCTGGTCGATGACGATGACTTTGTCGATGTGTTCCAGTCCGTCGATGCCTTCATGCTCGCCGGGGATGTCACGGCTTTGGTGAAAATGCCGGAACAGGGCGCGGCGCAAAACGGTATCGACGAGGGTCGATTTTCCCGATCCGGAGACGCCGGTGACACAGGTGAAGCGTCCCAGCGGGAAGGTGGCGGTGACGTGCTGAAGGTTGTGATGGGTGGCGTCGCGGACCACGAGGCTGTTATTTACCAGCGGGGTGTTGGACGGTGGGATGACGATTTTTTCCTCACCGGTCAACCACTTGCCGGTCAGTGATTTCAGGTCGGCTTCGATTTCCCCGGGGCTGCCCTGGGCGAGCAGGTAACCGCCTTCAGGGCCGGCGCCGGGGCCGAGGTCGAGCACGTGATCGGCGGCGCGGATGGTGTCTTCATCGTGTTCGACGACGATGACGCTGTTGCCGAGGTCGCGCAGATGACGCAGCGTTTCGATGAGCTTTTCGTTGTCGGCCTGATGCAGTCCGATACTGGGTTCGTCGAGCACGTAGAGCACGCCGGCGAGTCCCGCGCCGAGCTGAGTGGCGAGGCGGATGCGCTGGCTTTCGCCGCCTGACAGAGTGCCGCTTTCGCGATGCAGTGACAGGTAGCCAAGCCCGACCTGATGGAGGAAGGCGAGGCGCTTGCGGATTTCGTTGACCAACTCGGTGGCGAATGATTTCTGTTGTTCGGTCAGGATAACGCCGTCGATCCAGTGCAGGGCATCGGTGATCGGTAGAGCGGTGAAGTCGTGAATCGAGCGGGAACCCTCCTGGTCGTTTTCATGGGCGACAGTGACGGCGAGAATGGCCGGCTTGAGACGTTTGCCGGCGCAGTCCGGACAGGGACGGTGTGACATGAAGCGGCGCACCGCGACTTTGGTGATTTCACTTTTCGATTCTTCCAGCAGGCGCTTGGCTTGCACGGATAGGCCTTCGAAGGGTTTGTTCCATGCGGCTGAACTGGTGCTGAGCTTTTCGCCATCGGTGCCGTAGAACAGGGCGCGCTTGAATTCCTGACTGAGGTCCGTCAGTGCGGCGTCGGGGTCCTCGTTGAAGTGTTCGGCCAGAGCGAGGATGGCCCGCTGATGCAAACCACGGCGTTTTTTCGAACCGCTCCACCAGGTTTTGATGCCGCCGTCGTTGATCGATTTTTTCGGGTCCGGAACCATTAGCTCCGGATCGGGGACGAGGCGGCTGCCGAGTCCGTGACAGGTCGGGCAGGCGCCGAGGTGGGAGTTGAAGGAAAAATGTTTCGGCGTCAGCCGGCCGAGGGTAAAACCGGTTTTCGGATTGCGATAGGTGGTGGTGAAGTCGTGTTCGTCCCAGGTGTCACTGCCGGGTGATTGGCTGAGGGCGACGAGTCGGTCATCGGACCACTTGAGGGCGATTTCGATCGAGTCAGCGATACGACTGCGAATGTCGTCACGAATGACCAGCCGGTCGACGACGATATCGATGGCGGATTTTTTTGTGGCTTTGATCGCCTCAATATTGTCGAGCTCGTGCATCTCGCCATCGACGCGGATGCGCACAAAGCCCTGTTGGCGCAGACGATCAAAAAGCTCGATGGGCTTTTCCCCGGCGACGGGGACCAGCGGTGCAACCAGGATGATTTTGCTGCGTTCAGGGAGCTGCAGGAGTGTTTCGATGATGTCGACCGGGGTGTCGCGGGTCAGCAGTTCGCCAGTCCCGGGATCGTGTGGCCGGCCGACCGCGGCGTAGAGAATGCGCAGGTAATCGTAGATCTCGGTGGTGGTAGCGATGGTCGAGCGCGGGCTCGCACCGGTGCCGCGCTGTTCGATGGCGATGGCCGGTGACAGGCCCTCGATGAAATCGACGTCGGGTTTTTCCAGTTGTTCGAGAAACTGGCGGGCGTAGGCGGACAGACTCTCGACGTAGCGACGCTGGCCCTCGGCGTAGAGTGTGTTGAAGGCGAGCGACGACTTGCCGCTGCCGCTGACGCCAGTGATGACGACCAACTGGTTGCGCGGAATTTCGACCGTGAGGTTCTTGAGATTGTGCTGGCGGGCGCCAACAATCTGGATGCTTGGTTTTTCGGCCATTCGGGTGGAAGTTAGCAACTAAGCGCTGAATCGGTAGTTTCGGCGGAATTTTTTTATCGATGGACGAAAAGCGCGAAACCAGGGAGCAGGCAGAGAGGTCCAGTTCGGCAGTGTCACGCGTGCTGGTGGTGCACCCGTCGGCACCGAATCTGCGGCTGATTCGGGAGACCCTGACGCAGTTCACCACCGCCGAGGTCGATACCACGCCGGATTCGGTCTATGGCTTCGAATTGGCGCTGCAGCGTCGTTATCAACTGTTCATTTTCGGGGTGACCATGGACGGTCTCGATGGCCCGCTGCTCTACGAATTGATCAGCAAAGCGCACGGCTTCTGTCACGAGGGCGCCCGTTCGGCGCCGGGCGTGCTGTTTTTGTCAGAGCGAAGCGCTGCCAGGCGACGCGAGGAATTTGCCCGCGATGCCCGGGTCAAAGGCGTGCTGGGAATGCCGCTGAAGATCGAACGCCTGCTCGACGGGGTGACGGGGACCTTGGAGGTGAAGGACAGTCTGGGTGGTCTAACCGGAGGCGGCCCGTTGTGAAAGGGGCGTTGGGTGATCATTTTTTTGAGGCGTCAGCGGACGGGCGGGTAAAGGCCAAGGTGTGTGGCATCACCCGGGCGGATCAGGCGCTGGCGATCGCCGGCATGGGGGTCGATGCCATAGGCGTCAATTTTTGGCCGAAATCGAAGCGCTACGTAGCCCTCGAGGAGACTCGCGAGTGGCTGGCGGAGCTGGCGGGTGTAGTCACCCGTGTGGGAGTTTTCGTCAACGCTGACGCCGCGCAGCTGGAATCGGCCTTCGCCAGCGGCTTGCTCGACGCGCTGCAGTTGCACGGCGACGAGTCACCGGAATTTGTCGGCAGTTTGATCGAGCGGGGCCTACCGGTTTTTAAAGCTCACGGAGGAAAGGATGACTCGTTGATCGGCGAAGCGGCGGGTTTTCCCGGCGCGACGATTCTGCTCGATGCCTATGCGCCGACGGAATATGGCGGCACCGGCGCGACCATGGATTGGGCGCTTGGCGCAAGGGTTGTCGAGGCGGCACCGGAGCGTCGGGTGATACTGGCCGGAGGACTGACTGCGGAAAATGTCGCCGCGGCGGTCGAGCAGGTGCATCCGTTCGCCGTCGATGTCGCCAGCGGCGTCGAAGCGGCCCCGGGGATCAAGGATTTGGCGAAAGTAGCGGCCTTTCTGGCAGCGGTCTCCGGATAGTGGTGAGCGGCTAGCCGAACACCTTGTGTTTCAGGTCACGTAGCACGTGCAGATTGCCCCAGGCAGTGCCGACCATTTTCCTGGCGCCCGATTTTCGGCGCGGGCCATAGCGTTGGCGATTTTCTAAGAAAACGCGGTCGACGAATTCGCCGCTGCCCAACACGGCGCCGTCGCAAAAGTAGCGAACCTTGCAACGCAGTGCTTGTGCCAGAGAGATTTCGCCGCCACGCCTCAGTTCATCTGCGATCGTCTGCTGGCTGAGGCCGCGTCGAGCTTTATTACCCGACTGAGCGTCGGCGTCGCGCTGTTCGCCGTGCAGCAAGACCAGCGTTCGGTACTTCGGTGCCACCTGAGCCCAGGTCACCCGACGGTTCACGCCGAAGCCGGTATACTGCAGAATCGCGATCAGGCCACCGCGAGCTTCGCTTTTTCCTGCGACCGCTGCGCCGTATCCGCACCACGGGTAATCGGCGGGGTCGTTGACCAATCCGGCACGAACCGGGTTCAGGTCGATGTAGGCGGCCATCGTCAGCAAGGTCTGTTCGCCATTCTCGACCAGAACACTCTTGAAGCGGCCCTCCCAGAGCGTGCCGCAGCGTTTGTGGCGATGGTTGTACCATTGCGTGAATCGCTGCTTCAAGTCTTTCAGGAACGACGACAGGTCATGACGGCGCAGTTCGTAGCGGGCGAGAATTTTCAGCATCCATGAATCACTTCCCGATTCTGCGCTGGCTCCCGCTCGGTCTAATTCCTGAAGCGCGTCGGTGAGCTGTCGGCCTCGATAAATGACCGGAAGGAGTTCGCGCAGTGCAGTTTCGTCCAGGGGCGTGGCGCTGCTCTTGTCGGGAACGCGAACCAGCAGGTGGAAGTGATTGGACATCATGCAGTAGGTCACGACCTGCACGCCGGTGAACTGCTCCAGTTTGCGCAGCCAGGTGATAAAAAAGCGTTTCTCTTTTGCTGCAAAGATAAATTGCCGGTCCACGACCCGGGAAATGCAGTGGTAGAAGGCTTCACCATTGCCGCGAAGGAGACGTGATTGGCGCATAACTTTGGGGATTGAAGAGCAGGAGGGCCGGGAACCAACAACCAACGGTCGTTGCTGCATTTGGTGGCTGATCCAGAGAAGAGCCGTTCATGGTTCGTCGCACTGTTCGCCGAGCATCAGAATGACCCCCCTGCCAAAATGTGTCAACTTATAAAGGGTCTGTCCCTCTGTTTGTGTTTGTCCCTCTGTTTGTGTTTTGGTGGCTGCTGATGCTGAAATTGTGGTTGAGCTGACCGGCCATTGTTGTCGTGGTCATCGGTAACGGCGCCCGTGTGGTGACGCGAAGCGGGGTGGCGACAGGCTTTGCCGGGGAGGGCATTTCTTGCTCAGGTGGCGGAAGCGGGTTGATTTTCGTTCGATCTTCGCGCAGAGAGTGTCGCGATGAGTGATAGCACCAGTTACAATATTGCGGTCCTGCCGGGTGACGGTATCGGTCCGGAGGTCATGGCCGAAGGGCTGAAGGTTCTTGGCGCGGTGGCGACCAGGTTCGATGTTGAGTTTTCGTTTGAGGAAAAGCCGGTCGGCGGTGCCGGTATCGACGAGCTGGGCAAGGCTCTGCCGGACGAGACCTTGGCGGCCTGCGAGCGGGCGGATGCTATTTTATTCGGTTCGGTCGGTGGGCCGAAATGGGAGACGCTGCCGCCGGAGCAGCAACCGGAACGCGGCGCGCTGTTGCCGTTGCGTAAGCATTTCGGGCTGTTTGCGAATTTACGTCCCAGTGTCTGTTTTCCGTCGTTGACCCATGCGTCGCCGGTGAAAGAGGAGCGTATCGCGGGTGGTTTCGATGTGTTGTGCGTTCGCGAGTTGACTGGCGGGCTCTATTTCGGTGATCCGAAAGTGATCGAAGAGCGTGACGGCGAAATGGTGGCGATTGACACGATGGTTTACAAGCAGAGTGAAATTGAACGCATTGCTCATGTCGCATTTGGTGCTGCCCGCAAACGCGACAAGCGGCTGACGTCGATCGACAAGGCCAATGTCCTGCAGAATGGCGTGCTGTGGCGGCGCACGGTTGAGGAGGTGGCGAAGCAGTATCCTGATGTGAAGCTCGATCATCTCTACGTCGACAACGCGGCGATGCAGTTGGTCGCCCGCCCGAAAGATTTTGACGTGGTCCTGGCGGAGAACCTGTTCGGCGACATCCTCAGTGATGAAATGGCGATGATCACCGGTTCGCTGGGCATGCTGGCGAGTGCCAGTCTCGGTGAGTCAAAAGGCGACGGCCTCTATTTTGGCATGTATGAGCCAAGTGGCGGCTCTGCACCTGACATTGCCGGCCGGGGAATCGCCAATCCGATCGCGCAGATTTTGTCAGCGGCGATGATGCTGCGCTACTCGTTCGGCATGAACGAAGCGGCGGATGCCATCGATGCCGCAGTGAAATCGGTAATCGATGATGGCTACCGCACCGGTGACATTTTCACCGGCGCCGAAGGCACCCAGAAGGTCGGCACGGTCGAGATCGGCGATCTGATCACGGCGAAATTGAGCGCGTGATCGGCCGCAAAATCCGGGCGCAGGCCGTTTCCCTTCAGCGGGCGACGGCGGTGACGTCGGTCGCCGCTTTCAGCGGGTTCCAGGCTTCGACGCCTTTGCTGCGCGAAATGGTCAGCGTGCCGTTGTGGTAGCCCGGCAACTCGACGCGGGTGGTCGGCGCGCCGAGGCTGGGCCAGGTGACTTCGATAATGGTCGCATCGGTATCGCCGAGCCCGAACAATAACGGGCCGTAGGCGTTGGAAGCGAAGCCGCCGCTACCTGCGCGGTGGACCTGTAGAAGTTTCTCATTGATCACTACGCGGGCTCCGACGGCGTCGCGATTGTGGGTCTCTTGGCTGTCGTCGAGGAGCTGGACTTTGATCCACTTTTTCGCATCGGCGCGCCGCCCGTAGGTATTGATAAACGTCCGCGTCGAACCCGGCTCAAAGTTGGTGGGCGAAGGGAAATTGGCATCGTGCGCCGGTGTGACATGAACTTCGTTGCCAATTCTTGCTTTGAGGTTTTTCGATTCCGAGCTGCGACTGTCGTAGCCGCCGGCATTGCGCACCAGCAGGTCGTCAAATCCGTCGCCGTTTAAATCGGCGGCGATGGCGGCTCGCCCGTTCTCAGAGGCCTGAATAAGGTCGCGGTTGGTGACGCGGCTGGCGATATCTTCGCCCTGCATGCCCCAGACGCTGACATCGTCGCTGCTGACGATGCTGCGCTTGGGCCAGTTCTGGAGAGGTGATTTTCGATAGACTACGCCTTCGCTCTCGAGTTTGTCGTATTCGATTTCGGCGATGTTGAGCACGTGATGCTCTGCGGTGAGGTCGACGAAACGCAGCGGAGCATCGTCGCGCCTGGCGTTCACCAACAGGCGACCGGGGCCGGTTCCCATGATGGGAAAAACGCTACCGCCGCGGCCGTACAGGCAGCCGACCCAGTAGAGATCGGGGCGGCCGTCATTCTGCACATCGATGGCGGTCGAGCCCCAGGCAAATTCGCAGGCGTCGAGGCTGTTGCGGTCAAAATCGACCGTGTCGGCGAGGAAATCACGGATGTTATTCGGCAGTGATGCATCGGGCGGCAAAATGGCTGAGTGGCGCACCTTGTTAGCCAGCGGTTTGCGGTAGTCGCTGCCATCGACCAGCATGTGCAGGCTGCTGTGGTGGCCTACCCAGTGCTGGGCGAACAGACCGGTGCTGATCACTGGATGGAAAAGCATGTACGGATCGGGATTGGCGATTGCGATGTTCATCGCTGAACCGCCGGCATTGCCGGCAAAAAGATCTTCGTTAAGGTCGCCATCGAAGTCGGCCGGTGTCAGTGTCATCCAGTAACCGCTCTGCTGTGAGCGTGGATGGTCGTCGGCACGGCGGAAACGTTTTCCTTCTTCGTTAAGATATAATCGCAGGTAGCCCATGTCGTTGGCCACCCAGAGATCGGGATAAAGGTCGCCGTTGACATCCTGAGCGACCGACGCCCACGAGATTTCGGCCGGTTCCGAAGTCTCTCCGTTGATCTCCAGCCAACCGGGCTTGTAGGCTTCCCACCGGAACAGAGGAATCGAGTACTGTTTGGGAAGGAACGGGATCCGGTAAAGCCGGTGATAATCCGGCATCGGATTGTCGTCGTCGAAGACGCCATCGACGTTCATCGCATTGGCCCGCTCTTCGAACACCAATTGACCGTTGTCGGCCAACTGGTTGATGTAGAGTTGATTGGCGGCGCCGGCCAGTTCAGTCGAACCGCCGGGGAAAAAATCCATGTCCATGACGTTGGATTCGAAAATGTCGAGATCGCCGTCGAGGTCGATATCGGAAACGACGATGCTCATAGTTGAGCGTTTGCCACCGAGACCGGTGTCGTGGGTGACGTCCTGCCATTCGGGCAGACCGTCGTTGTCGGCGTCGCCGAGATTTAAAAACACACTGTTGCTGCCGATGGGCTCGGCGCCGCGTGCGGTGTCCTGTTCGTCGTTGATCTGGTCGCCGGGTTGATAGTCCTTGAGAAAATAAAGACCCTGGGCGCGCAGCGGTAGCTTGGTGTGAACGGCTTCGCGGCCCACGGGGCGGACGAATTGATTGAGCACGCGTTGAGTTTTTTCGTGCGACCACAGCATGCCGGGAAGGGCATTGCCGACGATCAGATCGAGTCGACCGTCATTGTTGAGGTCTGCGGCGACGGCGGATGCTGATATGCGTCCGGGGCGGTCGAGGGAGCTGGACGCGGACTTTCGCGGGAAAAGAAAATTCTCGATGATCAACTCGGCCTCAGCATGCTCAGAGTTGTCGGTCACGCTGGCGACTGATTTGAAGCGGGGGTGGCCGTTGGCATCGTTGCCCAGGTTGATGAACAGACTGTTGCAGGACTTGGTGCAACTCTCCGCGAGTACCGCGTCGGCATCAGTCGGGCGGGTCCAGCTGTCGCCGTTGGCGCACAGATAGACGTCCATCAGGCCGTCTCCATTGGCGTCGAAGACCAATCCACCATTGTCCTGAAAGCCATCGAAAATAGTTGTCCAATCGCTGGCTGTCTCGTCGAAGCAATCGATCTCCTCAAACGGTGCAGTGGGCAGGATTTCGGCAAACTCGGCGTCGTTGAGAGTTGCTGAGGTGTCCAGCTCTACCAGATTCCGCGTGGTGTGCTCGTCGACTTCACTGCCAAACTGGACGCCGCGATTGGACATCGCTTCAATCTGTTCGGTGAATTTGATGTGCGCCATGGACAGAAACCCGATCACCAGAGGTACTGCGATGAGTAGCTTCCGACGACGCCCGGTGCGCCGTTGGTTGGCTGTTGCGGCAGTTGCTTTGTCGGCTGCGGAGGCGTTGCGCTCAGTTGACATTGTTATCCTGGTAAGTGAAGAACACGGGCGGCGTGTAATTTTCGGAGTGTTTTCTCTGTTCGGCGCGCAGGCTCTCAGGGATTTCGATGCGATACTTCACCAGATCGACGATGCGTTCGAACGAAGTGATAACTAATTCCCAGTAAGGCGTTTCCGCATTGGGATAACTGCGCAGGAACACCTGCTCGATTCCGAAGCTGTGGGAGTTCAATGCCGCCAAAGGTTGGCCGGCCTCTGAACCTGCTTCAGCCAGGTAGGCGTAGCTCGG
Organism: uncultured bacterium; assembly: GCA_965367965.1. Taxonomy (GTDB): domain Bacteria; phylum Verrucomicrobiota; class Verrucomicrobiia; order Verrucomicrobiales; family DEV007; genus JBBKXR01. Next base: position 71,637 of record CBDULB010000010.1, on the reverse strand, counting down.
GCAGGGACCTTTATCGATGAGAAATCGCCGCCTCTCTGCCGGTGTCGAGGCTTCCAGAATGCCGACTCCGAAGCCGTGGATGGCAAAGTCTTCCTGCTTCACCAGAAGTTCGAGCGGCAAATTGCCGACCAGCAGGCGTTTGCCTCCACCAAGGTCGATGTCGATTTCGATGTAATCGTATGCATCCGCCATCGCGGGCCGTCCCTTTTCTTTCCGCCAGCGATAACTGGTCATGGGGTCGACGCGGCTTACTTTAGCCGTCAGCGGGTTGGCAAGAAAATCAAAATCGAATTGGCGCCGGCGGTCATCGTAGTAGATACCCGGTTCCTCAAAGGACGCCATGTGCACGGGCAGACGCAAAATGTCGTCGAGTTCAGCAGGTGCCCGACGTTCGCCGGTTTCGGTCTCAACCTGCACGTAATTTTTGTGCAATTTCCGGCGTGATCCCTGAGTGGAAAAACTGATCGCAGCATTTTTCCGAGTTATCGGCACTTCGCCGATCAGCTTTTTGCCGCGGCGCAGTCGGTCGAGGGCGAGCGGAAAGGTCACTCCGTCTTTCCACTCGAGAGCAGGCTTTACGAAATCGGGGCTGAGTCCGTTAACATCACTGACCAGGCGGTAGTAGCGGCTACTCGGCATGTCGAACCACGAGTGGTAAATTTCGCCGGTCCGATCGACCGCGCTGATTTCCCAGAGCCCCGGGCGAAGGCAGTTGTTGATCACCGAAAAACGCAATGGGCAGTAATCGGGGTTAGGAATAAAATCGTAGTCACCGCGCAATTTCCACGGCACTGAATCAACCAGATTGGTCGTGTAATGAGCCATTGTGTCGCCTTTGGAACCGCGCGGCACGCTGACGCCGTTACGCGAGTATTCGGCGAGCATGAGATTGAGCGCGTCGAATTCGTCCGCGGGTGACGCGGGCTGGTAGTGCAGGCGTGGCACTAAAAACTCACTGGGTAAACGATGGACAGCGAGTTTGCGCAGGCCGGCATCGGCAAAATCAGTATCTTCTGCTTCGACCTCCAGCCTGGCTTCGATTTCATCGTTGGCATTGAGGCGTAGATCGATGGTTTTCACCTGCTCAAGCCAACTGTGCTCGCGCAATAACGATTGGGTCGATGGGGTATAGAGCCGATTGTCTTCGGTGCGGTTTTCCTGGCTGGGCCGTATCGGTAACGTGCCTATCGCGGACTCGCGTCTGGTTACGGCGAATGCGGTCGCCAGGCAGGCGATCGTAACGACGATAGCGGGGGTAATTAGGGAGACTCGATTCATTTAGTTCAGGTCGCCCCAACCTTTCCGACAATCGAACTGATTTCAACAGCAGATAGTGTCGGATAAACGCAATTAAACGCCATGCGTCTTGCATTGTGTGCCGGCGTCCGTTGATATTTGGAATGGTGAAAGCATTGTCGGCCATTTTTCGGCGGGGACCCGGTAGGGGGCTCGTGTGCCTGCTTGCCTGCCCGGGCGTCGCTGCAGGGCAGGCCCCACGGCCATCGGATCTTGAAACGTTGCTTCCCGGAGTGGCCATGACCCTGGTGGTTGAGCATCCGGATATCGCCACCCCGACCGGTATCGATGTCGATGAGGAGGGCAAGGTTTGGGCGGTGGCATGCCATACTCACATGCCGCCCGACGACTATGCCGGGCCGAAGTTCGATCAGGTGTTGGTGTTCGATCCGTCAAGTCAGGACGATCGAACGCACGGCCGCCGGGTGTTCTATGAGGCGACATTTCACACGATGGATCTGGAACTGGGCGCGGACGGTTGGGTGTATCTTGCCGAGCGGGGGCGGGTTCTGCGGATCAGAGACAGCGATGGTGACGGACGGGCTGACGTTGAGGAGGAACTGGCGACCTTGTCGACCGGGGCGGATTATCCTCACAATGGCTTGTCGGGGCTCGCCTGGCACCCGAATGGAGACTTGTGTTTCGGGCTGGGTGAAAATTTCGCAAAGCCGTGGACGCTGACGGCGATGGACGGCACGTCGGCGAGCGGAGTCGGCGAGGGGGGCGTTTTTCGCATGTCGCCTGACGGCACCAAGCTGCATCGAATAGCCCGTGGAATGTGGAATCCGTTCGGGCTGGTGGTGCGCAGCGATGGCGAGATGTTTGCTGCCGAGAACGATCCCGGTGAGCGTCCGCCTTGCCGGTTGCTGCATGTCGTTGATGGCGGCGACTATGGGTATCAGCGCGCTTACGGGCCGGCGGCGCATCATCCCTTCGTCGGCTGGAACGGGGAACTGCGTGGCACCTTGCCGATGATTCATCCTTCGGGTGAGGGACCATGCGGTGTGGCGGTGCTGGGCAACGGCTTGATCGTACCGTCGTGGAGTGATCATCGTATCGATTTCTTTGCCCTGCGGGCGCAAGGGGCGAGTTACTCGGCGGAGCGAATGGCGTTGATGCACGGTGGCCGTTACTTTCGACCGGTTTGTATCGCTGAATATGAAGCTGCCGCGAGCGCCGGCAAGCGGGTGTGGTATTTGACAGACTGGGTCGACGGGCGCTATCCGGTCCACGGTTATGGCAGGCTGTGGCGCCTGGAACTCGATCTCGAGGCGGCTGCGCCGTGGCTCGGAGAGATGGAGCTGAGGCCGCTGACTGAAACGGCGAGGCGTGCCGCCAGGCTGCGCGACGGCTCCGGCGAAGCGGAGCGGGGGGAATTGTTCGTCGCGGCTCGCGATCAGGATCCTTTTGTGGCGCGTGCGGCCTTGCTGGCGCTGTCGCGGCAGGCGACCGGGTGGCAGGCCGGTGAGATCCCGGGGGAAGATGCGTTGCATGCCTTGCTGGCCCTGAAGCTGACCCATGACGGCGATGTCGCGGCTCGTTGGTTGCCTCACTTTCTCGGCAGCGAAGACGAGGCGGTGCGTTTCGAAGCGTTGCGCTGGATCGCCGACGCCCGTTTGGGGGATTTCTCGGACGAGGTGGATACGATGTTGAGCCGTGGTGGTGATTTGTCGTTCAAAATGTTTGAGGCTGCGCTGGCGGCGAAGAATACGCTGGCGGGAAAACCGGAGGCTGGCATTTTTGATGCTGAGGAACTGCTCAATCGTATTCTCGACGACAATACGGCACCCCGTATTCGGGCTTATGCGTTGAGGATCGCGGTCAGCAAGCCGCGCACCCATCCGAAGCCGGGAGTACCGCCGTCGCTGCGTTACCCTCGCGGTTTGCCCACTGAGGTACTGGTCGAAATGCTCGATGTCGGTGATCCGGACCTGTCGTTGGAGATCGTGCGCACCCTGGCCGGCAACCCGGTTCCGGCACAGGACATTCTGCAAAAACTGGCGGGTGACACGGCGCAGCCGACCCCTTTGCGCATTGAAGCCATCATCGGTCTGGCGGCTGTCGGTGAAAAAAATGTGGCGCTGTTGATCGATCTGGCGGCTGACCGGGATCTGGCGATTGCGGAGGAGGCGCTGCGTGCTCTACGCTCGATTGCGCTGCAGCCGGCTCAGGTGGCGGAGGTCAAAAAAGCGACCGCGCAGCGTCCGCTTTTGAAAGAATCGGCCGACGCCGTTGTGTCGCCCGGATCACTCGCTGCAGGTCGGCCGGCGTTGACGGAGGTCGCCGCCTGGCAGGCGCGTCTGGATGCAGTTGAAGGTGATGCCGATGTCGACAACGGACGGCGCCTGTTTCATCATCCGCGTCTGGCGCTGTGCGCCAACTGTCATCGCCACGAAGGGCGCGGCAGCGTGGTTGGTCCGGATCTGAGCAGGGTGAGTGGTCGGGGCGACCCCGGCAATCTGCTGGAGTCGATTCTGAACCCGAATGCAGAGATCGCTCCCGAGTACCTGCCCCGTACGGTGACATTCAAGGATGGCACCGTTTTTACCGGCATCCGGCTGCGCTCATCGACGCGCGAGGCGATGCGCGACGCCAGCGGCCGCAGCGTCAATTTTGATCGCGATGACATTGTGGAAATGGAGGAGCTGCAGGTGTCATTTATGCCGACAGGTTTGCCTTTGATGCTGACGGACAGTGAGTTGCGTGACTTGTTGGAGTTTCTAAAATCGGGTTCGTAACTTCTTCGGCTATGTGTCCGGGTTGTGGCTTGCCGGGGCGATTGGTAAAAGGTAGGCTGGCTTTCGAAGCCGAAAATTTCTCACTCTCTGACGTTATGATTGCCAACCCCTGTTCTCACTTTCTGTTTTCCCGGCTGCTGTTGGTCTGTTTCAGTTGCGCTGCATTTGCCGTCGCTGACGCGGAAGAGATCGAGGTGTCAAGCACGTCGGGCCAATCGATGACGGTTGAGGTGCTCGGCTACACGGCGAGTAGCGGCAACGTGCAGATCAAACGAAGTGACGGTCAGATCTTTAATACCAAGATTTCGGTGTTCGATGACGAATCGCAGAAAAAGATTATCGCCAATGCGCCGAAAGAGATGGCCAAACTGGATATCGATGTATCAATCGGTCGCAAACGTGAACGGCAGGGCGGCAGTTTTTACATGAAGAATATGACAGTGAGCACGTCCGTCAAAGTGTCGAACCAGTCGCGGGATATTGATTTGGCGAAGACTGATTTTACCATTTTGCTGGTCGGCAGAAATTCGCGTCGCTACGCCAACCGGGACGAAGATTGGTATAAAATCCTGTCAGTTCAGAAATTTTCGACAGAATTGGCGGCCGGTAAGTCGTCTGAGTTTGAGCTGAACTCGTTCAAGACTGCGTATGACTCGGACAAGGACAGTTCCAATGTCGGGGGGTGGGAGTTTGAGGGCTACCTGCTGGTTGGTCTCGACGCGGAAGGTAAAATCGTGGCAACCAAAACGACGCTGGGCGAAGTCGGCACGGTTACATTAAAAGAGGATGAGAAAACACTGGCTGCGTTGAAGCTGAGTGAGGGCACCGAAACGGAGCACGATCTGTCGCCGCGCGGCCGTCGTTGAGTGAGAGGCTTGAGCGTGCCGGAGTCGTGAGCGAAGTCATCGGGTGAATGCGGGGAGCATCGAAGCCATTTACCTGACCGACTCGGCCGGTGAACCGATGCAGCGGCGCTCCGAGGTGGTCGCGGTCGCCGGGCGCGGGCTCGAGGGGGATCGTTATCTGCTCGGGACCGGCAGGTTTTCGCCGCGCGATGTTTGTGAAGTCACCTTGATAGCAGTCGAGGGGCTCGAGGTGATGGAACGCGACTTTGGTGTTGAGGTGGGAGAAGGTCAGCACCGGCGGAACCTGGTGACGCGGGGCATCGATCTCGAAGAGTTGCGGGACCGACGCATCGCGATCGGTGGCGACGGGGTGGTGGTGGAGTACGACCGCCCCCGGCCGCCGTGTGGTTACCTGGAACGCATCACCGGGCCGGGCATGACCAGAGCGATGGGGCGCGGCGGAGCCGGCATCGGTGTGCGGGTCATTGTGGGCGGAGTGATCCGCGAAGGTGACTTGTTGTCGATCCTGCCCGGCGCGTCGACCCGGCCGCGCCGACGCTTACCTTGACCGGCTGTCCGCCGGACTTTTCGAAAACGCCTGCCATTCAGCATCGATGCGTTTCGCGTCGGCCGCGTCGTTGTGAGCGAGATAACGATAACGGGCGCGGTAGGTTTTTCCGGGAGCGATACTGAACTCGCTCTCGACCATCGGCGAGAAGCTGAAATACGGTTTGGTGGGATGCAGCCTCACCGGCTGTGGATGGCGAAAATTGCCCGGGTGCGAAAGCACGGCTATGCCGGCCATTTTGCCATCGACGGGTCCGAACATATCGACCCAGTTCGGGCGTGAGTGGTTGCCCGCTTCGCGAGATTTACCCTCGTTGGTCATAAATCCAGCGGCGTCACTTTCTGACGACAGCCATTGCGAATTGCCACGCAGCGCCATCCCACCGTAGTGATACTTTTCGATGACGATGGGCGATTCGGTGACGTTGGTCTGCACCTGTTCGAGGTCGAAGCAAAAGGCGTCCTCATTTTCGCCGCGATCGTAGACGGTGACCGTCCAGGTCTCGCGAATGATCACTTTGGGGGCCCCGGCCCCGGTCAGGTCTTCGTGACGCAGCTGGACGGTGAATGTGCCCGAATCCTTGCCGCCCGTCACCGCTTCGACGGATTCGTGAAAAGTGCGACCCCGATCACTTTTTTGATCCCAGAAATCTGTCTGCCGACCTTCGAAATTGACCTGCCGCCAGGCGAAAAACAGCGCGTGCTGATGAGCGTGGTCGGGGGCAAAATCACCGCTCAAGGTCTGACCATCAGGGTTTTTGATCGAGTGGATGTAGCCGCTGCGCCGATAGATTGGGTCGATTCCGGCGGGGGATTCCTTGATCGATTTTTGATAGGTCAGCACCGGCTTGCCATCGACGCTGACCGAGAGGGTGTCGGAGGTCTCCGAGCATACAACCTCGGCACCCGCCGGCAGCAGAATGGAAAGGAAAAGAAAAACGATGGCAGTGGCTTTCATGAGTAATCGAGTGGGGGCATCAAGTTTTTACCATGCGGGGAGGGAAGGTCAGGAAGTTTTTTCATCGATTATAAACGAGGTTCCGTTTTCCAATTGTTCCGTCTCTGTCTGCGCCTAGTGTGCCATTATGATAAAACTCGAAATCGGTGGCCAGCAGGTCGAGATCCCAATTAACGGCAAGGTGCTTGGCAGCGCCGTTGTTGCCATCCTGCTCGGTTTGGTGGCGATGACGTCCTTCTATCAGGTTCAGCAGGAGGAAGAGGCCGTCGTGATGCGCTTTGGCAAATATATTAAGACGGTGAAGCCCGGGCTGCAGTTTAAATTGCCGCTTGGAATCGACACGGTCGAATCGATCGCTGTGTTGAGGCAGTTGAAGCAGGAGTTCGGCTTTGCGACGCCCGGTGCGACTTACGCCGGCCAGTCTTCCAGCTACGACGAGCGCGAGCAGGAAAAGCAGATGGTGACTGGCGATTTGAACGCGGCGCTGGTCGAGTGGGTGATCCAGTATCGAATCGAGGATCCGAAAGAGTATCTTTTTAACGTCAAAGATGCGGATAACACGCTGCGCGATGCCTCCGAGTCAGTGATGCGCGAAGTGGTAGGAGACCGAACCGTCGATGAAGTGATCACCGTCGGGCGGCAGGAAATCGAGGCGGAGTGTCTCGCGAAGCTTCAGGCCCTGGTTAACAAATACGCGATGGGTATCAACATTAACCAGGTGCAGTTGAAAAACGTCAATCCTCCGGAGGCGGTTCAGGCCTCCTTCAACGAGGTCAATCAGGCGCAACAGGAGCGCGAGAAGGCGGTCAACGTTGCCAACGGGCAGTACAATAAGGAAGTGCCACGGGCGAGCGGTGAAGCGGAGCAGACGATCAGCGAGGCTGAGGGTTACGCGACCGAGCGCGTCAATGAGGCGGAAGGCGACGCCGGACGGTTTACCGCGCTTTACACTGAATATCAGAAGGCACCGGAAGTGACCAAGCGCCGCATCTACCTCGAAACGCTGCAGGATGTCGTGCCGCAGCTGGGTAAAAAAATCGTCATCGACGAAGATGCCAGCCAGATCCTGCCGCTGCTGCAACTCGGTTCCGAAGGTCAGGGGAACAACAAAGGCCAGTAGGCGCGCCCTCATTCGACTTTCCATTTTTAAATCATTTTCGTCATGAACAAAAAGAATATCGCAGGCTGCCTCGTGGCACTCGTCCTGATCATCGTGCTCGCGGTCGTCAGCGGCGCATTTTTCACGGTCAAAGAGACCGACCAGGTCATCATCACTCAGTTTGGTAAAACGGTTGGTGATCCGATCAACTCGCCGGCCCCTGAGGGTGAAGACAAACCTTCCGAAGCCGGACTGCACTTTAAGATTCCGTTTCTGTGGACGGTGAATAAATTCGAGAAACGGGTGCTCGAGTGGGACGGCGTTTCGGAAGGCATGCCGACCAAAGAAAAGACCTACATTCAGGTCGATACCTACGGTCGCTGGCGGATCGCTGACCCCCTGGCGTATTTTCAAAACCTTCGCGATGAGCGGCGCGCCTTGTCGCGTCTCGATGACATTCTCGGTTCGGAAACGCGCAACACCATCGCCAAGCATGAGCTGATCGAAGTGATCCGCACTACCAAGGAGCGCAAGCCCACGCAGCCCGAGGAACTGGTCGAAGCCGACATGACCGGAACGGTCGGCAATTTACAGCCGATCCGTTTTGGCCGTGGCGTGTTGGAACAGGAGATCTTCGAAAAGAGCGCGGCGAAACTTGAGGGCCTGGGAATTGAGCTGCTCGACGTGCGATTTAAGCGGATCAATTATAATGACAGCGTTCAGCAGCAGATCTTTGAGCGCATGATCTCCGAGCGAAAGCAAATCGCCGATCGCTTCCGTTCGGAAGGTGAGGGCGAAGCCGCGAAGATTCTCGGCAACATGCAGAAGGACCTGAAGGAGATTCAGTCGAAGGCCTACAAAGAGGTGCAGTCGATCAAAGGCACGGCCGATGCAAAAGCGACCGAGATCTATGCCGCGGCCTACAACCAGAGCCCCGAGGCGGCGAGCTTTTACGAATTCACCCGGACGATGGAGCTCTACGGCGAAATTCTTGGCGGCGACAGCACAGTGATCCTGTCAACCGACAGCGATCTGTTTCAATACTTGAAGCGCGCTGAGCCAGCCGGCGTCTCAAGTGCCGCGGCAGCTGCTGTCTCGGCGGCGCCGGCACCCGTATCCACGCCGAAGCCCACGGTCGTACCTGCGCCGAAGCCGGCTCCCAAACCGGCGGCCAAGCCCGCATCGGCGCCGACGCCGACGCCGGACAAAAAACCTTGATCGTATCGGCAAATATTTTCGACCGGTGCGGTTGCACCTCCTTACGCAAGCCGCATAACGGCTGATGGCACCAAGGAAGCACCACACTCCTGTGGTTTCTTGCCGGGGGATGAGGTGGAATGAATGCCGGGTGATGACGGCGGATGGGAACAGCGGTTCGCCAGCAATGCCGGCCGCGAGGGCACGACAGGAGTGTCGTGCTTCCCTGGCAGCAGGCGTCAGATCCCGCCTTTGCCGACCGGCCTGCCTTCCGGATCGTCGAGATCTTTGCTGACCGTGACTCTGCCGCCTACGTGGGCCCGGACCCACAGGGAATTGATCGGTCTGATGGAGTGGAACAGAACGGCATCGTTATCGGTGTTGGCGTGGAGGCCGGGTTGGTAGACCCATCGCGGACTGTCATCTTCGTATACGAATAAGGAATCGATATCAATGTAGTCGGGTATCAACGCGTTCAGATCGGGCGGATAGTTTCCCGATTCATCTGCTGCGAAAGTTCGGCAGGCGAGGGCGATACTGCTTGCGAAAGCGGTTGCCTCGCTGAGTTCAGAGATGTTCTCCAGCTTCGCTAGAATGTCTTTACGAAAGACAATGCCGCCGATCAATAGCGCGGCGATTACACCGGGGACCAGCAGGCGTGTGACCGGTTTGCGGGGCATGAGGGGTATAGCATTTTGCCTCGAATGGCGGCTGAAGTGTCAAAAAAAGACAAACGTGCGCAAACCAGGCGCAGCGGAATTGGTCAAAATTTCGCCGATGCGTTGGCCGAACGACGCTCGACGAAATTCTGACGAATTCCGCTACTTCTGTCACTGCGCCATTTGCGCAGCCCTCAAAACTTCACCTTGGCCAGGTAGATCGCCGTTTTCTCCTCGTGCGAAGAGTAGTAGCTGACCCACAGCAGGTCATCGTGCCACACCAGACCGGCGTAGCTGGTGTCACCGCCGGAGGGAAGTTTGAGAAATTCGGTGAGCGTATTTTTTTCGGGATCGAGCCAGCACAGCGAGGTGCGCGCTGCGACATCGTAGAGTCGGGCGGCGACGACGATACGTCCGTCGGCGAGGCGGATCATATTTGGTCCACCGATGCGCTTGTCGATGTCCGACCAGGTCCAGTCGGTGTAGGGCGGTTCCGACTTACCGAGTTGGCCGAGCTTGTTGCCCGACTCGTGGCGGATCAGGCACAGGGCGTTGTCGTCTTTGTCGAAAAGAATAATATCTTCACCGCAGCCCGCGGGCGTCGCCAGTGAAGGCACCAGAGTCTCGAAAGTTTTGCCCTCGTCGGACTGATAGAGTCGGAGAATGCGTTGGCTGCGATCTCGATCGGTGCGGTAGCCCATTGAGTAAGCTTTGCCCTTGTGCCACTGCACGCGCCACAGCCAGAAGCCGGGATCACCGATGCGACGACCGGCGTCCCAGGTCTTGCCGCCGTCTTCCGACAGCCACGACATCGAATGATAGCGGATCTCGGCGTCGGCGATCATGCCGGCCCCGTTGAGCAGTAGTTTGCCGTCGGGTGTGTGGCTGATTTTTGCATCGCGAAGGTCCTCTGTCGGATGTCCGACGAGACTCAGCGATTTCCAAGTCTCTCCATCTTTGGACTCGATGACGCGCAGACTGCCGTCCGGCGAAACGTGGGCGCTGCCTTCGCGAAACACACACAGCCAGCGGTCGTTGTCGCGGATCAGATCGGTGAAGGCATTGTGCGGAGCCTTGTCCCAGATGCGCTTGCTGTAAACGAGCTCCGGTTCGCCGGCGGAAGACAGGGCGAGTCCGTTGAATAGAAAAAGCAGCAGGGATGCAGAGAAAAGGATAGGGCGAATCATTGTGAAGTGTCGGTCTGGTTGATTGGAGTTGATGTAAACGGGCGGCCGCGACTAATTTTTTTCGGCAGCCTGAGCAGCGGCGGCTTCCCGCTCACGCTGTTGCTGCTTTTCTTTCTCGATCTCTTTCTCACGGATGGCGGAAAAAGTTTCGCCACCCTTATCTGCTGCCTCGCGGTAGGTCGTCATCGAACGCATGTGTTTGACAAATTCGCCGGCGCCAATGAAGTCGCCGCTTACCCAGTAGCCTTCTTTCTTCTGGAGCTTGAGCGCGTCGCGAGCGCCCGGGGCGAGCTTACGGGCGCGGTCGGACCACTCTTTTTCGGAATCGGGTAAGGACCGCTCACGCTTGGCCAGAACTTCGTCGCGCTTGTGGGTGAGTTGTTCCTCAAAGCGTGTGATTCCGCGGCCGAAGCCGCCGGATACCTTGAACCCGTAGTGCGTCGGCAGATTGCTATCATCGTAGGTGACGAGGTAGGTGTCGGCCTCGCAGTAGAGTGGACGGTTGGTTTGCAGTTCGTAGAAGCGCGCCCACTCTCCTTCCTTTATTTGGTTTTTCTTGAACCACTCCAAGGCTTCCGGAAGTGTGGCGATGTAGCGATCATCACCCGTGGCCAGCCATATTTCGTAGAGGGCTTCCATGGCGCCGAAGCTTTCGACTGAGCACGCCGCCGGTGGCTCAAATTTTCGCGCCCAGGTCGGGTGCATGTCGAAGTCGTACTGCTGCGCCCAGACACGCTGCGGTTCGGGCAGTTGGGCGAGCAGCAGGAAGTCGCCGAGGCGCCTGGCCGCATCGAGAAAGCGCTGATTGTTGTCGCTCTCCAGTTGATAAGCTTTGAGCAACAGGTGCATGACAATGAGCAGATTGTTGTCATTGAGCGTGTAGTGGCCGGTGTAGTCGACCTTCGGAAACGTGCGCGACCACTCGGCCGGAAAACTGGCAGGGATGACTGCCAGGTCAGCGGCGGCAGGACCGGAAAAATGCTGTGGCCAACTGCCGTTAGGCGCCTGCGCGGCGAGGAGTCCATCGAGCGCAAAGTTGAGAGTCTGGCGGACGTCAGGGGCGCTTTTTCCTGCATCGGAGTTGGCGAACTCGAGCAAAAAGCGGATCGCCGATTGGGTCTTGTTATCGTCGAGTGATGAGCGGGCGCTTCGATTTCCAGGTTCGACATCGCCTGCTTCGATGTCGCGTCGGTAGTGATAGCGGCGCGCCTGTTGCAGTTCAAAACTGAATTCCGAGGTCCAGCCTCCAGAGGCGAGTTGGCACCAGGCGAGGGCGTCGGCCGCTTCTCTGGCTCCCTGTAAAAACAAGGCGTCGCCGGTTTCGAAGTGGGCTTCGAGCATGGCCAGTCCGACGTGGGGAGTGCCGGGTGGCTGAATCGAGATCAATGCCGGCCCTTGGTGGTTCTCGGTGATGGATTCGCTAAGGTCGCGAGGCCATGAGGTGGCGTAGCCGCCGGCCATCGACAGGTTGCTGCGGAAATACGCTGCCGCTTTTTTCATGGCGGCCAGCAGCTCATCCGGATCCGGGTACTTCGGCAGGGGCGGTGGCTCAGGAGCGGCTTGAGCCGGTTTGTTGTCCTGGGAAAACACTGGCTGAGACGAAAGTGTCAACGCTGCGCAAACGAGAAGCAACAAAGTCGAGACGGGATATTTTTTCATAGAGGCAGTGAGTTAAACGCTCGTATGCAAACAATGTTACGCACTGATTTTTCGCTGCGCATTGATGCCAAGAGCGGCGAGCAAAGCGACCAGATAACCGGCCGAGAAAAGCAGGAACGCTTCGTGCCAGTCTCCGTTGCCATCCCATTTGGTGAGTACAATCGGCACCAGCAGGGGAGTCGTGGCGGCACCGAGATTGCCCCACATGTTACCCCAACCGAAAACGGCAGCGGTATTTTTCCCCCCGACGTCCTGCATGTAGGCCCAGATCGCGGGCACGCTCATGTCAGTGACGAAGGCGACGACGGCTGCGGCGGCAATGAACGACCACGCGGATTCCAGACGCAGGCACCACAGGTAGGCGGTGAGGGCGATGGCGTAGCAGACGACGATCGGCAGTGAACGCCCCCAGCGAACGCCGAGTTTCCGGGTTGCAAAATCGGTCAGACGACCGCCGCACAGCATGCCGATGATGCCGGCAAAAAGCACCAGTGTGGACATCAGTCCGCCGATTTTCGGGTCGACTTCTTTAACCTCTTTTAAATAGGTCGGCAGCCACGTCACCAGAAACACCCAGCCGATGTTGATACCGAATTGCAGCGCACACATCAGCCACATCGTGCCACTTTTTACGAGCAAATGGAGCGGCGGAAATGGTGGCGGGCCGGAGGACGTTGTGTCGTCGTCACCCCCCTTAATGAGTTCTCGCTCGGCGTCGTTGCAACGCGGATGCTCATCGGGAGTTTCACGAAACACATTCCAAAACAAAAGCGCTACCAGCAGGCCGGACGAGCCGTAGAGAACCAGCACCCAGCGCCAGCCGAGGTAGTCTTTTAAAAGCCACGCGGTCAGCAGGGGAGCGATGGCGCCGCCGAGGCGACCGCCGAACGATACGATACTGCTTGCCGTGCCGCGACTCGGCAGCGGTGTCCAGCGGCGGATCAAACTTCCCGCTGTCGGGTAGCAGCCGGCTTGAGCGATGCCGAATACCAACCGCGCGGCGATCAGCATGAGGAAGCCGTTGGCGAGTCCGGTCAGCGCGGTGCAGATCGACCAGAGCACGATGTAGATCGGCAACATGCGGCGTGCGCCGAAGCGATCGGACAACCAACCCGCAGGAACCTGTGCGAGGGCGTAGGCGAAAAAGAACGCCGACAGGACCGCGCCGGTCTGCTCTTTCGACAGCGACAGCTCGGCCTGGAACGAGTCGAGCTTGGCGATTTCGGCAATGCAGATGCGATCGAGATAGAGCAACACCGCGGCCAGTGTCGTCGTGCCGATCACCCGGTGCCGGACGGCGGTCGGAAGTTGGTTGCTCATGCTTCGCTGCGCCGGTATTGGTTTTCGCCCGACTGAAACAGCTCCGGCAGCAGGGCCGTGCCGAGTCCCGGATCGGTCGGCGGCAAAAGGCGACCGTTTTCGATCTGTGGCTGCCGATCGATGAGCCGTTCGTAAAAGGTGCGGATGTGGGCGCGCACGGTTTCCTGAAATACCACATTTTGCGAAGCCACCGAACAGTGCAGGCCGGAGAACAATGTCAGCGGTCCGGTGCAGTCGTGCATCGTCGCCGGCAGGTTGTAGCTCTGCGCCAATTCGATGATGCGTCGCGTTTCGCTGATGCCACCCGCCCAGGTGGGATCGACCATGACATAGTCGGCGGCACTGGCTTCCAGCAGCGGACGATAGGCGGTGCGGCTGAGCAGCATTTCGCTGGCGGCGATCGGCAGTCCGGAGCGGCGACGGAAATCGGCGATTGTGTCGATATTGTCGAGCGGCAGAAAATCTTCCAGCCAGAGTGGTCGAATCTCTTTTAAAGAGTCGGCGAGGCGCAGAGCAGTCGGCAGGCGGAAAAAGGCGTGCCCTTCGATCATGATTTCAATGCGATCGCCGACCCGGTCACGAATCTTGCGCAGCGGCTTCATACCTTCCTCAATTTCGGCGGGGGAGAGGTAGACGCCGCTGCCGCGGCGGTGCACGTAGCGATCGAAAGGCCACAGCTTCATGCCGGCGATGCCCTCGGAAATGAGCTCTTCGGCGAGCTCGTCGGCGGCGTGAATCGACGACCAGTTGTCCTGCAGCGGACCGGGCTCACCCTCGTCGCCGTAGCCGGGCCAGCCGGGGTGGCCGGGAGTTTCAGCGGAGTTACCTTTTACTGCTCCGTAGCCGGGGCCGCCGCAGGTATTATAAATGGCGACCGATGACTGTGACTGACCCCCGAGAAGTTTCCAGACGGGCTGGCCACAGACCTGGCCGAGAATATCCCAGAGGGCGACATCGATCGCGGACAGGGCGCGCATTTCCGCGCCGGGAGCACCGAAAGCCGAGCAGCGTTCGTAAAGAAACCGCCAATGCGCTTCGATGTCGGTGGCTTCGGCACCGATCAGTCGTTCGGCCATCCAGTCGTGGATGAGCGACTGGATAGCGTGAGGTGTGTAATAGGTCTCGCCGCAGCCGATCAGGCCGGCGTCAGTGTGGATGCGAACCAGGATCAGGTTCGGCATGATCGCCGAAGGGATCGAGGTTTCGATGGCGGTAATTTTCGGCATAGCTTGAAGTTTGTTATCAGTCCCACGGGAGGCCGTTGGAAAGAAGTTAAAAAGCCACACAATCGCGCACCCCGCAGGCCGATCGGGCGCCTCGATAAAGGGCTTTCCGTCAGGGGCCGATCTGTGGTCTGCTAACAAGCGATGAACGCCGTCAAATCTTCATTCCGGTTGAGCCTCGCTGTCGCGGTGCTGATGACGGTTTCCTGCGTCTCGAATTCCGCGAATTCGCCTTTGATTCTAAAGGGGAAGCCTCAAGTCACTCTGGCGCCCTCGCCGTCGCAGGTGGCGGGTACAAGACTGGCGGCAGCGATTTCGCCAAGTGTGCAGCAGCATCAGGGGAAGTCGGGGTTTCGACTTCTTGATCGAGGTGATGAAGCGTTCGTCGCGCGTCTTGCAATGATCGAGGCGGCGGAGGAAACGCTCGATGCGCAATACTACGTATGGCGGAGTGATGCGACCGGTACGGTCCTGCTCGAACGCCTGATGGCGGCGGCGGATCGCGGGGTGCGGGTGCGTTTGCTCGTCGATGACATGCTCTACGGACGCGATGACTCGAAAGTGGCGGCGCTGACAGTCCATCCCAATGTAGATGTGCGCCTTTATAATCCGCTCAAAGGTGACGGCACGCAGGCGCTGAAGCGTTACTGGGATCTGTTAACTAATTTTGGTGAGCTGAATCACCGTATGCACAACAAATTCATGATCGCTGACAACCAGGTGGTGATCACCGGTGGGCGCAACGTCGGTGACAAGTACTATGGAGTGAACAAAAAACTGGTGTTCAGAGATCTCGATGTGATTGCCTATGGACCGGTGGTCGCGCAATCGTCGGGGGCCTTCGATGCCTATTGGAACAGCAAACGCTCGCGTCCGGTGGAGGGGCGGTTTCAGGACTATTTGAATTCCCGCGATACCGATGAAGAGTGGGCAGATCTGCGGAAAAAGGTGGCGCAGTTCGTCACTGAAGAGCATTTTCCTTATCCGTCGAAGTTGGATGGGCAACGGGCGGTGTCGTTGCTGCGGCCAACGGGGAGTGGCTTTGGGCCGGAGCCGGAGCCAGTGTTTTGGTGCCCCGCACGACTGGTGGTCGATACATTGGCGAAGGGCGATGAGCCGGGCCTTGAGTATGGGTCCATGGTGGCGGAGGAGATTGAACGGCTTGCGCTCAGTGCCGAGAGAGAAATCGTTGTTGAGACGGCTTACCTGGTGCCGAGGGAGAGGATGCTCGGGCTGCTGGAGAGCAACAAGCATCGAGGCGTGGCAATGCGATTGCTCACCAATTCGATCGCGTCGACCAATCAGATGTCAGTCCATGCTTTTTATCACAAGACCAGACAACAACTGATCGAAAGTGGCGTGGACCTTTACGAAATCAACGTCGACGCGGAGTCGCGGGCGATCCACTCGGCCTCGTCAGGGGCGCACTTGGGATTGCACGCCAAAACGATGGTGGTCGATGCCCGGACATCATTCGTCGGTACCTTCAATATTGATCCACGGTCGGCGAAGTGGAATTCAGAAACGGGAGTCGTGATCGAGAGCGAGGCGTTCGCGAAACATCTACTCATGCGTCTGCAGCGTGATTTTGATCCGGCCAACAGTTGGCGGGTACGACTCGATGAAAACGGAAGAATGATCTGGGAGGGCGAGCAAGGTGGTCAACCGGTATTGCGTCGTGACGAACCGGGGGCGACCAGGGGACTAAAATTGAAGGGCTGGCTGTTCGGTATTTTACCGATTGCCGATCAGGTGTGAATCAGGGGCTGAGTGAGGAAACAGGGTAAGATGGATATGCGGGACCAACTGTTGGATTGCCTGGGCGGTGAGTGGCCGCAACCGGAGCCGCTGCTGACGGAAATTGACGCAGCGTCTGTAGCGAAAGAAGGCTACCGGATCGAGACGCTGAGCTACGAGGCTGAGCCTGGCGATAGGGTTCCCGCGTTACTGTTAATTCCCGATGGCGTTGATGGTGCGCGCCCGGCGCCAGCGGTGGCGGTGTGGCATCAGCATGGAGGTCAGTACCACATCGGGAAATCTGAACCGGCAGGGCTCGCCGGGGATCCGATGCATCATACCGGAGCGGCATTTGCGAAGCTGGGCTACGTCGTGCTGTGCATCGATGCACTTGGTTTTGAGGAACGGCAGGACGCGACCGGCACACTGAACGGGCCCGATTACGAGCGGTTTGTCTTTCTCGACTACGTGTTGAAGGGAAAGTCGCTGGCGTGGAAAAACATTCTGGATATGCGTCGTGCCATCGATTTGTTATGCGAGCGACCCGAGGTTGATGCACAGCGTATCGGTTGCTTCGGGCATTCGATGGGATCGACTCATGTTTGGTTGGTGGGGCCATTCGAGCCGCGACTGAAATGTCTGGTGGCCAACTGTTGCCTGCCGACTTATCGCGCGATCGCCGACCAACATTTGCTGCACTGCTTCTCGAACTTTGTGCCCGGCTGGTGGCGATACGGCGATACTCCGGAAATTGCGGCCCTGATCGCACCCCGAGCGCTGCACATCAACCTTGGGGAAGGGGACAGAGAATCACCGATTAACGAAGCGCGAGCCGGCATCGAACGCATCGCTCAGGCTTACGCAAGGACTGGCGCGGGAGAAAATTTCAGCACCTTCATCGAAGCCGGTGCCGGGCACGTTCTCTCGGAGCGAATGTGGGATCATGCCAAAGCCTGGATGGCTCAGCATTTGGGTGTGGGCCTATAGAGGCAACAGCCGCTAAGCGGCTAAGGCCGGTGATGGAGTCTCAGCTCAACCAATCACATACCGAAAAAACAGTGAGAATTTCCTACAATTTATTTCCGGTAAAATTAAATGTTGTCAGGCGGATGAGGTTCAGATATAAGGATGGAATCAACAATTGCCCCCTTCAGCCATGCCTCGTCGTCTTCTGCGCACTCACTCCGAGTCTTATTATCACGTGATTTCGCGAGTGGTGGATCGAAACCGCACGCTCAGGGAAGTTGAGAAGCGACATTTCTTTGAGTGGATGCGGCGATTAGAGGAGTTTTGCGGCGTGCGGGTGGTGACCTATTGTTTGATGGAGAATCATTTTCACCTGTTGGTAGGGGTTCCGCAGCGGGATGTTCAGGGGGAGCTGACGGAGGCCCGGCTGCGGGAGCTGCTGCCGTTGATTTATCAGCGCCGGGAGCTGAAGGAGGCGTTGCAGGAGCTGGATCGAGCGGGGCGGGATTCGACTGGAAAATGGATGGCGGAAATTCTGGCTCGTTATCAGGCGCGGCGGTTTTCGCTGTCGATTTTCCTGAAGGAACTCAAGCAGCGTTACTCACGTTGGCACAATCGCCGACATCGCCGCACGGGCACTTTGTGGGAACACCGGTTTCGCAGTGTTTTGGTGGAAGGGGATGAGAAGGCCTTGTTGACTATTGCGGCCTATATCGATCTGAATCCGGTGCGGGCAGGAATTGTCGATGATCCGAAGGCGTATCGCTGGAGTGGCTACGGGGAGGCGGTGGCGGGGAGCACAGTCGCGCGCAAGGGCCTGGGTACGATTTTGGAGCGGACGTCGTTTGGAAAGAATCGCCGCGTGACGTGGCGGTCGACGGCGCCGCGCTATCGGGTGCTGCTGTATGGGCATGGTGAGGAGCGGTATGCCGATGCGAGGACGGGATCGAAGGGGCGAACAGGGATGACGCGGGCCGAAGTGGAAAAGGTGCTGACGGCTGGTGGCGAGTTAAGCGTCGGTGACGTATTGCGCTGCAGGGTGCGTTATTTTACGGACGGTGCGGCCATTGGTGGAGCGGAGTTTTTGCAGAGGGTGTTTGAAGAAAATCGCGAACGCTTCAGCGAAAAGCGCAGCACCGGGGGGCGGAGGATGCGGGGCTCGGACTGGGATGGGCTGCAGGTGCTCCGGCAGGTGCAGCAAAAGGTGTTCGGTTGAAGTGCGGGGCGAACGACCTCACTTGGAGGAAGATCCGGGTTATCGGTGCCGGTTTTCGATCCGGTAGAGAGCCTGCGTGAGACAGATTTGCGTGAAATCAGTGTGGTTGAATTCACTACGGCCACGAGCGTATGGTGTGCGCAGTGAGTATTCTGAATCAACGTCATGGGCACTCGTTCGCAGCCTTTGCATCGGCCGTTATCTGGTTGGGGGTGTGTGCGGGCGGCAGAGCTTCAGATGATGACGCTACCGAGTCAGCTGCTCAGGCAGCTCGTGCCTATTCGGATCTGGAATCGGCGGCGCACGACTATTGGACGCGGCCGTTGCAGGATCGGTTTACCGCGCTCGGCGAGGACTTCGAGTCGGGCAAAGTGGCGCTCGATCGGTCCAGTGAATTGGCGTATTTGAAGAGTTTGCTCGACGTGCTTGAAATCTCGCCCGCCTCACAGATGTTGGTGTTTTCGACAACAAGTCTGCAGCTGCGGTTGATCTCGCCGAAAAATCCGCGGGCGGTTTATTTCAACGAAAACATTCATCTCGGCTATATCCCCGGGGGGCGGATCGAGGTGATGTCGATGGACCCCGAGTTGGGCGGCATTTTTTATATCTTCGACATTCCGCAGGGCAATGCGGCACCGGAACTGGAACGCGCGAACAAGTGCATGAACTGTCATGCGAAAAAACAAAACGGTTATGTGCCAACGCCGGTGATCAAGTCTGTGCTGCCGGGAATTACGGGCGGCAGTCTCGATTCATTCCGCCGGGAAACGTCCGGTCATGGGGTGCCGTTCGATGAGCGATTCGGGGGCTGGCATGTCAGCGGCGAGGGCGGCATCAACAAGCATTGGGGAAATGTTATCGGTCGACAGAATGGTGCCAGGATTGATGAGATCGAAAATCCGATGGGTAAAAACTATGACCCGGCGACTTACCCGGTGCCGACCAGTGATATTCTGGCGCACTTGCTGCATGAGCATCAGACGGGATTTGCGCACAGGGTCGTGGAAGCGGGTTATCGGGCGCGGAGCTATTTTCATGAAGCGGCCCGCAACGGGGTAGGTGGTCGGGCGCGACTGAGTGCGGCGCACTTGCTGGAGTTGGAGAAGCAGGCGCAGCGTTTGACGCGCTACCTCCTATTTGCCGACGAAGTCGAACTGCCGGGCGGCGGGATCGAAGGCGATCCGGACTACAAAAAGTTCTTTTTACGCAATCGACTGCCGGCGAGCAATGGGCTGGCCTTGAAGGATTTTGATCTTAAAACCCGGCTGTTCAAGGTGCGCTGCAGCTACATGATTTACAGCGACGCGTTCACCGGATTGCATCCGGAGTTTAAGGCGATGGTGTATCGCAGTCTTGCGGAAGCGATCAGCACGGCGCGGCCGAATCCTGATTATGCTTACTTGTCGCGTGGAGAGAAGGAGGCGATCCGGGTGATCCTGCGGGATACCCTGGACGATTTGCCGGTGTATTGGAAGTAGGCCGGCTAAGCCGCCGGAGCAGAGAGCAGGGGAGCAGGCGGTTGGCAGAAAAATTCACAAAAAAAACAGGCGCTCCGACCTGAGTCGAAGCGCCTGCTTGTGAATTTTTTCTAACGCCTTCAGTCAGGCGTTGATGACCGGATCAGCTTTTCGGCTTTTCGGTCTTCTGGTCAGCTGCTACCCAGCCGCTGATGCCGGCGGAGAGGTGCTTGACGTTGGTGTAGCCGAGTTCGGCAGCTGCGTCAGCGGCGCGTTTGTAAGCGCTGCAGCTGGGGCCACCACAATAGGCAACTACGAGAGCGTCTTTGTCTTTGGGAAGCACCTTGGCAAGGTCTTCCTTGGCTGCGGAGAAGTCGATGGCCGTGGGGACGTGGCCGCGATTCTTGTAGGATGCGGAGCCGTTGACGTCGATGACGGTGACTTTCTTGGCGTCGATGGCTTCTTTGAGCTCTTTGATGCTGATGTCTTCGTACTCACCGGCGAAAGCGGCAGTAGAAGCGATGAGGGTGGCGGCGAACAATGCGATTAGTTTCTTCATGGTCTTTGGTCTCAGTGTTTTTTTTGATTTCGGGAGGTTTTACGGATTCCCGGTTCCGCCGTCCCGGTTCGAGGCGGAAATGGTTAAGCTCAATATGAACTTCATAAGTGAGTCGACGACAAGGTCTTTTTGCTTACGCAATTGTGACGGGAAACTTAGCAACTGTTGAGGGTTTTGCAGGTTAACCGACTGATCGTCAGTTAAATCTGCCGACTATTTTTGGCCACCGATACAGTAGAGAATGGACTCGGAACGGGCAAATAACTGGCCTTGTACCGGTGCAAGCGTGGCGCGGAAAATTTCGTCGGGTTTGGCACCGATCGAATTGCGCGCGACCAGTTCGAAGGTTTTGCCGGGACGGATTACGAGTACATCGCCGCCGTTGACGGCCTGGAAATAGACCAGCCCGTTGGCGACGAGGGGTGCGCCGGCAAGCGAGACGCCTTCGCCGAGGCGATCGAACCAGAGCATCTCGCCGGTTGCAGAGTCGTAGCAGGTGCCGATACCGTCCATGTTGGCGGTGACCACGTAGTCGCCGACCACAGCCGGTGCGGGCAGGTCGCGGCCTTTGCGTCTGGCGGCATGCCAGTTCATGTGGGATTCGGTGACGTCGCCGATACCGCCGGGGGTGACCGTGTAGGTGTCGCCGGGTTTGCCGTTGATGACGTAGAGCTTTTTACCGTCGAAGTCGGGGCTGGGCGAGCCGCGTCCGTTGAAGCCGCGACAAAACCAAAGCTCTTTGCCGCTTTCAGGATCATAGCCGCGGATGCCGAACTCGCCGTTGAGAACGATTTCATTTTTGCCGTCGGCGGTGGTGATATGGACCGGAGTCGACCACCCGCCGCGCGGTTTGTCTTCGCGTTTGGTTTGCCAAACGGGCTCGCCGGTATCGATATCGAGGGCGATCAGCGATGAGGGGCCTTCGGCATCGAGATTTTGAATGACCTTGCCGCCGACGATGATCGGCGAGGCGGCTACGCCCCACGGACCGGGGAAATCACCGACTTGTCGTGACCAGATCTCTTTGCCGTCGAGGTCAAAGCAGTGAACGCCGGCCGGTCCAAAAAAGGCTACCACGTGCGCACCGTCGGTCGCGCAACTGGGGGTGGCGAACGAGTTCATACTGTGGGGCGTCTCGGTGATCGGCGACTTGATAGTTTTTTCCCAAATGGTCGAACCGTCTTTGCGATTCAGACAAAAGACGTAGCGCTCGCTGCCATCGGTCGACGCGCCGGTCAGAAAGAGCTTGTCGCCCCAGTTGATCGGCGACGATTGACCGGAGCCTTTCAGCGCGACTTTCCAGATGACCGAATCGGCATGCCATTGGCTCGGCACATCCTCGGCAACACTGTGGCCAAGACCGTCGGGGCCACGGAATTGGGGCCAGTTATCCTCTGCGTGAGAGTTGTTGGCAATGAGGGTTCCGGCGAGGAACAGCAGGGGCAGGATGGTATTTTTCATGGGGCGGGCAGCACCTTAATTGCTAACGTGTCGGAAGGTGTCCGCAAAGGCAATCCGGCGGCGCAATTGCGTGGCCGGCGCGTCCTCAGCGGGATTATTGCAAGGGGGCCATCAGGCGCGAGGCGCGGCAGGCGGCGCGGAACCACAGCGGGCGTTTGGAGTATTCGCCGAGTTCAACTTCGCGGCTTCGACAAAAATCGAGGGTCAGCATTTTTTCCACGTCGGCGACGAACTCAGGTGAGGCGACCAGGGCGATGATTTCAAAGTTGAGGCGAAATGAGCGATTGTCGAGATTGGCGGTGCCGACCGAGGCGATGCGATCGTCGATGAGCATGACTTTCTGGTGGAGAAAGCCTTCCTGGTAGCGGTAAAGTTTTACTCCGGCCCCGAGCATGTCCGGATAGTAGGCAAATGAAGAAAGGTAAGGGAGCAGGTGATCGGGGCGACTGGGCAGCAGTATG
Source organism: uncultured bacterium (assembly GCA_965367965.1). Classification (GTDB taxonomy): domain Bacteria; phylum Verrucomicrobiota; class Verrucomicrobiia; order Verrucomicrobiales; family DEV007; genus JBBKXR01. Next base: position 49,032 of record CBDULB010000010.1, on the reverse strand, counting down.
CGAACGTCGACGCCGCGCAACGCTGCGGCCTGGAGATCGGCCACGATCGCCGCATCGGGAACGAAATAAGGACTGGCGATCCACAGTCGTTCGCGAGCCGAGTGCGCGGCGGAAACGAACAGCAATTGTGCCGAATCAAATGGATCGACCGGAGCGGTTGGTGCGATCAGCACGGGGAAATCTGCACGATGCGGTTTTGGTGTCCAGCACCAGTCATCGGGAATGGTGCCGGTCATCCAGTGCCAGTCTTCGAGAAATACGATCTGCACGGCGGTTACCGCCGGCCCTTTGAGACGAAGGTGGGTATCGCGCCAGGTGCCGAATTTCGGATGCTCCCCAAGATACTCGTCACCGACGTTCATACCGCCGACGAAAGCCACCTCGCCATCGGCGATGAGAATTTTGCGATGATTGCGGAAGTTGAGCTGAAAGCGGAGCAGACCGCGCGTGGAACGAAACGACTCCAGCTTGACACCGGCATTGTCGAGACGGTCGACATATTCCTGAGAGAGCTTGGAGGAACCGACGCTGTCCCAGGCGAAATAGACTTGCACACCTTGTTGGGCTTTGCGGATCAAGGCGTCGCGGAAGCGGGCACCGAGCAGGTCGTCTTTGATGATAAAAAAGAAAACCAACAGGTAGTGTTCAGCATCATCGATCGCTTCGAACATTTCCTCGAAGGCATCCTTGCCGTTGACGTAGAGCTTTGCCTGATTGTCGCCGGTGATCGGTAGTTGAGCCAGACGTTGCGCGGTTTCAAAAAAGCCGTCGGATTTGCCAAAAGCCCGCGGTTCGAGCTGATGGTTGATCAGGTCCTTCTGCAATTCGGGATAGATCGATTCGATGCGGTCGTCGACTTTGCGGCGCGAGCTGATGTAGCCCTCAAACTTGCTGCGTCCGGCGAAGATGTAGATCGGCAGTGCGACGACCGGCATGCTGATCAACGAAACCGCCCAGGCGATCGATCCCTGCGGAGTGCGCGAAGTCATCACTGCGCGGCCGGCGGCGTAGACGCCGAGCAACTGAATCAACGGATAGATGACTCCGAAGCTATAGAGCAGCCATTCGGGGAGACGCATAGATCAATTCATAGTTGCGCTGAAGCGGGACTGCCAGTGCGAAAACGCGATCCGCCTTTTCGGTGGCTCAAGCTTTGAGGGTGATCACACTTACTTCCGGTCGGCAGAATATTCTCGCCGGTGGACCGATGGTGCCGATGCCGCGCGTCACGTAGAGCCGTGCGCCGGCATCTCCGAACGCGCCGGCGGCGTATTTTTCACCCCATCTGGGGAGCTTGAGAGGACCGATAAACGGCGCGCAGATCTGGCCGCCGTGGGTGTGGCCGGAGACCTGCAGAATCGGCCGGGGTTGCGCCATGTCAGGGTAGATATCAAAGTAATCCGGTTCGTGCATGCTCAGGATACGCGGCATTTTCTCCGGCAAATCCCCGGTCGCCTCACGCGGTTCGGGGTGCGCTCCCCAGATGCTGTCGAGGCCGACCACGGCGAAATCCCGGCCCCGGTAGCTTAAAACGCGTGACTCATTGCGCAGAGTTTCGACGCCGTTGTCGCGCAGGGTGTCGGTGATGATGTTTACATTGGACCAGTGATCGTGATTTCCGGTTGAGGCAAACACGCCGAGTCGGGCACGCAGATTTTTCAGATGCGGTGCGAACTGCCTGGCGGCGAGAGCGTCGTGGCTGACAAAATCCCCGGGTAACAGCACGACGTGTGGGTCTTGTGCATTGCTCAGTGCAACGGCTTCGTCAACCAAACCGCCGTCCAGCGTTTCATCGAAGTGAAAATCGGACATCACCGCCACTCGCAGGCCGTCGAGTTGAGAGTGGTCGGGAAGGAGCGGACAAGTGCTGCGTTCTACCACGAGGCCCGAACGTCCGCGCGTCGCCCCGTAGGTGTAAGGCACCGCACAGGTCGTGCCGAGAGCGGCCATGCGCAGAACGGCGCGGCGGGTGATCAATTTCATCATTGGCGCCGAATATCCCGTCTGGTGCCCCATGTAGCAAGGCTGGACCGTATTTTCCACCGAATCTGTAAACATATAATTTTACCGGAAATAAATTCGCGGACTGGTTACGGGCGCTGCCGGAAGTGGAGGGCGGAAATGCGGGCTATGCGGGGATTGCTTTCCTGTGCTTGATCGGGCACGGTGTCGCTTCTTTGGCCCGCTCCGACAACGTTAGTCATGGCTCCCGAAACCAGTTCTTTCACCGACCTCAGTTTTATCTTCCTCAGCATCGTGCTTGAGGGATTGCCGTTCATCGTGCTGGGGACGCTGATCTCCGGTTTTATCGATGCCTATCTGCCTCCCGGTCTGATCGATAAAGTTTTGCCCAGGAATCGCTGGGTGGCGATCATTGTCAGTGGCTTGCTCGGGGCCGTATTGCCGGTTTGTGAATGTGCGATCGTTCCGGTGATCAGGCGTTTGATTCGCAAAGGGCTGCCGGTGTCGTGTGCCATCACGTATATGCTGTCGGCGCCAATCATCAATCCGATCGTGGTGATCAGCACGATGAGCGCGTTCGGCACCGACAAAAGCAAGTTCAAGCTGGGTAATCAGACGGTCGACCTTGTCGAGAACCCGATTTTTATTACTTCGAGCCGTCTGGCGATCGCTTTTGTTCTGACGGTGGCGGTGGGCTTCGTGGTGCAAAAAATGCGCCGCGAGACGATTCTTCAGGAGCACGTTTACCGCGGCGTAGACGATGACAATGCTGACGTCGGTCCGCACAGCGAGAAAGCCGCTCACGGGCATGAACATGAACATGGGCACGGGCACGGGCACGGGCACGGGCACGGGGAATGCGATCACGACCACAAGGATTGCGATCACGACCATGACCATGATCACAGTCACGAACCGGTAGCCGCGCCGAAGCCGGATAAGCTTGTGTTGGCGATGCGCACAGCGATGCGCGACTTCGTCGATGTCGGCATGTATTTCACCATCGGTGTCCTGATCACCGCGCTGTTCAAAGCCTATGTGACCGAAGATCTGGTGCGTATCTTTAATCAGAGCGAGTGGGTCAGCGTTCAATTGATGATGATTCTGGCCTTCGTGCTGTCGCTGTGCAGCACTTCGGACGCGTTCATCGCCGCGAACTTTCCGGCACCCATTGCGGGCAAGCTGGCATTTTTGATCTTCGGTCCGATGCTGGACGTGAAGTTGGTGTTCATGTATCTCGCCGTGTTCCGGCGCAAGTTCGTCATCGGTCTGTCGCTGAGCTTGTTTGTGGCGGTCGGCACGCTGTGTTATTTTTGGATGCGCTTCTTCTAGAACCTGGGTGCGAATGCTTGGAAGGGAAATTCTGCAATGAATCGAAAACTGCTCCACTTTTGCTCGGTTGCCGTCGTGCTTTTTTTGGCGGCGCTGTTTCTGTATTTTTACATCACCGACCGGATCGATCCGTATGTAGCGCCGGAATTCCGACGTTGGGCGTTGTTGGCGGGACTTGGCCTGGCCGTGCTTGGCTTGTTTAATCTTGCCACCGCGAATCAGGCTGAGGCTTGTGGACACGACCACGACCACGGTCATGATCACGATCATGGCGACGGCGGCTGTTGCGGGCACGATCACGATCACGGCGATGGCGGGGAGGAACCTCACCATCACGGCGAGTCGCCTTCCGGCGTTATTCTTGCCCTGGTCGTTCTGACCTTGCCGATGCTGGTCGCCGCGAATTCATCGGTCGACCGATTCAGCACGGAGTATGCGATTCGTTGGGCGAATATCACCGAGAAATTGCATCGCCTGGAACTGAACCGGGCACGCGAACGTCAGCAGACGGTAGCCAAAGCTGAACCGAAACAGACGCCTCACGGCGGTCCGGTGGCAGCGGAATCGGCGCAGCAATCACCCCCTGACACCGCTCCCAAGGCAGCCTCAGTGGCGGATGCACCGCCGCAGCCTGCCGCCGGGGAAGCCAACCCGGTCGATGCCACTGTAGTCGCTACGGCCGACACGCCGCCCGCGACCCAACCGGTAGGTGCTCCGCAGGCGGCAGCCGAAGGTGCCGGCGCTGCTGACAGCCCACCGACTACCGCCGCCGCGAAAAGTGAAGACGACGATGGTTGGGGCGAGTTCACTTTGGAAGATCTGAAGCGCATGGTGCCGCAGAGCTCCGAAGGCAACTTCATGCTTGAGGTGCCGCAACTTTTCTACACTGCCAACGATACCGAGTTGCAGCGGGTGCTGGAAGGTCTGCCGATCGAGACCATCGCTCAGGTGATGCCGGTGACCTCGGACGATGCTGACAGCGCTGCCCCGGACGTTGCTCTGCCTGCCACTCCGACGCCGATCGATAGCCGCAATCGCCTGCGTCTGTTCCGTATGTTCATCGAGTGTTGTGCCGCCGATATGCGGCCGCTGCCGGTCACTATTCAGTTCAAGGATGCGATTCCGGAATACGAAGAAATGGGATGGGTGAAAGTTGTCGGCAAGGTGCGTTACGAGCACGTCGACGGAGTGACGACACCGATCGTCGACGTGATCACGATGGAGCCGACGGCTGAGCCGATGGACATGATGGTCTACTAGCTCTGGCTATTTCGGCACGAAGGGTTTCTGGAAAGTGATTTCCAGATCGGGCAGGGAAGCGCTCAGCGTTTTGACGAGAGACTCGTAGCTGGCGAGCGATGCTTCAGCTTTGTCTCCGCGGGCCGGGTGGATATGCAGGTGGGTCAGTGTTTTAATGTCGCCGATTTTGGCAAAGGTTTCCGGCGACAGCGTATCGGCATTTTCGAGGCCGAGGTAAGTCAGTTTGAGTTTAGCGAGTTTGGCGATCCCGTCGGCGGTGATATTGACTTTCTGGCCGCGAGGGGGCGCAAAGTCGACGCGCAGTTCGGTGAGTTTGGGAAAGTGTTCGACGATGTGGATGAGGTGCGAGTCGTCGGGAGTCAGCGGCGAGTGATACAGGGTTAAACTGGTCAGATTGGGGAGATTGCGGAGTGTCTGCACGCTGTTGCGCTGAGCTTCGGGAGCGTCCCGGTTGAGATCGCGCAATCCCATGCATCCGCCGAAGGTGATCGACTCGACCGCTAAGCCATTGAAGCTCTGCAGCGATTTAAAATGGTGACCATGCCAGAGCGTCAGCTTGCGCAAATGGTTCAACGATTTTAAAAACTCCCACTGATCGTCGTTTGCCGGCGCAGCATTGATCGCCAGCTCTTGGAGATGGGTGAGTTCGCCGATGCGTTGCAATTCATCGACGCTCAGTGCGGGTTTTCCACCGACGAAAAGTTTGATTGCGTGGCCCTTGTCATCGGTGGTGATGCGTTCGCCGTGCTGCTGGAAAAATGCGATGGCTCCGGAGTCATCGGCGGATGCTGCCGTGAGTGAGCTAATAAGGCAAATTAAGATACACGCGGCTTTGGTAGCGGGGGATTTCGAAGTCATGGCTTGCGCAGTATGTCTCATCGCTATTCAGAATCTGTCTTTTGGAGCAGGCCTCGACTGCGACCACTTCTTGGGTAAATGGCGACTCAGCCGGGACCAAGTCGACGCCGTGAACGGCATCGCTTCGAGTGATCGGGTTGCAAACTACAGATTTTAACAAGATGTCGTCAAGGTGTCGGTTTTTTCGGCGGAAAAATAAAGTGCTGGCACTTGCCATGACTGAGCGGACATATAGTGCGGCACTTTGTTGCCTTTCCGCTGCCCTCTCCCCCGATGGAACACTACCTGATTTTTTTCACCCTCGTCATGGTTCTGGGCATTGCTGCGCAGTGGCTCGCCTGGCGTTTGCGCTTGCCGTCGATCCTCGCCCTGCTGGCGTTTGGTTTCATCGCCGGGCAGATATATGACCAGAGCCAGCTCATCAATGACGACGCACTGTTCGCCATTGTGTCGCTGTCGGTGGCGCTGATTCTGCTCGAGGGCGGGCTGACCCTTAAGTTCAGTGAGTTGCGTGAGGCGGGATTCACGGTGCTGCGACTGTCGAGTCTGGGAGCGCTGATCACCTGGGTGCTGGCGATGCCGGCGCTGCATTTCCTGAGCGGTTTTTCGTGGCAGGTGGCGGCGTTGTTGGGAGCGATTCTGACGGTGACGGGACCAACCGTTATCGGGCCCCTGCTGCGTAATGTGCGTCCGCGAAAGCCGGTGGATGCAATATTAAAATGGGAAGGAATCGTGATCGATCCCGTGGGAGCGGTGTTGGCGGTGCTGGTATTCACGGCCGTCTTCGGTCACGGCAACGATCATGGAGACGGCTGGCAGGCGGTGCTGATCGGCCTCGGAAAAACGTTGTTGGTCGGTCTCGGTCTCGGCTTCGGAGCCGCCAAGGCGATCGTGTATGTGCTCAAGCATCATTGGATTCCGGACTACCTGCACAGTGTTGTGGTGCTGGCCGTCGGGCTCGGGCTGTTTACGGTTTCCAATTTGATCCAGCACGAGTCGGGGCTGTTGATGATTACGGTGCTCGGGGTGGGAATCGCGAATCAGCCGCACGCGCCGATTCGTCACATCGTCGAGTTTAAGGAAACGCTGCGGGTGATCCTGATCTCGTGTCTGTTCATCGTGCTTGGCGGTCGCGTCGGCTGGGAGGAAATTGCGGCCAACGGTCAGTCTTCACTGTTGCTACTGCTGGCGTTGATTCTGGTAGTTCGCCCGGCCTCGATTTTTCTCAGCACCATCGGCAGTCGACTGAATGTTCGCGAAAAAGTATTTCTCAGTCTGATGGCGCCGCGGGGCATCGTGGCGGCGGCGGTGGCTTCGATTTTTGCCATCGAACTGGCCGAAACTCAGCTGGCATTTGCCGCCGAAGCGGAGCGGATCGTGCCGGTCATTTTCACTGTCATCGTCGGCACCGTGTTGTTCTACGGTCTGACGGCGGCTCCGATCGCGCGCAAGCTCGGGTTGGCGGTGCCGAATCCTCAGGGTGTGATTTTTGCGGGGGTCAGTGACTGGGTGATCGCTGCCGCCAAGGTTATTCAGGAAGCGGGTTTCCGCGTGTTGGTGATCGATTCCAACTACGAGGCAACCAAGAAAGCGCGCATGGCGGGTGTGCCGTCACTGACAGCGAGCGTGACCTCCGACTACGTAACCGAGGAGGTCGATTTTTCAGGTCTCGGTCGACTTGTGGCGGTGACCACCAATGATCAAGTCAACTCACTGGCCTGCATCGGTTTTTCGCATGCACTGGGACGCTCCCACGTGTTTCAGCTCAAGCCGGTGGATCGCGACGAGACCGAGCGGAAATCGTTCTCGTCGGAGTTGACCGGACGCCAGTTATTTAATGGTCATGTTACTTCGGTGACTTTACGCGAGATGCAATTGGCCGGGGCGGTGATCAAGGTGACGCAGATCACGGAAGCGTATTCGATCGAAGATTTTCGCGAGCACTACGGCACAAACGCGATCAACCTGTTCGTCATGCGCGAGGACGGACGACTCGATGTGGTGGTCACGGAATCGATCAAGCCTGCCGCCGGTGACCGCGTTGTCAGTCTTGTCGTGGAACCTGCCGGGCAACTGGACGAGTGGGAGGAAAAGGAAAAAGAAAAAGAGATCAAAAAGGCGAAAACGGAGTTGGAGGGGGCGTAAGCTGTTGGTATTGTTCGGATTGAGCCTTGTTGCGGACAATTTTGCGGAGAGTTTTCGCGAGGTCCGGGCTGACAAGTTCAGTTCTCCCCGTATGTTGGAGCGCAGGAGAAAGTGCATCCGCGCGGGCTCCACACTCTATGCTGCTTTTTTCAACTGATATCGACGGAACGATTTACGACGGGCCCCGCTCGGCTGCGATCTTTTCGGATTTTTGGAAATCCACTGCCGAAGACCGGTTGCTGGTTTACAACACAGGTCGTTCTCTGGACGATACCCGCCAATTGATCGATGAGGTCGACCTGCCGCAGCCGGATTTTTTAATCTGTGGTGTCGGTACTACGATTCACGACTGTGCCGCCGACCGGACGCTCGACGAGTATCGGGTGAGCATCGGCGGGGATTGGAATTTTGATGTCGTGCACGAGGTCGTCAGTGCGCAGACTGCAGCCCGACCGCAACCTCCTGAATGTCAAAATGCCAATAAGTGCAGCTGGTTCTGGGAGGACGCGGCTCCGGCGGTGATCGACGCGGTGGTAACGGAGATCGAGCGGCGCGGCGTCAAAGCGCAGGCGGTTTACTCCTCAAATATCGATCTGGATATTCTGCCGGTGGGGGCCAACAAAGGCAACGCCGTGCGCTGGCTGGCGGAGTACCTCGGCATTGGATTGAGCGATGTTGTGGTGGCTGGTGACTCGGGAAATGACTCGCGCATGTATGGTCTTGAGGGGGTCAAGGCGATCGTTGTCGCCAACGCGGAAGCGGCCCTGGTCGAGGCGGTGCGTGAGCATGGCCCGTATTTTGCTTTAACTGCCTGTGCGGAGGGTGTTGTGGAAGGGTTGCGAAACTTGCGCGCCGACGTATTCCCCCGCGTGTCATGACCAACGATCTTTATATGGTGCACATCTCGTTACACGGTTTGATCCGTGGCGAGAATCTTGAACTCGGGCGCGACGCCGATACGGGAGGCCAGTGCAAGTATGTGGTCGAGTTGGTCAAGGCTCTGTCACAGCATCCAAACGTGGGCAGGGTGGATTTGCTGACGCGCATGGTGATCGACCCGAAAGTCAGCGACGACTACGCCAAACCGGTCGAGGACCTCGGCGGTGGCGCGTATATTCGCCGGATCGCTGCGGGTCCGCGGCGCTATTTGAGGAAGGAAGTGCTGTGGCGGTATGTTGACTCGTTTGTCGATCAGGCGCTGGCTCTTTTCCGCCAGACCGGTCGTCTGCCCGATGTGGTGCACGCGCACTACGGCGACGCAGGCTACATCGGTCGTCAGTTGGCGACTTTGTTAGGGTGCCCGTTCTTTTTTACCGGACACTCATTGGGGCGGACCAAGCGTGACCGGCTTCTTGAAGGCGGCGCGTCGGCGGAACGGATCGATCAGCTGTACAATCTGTCGGCGAGGATTGAATCGGAGGAGCTGAGTCTGGATGCGGCGTCAATGGTTTGCACCAGCACCCAGCAGGAAGTCGACGAGCAGTATTCAGACTACGAATTTTACGATCCCGAGCGCATGCGGGTCATTCCGCCGGGAGTCGATATTTCCCGTTTCGCGCCGCCGGGCGAGCAGGAAGTTCCCGCTGCGGTCGTTCAGAAAATTGAGCGCTTTCTCGATCATCCGGATCGTCCGTTGGCCCTGGCGATTGCGCGCGCTGATGAGAAGAAAAACCTGGCAACGCTGGTTCGCGCTTTTGGTCAGAGCGAGACGCTGCGGGACACGGCCAATCTGGTTATCGTTGCCGGCAACCGCGATGAGATCGGCAAACTCGATCCGGGGGCGCGCAAGGTTTGGACCGAGCTGTTGCAGTTGATTGATGATTACGATCTCTACGGAATAGTTTCGATTCCGAAGCATCATCAGCCGGATGAGATTCCGCATTTTTATCGTTACGCAGCTTCGAAGAAGGGGATCTTTGTAAATCCAGCGCTGACCGAGCCGTTCGGTCTGACGATGATCGAAGCGGCGGCTTCGGGCTTACCGGTTCTGGCCACCAACGATGGCGGTCCACGCGATATTTTTGCCAATTGTCACAATGGCATGCTCATTGATCCTCTCGATACCGATGCGATGACGGTCAAGCTGGAGGATGCGTTCAGCGATCCTGATCGCTGGCGTCAATGGGCGGAGGACGGGCTGAAGGGCATCATGGCGTGTTACACCTGGGAAGGGCACGTGAACCGCTATCTCGACGAGGCTTCCGAGTTGATCGAGAGCGTGTCGCAGCCGCATCAGATCATCGAAAAACTGCGCACCTCATTGCCTTTGCAGGATCGCCTGATCGTCACCGGATTGGAAACCGACCGACTCGATGGCGACGCCGAAGCTATTGCCGAGTTGCGTGAGCTTCTCAGTGCCGCTGATACGCGCATCGGATTCGGCATCGCCAGCGGGCGCGATCTCGACGCAGCCAGAGAACTGGTAGACAACCTGAAGTTGCCGAAGCCGGATTTTTTCATCACTCAGTTGGGCGCCGAGATCCACTACGGTGCGCGGCTGGTGAAGGACAAGTCCTGGGAAAAACATCTCAATCACCGCTGGGAGCCGGAGATGATCAAGCGCGAGCTGGCAGAGCTGCCCGGTTTGCAACTGCAGCCTGAGCAAGGTCGGCAGCACCGCTTTAAAATCTCTTACATTTACGATGCGGAGAAGGCTCCGCGACGACGCCAGATTCAGAAGCTGTTGCGCAAAAAGAATCTGCAGGCCAAGGTCCTGCTGTCGGAGGGACTGTGGCTGGATGTGATTCCGCAGCGTTCGGGAAAAGGCCAGGCAATACGTTATGTGGCGTTGCGCTGGGGTATTCCTGCCGACCAGTTGCTGTTTTACGCCCGTCGCGGCAGCGATTATGAGGCTTTGTCAGGGCAGTTTCTCGGTGTGCTCGGTTCTGATCACGCCAGCGAGTTGAAGTTGTCGCAGAATTTGCCGCGGGTTTACTGTTCCAGGGCGCACAATTTTGTGGGTTTGTTAGAAGGTGTGAAAGCCTATCATTTCTTTGATGAATCAATCAAGGTCCCGGAGGTAGCGAAAGGACTTGAAGGTACCGACGACAACGAGGACGAGGCGGTATTGTCGACAGATGTGATGGTGCATACCAGTGAGGAAGAGTAGGAATTTTTACATTTTGCAAACTGCGAACGACTATGGATCCAACTAAACCTTTATTGGCCGGCATTGAAGCCGGTGGCACCAAGTACGTGTGCGCCGTGGCGCGCGATCCGCAAAACGTTCTCGCTGAGGCGCGTTTCCCGACGGGTGAGCCCGGGTCGACGGTCGCGCAGGCGGTTGAGTTTTTCCGTTCAGCGGCGGAGGAGCACGGACCGATCGAGGCGATGGGAATCGGCACCTTCGGTCCTGCAGATATCAACCCGCGTTCGCCCGGCTATGGCGGAATCTTGACGACGCCGAAGCAGGGGTGGTCGGGTTTTAACCTGGTCGCTTCGCTTCGCGAAGGCATGGGGCAACCCGTGCCGATTGCTTTCGAAACGGACGTCAATGCCGCTGCGGTAGGTGAGGCTGAGTTCGGCGTTGCGCAGCACAAACGCAATGTCTGTTACATCACGGTCGGCACCGGTATAGGCGGAGGATTCCTTCACGATGGACAACCACTTCACGGACGCATGCATTCGGAGATCGGACACATGTTGATGCCCAATCTTGAGACGGAATACGACATCCCGAATCCCGGCGGCGTTTGCCCGTTTCACGATCACTGCATCGAAGGCTATGCCTCGGGGCCCGCGATCGAAAAGCGTTGGGGACAAAGTGGCTTCGATCTCGATGCCGACCATCCTGCCTGGGAGCTGGAAGCGCGCTATCTCGCGCACGGTGCGGTGAATCTCACGGCGGCGTGGTCACCGGATATTATTGTTATCGGCGGTGGTGTGCCTCAGCAGGAAGGACTGATCGAAAAAATCCGAACATCGTTCACGGAGTTGGCCGGAGCCTATTGGGACCTGCCCCCGGTTGAAGAGTATTTGCAAAATCCGGGACTCGATCAACAGGCGGGGATCATCGGGGCGCTGTGTCTGGCGCAAAGGCTGCTGTAGAAGACTGCTCACCCGACGGCTGACGGTAAACGCAGTCACGACGATTCACGTTTCGAATTCACTTACTCATTCATGGTTGTTCCGGATAAAAAGAGCCAAATTGCGCTGAAACGCTTGCGCGGCTTTCTGCACGCTAAGTTCCCCGGTGAGCTGGAGACTCCGGAATGGGCGGCGTTTGAGCAACGAATGGACGAGTATTTTCCGGTGCTGTTCGCTCACTTGATCGAGCTTTACGGGCATCATTTCGATTTTTACTACCATCTCGAACGTCTGTTGGAGTCGATGGCCAAGATGTGGCTGGAGCGTTCTCCGGAGTTAAAGAGCGTCGATGTGATGCGCGAAGCGGACCCGAAGTGGTTTCAGTCGGGTCGCCTGATCGGTGCCATGGCATACGTCGACCTTTTCTCGACAGATCTGAAAGGCTTGCGTGAAAAAATTCCCTACCTTCAGGAATTGGGGATCACCTACCTGCATCTGATGCCGGTCTACAAAAGTCCCGATGGTGACGATGATGGTGGTTATGCGGTGAGCAGTTACCGGGAGCTCGACCCTGCGCTTGGAACGATCGATGAGCTGCGCGAATTGGCTGCGGAATACCGGCAGTTTGGCATCAGTCTGGTCATGGATTTTGTGTTCAACCATACTTCCGACGAACACGAGTGGGCGTTGGCGGCGATGGAGGGTGATGAAACCTTTCAGGAGTATTACCTGATGTTCGATTCACGCGGTGAGCCGGACGAATACGAGCGCAATTTGCGGGAAATTTTTCCGGATGAGCATCCGGGGTGTTTTACATTTCAGAATTCTATTCGGAAATGGGTGTGGACCACGTTTCACACTTATCAGTGGGATCTGAACTACCGGAATCCTGAGGTCTTCAATGCGATGGCCGAGGAGATGCTGTTTCTGTCCAACGTCGGCGTCGAGGTGCTGCGCATGGATGCAGTGCCGTTTTTATGGAAGCAGAAGGGCACCAGTTGTGAAAATCTGCCCGAAGCGCATCGCTTGATCGAAGCCTTTAACGCGGTGGCGCGGATCGTCGCGCCGGGTATGATTTTTAAATCCGAAGCGATCGTCGCACCGGACGAAATTTCCAAATACATCGCCACTGACCAGTGCCAGGTTTCTTATAACCCGTTGCTGATGGCCTTGTTGTGGGAAAGTCTGGCGACGCGCGATGCCAAACTTTTGCGCCAGTCGATGGCCGAACGCTTTGCTATTGACCCCGGTTGCGCGTGGGTAAATTACATTCGCAGTCACGATGATATCGGTTGGGGCTTTGACAATGGCGATGCCGAGGCGCTGGGTATTAATCCGGACGATCACCGGCGCTTTCTGACCAACTTTTATGTTGGTAAACACGAGTCAAGTTTTTCGGCGGGCCAGACTTTTCAGGAAAATCCCGTGTCCGGAGATGCCCGGGTGTGTGGTACCACGGCGTCGCTCTGTGGCCTCGAGCGCGCTCTGAAAAATGCTGATGCCGATGAGGTCGATTTAGCGATCCGGCGGATTCGTTTGATGCAGGGTGTCAGCTTTACCATCGGTGGTATCCCGTTGATTTACCTGGGCGACGAGATTGCCACGCTGAACGACTACGGTTACGTCGATGATCCCGAAAAGATGGACGACTCGCGTTGGCTGCATCGTCCAGCCTTTGATTGGGAGCGGGCGGAGCAACGTTCTGAAAGTGACACTCCGGAAGGGGAGGTCTACCACAGCTTGCTGCGCCTCACTCAGATGCGTCTCAACAATATCGCGTTGGCTCGCGGCGACACGGAGGTCGTCGATCCCGGCAACGATCACGTGTTCGGTTACTTTCGAATTCATCCCGAGCAGAGCATTCTCTGCCTCGCCAATTTCAGCGATCAGCCGCAGTCGATTCCTGCACCGCATCTGCGCAAGCTGGGGCTGAAGAAAGCACTGGTCGACATCGTCGCCGGACAGGCAGTAATGACCGCGAAGCAGTTTGAAATGGAACCGCTTCAGTTTTCGGTGCTGTTGCGTCAGGGCGGGTGAGCCCTGGCGCCGGTAGCGTCGAGTGCTGCCGGGTTATTTTCCAGCGGGAACGAAGCGCAGGTTGCGGAAGCGCGACCCGGAATTGCCCCAACTGTAGAAGCCGATGGTTTGACCGGGACCGCTGCCTTGTGCGCCCGGGGAATCGATCGAAAAATCCTGCTCGCCGTCGAAGTAGGCGGTTAATTTCGAGTCGGCAAAAACGAACCGGACCTTATACCACTCGCGTGGCGCATAGCCTGCCGCGACGTTGGTGATCACCTGGTAGTTATCTCCGTCTTTGCCGGCCAGCGCACGATAGGGGCGCTCGCTGGAAATTGACCAGAGATGAAATCTTTCCGAATCGAGATGCTGCATCACGAAGCCGAGAGCGTCGTTATCGGTGGACTGCACCTCAAAAGAAAGCTCGCCGTCACCGAAAGCTTCACCATTGTCGAAAAGGTACAGGGTGCCCGGCCGCTCGACGTGTGGCGTGTCTTCGGTGGTGGGTTTGCCGCCGATCATGGCGTTGCTCAGCTGGGTGAAAACGCCCTGCTCGATCGACCATTCGCCTTCGGGAGAAATGCGTGGCGGGTTTTCAGTTCGCCAGCGTTTCGGATCGACTGAGATCAGGAAGGGATCGATGAGGATCTCCTGCTCAGTGACCGGACTCGGTTGGCCGTTTTCATCAAAGGATCGGGCGCGGATCGTGCTCGACTCGGTAATGGTGAGCACGTTTTCGTAGCGGGCTGACTCGATCGTCGGCGCTGAGCGGTCGAGTGTGTAGCGGATTTCACGCGTCGCCGATGAATCGGCGATGAGGCGCGCGGTCACTTGTTCGGGATCGGAGATCGCCGAAGCTTCAATGCGCGGTGCGCGCACGCCGGTATTTTGCAGCGCGATCCACGATTGATTCAAGTAGCTGCATTTGCAGCCGGCTGATGCGTCAGGTGCGAATACCAGGCCGCCGGCGGGAATGGCGTTGATCCAGCAACCCGGGCGAATGCCGCCGTAGTCTTCCGTCTCAACATTTTTGGTGAGGTCGAAATAACCGAGTGTCGCCGATCGGAACACAAACAGATCGCGTGCTCCGGCGAGAATGCCGCAGCCATAGGAGCGTTTAAAATTAAAAGGCCGCGTTTCGCCGGTGAGTACATCCCAGGCGCCACCTTGCGCGTAGATGGTGTCCTTGTTGATCACCGGTCGCGATTGGTAGTCCGACTGCGTCTGCCACTTGAGGGTGCCATCGGACAAGTCAAACACCGCCAGCCGTCCGCCGATCTCGCTGGCCAGTTTGAATCGTGTCGGCTGATAGCTCATCATCACCGAGTGGTGTTCACTCGAGATCGCGGCAACGGTTCCGAAAATGTCTTCGCCATTGCGCCACAGTTCGTCTCCCGTGTGCGCATCAAAAGCGATCAGTTCGCCGGTCGGGTGATTGTCTTCGGTCGGTTTGCCTTCCTTGTCCCGGTCATACAGCGCCTGTGGACGATCGATCAGGATGACCGTCTTGTTACCAATCGCGATGGCGTTCTGACGCAGCGAGTGTTGTGCATCATAGCGCCACAAAAGCTCTCCGGAATGAGCGTCGAGTGCGAAAAAGGTTTTCGACTCGGTGAGCTGCTTGCTCATGTCGCCGCCCGGACGATAGCGGAATGTCGGCACATGCCCGGGATCGGCGAGACTGCCGAACAACACACCTTCGTGGTGAGCGAGATAGCCCCAGACACTTTTCCCCGCCTGATTGGTTGGCGGGGCTTTAAAAGTCGCCTGCAGTTTTCCGGTTTTGGCATCGATGCGTAGACAGTGATCTTCGATCCTGACATAGACGCTGTCGTCGGAAACGCAGTAGTTGCTGCCGGTGCCGCTGGTGCCCATCAAGTGATCGCCATCGTAGGCGTCGAGAATGCCGGGCACCGGGTATTCCCAAAGTTGGTGACCGTTGTAGGCATCGACCGCGATCAGGGTGTCGAGTCCTTCCGAGTAGAGCACGCCCTTGTTGAACAAAGGAGCGGGCGCGCGTCCGTGACGCTGTGTCATGGCCTGCTCCAGATCGCTGAACCAGAGCATGCCGAGCGGACCGCGGATCAGTTCGTCATCGGAGTTAGCCGTGTTCGCCGGATTGGCATACTGATGCGTCCATTGGCCCGCACCCTTCAGCGCGCCGCGTTCTATCTTCGACATCCCGTCCGGCTTACCGGTGATCAGCGTACCACCCCACGGACGACTGACTCGGCTCGCCTCGGTGATGACTGTTTCGGACAGGGGCGCTTCGAGCGACTGCGCCGAGACAATCAAATTGGCGAAGTAGTTGGGGAGATGACTGTCGCCGGGGTCGCCCTCAAGCACCATCACCCGCGAACCGTAAAGACCGGCGGCGATGAGATTGTTTCGCGCCTGCTTCACCTTTTCCGGGTCGTTTTCAATTCCGTAGCAGAACAGCCCGGTGCGCTGTGCCAGTTCGATCAGCAGCCGGCCGTCGCCGCAACCGAGGTCGACGGCGAAGCCGCTGTCGATCCTGGTGGATTCGATGATTTCCTTCGCGGCGCGGGCGAACACGGAGGTGCCGTCGGAGGGCCCCTCAGGTTTCGGTGCCGGGTGAACGCGTGGCTTGTCGGCATTTGCTGCGAAGCAATAGATCACTCCGTCGTCTGTGGATGCAAACAGGCGTTGCTCTGCAAAGGCGAGCGCGTGCACCGTTCCCGAAACATCGGCCTGCCAAAGTTCAGCGTTGTCAGAATCGACGGCGCTAATCGTAATCGTTGCATTGCCGCCGACGATGATGTGTTGGCCGGCACCGATGGCGGTCGTGCTCCCGCCCTTGCTGTCGCGATCGAATGAAAAGCTTTCCTCCAATTGGTGTAGCGATTGTTGCTTGCCCTTGCGATCCACCGAAGCTTTGTCGATCCAGTGCAGACCGGTTAGTTTCGGCCCGAATACTCCGGTAACGCCGCCGGGGGTGACGACGACAGGTCCGGTGCCGACGGTGCCGTTGCCTTCTCCTGAAATTTGATCGAAGGCGTAGCCGCTGACAATGAAGTAGCGATCGGCAAGCATGACTTCCGCGCCACCGCGCTTGGTGTTGGCTTGTAGGGCGAGATACTGAAAATCACCCGTTGCTCGATCAAACGCCGCCGGCACTGCCCGGCCGGTCGCCATGAAGATTTGTTTGTCGGATGCCACCAGGTAGCCTTGCGCAGCAACCCCACTTTTTGCGAAAGCGCCACCGTGGGGTTGACCGAGGTAAATCGACCCCGCTGTGTCATTGACCCAGTGCGTATCGCCCGTCGCCGGATCGAGTGCGTACAGGCTGACCCCGTCCGATGGCCAGATGCCGGCGGCAAAATACAACACATCGTCGTAGATCACGGGGCCGCCACGGGCCGGCCAGCGGGAAATCATGCGATCATTGCCGAGAATCATTTCATCGCCCGGACCGCCGCGCTTTTTCCAGAGCAGCGTCCCGTCAACCGAGTTCAGGCAGTAAAGGAATCCGTCGTCACTGACCGCGTAGATTTTTTCCTCGAAGTAACAGGGCGCGAAACGCACCGGACCGCGGGTCGGAAATATCCAGCGAATTTCGCCGGTCGATGCATCGAGGGCGTGGACGGAACCGTCGACGCTGTCGCCGAAAAACACCATGCCCTGCGCAGCGATCATTGGCGCCGAGCGGTCGAAGGTCATACGATCGGACCGGGGCCAGGCAGGACGGGGTGGGGCAGCGCTGTGATACTCCCAGAGCAGTTTGAGTTTTTCCGCATCCTGCAGTGCCTCACTCGTGTAAGCACTACGCGCCGCGTCGTGACGCCAGGCCGGCCAGTCGGCCGCGATTCCGGGGGTGAGGGAACCTGAGTAGCCAAGCGTGATGACGATAAACCATCGGCGGAAAAATCGGATACGTGACAGCATTTAGTCAGTATCAACGTTCAGGCCCTTCACTCAATCCCACGTTCGCGGGACGGCTCGCAAGGAATGTGGCGTCGCCAATCGCGGTGCCCGGTAATTTCTTACGGGGGGTCGATCTGCGCGTACGGGGTTCCGGCCTGAAACAGGGCTCGCACTTCACTGTCAGACAGGGCTCGACCGATCAGCAGTAATTCGTCGATCCGGCCGCTGAGTTTGCGGTCGCGACTGTCCCAGTTGCCGATCTGTGCCGGCCCGAGTCTCGCCGGGTGAGCCGTTGCCTGTTGCGCTTGTTTGTCGAAGTGGCCGTTGAGATAAAAGCGCACGCTGCCGGCATCGGAGTCGTAAACCGCGGCGAGATGTACCCAGCGTCCCTGTTCGGGAAGCACCGGGGTCCTGGAATCGGGATAGCCATCGGGATCGAGTGAGTCGGCGGCAAGGGTGTTGCCGCGCAGCGCCAGCCGCATGGTTGCGTTGCGATTGATCATCCAATGCACCTGCCCCGGTTTGTCCAGAGTCCAGCCATCGGTGTGCAGCAGCGACTGGTAGGGCGCGCCGAGCCGGTCGATGCGCACCCATGCCGCCAGCGTCAGTTGCGGCCAACTGCGATCGTCGCCAACGTTGAGTTTCATGTGGTCGCCGAGGTGCACAAATTCAGCGGCCTTCGAGCCCGGCCAGCGACCCTGAACCATGCGGAAGGTGCCCTCGTAAGCAGCGGCGAGGTCCCGTTTATCTTCAAAGTCGAGCGCGGCGATCAGGCTCGGATCGCTGCGCAACTGTTCGATGGCATTCTCGGCGCGCGCCTGTTGGCCGGCGTCGAGGCCGGCGTGCAGCGAGGCGATTTCAGCCGGACGGATAAATGCCGATGAGCGCAATTCGCGATTGCTGCCGGTTTTCGAGTGCAGGGACCACGCATCGCCACCGCGCAGGCTTTGGTCTTTGCCGTCCGAAGTTTTGGCGATGACTTCGCCGTCGAACACGTGAATCTCCGGCTCGCCGGTGTGTGGAACATCGACACCGAAGGTGGTTCCCAGATCGACGGCGCTGCCATTCGGCGTGATCACCGTGAAGCCTTTGGCGGTCGGGGGAACTTCGGCGGCGAGCCTGCCCTCGAATAAGTGCAACTGCTGTGCCGAAGTAAAACGAAACTTGGCAGGAGCTTCGATGACGACCTGAGCGCCGTTCGCGGTGGTCAGCTCAATGGCGCCGGTCTCTAATTTTATCAGCTGATCGCGCAAGTCACTGCCCCGCGTCAGGGCTTCAGAAATCGTTCCGCTGGCGATGGTCGCATAGGGTTCGCGAGATGGCAGCAGGCTCCACATGACAATCATTGTCAGGGCCAGGCATGCGGCAGCTGCGAGCCATGGGCGGCGTGGCCATGCGATCACCTTTTCCGGCGCTGCCACTGTACCGGACTGACGGTTCGAGGTCGTCGTCCAGCCGGCACTGAGGCCGGCGAGGGCGGAATCGAGGTTGGCGAGTTCGCAAAAATGGCGACGCGCTGCGGCATCGTCGCGCAACCGATGATTCAATTTCGCGATTGCTTCGGCATCCGCCCGACCGTCGAGATAAGCTTGAATCAGCGATTCGAAATTTTGATCGATCTGCGGCATGGTCATCCGGCCTCCTCGTGAAGTTGACGGCGCACGCAGTCGTGCAGCTGCCGACGCATACGGTGCAACCATTGATAAAAACCGGCCACACTGCGACCGCTGTCGGCGGCGATATCCTGGATACGGTTGTCGGAATCGTAAGCCCCCATCAACAGATCGCGCTGTTCCGGAGCGACTTTTGCCAAACACTTCTCCAATGCGACGCGCTGACTGGCGAGGCGATGTTCCTCAGCTTCGTCCGCGGTTTCTTCAGCCAGTTTCACGACGACATCCTCGTCCAGGACGAGGCGGTCGCGGGCGCTGTCGCGGCGCCAGGCGAGCACTTCGTAACGGGCCACCCCGAAGGCCCACGCGCGGAAGTTTCCATCAGCACGGAAGTCGCCGAACTTTTCCCACAATACCACGGCGATGTCCTGCATCACATCGTCGGCATCCGCGCGCGTCGGAACCAAACGCCTCACGTAAGCCCGCACCGCCGGTTCGTTGGCGGTGAAGCTGCGCAAAAAGCGTCGATGCTGGTCGTCGTTCAATCGGAAAAAGTTTTAAGTTTTAAGTTCTCTCCAGACGAAATTCAGTTGTCGAGATTCCAGCTACTTGCTCCCAGCTCTTTTCTCCTCACGAAAGAATTTCGTGTATGACGTGGCCTTCGACGTTGGTCAGGCGGCGTTCGATGCCGTTGTGGAAAAAGGTCAGTCGCTCGTGATCGAGTCCTAACAGGTGCAGAATGGTGGCGTTAAAATCGTACAGTGGGTGCACATCCTGAACGGCTTTGCGGCCGAGCTCGTCAGTGACGCCGTGACTGACGCCGGGTTTGACGCCGGCCCCGGTCATCCAGCAGGTGAAGCCGTCGGGATTGTGATCGCGACCCTGCGCACCTTTCTGAAACATCGGCATGCGTCCAAACTCGGTGCACCAGACCACCAGCGTGTCTTCGAGCAGTCCGCGTTGTTTCATGTCTTTGATCAGCGCGGCAGTCGGTTGATCGAGAATCTCGGCGTGCCCATCGTACTGTTCTTTGAGTTTGCTGTGGCCATCCCAGTTGAGGCGGCCGCCGCTGGCGTAAGCGCCGTTGAACAGCTGCACAAAGCGCACACCTTTTTCGATCAAGCGACGCGCCAGGATACAGTTTTTGGCGTAGCCGGCTTTGACCGGGTTGGTCTCGTCGTCGGCGCCGTAACTCTTCATGATGTGCGCCGGCTCGCTCGACAGATCGTTGATTTCCGGAACGCTTAGCTGCATGCGCGCAGCGAGTTCGTAACTGGCGATGCGTGCTGCGAGTTTGCCATCGCCGGGATGTTTTTCCAGGTGGCGATCGTTCATGCGGTGCAGCAGGGAACGCGCCGCCTGATCGCGGTTTTGTGGAATGTCGCCGTAGGGCTCGAGATGGCGCAGGGGATTGCTGGCGCTGAACTTGGTGCCCTGAAACTCGGCCGGTAGAAACCCCGGCCCCCAGTTGTTGACGCTGGCTTGAGGAATGCCACGCGGATCGAGGATCGACACAAACGCGGGCAGATTCTGGTTGGCGCTGCCGAGCGCGTAGCTGGTCCATGCGCCGAGGCTGGGAAAGCCATCCTGAACGAAACCGGTGGAGAGAAAGTTTTCCGCCGGGCCGTGGGTGTTGGTTTCGCTGGTCAGTGAATGCACAAACGCGAAGTCGTCAGTCAGTTCGGCGAGATGGGGGATCATGTCCGAAACCATCTTGCCGGTTTGGCCGCGCGGCCGGAACGGGTACTGCGGTCGCGCCAGGTTTCCGGCGGGTCCCTGGAAAGTCACCGGTGGGCCGCCGGCGAGTGGTTTGCCGTCCTGTTTGATCAATTCCGGTTTGTAGTCCCAGGTTTCCAACTGGCTGACCGCACCGGCACAAAAAATAACCAGCACATTTTTGGCTTTGGCAGGGTAGTGGGGCTGGCGTGGAGCGTAGGGATTGGCGGGATCGATGCTGGGGGAATCGCCGGCCAGCAGGCCGTCGCCGCCGAGTAGATTCGACAGGGCGATGGAACCGAGTGCGGTGGCACTGTTCGACAAAAAGCCGCGCCGGTTGAGGAACTGGCGCCCCTGATGAGTGAGCGGTGATTGGGATGGTGGTTTTTTCATCACGGCAGGAAAAGGAACTCGTTGCTGTTAAAAATGACGCGGCACAGGGTCGCCAGACCGTGTTCGTCGACCACGGCGGAGGCGTCGCCGAGTTCGTCTTCGTCGGGGTCACGGGCGAGGGCGAGTTGATAGACGCGCTGCACCTGACGGCTGGTATTATCTCCGGCGTCGTTGACGACGCGCTGCGCGAAGGCGTCCGATTCCTCGATGGTGAAGCGGCTGTTAAAAAGATTGAGAGCCTGGATCGGCGTGGTCGACTGGCGGCGGCGCGGTTGGCTCTGGCCGGCATCCGGACAATCGAAGGCACCGAACACGGCTTCGCGTTCCATACGCACTTTGTAGGCGTAGATCATGCGCCGCAGGCCCTCGTCTTTAAAGGTGGTGACCGGTCGAAAACCGCCGGTGCCGCCTCGCGATTCGAACAGGTTGTAGCCATCGCCGCCCATCTTAAGATTCAGGCGACCGCTGATGGCGAGCATCGAATCACGAATGGCTTCGGCTTCCAGACGCCGCGCCGGAAAGCGCCACAGCAGACGCACATCGGAGTCGCGCGTGTGGCTTTCGGCATCGATGCGACTGCTTTGCCGGTAGGTCGACGACAGCACGATGAGGCGGTGCAGATGCTTCATCGACCAGCCGGAGCGAATGAACTCGGCCGCCAGCCAGTCGAGCAATTTTGGATGAGTGGGTTCGACGCCGATCTCGCCGAAATCGTTGGCGGTTTCCACCAGACCGATGCCGAAATGCCATTGCCAGATGCGATTGACCATGACGCGCGCGGTCAGCGGGTGCTCGGCGTCGGCGATCCAATCTGCGAGCGCCAGCCGGCGTTGTTGATCGCTGGCATCTTTCGCCAGCGTCATGTCTCCAAAAATAGCCGGCGCGGCCGGCGACACTTCGTCTTTGGGTTGTTCCGGGTCGCCGCGGTGCAGAACAAACATCGGCTCAGGTTCTTTAAAACTGCCGGCAAAGATCGGCATCATGCCGTCCGCGTGTTCCATTTGTTCGGCCTCGAGCTTGCGGCGCTGTCGGGTCAGCCTTTCGACTTGTTGGCGATCGGTTTCGGGTAGCGTCTCGAGGGCGACGGCGCTGGCCTTGAACTGGTTGGCGAAGGGTTTCCGGTCTTTTGCGTCGGCGACCGGGATCCAGTCGTCGCCGCTGGCCGAATTGGAGATTTCGATGCGGTAATCGGTGGCGAGACGGTCGCCGTATTTGCCGAGACGATCCCGGCCCCAGACGACGCGTTCGATGGTCGTTTCCTCCTTCAGTTCGATTTCGACGGCCCCTGCGCCCTTCTGTTTGCTGCGCCAACAGCTTTCGTTGCCGAATTGACCGTCATTGATCAGGCTCAACAGTTGAGTCGAGACAGCGGTGACGCCTTGAGGGTTTTTGGCGACGGCACCGGCGCTGGCGAGGGCGACGTTGTTGCCCCGGGTGTCGAAAATTTCCAACTCATCGATGAACGGTTCGCGTTTGTTGTCGGTGCAGGTGGCGAGCACGGTAATGCGCACTCGCCTGGCGTTCACGGGCTCAAAGCGGTCGACGTTTTCGATGGAATTGACGGCCGGTCTCTCGGTACCGGACCCGGCTGCCGGCACCAGTTGAGCAAACTCCGCATCGCGCGTGCGGCGCCGGCTGATGGCTTCGGCCAGGCCTGCCTCGGCATCGGGATTTGCCAGCGGTCGGCTGCCGTATTCGACGCCGGCGAAGAATGCCTGCATCGAGTAGTAGTCGCGGGCCGAGATCGGATCGAACTTGTGGTCGTGGCAGCGCGCACAGCCGACGCTCAGGCCGAGGAAGGCCTCACCGGTGTTGATGACGATTTCGCCGAGTTCGTCCTGGCGTGCCAGGCGTTTGGATTCCTCGTCTTTGCCAATCTGACCGGGCAGCAGCACGGCTGAGGTGACCAGAAACCCGGTCGCGGCATCTTTGCCCAATGCATCGCCCGCCAGCTGCTCGCGGATGAACTGATCGTAGGGAGTGTCCCGATGAATGGCGTCGATGACATAGTCGCGGTACGGCCAGGCATTCTTGCGCTCGGTGTTGACCTCAAAGCCGTGGGTGTCGGCGTAGCGCACCACGTCGAGCCAGTGCTGCGCATAGCGTTCGGCATGGCGCGGCGACGCGAGCAGGCGGTCGACGACTTTTTCAAAAGCGGTCGGCGTCTGGTCGTTGAGAAAGTCCGTGACCTGTTCGGGGGTCGGGGGCAGACCCGTCAGATCATAACTGACGCGGCGCAGCCAGGTCAGGCGGTCCGCTTCCGCTGCGTGACTCAGCTGTTCCTGTTCGAGGCGATCTAAAATGAAGCGATCGATGTCGCCACGTGGCCACGATTTTTCGTCGGGCTGTGGCGGTGCGGATCGATCCAGCGGCTGATACGACCAGTGATTTTTGGGATCGTCGAGGACGACGTCGTCCGCTGATTCCGGCCAGGACGCTCCCTGATCGATCCAGCGGGTCAGGGTGGCGATGTCTGCGGGTGAAAGCGCCGCTTTTTTGTAGGGCATGCGCTGGTCGGCATCGGTCGAATTGAGCAAATGAATCAGTGGGCTCTCACCTGCTTTGCCGGCGATGATGTCCGGGCGATGGGCTTCGCCGCCCTTGAAGGCCGAGGCGCGATTGTCGAGGCGCAGACCGGATTTCTGTTTTTCAGCGCCGTGGCACGAGTAACAGTTCTCGCGAAGGATCGGTCGGACGTCGCGTTCAAAATTGACGACGCTGCTGCTATCGACAGCGTTCGCCATCGGCGCCACGACGAGGGCGAGGGCGAGGGCGAGTAGAGTCATCAGGTAGCGTGGAACAGGCCGACTTCCGTCAAGCAACGCTCTGACAGGCGGGTTTGTTTGAAAAGGGATCATCGGCACGGACATCATGAGATGCTGGTTTGGCCCGGAAACGAGCTGTCCATTTACTATCTCCGCAAACGCTGGCGATTTAACGAAGTTTTTTGAACGCGACAACGTTAGGCGGAGTTCAGCCCGCATTTCTAATGAGTTCGAAAAACGGGAACACCAAAACACCACAATACCCGAAGACCCTGGCACGAAGGAATCCCGACGATCGTAGTGGCAAATCTCAAACGCAGCGCTTGCGAGCAGATTTCCGGCTGCGGCTGTTCTTTGGGTGTTCGGGTGTTTTGCAATTCGTCACTCGCCTGTAACTCGAACGTGTCAGAAGTGCAGGTTAGAGGTCCGCGTTTGCGTGGCCGGATGAGATCGATTCCGCGCCGGTTGTTTGTAGGCTGCTGGCGATGAGTATCTCGCCACGTTATCGTTCGCTTTTGTTCGGGTTGTTATCTTTTGCAGTCTGGTCGCCGGCCTTTGCCGGACCTGCGGACCCACCTGCGGTCCGCGTCGAAAACGTTCGCCGGGTGTTTCACAACGGCGAACACAATGCGTTTACCGACTTGATCGAGTGGCAGGGAAAGCTGTGGTTGACGTTTCGTTCCTGTCCCGATGGGCACATGGTGTTTCCGACCTCGCGCGTCATGGTCCTGTCGAGTTCGGACGATGGCAAAACCTGGCAGCCCGAGCACGAGTTCTCGGTCGCCCGGCGCGACGTGCGCGATCCGCATTTTCTCG
Source organism: uncultured bacterium (assembly GCA_965367965.1). GTDB lineage: Bacteria > Verrucomicrobiota > Verrucomicrobiia > Verrucomicrobiales > DEV007 > JBBKXR01. The sequence continues at coordinate 24,245 of CBDULB010000010.1, read as the reverse complement.
AGTTCAAAGGCAAGCTGTTCATTTACACCGGCACCTGGTGGTCGGGTGACGGCGAGCTGCCGCGCGAAGATTACGATATCAACAAACATCTCGGTTACGGAGTGTTTACCGCCGATGGCAATTCGTGGAGCGAGCCGCGTCCTCTTGAGGGTACCTATGGGCACTACATCTGGCGGGCGGTGGCCAGTCCCGATGGCGAAACCGCCTACCTGTGTGCGCGACGTAAACAGAACTACAGCGAACTCGAAACCGGCGCCGGTGGAACCAGGATCATGGAGGGGGCGCTGTTGGAAAGTGTCGACGGCCTCAACTGGCGGTTTCGCAGTTTGTTTCAGGAAGAGCAGGGCAACGAGACCGATTTTATTTTCGAACCCGATGGCAGTCTGCTCGCCCTGAGTCGATCCGGTGGAGGAAAGTCTGACCTTGCCCGCTCGCGACCGCCTTTTGAAAAATGGCAAAGATCAACGGTGCCTGCCTACATCGGTGGTCCGCTGCTGACCCGTTGGGCGGGGTGTTATCTCGTCGGCGGGCGGCGCAACAGTGATCAAGGGCCGGTGACGACGCTGTACTGGCTCGATGAAAAAAAGAGCGAACTCAGTGAATTCGCCACCCTGCCCAGCGGCGGCGACAATTCGTATCCGGGCCTGCACGCCTTTGACGACCGGCACGCGCTGGTGTCGTGGTACTCGTCGCACGAGAAAGACGCGGACGGTAAGGTCATCACCGCAATTTATCTGGCGGATCTGGTGGTCAAGGATGACTGAGCGGGCAGGCTCACTCCGAGGCCAGTGCCGGTTCAATCGACTCGGCGACCTTGCTGCCGAGAAAGTCGTAGCCGGCGTTGTTGAAATGGACGTCGTCGGGATTCTGAAATTCGGCGAGGTGCGGGGTCATCGCAGTGAACAAATCGTCGATGGCGACGGCATGTTTTTTCATCACGGCGGCGGCAGCCTCGTTGCGGTCGACGATGGACTGTGCGGTTTGCCTGCCGTCGGGCAGATCGGGGATCGGTGTGGTGCTCGCCCAGATGAGTTGGTCTGCGGATTTTTTCAAACGCACGACGAGTTGTTCGAGGCGTTCGGTGTACTCGGGCAGGGGAGTATTGCGATCGTGAATGCCGAAGTTAAAATGGATCACGTCCCACTTTTTGTCGGGATCGCCGAGCCACACGTCGATCTTTTTGAGGCCGGTGGCAGTCGGGCCGCAGTTGGCGGGAGCGCGGTGCACCTTGGCTTTTCCGGCGAGCGCTTTGCGCACCGCCTGGGTGTAGCCGCGTGACACGGAATCGCCGATCAGCAACACGCGTGGCAGTTGCGGATCGTCGCGAACGAAATCCCAGGCGTTGGATTGACCCTGTAGTTTCTGGCGTTGATGGATGGGCAGGTAAAAGCTGCCGAGGTTTTCCTGCAGGGTGCGTTCCCATGCCTGCTCGTCGGCGGGTAACGTCGCGACCAGAGCGAGGTATTTTTTCTCGACTTCTGCGGCGGCCTTAGCTTTTTGCGCGGCAGCCTCTTCGGCCGTGGTCGGTTCACCGCCGGGGGCAGCGCTCTCCCGGGCTTGCGCTCCCGGCGGCAGGATCAGGATGAGAAAAAGCCCGCAGAGCAGCAGCGATTGGGTGATGTGGCAGGTGTGGTGTCTCATTTTTGCAACGCTAAACTATCCGGTCAATCCGGTCCGTAAAGGCTTGAACGGCCCAAGGGGTCTCAGTCAGGAGGAGAGGGGTTAAGCGGCTTGAGTGAGTTTATGGGCAATAAATTGCTCAAAATAACCATAATTATTTTAATATGAGCAAAATTATGCCTATCAGCTGCAGTGAAAAGGGTTTGCTTTGGTGAGCTTTTTTGCTCATATTAGTGCAGATATTTTTATTTTGAGCAGAATTATGAGCAGCGATTTTCAAATTGCCAGCAATGGGCAGATCGAAACGGAACTCGGCAGACGTATAAAGCGGCGTCGCGTCGAGCTCGGTCTGAATCAAACCGAGCTCGCGGAACGGGCCGGAGTGGCCCGACGCACGGTCAGTTCGGTGGAGCGGGGGGAAGGTGGCTCGATGGCGACCTTCGTTGCCTTGTTGAGGGCGCTCGGGGCGCTCGATGATTTGCAGCGCCTGCTGCCTGATCCGGGGCCGAGTCCGATCGCGCTGACGGAGGGAAAGGCAAACCGGGTAAAGGAGCGCAAGTATCCCTACAAAGCGCGTAAGAAAACGTCCACTCCATCCGCCGCCGAACCGTGGAAGTGGGGCGATGAAAAATGATCGTCACGACTGCCAGAGTGTTGCTGTTCGGAACGCACGTCGCCAGTGTCGCCTGGGATGACGAACGTGAGCTGGGCATCTTCGAGTACGATCCGGATTTTCTGCCGAGCGGCATTGAAATCGCGCCGCTGACCATGCCGCTCGGTTCGGGAACGTTTTCGTTTGCGGATCTGTCCCGCGAAACATTTAAGGGGCTGCCCGGATTGCTCGCCGACAGCTTGCCGGACAAGTTCGGCAATCTGCTGATCGACCGCTGGCTGGCCGAACAGGGGCGCACGCCGAAGTCGTTTAATCCGGTTGAGCGGCTTTGTTATCTCGGTTCGCGCGGGATGGGGGCCCTGGAGTTTGAACCGACGATGACCGACGAGCGTCCTTCAACTGAGATCGATGTGGCGGAGCTGGTCGATCTCGCCAATCGGGCGCTGGCGAGTCGCGGCGAACTGAACGTCAGCCTGAGTGGGAATGACGCGCTGGCGGACATCAATCGCGTCGGCACTTCGGCAGGCGGGGCGCGGGCGAAGGCGATCGTTGCCTGGAATCCCTCGAGCCACGAAGTGCGCTCCGGTCAGGTGCCGTCGGCGGAGGGCTTCGAGCCGTGGTTGATCAAGTTCGACGGCGTCAGTGAAAACCGCGATAAAGAATCGAACGATCCACAGGGTTACGGGCGCATTGAGTACGCCTGTCATCTGATGGCGCGAACGGCCGGTATCACCATGACCGACTGCCGGCTATTTGAAGAGAATGGCCGTGCGCATTTTATGACGCGCCGCTTCGATCGCACGCCGGATGGCGACAAGTTGCATCAGCAGTCGCTGTGCGGGATCAATCACATGGATTTTAATCAGGCCGGTGCCTACAGCTACGAGCAGGCCTTTCAGGTGGCGCGCATGTTGCGACTGCCGCATAACGATCTGGCGGAACTGTATCGGCGGGCAGTTTTTAACATCGTTGCCCGCAATCAGGACGACCATACCAAGAACTTATCCTTTCTGATGGACCGCTCCGGTATCTGGCGTTTGGCGCCAGCCTACGATGTGATCTACAGCTACAATCCCGGCGGCGCGTGGACCAGCCGGCACCAGATGTCGCTGGCTGGAAAGCGGGACGATTTTTCCCGCGACGATCTGCTCGCAGCGGCCCGTGCCGCCGACCTGAAACCGCCCGCGGCGAAGGCCATCCTGTGTGAGGTCAGTGAAGCGGTCTCGGAGTGGCGAAGTTTTGCGGAGCGGGCCGGGGTGGATTCCGCCACGGTACAAGCCATCGAGCGAATGCATCGCACCGATGCATTGCGGTAAGTGTTGATTCAACGAACTTAGTCAGGCTTGCCGATGCGCGTTTGTGCCGGGATCAGCGGATCTTCGCGGGTCAGTCTTATGGCAAGATCTTCGCGGCTTGAGTATCCCTCAATTACCATCGGCATCCTGCCGTCGTGGAAACGCGTCGCCATAGTGGTGGCACTTCCTTCGACGGGGTCGAGAAAGGTAGTCGTAAAGGTGCCGGACGGCACCTTGAGCGACAGACGCACCTCGTCCTGCCCGCCGCAATCGCTGAGATAAATCAGCCAGGCGTCGCCACTCGACTCTGCAATAACGCTTGCCCGGGCTCCCTTCGGAATGCCTTCGACAATAAACTCCCCGGCCTTGACCGGTGCTAATTTGGCGATGTCGAAAGCTTCGATCAGGCGCTTCAATGCGGCGAATTGTCTGCGCAGCGTCGCATTGCCGCCGCCGGGTTGTTTTTCGGGATACGCAAAGCTGCCGTCTTCGTGACCACCGGCGGCAAACGAGTAGTCGAGATGATTGAACAAGGCGCCACCGGCAAGCAGGAACTCCCAGGCCTCGGTGCGGTAGGGGCGATTCTCCTGACCGTCGAAACCGGTCTCATTGTCACCGATGGGCTTTTTTAAATGCCAGTTATTTGCCACTTCATCGGGAGGACTGGAGTAGTGAAAATTAAAAATTGAATAGGCCGGATGCGGATCGCGCACGATTGTCTTTTCGCCATCGCCGTGATTGGCGACGTTCCACGAGACCAAATGCTGGCGGGGCAAATCTTTCCCGGTGGCAATGATCAGCTCAGCGATGTGATCGTGCCAATCCATCGGCAGATTGCCCTGGTAGGGTTCATTGCAGACTTCATAGTAGAGGTTGTCGAAGGCGTTTAAGGTGGTGACGATTTTTTTCACCAGCGCTTCCTGCAGGGCGAGATACGCGCCGCTGCGGTCGAGGCTCCAGAGGTCGTTGCCATTTTCCGGAAGCGGCAGAGGGTTGATGTGATTCGCCGGGTGGAGAGGGCTCAGTTGCCACATGTCGTCGCGGTAGAAGGGGCAGAAGAACACAAACTCGACGACCACGCCGTGCCGCGACGCGCTGTTCATCAGCGCCTCAAGACGCTCGAAGTAGGCAGGATTCCACTGTGATAAATCAAACTTGTTGCCGCCGTTGGCATAGCCCGGCGTATCGCTGCGCATCCATGGAGCCACCAGTTCACCTGCCGCCGGGGCCAGGGTATTGCGCTCGATTTTAAATGCTCCGATCTGCTCGCAGTAGGCACCGCTGAACACGCGGGTGAGGTTAAAACCATCCGCGGCGAGGGTCGCGAAATAGGTTTCGAAATCAAACGCTCCATTGAGCAGTGCGCCATAGTGTTCGCCACTGGTAACCAGAATGGCCGGCTTATCGCGGAACCTGAAGTAGCGCGGATTTTCTGAATCCAGCGACAATGGTGGATATTCTGTTGCGGCATCGGTTTTGGCCGCGCCATCACGATCAGCGCCGGTCGCATTGCATGAAAAGATGGAAAGCAAAATCCAGGCGGCAGCCAACAGGTTCAGTTGCGGTTTTTTCCACGATGACAATGGAGACAGCGCGGAGTGTTTCATGTGTGGAAACTAAATCTTTGCGGCTCGAATAGGAATTGAAAAAATGTCAGCCCGGGGCGGGACGAAGAGAGGTTTTTGTGGAGCTAAGCGGTAATTTCGTCCATCGTGAATGGCTCCGGGTCATTCCGGTTATCGTTGATGTCTTCTTCGCTTTCGCCTAACCCGTCTTCAGTCGGTTATACCCTTGGTATCGAGGGCGGTGGCACGCGCACGACGGTGCTGCTCGTCGATGAGAATGATGAGGTGGTGATCGAGTTCACGGCCGGTCCGGCCAATCTGCGCCTGATGACGGCAGACGATCTCGATGAACACTTGCGAGGAATCTGTGCCCGATTGCCGGAGGTTCCCGGGCGCATCGGTATCGGTCTGGCGGGGGCCCGCATGGAATCAGATTTTGATCGACTCCGCCAGTCGGTGGCGCGCGTCTGGCCGGGTGTTGCCTGTGCCGCCACAGACGATCTGGAAACGGCACTCGAAGCGATCGACTGGGATGCCGATTGTCCGGTGCAGGTGCTGGTGCTCAGTGGCACCGGGTCATGCACTCTAGGGCGGCGGCGCAATCCCCGCACGGGTAAAATCGACAGCGTCAAGATCGGTGGGCGCGGGCACATCCTCGGTGACCGGGCCAGTGCCTGTGACATTGCTCAACACGCCTTGCGGGCAGTGATGACCATCTACGATCAGGACGCAGACTGGCCAAAACTGGGGGCCGACATTTTAGCGCATTTGCAACTCAACGAACCGGAGGACCTGATCGAGTGGTCGCTGGTGGCGGACAAAACCGAACTTGCCGGGGTTGCCGTGCCCATTTTTCGCGCGGTCGAACGCCGCCGGGACAGTATCGCCGTGGCGGTGCTCAAGCGCGCCGCTGAAAAGCTGTCGAAAGATGCCGTGACCTGCGCCTCGCACATCATGCACGACGACAACGAGCGCGTGCAATTCGTTTTTAACGGCGCGGTGCTGCTCAAAAATCCGACTTTCGCCGATGGCGTCTCGGCGCGATTGCGCGAGAGCATTCCGCAAGCCAAGGTCACGCGACTCGAGCGTCCGAGTGTCTGGGGCGCAGTGGCGATTGCCCGTCGCTCGGCAGAGGTTCCCGAACTGGTGTGCTTCGATGTCGTCTACGACGAAAGTGAAATCGATCATCCGCAGGGTTCGCCGGCCTTTGATCGAGCCACCGTCGCCGGATCGCCGACCGAGCAGCGCAACCCGCGGTCGACGAACTTTTCCGATCTGGCGATCGCCGACGCGATCGAACTGATGCTGCGCGAAGATGCCACCATTCCCGCGGCGATTCTTGCCGAGGCTCCAGCCATCGAATGGACGGTGCAGAAAATCATCGCCGGCTTCGCCGGTGGAGGTCGACTGATCTATGCCGGGGCCGGCACCAGCGGACGGCTCGGCGTGCTCGACGCCAGCGAATGTCCGCCGACCTTTCGCGCGTCGCCCGAGCAGGTGCAGGGCATTATTGCCGGTGGACGGGCGGCCTTGTGGAGTGCGGTCGAAGCGGCCGAAGACGATCCGGCTGCCGGGCGTCAGGCGATCGCTCATCGCGACGTGCAGGCCCGGGATGTGGTCGTCGGCATCAGTGCCAGTGGTCACGCACCGTTTGTGTGGGGTTGCCTCGAGGAGGCCAAGCTGCGCGGCGCGACGACCGTGTTGCTGACGTTTAATCCGGTGCATCGAGATAACCAACTGGCCGATTGTGTGATCGCGCCCGACACCGGTCCGGAGTTGCTGACCGGCTCAACGCGACTCAAGGCCGGCACCGCTACCAAGCTTGTGCTTAATATTCTAAGCACCTTGGCGATGACTCATTCGGGGAAAGTTATCGGCAATCTGATGGTCGATCTCAATCCGTCGAATCTGAAACTTCGCGACCGGGCGGTGCGCATCGTCTGCGACCTCACCGGCGTCGATGAAGTCGGCGCGCTCGCGGCTCTGGAAGCGTCTTCCTGGGTGGTTCGTGATGCCTGTCAGCGGCTGAAGGCGGATATTTGATTTCGACCGGTGAAATCGCGCTGGGATTATGCGCAGTTTCATGGGAACATTGAGGCATGAACTCGTTCCTGTCTCCCGGTGACCAGAAGTTGGTCGGTCGTCGCGAACTTATCCGCGGGCTCGGTGCTTCCGCGATGCTGACGGCTTTTCCGTCGTTGCGTCTGCTGGCGGCTCCGGCTTCCGCGCCTTCGGATTCGCTGCCGATGCAGTTTTACAAAAGCCTGACGGAGGAGCAGCACAGCAAGATCTGCCTGCCGGTGAATGACCCCAAGCGCAGCTTCGTCAGTAATTGGTGGTATGTGCATCCCGGGCAGCGGCTGCACACTTTTTACACTGAGGACCAGCAGGACCTGGTGCAGCAGATTTTCGATTCGCTGCATCACGAGGAGCACCGTGAAAAAATGAAGTGGCAGGTGCAGAAGGATCTGATGGGCAAGATCAAAAATACGCCTTCGGTTGGCTTTTTCGGAACGCCCGACGATGAAGCATTTGAGTTCATCTACACCGGTCATCACGTCACGCGGCGCTGCAATGCGCACACCGACAAAGGAATGGGCTTCGGTGGTGAACCGATTTTTTACGGCAACTTTGCCAAGAGCTTCAACGAAACCAAGGATCACGAGGGCAACCCCTACTGGTATCAGGGATTGATCTTTAACGAATTCGTCAGCGCCCTCGACGGCAGGCAGCAGGAGAAGATCCTGGTGGGTCGCGAACCGCGCGGCGAGCGACCCAACGTGGTCATCGAAAAACGCAAAACCGATCTTCCCGGGCTTGCCTGCGCCGATCTGAGTAAGGATCAACAGGCCAAGCTACTGACCACCATGGCGCGCATGCTGGTGTGCTTTCGGCCCGACGATGTCGCGGCGACGATGAAAACGATCGAAGACAAAAACATCATCGATCAGCTGTTCGTATCCTGCTACGGCGGCAAGTACGACATCGGCAGCGACAGGGTCTGGGACACCTGGCAGATCGAAGGTCCGGACATGGTCTGGTACTTCCGCGGCGTGCCGCACATTCACGCGTATTTTCACCTGGCGGCGTAGCGCCGGCACAATCGGTGCGCTACCTCAGCGGGGAGGCGTTCAGAGAAATTCTGACGAACTCCGCTACTTCACCCGCGCCAGTTTCATGATCCGGCCGTCGACATTCCAGTCCTGGACGTAGAGGTTGCCGTCGGCGTCCCAGTAGGAACCGTGGGTGCCGCTGAACACACCTTCGATCCACTGGTCCTGCGGCACTTTGTAGCTGCCGCCGAGTTTGGGATCGGCGTTAAAGCCGAGCACTGACATGATGGTGTTGCTCTTGTCGAGAATGACTACGCGGCCTTTCAAGTCGGGCACCGAAACGTAGTCACCTTGAATGGCGACTGAGGTCGGCATGCCGAGTCCGGTGACCACTTCTTCGATGAACTCACCTTCGAGCGAGTAGTGCAGCAGGCGGCCTTTGGGCTTGTGGTTGCGATCACAGATGAGCAGGCGATTGGGCTCATAGCGGGTATCGAGCGTCATGCCGTGGGCGGTATAGAACTGACGCAGTCCCTGACCTTTTTCACCGAAGTGCGACAGGTACCTGCCGTTATTGTCGAAGCGGAAAATAAAATTGCTGGCGTAGCCGTCGGACAGATAGATATCGCCGTTGGCGGCGACGGTGATGGCGGTGGGATTAAACTTGTCCAGCTTGGTGCCCGACTCTTCCGGGTAGGGCAGGTGCAGAACCACTTCGCCGGTAGCGGCGTTGAACTTGATGCCTTCGGCATTGGCGTTGCGCGCGCCGTAAATGAACTCGCCGTCTTGCTCCTGACGAATTTCCAGGTCGTGGCACTTGGTGAACGGTTCGCCAACGTATTTGGTGATCAACGTGCCATCGGGCGTGAACACAAAGATGCCGGCATCGGCGCTGGTGTAAACTTTGCCGTCAGCCCCGACCACCACGCCGCCGTGGGTCGGGCCGATGATTGATTTGCCGTCGTCGGGGTTGAGCCCCCAGCCGGGGACGGTGTCGAAGGTCATGATGCCGCTGCCCATGCGCACCGGCGCCACGGCATCGTCCGCCTTGTCCTGGCCCTGAGCGAGGGTGAAGACACCGAGTGCGACCGCGCACAGGGCGATGAAGATTTTTCCGGATTTCTTCGCCGGAGGCTGCGCGTTCGGGTTTTGAGAAGTGGCTTTCATGACAATGGTGATTTGGCGTGATCGGATCGCAGCCGACAGACTACTTGTTCAGAGGATGCTCTTTGAGAATCTCGTCGACCATGTAGAAATTGGCGCGATCCTTGGTGGCTTCGCGGACTTCTTTGACTTGATCCGGAGTGATGAATTCGCCGTCGTTGCCGAATGACTGGCGCACATAGCTGAGCACGGCGGCAAGCTCTTCGTCCTTGAGCAGGGGGCCGAAGCCCATCATCGGTGGCACGCCGTTTTCGGGATCGAACTTGGTGCCCGCGACTTCGATCGGTCCCCACAGGCCCTTGAGTGCGATTTTGATAAGTCGTTCGTCGTTGTCGATCCAGTCGGATTTCCCCAGGAAGGGATAAATGTTAGGAAGCCCCATGCCGTTTGGTTGGTGGCAGGTGGCGCAGTGGGCGTCGCGCGTGTAGACCTCTTTGCCGAGGTTGTAGATTTTCATCTCAGCGTCGGACAGCTTGCGGCTCGGGCCGAAGGACTTGTCTTCTTCGGCGACGATTTCCTCAGCGAGTTTGATTTTACCTGCGAGGTAATCTTCGGCCGTTTTGTTGTGAGTCAGGTCGAGCTTGCCGGCTTTGTTGAGCGCTTCGATGTCATCGGCGAGGGTGTATTTCAGCACAAAGTCGGTGACCGGGCCCATCCATCGGTCGAGCGGCAGTTTCAGGGCTTCGAGGGCGACCTGAGCGCCACTGCCATTGTCGAGCCAGCTGGCGGCGACGATGGCTTCCAGGCGGACGCGACCGTGGGCGTCGCGCGCGGCCTGCATGAGATAGCGGCGATGGTTTTCGATCTTGTCGGGCGAGTGCCGGATGACGTTGACTGCTGCGGCGCGGGTTTCGTGTTTTGCACCGTGCAGGCAGAGTTTGAGTAGATCGATGTCGGGCCGGTTCTGGGCCCAGGTCACCCACAGGGCTTCACAGAGGTGGCGCTCGTAGAGGGGATCTTTCTTGTCGAGTTCGGCGGCCCAGGCTTTCACCGCCGGGATGACTTCATCGGCGGGGCGGCCACGCAGTTCGCGGCGAGTGCGATAGCGGCTGCGATACTCGGGCAGTTTCAGATTCTCAAGAAGTTCAGTGATGCCGGCGCCGGCAAGCTTGGCGGGTTCGACCAGCGGGCGACCGGGATAGGTGATGCGGTAAATGCGGCCGCGGTCGTGATCGCGATTCGGGTCGCGGGCGTTGTGCTGCATGTGACCGATGAGGGCGTTGTGCCAGTCGACGAAGTAGAGCGATCCGTCGGGAGCGAACTCGAGATCGACGGGGCGGAAGTTGCCATCGCTCGACTCGATCAGATCGGCGATGAGTTCGCCTTTGAAGCCGGCACCATCGTCGCTGGGCATGCCCATGCTGATGCCGAGGAAGCCGATGCTGTTGCAGATCATGTAGGCGCCCTGGTGTTCGTCGGGGAAGTGACGCGAGGAGACAAACTCAGAACCGGAGGTCGGCCGCGAGCGCTTGGGAACGAACTGGCCGACTTTAGGCAGTTCGATGCCGTAGGGCATTTTCGCCGAGACCGGAAGGCCCCACCAGCTTTCGCCGGGCGAGCCGTCGCCGATGACGCACTGTTGCCAGTCGTCGAAGGTCACGGCCCAGGGGTTCGAGTAATCGGCCTGGCTGTAGCGCTCGAGGCGCCAGCTTTTCGGATCGAAGCGCCAGACGCCGCCATCATTGACGCGGCGGGGACCGTAGGGAGTTTCGACCTGGCTGTGCAGGAAGCGTCCTTCGCCCATGTAGAATGCACCGGAGGCATCCGCCGTGTAGGCGGAAATGGCGTGGTGGGTATCGTGGCTGTCGAAGCCGCCGAGGATGATTTCCATGCGGTCGGCGTGGTCGTCCTTGTCGTCATCGACGAGCAGGCAGAGGTTGGGTTCCTGGGAAAGGTAAACCCCCTCGGGGGCGATTTCGAAACCGATCGGCAGGTGCAGGCCGTCGGCGAAAATGGTCTGCTTGTCGGCGCGGCCGTCACCGTCGGTGTCTTCGAGGATGAGCAGCTTGTCGTCGGGGCGCGAGTCGCCGGGCTTCCAGTGCGGGTAGCTGGGCATGGCGGCAACCCAGAGACGGCCCTTGTTGTCGAAGGACATCTGCACCGGGTTGGCCATGTCGGGGAACTCTTTCTCGGAGGCAAAAAGCTCGACCTGGTAACCGTCGGCCATTTTCAGATCCTTGATCGCACTTTCGCCGTCCTGGTAGTCGAGCTTGCCGAGTTTTCCCTTGGCGTCGTTGAGCACAAAATTGGTGGGAACGGGCGGCAGCTTGTGGGTTCCGGAGTCATCGACCTCGGTGCTGTTGGCTTTCCCCTGCGCTACTTCGTGAATCAGCTGGTCGCGGAGCGCGGTCATCTCGCGGGTCTTTTTGACTTCGTCAGGGTAGTTCTGCGGACCGAAAGGATTGTAGCGTCGACCGTGAGTGTGCACGCCGTTGACGAGGTTGTAGTCGTTGTTCCACAGCCAGTCTTTTTCGAGTACGGCACTGTGCAGGGTATCCATGTCGATATCGGAGCTGGGGCTGCCTGATCCATAAATGCCGTCGGCAAGCCAGCGGCCAATTTCGGAATAGGACTGTTCGCGCGGAGCGAAGCCGTTGGTGGTGAAATCGCCGGCCGCCGCACCTTGTTTGCTCGGCGTAAACAGATCGATGAACGTCAGCTGGTGTTTTTCTGCGATCTTTTGCATGGCGTCGGCGTAAGCCTGCAGGTTCTTGTTTTCGTTGCCGCCGTCGGGAAGGTCCTGGTCGGCGGAGCGGTCTTCGAAGGCAATCGGGGACACCAGAATCAGACGCGGAGCGGCGTTGCCGTTGTAGGCTTTCGAGAGGGTGTGCTTGACGAAGGCGTCGAGTTCGTCGCGATAATTTTGCAGTCCCTTTTGGCCATCGAAGGATTCGTTGTAGCCGAAGAACGCGACGATGGTGTCGGCTTTGAGGTGATGCAGCCACTGGTCGGGCGTCGGGAAAAAGCCGATGCCGAGGTGCATCTGCTTGTCGGGATGAAATTTTTCCGCGCCGGGAAAGGCCCACTGCGATTCGCGGCTGGCGTGCGGTCGGAAGCCCGGGGTGTCGCCCTGCTTGCCCATGTTGCGGATGATCAGGTTCTTATCGGGAAATCGAGCGTGAAACTCGGGTTCGATGCGCGAATACCAGGTGTCGCGCTCGATCAGGCCGTTGCCGATGAAGACGACTCGCTCGCCATCCGCAGGCGGGGCGACTTCCTGTGCGCGGGCGGAGGTCGCTGCCGGCGGGTCGACTTGCGGAGCGTGCGGGGCATCGCCCTTCACCTCCTTTTCGGCTGCCGCTTGCCCGCCGCCGGGTAGTCCGGTGGAGGCGGTTTTGCCGAGGGCAAAATCAGCAGGCTGGAGGTTGCGCTTTTTGAAATAGTTTTTTTCTTTGATAAAGCCAAAGCCGGTCGGCTCGAATCCGTCGACATAGTCGACATCGGCTTGCTTCGGAACTTCCAAGCCGAGCAGGTGATAGCTGGCGTTGACGATGAGGCGGCGGAGATTTTCATCGGCGAAATCTACCGAGGCTCCCATCGTGGTGCAGAAAGCCTGCCCCTTTGCCTTGCCGTCCGGAGAGGTGTATTCGCGCAGCCAGGCAAGAGGCATCATCGGTTCATTGGCCTTGCCGGGCACGCGGGCGGCTCTCGGATCGAGTGATTCGAGGACGGCGCCGCGCAGCAGGATGGTGGCATTTTCCGGAGTGACGCGCTTGATACCGTAGACGTCGGAGGTGCCCCAGGGTTGATTGACGCCCCGCAATACGGCGTGCCCCTTGTTGGCTTTTTCGGTGAGTCCACGAGTGCCCTGAGACTTGTGTTTGCCGTGATGGCTCACCCAACCCTCGCCGAGAATATTCGGGCCGAAGCTGTTCCACTTAAATCCATCGGTCTCACCTTTACCGGTGAACGCGTGGGTAGCGGTGCGGTAGCCGATGACCGGCTTTCCGGCGTTGAGATAGTTGAGCAGAATCCGGTAACTGTCGTCATCGAGTTGGCGATAGCGGGTGCCGATAATGATCAGATCGGCGTCGTTGACGGCTTTCAAACCGGGGATGTAGTTCTGATTGTTCGGATCGATGTATTTGTCGTCCTTCGACATCGAGAACAGGACGGTGCAGTCGAAGCCGTGCCGCTGGCTCAGAATTTTGCCGAGCATTGGGCAGGATTCCTCAGTGCGATATTCTTCATCACCTGCAATCAGCACGATTTTTTTGCCTTTGCCGGGGCCGTCTTTTCCGGGCAGGACAAGTTGTGCCGAAGCGGAGGAACAAAGGAAGACAAACAGAAGCAGGACAGAGGGCAGGTGTTTCATGAAGCTGGGGAGAAAAGTAATAAATCGGCGGTCAGGTTGCAGGGTAACAGGCGGCGCAGCAGGTGGCGGGTCGGAAATTTACCGTAATCTGTTGGCGCTTACCATTCTCGAATTGATAAATTCGACCGCATCCAGGCGCCTGAAGCGTTCTTGACGGCTCGACTTGTCCACTGCAGGCGCTTGCAAAGACACCGCGCCCTGCTCGTCCAGTCGAGCAGGGCACTTCGCGGTCGATAAATGAAAGCGGGTACTCCGCGATCGGCTAAGTGAATTTCCTCCGGCCTAGGCAAGAATATCCTTCACCACGTGGCCATGCACATCCGTGAGCCGGAAGTGGCGGCCTTGGTATTTGTGAGTCAGGCGCTCGTGATCGATGCCCATGAGGTGAAGAATGGTGGCGTGAAAGTCGTGCACGTGAACCGGATTTTCGGTGATGTTGTAGCCGTAATCGTCGGTCGCTCCGTGGGTGTAACCGGGCTTAATTCCGCCGCCTGCCATCCACGTGGTGAAGCAACGGGGATGATGGTCGCGACCGAAATTGGTTTTGGTCATCTTGCCCTGGCAGTAGTTGGTGCGACCGAATTCACCGCCCCAGATCACCAGGGTGTCGTCGAGCATGCCGCGCGCTTTCAGGTCTTTGATGAGCGCAGCCGACGCCTGATCGGTTTGCTTTGACTGATTTCGCGCTCCTCCCGGCAGGCCGGCGTGACCGTCCCATCCCGGGTGATAAAGCTGGATGAAGCGCACGCCTTTTTCGGCCAGCCGTCGCGCCATCAGACAGTTGGCGGCAAAGGTTCCCGGAGTGCGGGCGTCTTCGCCGTAGAGCTTGTAGATAGCTTCGGATTCGCCGCTCATGTCAGTCACTTCGGGGACGGAGGATTGCAGGCGGAAGGCCATTTCGTATTGGTCGATCTGATTTTCCAGAGCCGAGTCGCCGCCCTGCGCCAGCTGATATTGGTGCAGTTCCTGCAGGGATTGAATGGTGGCTTGGCGACCGCTGTGATCGATCCCGTCCGGATTGTTCAGATAGAGTACGGCATCCTTTTCGGGGCGGAAGCGCACGCCGGCGTGTTTGTTGGGTAGGAAGCCGCTGCCCCAGTAGCGGGCGCCGAGCGGCTGGCCTTTGCCATCCTTCGTGGTCAGAACGACAAACGCCGGCAGGTTCTGGTTCTCCGAGCCGAGGCCGTGGGAAAGCCATGAGCCGATGGTCGGGCGGCCGGGGAATTGCGAACCGGTCTGCATCATGGTGACGCCGGGACCGTGATTGATGGCTTCGGTGTGCATCGATTTAACGAAGCACAATTCATCCGCGACACTGGCCACGTGCGGCATCAGCTCGCTGATGGTGGCGCCGCTCTGACCGTGCTGTTTAAATGCGAACGGCGAACCGGCGAGCGGAAAGCTCGACTGGTTGGTCGACATACCGGTCAGCCGCTGGCCGTTACGCACTGAGTCGGGAAGCTCCTGTGCGTGCTCGACGTTGAGGCGCGGCTTGTGATCGAACAGGTCCAGCTGCGAGGGGCCGCCGGATTGAAACAGGTAAATGACCCGTTTGGCTTTTGCCGGCAAGTGCATCCCGATCGGGGATTGGCCGCTCGAAGTGGCAGCTGCGGCCGTGCCGCCCGGAGTCATCAGGTCGGCGAGCGCCATGCCGCCGAGGCCCATGCCGAAGTTCGCGAAGAACTTGCGACGGCTCAGGTCGAGGGGGGAATCAAATCCAGTGCAGAGATTGTTGTTCATCGTTCGATCAGGGATTCATTGAGGTTCATCATGGCGTTCACGACCACGGCAGCGGCAGCGTGCCCGGCAGGCGTGCCGGCGAGTTGGAGTGGGGCATCGCCGATTTCGAGATGCTGACTGGCAGCCTCGGGGTTGGCGGAAAATTTGTTCAGCTGAAGCTGATGCAAACGGGACAGGATCTTCGTCTCCTCAGCGTCAGGTCGCCGGCTGGTCAGCAGCACGAACGCTTCCTCGATGACGGCGTCGATTTTACCCCCGTGCTTGCGCAGAAGTTCGCCACTGAGCACGCGGGCGGCCTCGACGAACTGCGGTCCGTTTAACAGCACCAGCGGTTGCAGCGGCGAAGTGGTGGCTTCGCGCTGCAGGGTGCAGACATCGCGCGTCGAGGCATCGAAGACAACCATCGCCGGCGAGGGCGCGTTGCGTTTCCAGAGTGTGTAGAGACTCCTGCGATAGGACTGCGCCGCTGCGTCGCGCTCGGTGGGTTTAAGGGTCGAGAACAGGTCGTAGGGTTGCACCGGCTCACCGCCGACGGTTGGGTCTAACAAACCGCTAATCGCCAGCGCATTATCGCGCACCATTTCCGCCGGCAGGCGGGTCGGGTGACTGTGCGAAAGATAAAGATTCTGCGGATCTTTGCGGCGCGTGTCTTCGTCCGTCAGCGTCGACTGGCGGTAGGTGGCCGAGAGCACCAGCGACTTCAACAAGTGTTGCACGTTCCAGCCGCTATCGATAAAGTCCCGCGCGAGCCAGTCGAGCAGTTCGGGATGAGTGGGCGCATCGCCCTGATTGCCGAAATCCTCCGGCGTGCGCACCAGGCCTTCGCCGAACATCATCTGCCAGTAGCGGTTGACGGCGACACGGGCGGTCAACGGATGGTCCGGCGTGGCCAGCCATTGCGCCAGGCCGAGTCGATTGCGCGGAGCGTCAGCGGGAAAGGGGGGCAGGACGCCGGGCGTGTCGGGAAACACCCGCTCGCCGTGGGAATCGTAAACGCCGCGCTCGAGCACAAAGGTTGGACGCGGCTCCGGCATTTCGCGCATCACAGCGATGTCGGGGAGTGCATCCATGGTGTCGTTCCAAAGCGTGCGTGCGGCCAGCAAATCGCTGCGCAGCTGCTGCGCTGAGGTGCTGCTGGTGATCAGGAAATACTCAAGTAAATCGCTGCGTTGGTTCGCGCTCAGTGCGGCTGCGTCAATTGCCAGCAGTGTCGACAGATGCTTGCCATCGTAGAGTTGCCTGGCTTCTGCACGGCACAGTTCGCGATCGAATATCCGCAGTTCATCGATGCGGCCGTTTTTGAATCCGCGATCCCGATAGCGTTGGCCGAGGACGATGTGTTTGCGGTCGCTCTTGTGGTCGCCGCGGTAGTTGTCGATTTCCCGGGTCAGTCCGTCGCGAACGACGTCCAGGTCCTGCTCCACACCGTCGACAAAGATGCGCACGCCGGCGGCCCTGCTCGATCCATCGTAGCTGACCGCGACCTGACTCCACTGCTGGGCCGCCACTGGCGATGTTGTCTGTACCCGCATCGAGTTGCCCGGCCAGAAATGAGTCAGCGAGAAGGTCAGCTTGCCGTCGAGCAACAGCAGTTCGTAGCCCATGCTGGCGGCATCGTCGGCACCGCCGGAGCGGCTCAGGATGTTTTCCCGATCGGTAATGCGATCCGGACGGATCCACAGGGAAATACTGAACGGGTGCTCCCTCGGAAAATGGCCGACGCCCTGCACTTCGAGAATGTCATCGCCGGTAAATTGAACCGACTTTCCGGCGACACCTTCGACCAGGCGGTTGCCTTCCTCGGTGGTTACCGGGTGATCGACAGCGGCGGCATTGATAAATTGTTCGTCGCTCAATTCATCGAACGAAACGTCCGCGATCAGGCCCGGCCAGTGCAGCTCCGGGCGCCGCGTCAGCCATTGTTGAAATGCTTCCGATTTGTCTGCATTTGTGTGCAACGTTCTGAGTTGCTGCTCGAGTGTTGCGATGTCTTTTTCTGACTGCGCAAAGACTGCCTCCGCCTGCGCAGTGACAATCGGCATGGCCGGCGTCGGCACCGCATCGGTGAAGTAGGAGATCAGGCCCGACTCATCGACGTTGGCAAAGAACGCGCTGAGTTCGTAGTAGTCTTTGGTCGGCAGCGGATCGTATTTGTGATCGTGGCAGCGGCAGCATTCCATGGTCAGTCCCATCAAGGCTGCGCTCACCGTCTGGGTGCGGTCGGCGACGTACTCAACGCGGAATTCCTCGAGCACGATGCCGCCTTCCATTTTCTGTGAATGCAGACGGTTGAAGGCGGTCGGTAAAATGGTTTCGTGGCTTGCGTCCGGCAGCAGATCGCCGGCCAGTTGCAGGGTGAAGAATTCGTCGTAGGGCATGTTGTCGGCGAAGGCGCCGATCACCCAGTCCCGCCACGGCCACGCCAGTCGTTCGGCGTCGCGTTGATAGCCATAGGAGTCGGAATAGCGGGCCACATCCAGCCATTCGCTGGTCATGCGTTCGGCGTAGGCGGTCGAGGTGAACAGGCGGTCGACCACCTTCTCACAGGCTTGCGGCGAGGTGTCGGCGAGGAAGGCATCGATGTCACCGGGCGTGGGCGGCAAACCGGTGAGGTCGAAATGTACCCGGCGCAGCCACTTTTCTTTTGGAGTCGCCGCAGCCGGAGTGAAGCCGCCCTTGAGCATCTTGCGTTCAGTAAACAGGTCGATCTCATTGATCGCCCATCCGGACTCCGATGGTGGAACGTCTACCGATGTTGGAATCGGTTTGAACGACCAGTGTTTGTCGTACTGCGCCCCCTCAAGAATCCACTGATCGATCAACGCGATCTCTTCGTCGGAAAGTTTCAGATTTGATTTCGCCGGCGGCATCAGGTCATCGCCGGCATCTTTGTGAATGCGAAAGTGTACGTCGCTTTGCTTCAGGTCGCCGGGAGCGATGCCGGTAACGCCGTCGAGATCTTCCAGGGCGTGCTCGCGGGTATCGAGCCGGAATTTAGATTTCTGATTTTTCGCGTCCGGGCCGTGGCATTTGAAACAGCGGTCCGAGAGAATCGGTTTGATCTGACGGTTGAAGGAAATCCGGCCATCGTCTTCCGCCCGAATCGATGAGACCGATGCCGTTGCCAGAAGCACGGCGACCGCCATTCCCGTAAAGTGATTCTTCCGCATAGTGAGAAGCATGACAGCCGGGTCGCATTGCGTCTTGTATCGGTGGTTCTGTTTTTGGTATGTTTTGACGATGTCAAAAATCTGCTCAGTGTCCGGGATCACGTTTCGCAGGGCCTTCTTCGCCCGACATCCGGGCGCAGAATCTGTTTTTGAACTGTTTGAATACCTGCCTTCCGCCTACTTCTATGCCAAGGACGCTGAGCACCGTTACATCGGTGTCAACCGCGCTACGCTGAAGGATGTTTTTGGTTTGGCGGATGCTACGGAGCTTTTCGGTAAGACTGACGCCAGCTTTCAACCGCCTGCTCTGGTCGAGGCCTACCACGCCGAAGATCGGAGAGTGCTCGACGGCGGGCAGATCATCCCGGCTCAGGTATGGCTGGTGCCGCACGTGCGCGGTACTCCGCGTTGGTATGTATCGACAAAAACTCCCTTAAAGGATCCCGACGGAACGGTGATCGGTCTGGCCGGAGTCATGTATCGGATTGAAACCCCGGAGGAGCTGGAGCGAGCCTTTCGCGAATTGCTACCGGTAATCCGTCACATCGACCAAAGCTACGATGGCGACATTTCGATGAAGCAAATGGCGGCGATGGCGGGCCTTTCGACCACGCACTTCAACGCCAGGTTCCGCGAAATCCTCGGCATGACGCCCACCCGCTACGTCCTGTCGCGCAGGATCGAGCACAGCCGACGTCTGCTGACTGAGACCGGCAAAGACATCGCCGAGATAGGCATCGAAGTTGGCTTCTGTGATCAAAGCCATTTTACCAAGCGTTTTCGCAGCGTGACGGGGCTGACGCCGAGGCAGTACCGGAAGAAGTTTCGGCGGGTGTTGGTCTGATAAAGGGGGAATTAATCCGGTGGGGGAACTAAGTGTGTGAAAGCTGATCAAGCTCAGAGCTTCCGTTGGTTTTTGTCGTCTGGACAGGTAGTCAGTGCGTATATGAACCGTTTCCTGACTCTCCCTAAATCCAAGATGCTTGCCTCATTTGAGTGCCTCGAGAATCGCATCGGCAATGGCCTTCATTCCCTTGTCGCCGGGATGTGCGGCCACGCCTTTGTGGGAAATCTCACGCTCTGACCGGGCATAATTTGATTCATCGGCACCCAGATTCCCTATGTTGACAAATATGCCTCCGACCTCCTCACAGACCTGCCGGAGAGCTTGATCTTTGGCTTCGTTCGCCCAGAAACAACTGCGCACGACGACGACGGGGGAGTCAGCGTCATCGGTCTGCAGACTCTTCAGTAGTTGCCGTGTGCTGTCTGTGAACTTTGCGCTGGCCTCGTCGGAATCCAGTTTCGCTACGTTTTCCCCGATCGCGAGAATGATGAGGTCGGCATCGAACTTGAGCGCTTCTTCAAGCATCGGTTTCAAGTTGTAGTTTGCGTAGTCGCGTTCGAATCCGGCGACGTTTTTGATCATCGTCTCGCAGGGCTTGCCTGCTTTCTTTGAGAGAGCATCGGCCACGCGATGAACAAAATCTTGGTTCTCCGCAGTGGCTGCCATCCCCCAATTGCCCGACCACCCGATGTCTTTTTTCGGGCTGTGACTGGTGATGCTGTTGCCGAGAAAAAGCACCCGGTGGAAGGACCGAGAGGTTTTCGGTTCGTTTGCCAGGATACCGGTGGTGGCCAGAACCAGCGCGAAGACCGCAGCCCGGGCACACCACCGTTGAAGTTGCTTGCGATGTTTTTTCATGATCAAGAGTTCGGTAAAATTCGACCCGTGGAAGCGCCGGGCTATCGTGGTTGGTTCGTCCTGTTTGCGGCGTAATTCCCGCATGTGATGGGCTTGGCTGTCGCCGGTAGAACCGCGTTGTATTCAATCACGAAGGTATGTGCGACCCAATTTCTATGGCCGGAGACCAAACTTTATGGGGTCGTATTTTATTGGAGAACAGAGGAGGAGGGGCAACCGGCTGCACATCAGGGATTTTTCGAAGCGCAGCCAGAACAAAGGTGAATTCTATCCCTCTACTGCGGACGATATCGCCCGCGCTTGATCGCCCGGAATTATTCAAACGAAGAAAGCTGAGCAGCAAAGGAATCGGAGCGGAGGAAAGCCGGATTGAGGTTCATTTTTTCCTCAGGGGCAATTTATAGCCGGTCGAGCTGACGGTTTTCAAGCATCTGCCACTCGCCTGGTGGGCCTCATTTACCTGAAGGTGATCAACTTCGCTTAGAACAAAATCGTTGCGAATTTTGTTTAAAAAATCAATAATAATTAGAAAAACCATAAATTAATGGTCTATTACCGCTCGTGTTTGCGAACCACCATAGTCTCAGCGTCCGGCGAGGGTCATTGCGTCACATTTTTTGTGTCGCGTTGGTATCGCTTACCGGTCATTTCGCGTTCGCGGGAGAGGCAGGGAAACGTCACGTCTCCCTCCAGCTGAAGTGGATGCACCAGTTTCAGTTTGCCGGCTACTACGCGGCAAAGACACAGAATTATTATGCCGATGAGGGCCTTGAGGTCGAAATAATCGAAGGATCGCCCGTCAAACCACCATTGAGTCGCGTGCTCGCAGGGCAGGCGGACTTCGGGGTTTCCGATACTGACATCCTGCTGGCCCGGATGAAGGGCAGTCCCGTGGTGGCCTGCCTGGCGGTTTTTCAGCATTCACCCTATGCCCTTATCAGTGTCAAAGGGTCGCACATCTATCTTCCTTCCGATCTGATCGATCAAAAAGTCATGCTCTCCGGCAATCAGGGGGCGGCCCAGTTGCACGCCATGCTGCGCCGCGAAGGGCTACCCAGGAATCGTATCAATTTCGTTCCCCATTCCTGGAATATTGACGATCTCATTTCAGGTAAAGTCGATGTCATTTCCGGCTACACCACCGCAGAACCCTTTCAGCTTGAATCCCGCGGAGTCGAACCTCGCGTGCTCAAAGCCTCCGACTACGGCGTCGATTTTTATGGAGATACGCTGTTTACGACTGAGGAAATTGTCCACAGTCGTCGATCTGACGTCGAGGCGATGATGCGCGCCACCGCTCGTGGATGGGAATATGCGATGCAGCATTCCGGGGAAGTCATAGATCATATTCTGACGCTTCCCGGAGTCAGCGAACGTGGAATCGAAAGGGCGAATCTGGAATTCGAAGCGGAAGAGATGCGCAAGCTGATTTTGCCGGATCTGGTTGAGATCGGCCATATGAATTCCGGACGGTGGACGCAAATTGCTGATGCCTATGCGGGCGCTGGAATTGTAGATTATCCAACGGATGACAATTGGTTAAACGGGTTTGTGTATGAGACCAGGCTCCATGCTTTGCATTTTAAGTGGTGGGCGATCGCCTTCACGTGCATCCTGGCGGTGGGTTTAGTAGTCCTGTTTTGGAATATGCTGTTGCGCCGGAAGGTGGACCAACGCACCGAGGCAATGCTCCGGGGCGAACGTAAGCTTCATGCGATCCTGGACAATTCCACGAGTGCACTGGCTCTGTTGTCGGGCGATGGCAGGTTGCTGGAGCTGAACCAAACAGCTCTCGGCTTCGCCGGTGTTGATCGAGCCGATGTTCTCGGTGTTCATTTTTCGAAAATCCCGATGTGGGACAAGTCTTCCGGAGTGCCCGGGGAGATGACCCGGGGGATTGTCAGCATCGGAAATGGCGGGCCCGGCATTCGACTGGAGACAGAGCTTATCAACCGGGAGGGGGAGACCCGGACCTTGGACTTTTCTCTCAGGCCGGTCACCCGCTCAGATAAATCTCTGGAGTTTATCGTTGCCGAAGGCATTGATATCACAGAGCAGAAAGCTGCCGCCGCAGATCTTGAGGCGTCGCGGGCCAGCCTTTGTTCGCTTTTCGAGCATACCCGTGGATTGATTTGGTCGGTCGATCGCGATGGAATTTTGATCAGCTTCAATAAGCAGTTTCGCGAGGCCTTGTGGCGTCGGACGGGAAGGGACATCGAAGCAGGATGTTCCGTCTTTGATTTTTTCAGTGAAAGCGAGAGCCGCCAATGGCAGTGCTATTTTCAGCGGGCGCTGGACGGGGATCGGTTCACGGCAGAATTTGCGGTTCCGGATCCTACCGGAGTACAAATACACGAGGCATCGTTTCATTCGATTTTACAGGACGGAGAGATCAGCGGGGTGACCGTTTTTGAGTTCGATATCAGCGAGCGCAAGCGCTCGGCAGAGGCACTTCAGCAAAGTGCAGAACTCAATCAGCTCCTCCTCGACAGTGCGCTCGACGCGGTCATCGGGGTAGATCTGGATGGAGAGGTTGTACACTGGAATGTTCAGTCCGCTGCCGTTTTCGGATTCTCAGAGAGAGAAGTCATCGGCAGTCCGGTCAGGCAAATGCTCCCTCAGTTGGATGATTACTTTACCGGCGCAATCGACGAATCGAACGAAATGAGATTTGAAATGGATGCGTTGCGGTCAGACGGCTCATCCTTCCCTGCAGAAATCTCGCTTTCGGTGCTTCCGTCCGGCCATCAGATTGCGCTCAACTTCTCTGTGCGCGACATCACTGACCACCGCCGCCTGGAGGAAAAGTTAAGGCAGTCGCAAAAGATGGACGCGATTGGCCAACTCGCAGGGGGAGTCGCCCACGATTTTAACAACCTGTTAACTGTCATTCAGGGCAATGCCAGTATCGTTAAGGACGAGTGTGATGACCGCTTTGAGGACAGCCGTTACGACAATACACAATGTATTCACGCCGTTTCAGAGATCATCGACGCCAGTACACGCGCCGCTAGCCTCACCGGCCAACTTCTGGCATTCAGTCGTCAGCAGACGATGCAATTCAAAACACTGCAGGTCAACGAAAGTGCCGAGAGCGTCAGTGGCATGTTGAAACGTTTGATCGGTGAAGACATCCAGCTAAGAACCAAGATCTGCGAGGATCTCACCTACGTCCGGGCAGATCGTGGCATGCTTGAGCAGGTACTGCTCAATCTGGCTATCAACGGGCGTGACGCGATGCCTCAGGGAGGATTGCTCACTATCGAAACCAGCGTTGTGAAGCTGTTCAGATCCTGCCCTGATCTGCCTGCGTCGATTGAGCCCGGCGAATTTGTGCGTATCGACATCAGCGACACCGGCAAAGGAATACCGACTGAGAATCTGCCCCACATCTTCGAGCCGTTTTTTACCACCAAGGCAGTGGGCAAGGGGACCGGATTGGGCCTCTCCACAGTTTTTGGAATCGTCGATCAACACCGGGGCTGGCTCGACGTCGACAGCGAGGTTGGCGAAGGAACGGTTTTCACGGTTTGGCTGCCGTCGACCCCGGCTCCCCTGGAGGAGCCGACCGTGGGCATGGTTCCGTGCAGCGAAGATCGAAACCGTGTTCACGGGACTGAAACGATACTGCTGGTGGAAGACGAAGACATGTTGCGAGTGATTGCCAAGAAGATTCTGACAAAGAACGGCTATCATGTGCTGGAAGCTCACAGTGGGCAGCAGGCACTCGGGGTTTGGGAGCAGTTTGGAGCAAATGTCGACCTTTTGCTGACCGATATTGTTATGCCCGAAGGCATGTCAGGCCATGAACTGGCGGTTCGACTTCAGGCGGAAAAGCCGCAGCTGAAAGTGATCTACTCCAGCGGATACACGGCCGACATTTTCAGTGGCGAGGCCATCTTCCCGGAGGATGTATCGTTTATCGGAAAGCCCTACCTTCCGAACCATTTGCTCGCTGAGGTTCGTGCGGTTTTAGATGGTGTTGCATTGACGGCTTGAGTTTCA
>CBDULB010000009.1:0-84832 GCA_965367965.1 uncultured bacterium | reverse complement strand
GCTTGCGGGGAAATGCCGCGTGGTTCGAACAGGCGCTCACGGATCAGCTGCTCCCACGGTTTTTTTCCAGCGTGTTCGAGCATCGCCCCGGCGATGATGTAGCCGAGGTTGGAGTAGGCATAGCTGTCGCCGGGAGCCGACAGGGGCATTTGACTGAGCGTCCATTTGGCGGCGGCGAGGCGTTGCTGGACGAGGTCGTTGCCGAGGCCGACGATGCGGCGTTTTTCATCGAAGGATGGGTTGCCGGGCAGGCCGGCGGTGTGGTTCAGCAATTGCCTGAGGGTAATTCCGCCGGCATCGGGATGGAGGTCGCTTTGGATCGATGGCAGGAACTCGCTGACGGTTGAGTCGAAGGTGATTTCGCCCTCGGCGACCATTATCGCGGCGAGGGTGGCAGTCATCGCTTTGGTGTCGGAGCCAAGGTGCCAGAGGCTGTCGAGTCGGACCGGGGTCCGGTCACCGGCGCGCAGGGTGCCGTCGACGCTGTGGGCGAGGATGCGCTGATCGGCGGAGAACACCAACGCTCCGAGAGCGGGGATCCGGTGTTCGTCGCGGAGTTCGCGAACGGCGTTGCTGACTTCGTCTGCGAACGGTTCGGCAACGGCCCTGCCCGCGGCTATGCAGATACAGAGCAGGGGCAAAATCCGTCGAGCGAGGCGTTGAAAAATTGGTGCTGCAGTTGCGGTAGTTCGATCGAACATGATTGGCGGTCAAAATGCGTGGGCAATCTTCCCGGACCGGTAATCGGACGACTTGCGTCGACCCGGAATCGCGGAGTCGTGAGGCCACTGCTGAAACCACCCGGCGGTGAATCGATTCACGCTGAAGAGGCTTATGCAGTTGCCCAGCATCGGCAGGGGTAGCACGATTAGCAAACGCCGGTAGGCAATTTTCCGACCGTGATCGAGTGGAGCGGGACTGAGGCGATGGGGTTTCATCAGCCTGATGGCGGTGACCGGCTGCGAAAAAAATCGGGCCGCCGGACTTTGCCGGCCGGTGTGCCATTTGCGGGTTCGACAGCGAAGCGGTTGGCGATAAGCTTGCAAACTGTATCCAAACGGTTGTCGACGCGGTCTGGATCGTTAGCGATGTTTCGCCAAGATGAGTTATGATGCTTTTGTCAGCTACGCGACGCCGGATCGGGCGATCACGATGGCTCTGGTTGACGATCTTGAAGCTCGCGGGCTGAGCTGCTGGATCGCGCCGCGCGACGTGCCCGGCGGCAGCAAGTACGCGGAGGTGATTCTCAACGCGCTGTCCGAGTCAAAGGTGTTTCTGCTGGTCTTTTCGGAAACCTCGAATGCTTCCGATCACGTGTTGCGTGAGGTCGAGAGAGCCCTGCACGGTTCAAAAAAAATCGTGCCGGTACGCATCGCGGACGTAATGCCGTCGGGTGCGATGGACTATTATCTGGCGACCCTGCACTGGATCGATGCCTTCGGGGCGGCCCGGGATGGATCTTTCGATCTCACCGCTGAAGCCCTGGCGAGTTTGTTGGGAAAAGAGTTGAAGGCACCGGCACCGGCACCGGCAGCGGTAGTCGAGTCGACGACTGCCGGCAGGATCAAAACGCCGGCCAGGAAAGAAGCCGAAGCAGTGATTTCCCACGGGCCGCCGGTGAAATTGTCACCTGGCAAGGGCGGCGCTGGTGACGAAAAAAAGGCGGCAGGCCGGACGGGAGCGGTCGTCGCGGCAGTTGCGCTGGCCATCGTCGGCGCGGGTCTGATATTTTGGAAAGCTATCGATTGGCAGGGTGGCGACAGGGGCCCGATTCAAAACCGGACTGTGGCTGTCGATCCGTCTGCCGAACCGCTTGATGCAGTCGTCGTTGCGCCGGTACCCGACCGGGCGGCTGAGTCGGTAGCCACTGAGAATAGAGGCAGGCCCGCAGCCCGGACTGAAGCTGTTGCCAGTCTCCCGCAGCCGAACCAGCCGCCTGCGGCAACGGCTTCGCCACCCGCTGTTCCCGTGGCGAAGCCGGTAAAAATCAAAGTGTCGCCGATCAATTTCGCCGGCGCGGATACGGTGCTGATGCCGGAGCCGGGACAGGGCACCGAGCCGGAAACGGAACCGGATCAGGAAATGGAAACCGTGGTGTCTGCGGATCCTTTGATCGAAGCGATTGCGCAGGCCGAATCGCAGTGGCAGGCGAAGCAACTGGAGGCGACGGCGCAGACGCTGGTGGAGATCGCGGCTCGAGGCGGGGCGGTTGTGACCCGTATCAAGACGGACGGCGACGGGGCGGGGGGGCGTTTAAAAACGCTGCTTGATGAGGTTTCGGCGGCGGCGGGCGAAGGTCATCTCGGAACCATGCAGGTGGTTGCTGAAAGCTGGCAGCCGGTGTTGCAGCTGGCGGCTGCGACCGGCAATCTGCAGGCGCTCAGCTCGCTGGCAAAACTCACCTGGGATGCAGGTGACACCATCGAGGCGGCGCGGAACCTTGAGCACTACGAAAAGCTGACCCGCGGCGCGGACGCGCTCGACCCGACGGTTGCCGATTTGCTTGGCGAGGTGATTCGCGAGGCCGAGGCGGATCCGGCGAGGATTCAGGGCGAGCACTGGGAGCCGGCGCTGGAACTGGCGTGGACGCATGAAATGCGCGGTGCGTTGCAGGTGCTGGCGGACCTGATCCATGGCCGCAATCCGGCGGAAGCGGTGCCGTTGTATCGGCAGCTTTACAGCCAGGCACAGAGGGCAGGGTCGCTGCGTAATCGCATCGGCTTCTGTCTGCAAATGCTCGAGCGTTACGATCTCGAAGACGAGGTGCATTTTTACCGGACCCAGTTGGACGATGCCTTCGAGCTCATTGTTGAGACGATGGCTCAGCTGAGCCGCAGCGGAGAGTTGGCCGATGCGATCCCGGCAATCCGCGACGCGGCGGCGGCGGGTATCGCGCCGGCTCAGTACATCATGGGCAATCTGTTATCGGAGGGCAAAGGCATGGAGAAAGATGTCTGGCGGGCTTTCGATTTTTTCCGGAAAGCAGCGGCGGCCGGTTACGGGCGGGGCAAGTATGCCGTCGGCGAGTGCTACCTCGAGGGGCGGGGCGTTGACGTCGACCGGGACGAGACTTTGCGCATTTGGCGCGGCATGTCGGAGAGTGAAGTCGCTGAGGTTCCCCAGGTGCTGTTCAACTTGGCGAGCATGTCGACCTCTGTTACCGAGAGCGAACAGTTCTATTCCAGGGCCCGGCGCCACTACGAAGTGAAAGTCAGCGCCGGGCAGGTGGCTGAGTATGGTAGCGGGCTGGGGCAGATGTTGATCAGTGGTTGGGGCGGCGAAGCGGATGCGAAACGCGGCGTTGAGTTGCTTGAAGCTTCGGTAGAGAAAGGGTCGAGTCACGGCGCTTTCGTGCTCGGGCTGCTTTTGGTTGCCGAAGAGATTGAGCCTTTTACCGGGATGCGTGCCGCTGCGGGGATCGCGCGCGATCAGGCCAAAGGCACCGGACTGCTCAAGACGGCGGCCCGCGAGGGAATTCCGAATGCGCTTTTGTGGTGCGAGAAAAATGGCGTCGTCATTGACGACTGAGGCGGAGAACGCAAATGCGCAGTTGGTGTGGGTAAAATACGCTTGACCCAAAAGCGTTACCGCTTTAGCAAGGTGTTTGTGCTAATCGTGTTTCGCGAGAATGAATGTTGATGAAACGCGGGGCGCCTTGCGAATTCCACCAACAACTAAATGAAATTCAAACTGCCTTTTTTTCTCGCCGCCTGCGCTTCGCTGGCTGCTACTCCTGTTTTTGCTGAGGGCGGCGCTCCTATCGCGCCGGCCGGTCCGACTGAATCCTATGGTGACTACGAAGGTGGTCGCGGTCTGATTACCACTGAAGGACCGAGCGGGATGTTCATCAACCCGACCTCCGGCACCATGCCTGCGCACGCTGCCACTCTGCAGTACTGCTTTCTTTTGCCAACCAACGACTTTTCGGAAGTCATGGGCCACGGCGCGATGCTCGCTTATGGCGTGACCGATTTCTTTGAAGTCGGCGCGGTCGGTAATTACATTGACTTCGATGGCGGCGACGATCCCTCTGCGGTCGGCCCGCTGGCTCGTCTGCGCCTGCTGAAGGACGAAGCCTTCCTGCCGCAAGTCAGCGTCGGTTACTACGGAAAGTTCGGCGATGATGCCCTCGACCAGCAGACGATCTTCCTCGCGGCTTACAAGCGTATCCCGATCGGTGACGAAAGTGGCCCGGTGAAAGCGATCGGCATTCACGGTGGTGTCCGCGAAACCTGGGACACTCCGGAAAACGACGAAACGTTTCGCGTTTACGGCGGTGTCGAAGTGCAGCTTCCGCTGCGTTTTTACCTCGTTGGTGAAGTCAGCAGCGACGACAATGCCGCTGAGACTCCGTACGCTTACGGTATTCAGTGGCGCCTCGGCGGCATCAACATCAGCACCGCCGGCATTCAGAACGGCAACCTGCAGGAAGACGCCTTCTACTTTGGCATCGGTTCGCAGCTGAGCTTCTAAGTTGATTCGGAATTGACATTCCTTTCTTGAAAAGGCGCCGGCGTTGATCGCCCGGCGCCTTTTTTTGTGTATCGGGCGTCGCACGGGAAGCATTGCCAATCCTATTGAGCATGCCCTGCCGCGTGAATTCTGCTGTCAGATTAGCAGCGCGTTGGCCCGGTGCCTGCCGGCTGATCCTGAGCGTGCTGTCATGACATGAAGTAAAACAAACGCCGGCAGGCGGAGCAATCGACCCTGAATGCGTGCAGGGGGAGGTTTACTTGCCGTGTGGCTTCCGTTAGTCTTAGCGAGGAATGAATCCGATTTTGGAATCTGATCTCAGTCGGACGCGGCGGCAGTTCTTCGCCAGTGGCACGCGCACGCTGGGGGGTACGGCGCTGGCATCGATGCTGGGACGGGAGACGGCGAGGGCGGCGGAGACAGATGCGCTGACCGGTGCCGGTGCAGGGTTTCCTAACTTTGCGGCCAGGGCGAAGCGGGTCATTTACTTGTTTCAGTCGGGTGGCCCCTCGCAGATCGATCTATTCGATTACAAGCCACACCTCGATAAGGTCCACAAACAGGAGGTGCCGGATTCGGTGTTTAACGGTCAGCGCCTGAACGGCATGTCGGCGGGACAGAGTTCATTTCCGGCGGCGCGATCGGTATTCAAATTTGAGCGCTGCGGGCAGAGTGGTGCCTGGCTGAATACCGAAGTCATGCCGCATCTGAAAAAGGTCGTCGACGATCTGTGCATTGTCCGTTCGATGCATACCGAAGCGATCAATCACGATCCGGCGATCACCTTTTTTCAGACCGGGTTTCAAATTGCCGGTCGGCCGAGCATCGGGGCCTGGCTGAATTACGGCCTGGGTAGTGAAAATGAAAACCTGCCGGCTTTTGTTGCGATGACTTCAAATCGCGGTGGCCAGCCGCTGTATGATCGTTTGTGGGGCTCGGGGTTTTTACCATCCCAGTATCAGGGGGTGCGTTTTCGATCCGGCAGAGACCCGGTGCTGTACCTCAACAATCCCGACGGGATGAGTGCTTCGCTGCGGCGGCGCACGCTCGACGACCTGGCGGAAATGAATCGTTTACGTCATGCGCAGGTAGGGGACCCGGAAATCGTGGCGCGTATCGCTCAGTACGAAATGGCCTACCGGATGCAGACTTCAGTGCCGGAGTTGACCGATATTTCGCAGGAGCCGGAGAGCACTTTTGAGCGCTACGGCGAAGACGCGCGCAAGCCGGGAAGTTTTGCTTTTAATGCGCTTCAGGCCCGGCGTCTGAGCGAGCGTGGCGTGCGCTTTGTGCAGCTGTTCCATCGCGGCTGGGATGGTCATGGCGGCCTGCCGGCGCAACTGCGTGCGCGTTGCAAGGAGACGGACCAGGCTTGTGCCGGCTTACTTTTGGATTTAAAGGAACGCGGTCTGCTCGACGAAACGCTGGTCATCTGGGGCGGCGAATTCGGCCGCACCGTTTACTGCCAGGGCGAGCTTTCGGCGACGAACTACGGTCGCGACCATCACCCGCGTTGCTTCAGCATGTGGATGGCGGGCGGCGGGATCAAAGCCGGTCAGGTCTATGGCACGACCGATGACTACAGCTACAACATTATCGAGAATCCGGTCAGCGTGCACGATCTGCACGCCACGATTCTGCATCAGTTAGGGATTGATCACAAAAAACTCACCCACCGCTTTCAGGGGCGTTACTACCGCCTGACTGACGTTCACGGCAAGGTCGTGAACGGCATTATTTCCTGATATGAAGCGCCGTGAAGTGATCCGGCGCACGATCGGTGGCGCTGTCGGACTGGCAGGAGCCGGTGCGATGTCCTGCTGCGAAATTTCGGACCCCGGGGCGACCGATCCGGTAGCGTCATCCGGTCGGGGCAGGTCGGAGTTTACGGACGAAACCGGCATTACCACCGGCAGCTTCGACAGCCAGAGACAGCGGGGTGAGCTGACCTTGGAGAATCTGCCGGCGTTTTTGAACAGCGAACTGGGTATGCGTCTGATCGACGTCAACACGCTGTGGTTGACCTCGTTTCGCGAGTCCTACGTCGCAGCTTGCCGCGATGTGGCATCGGCCAGTGGTTGTGTGTTTACCAACCTCAAGGTCAATCATTCGATCGGCGATCTCTACGACAAGAAGCCCGAGCTCGCCGGACAGGCAATGACTGCGGCCAGGCGCATGGTCGACGTCGCGGTGCAGCTCGGGGCAAAGTGGGTCCGCTTTAACCTGCCTCAGCCGGAAACGTTGATCGGCGATTTGCCGGCGCATCGGCAACTGGCGGAATACGCTGCCGAAAAATCGGTCGGTCTGGTCGTTGAGAATGGTGGCTGGATGCGAACCCGGGCGGACTCGATTGTGCTCGGGCTTAAAGCTATCGGTGACAACACCTTCGCCGGTCCCGATACCGGCAATTGGGATGATGAAGTGCGCGATGCCGGGCTGGCACAGTCATTTCCCCGGGCGGTGACCTGCGATTTCAAGGTATTCGAGATCGACGCCGAGGGGCGACACAGTAAATACGATTTACGCCGCTGCTTCGATATCGGACAGGAGGCCGGCTACCGCGGTCCGTGGCTGCTCGAACACTGGCACGACGATACCAGCACCCTGGTTCACGACTTGCTCCTGTTGCGGGATCAGTTGCGCGCGTGGATGAACGAAGCGGTTCGATCGCGCGGCGGCAGGCCGGGGAGGCAGGCGGACTGAGAAGGAGAGATGGAGCGGGGGGGATTGTTCTGTTAAGACGCGGCGTTTTGCCTCGCAGCTTTTGCCCGCGGGAGAATGGGCTGCGTGGCGACCGCATTGCCGGGTCAGCGGGCACCGATGTCCGGAATTTATCGGATTGCCAGTGACGGCGATTCACGGTAACCAAAGCGCATGACGATCCAATTGCTTTTTCGAAATACTCTGGCGGGACTTGTGCTGGCGACGGTGGGCATTCTCACTGCTCAAGCGGCTGATGAAGACGGCGACGGCTTCGTGTCGCTGTTCAATGGTAAGGACCTGACGGGTTGGAAAGATTCGGGCGAGGTTGCCAATTGTTTTTCCGTCAATGCCGATGGCGAGCTGGTGGTCAAGGGGGGCCGGGCTCACCTTTTTTACCTTGGCGAAGATGGCGCGGCTTCGTTCACAGACTTTGAGCTCAAACTGAAGGCGAAGACCCTGGCAGGCTCCAACTCGGGCGTCTATTTTCACACCAAGTTTCAAGCCGAAGGCTGGCCGGATTTTGGCTACGAGTGCCAGGTTAATTCGAGCCACAAGGATCCGAAAAAAACCGGCTCGCTCTACGCGGTCGTCAATTGCTTCGTGCCGCAGGCCGACTCGGGCATTGTCACGCAGGAGTTGCCTTATGTGATGATCGATCACAAAGCCGGCGTCAACCGGGTCATGAAATCTGCGCCGAGCACAGATGGAGAGTGGTTTGATTATCACATCACGGTGATCGACGGAGTGATCACGATCCGCGTCAATGGAGAGATCACAGTGCAGTACTCCGAGCCGAAGGGAGATGCTGCGCCGAACCCGAAAATGCCGGGCCGCAAACTGGCGAGTGGCACTTTTGCATTGCAGGCGCACGATCCCGACAGCGAGACCCGCTTCAAGGATATCCGTGTGAAGTCGTTGGACTGAGTGCGTGGCTCGACTGCAGTGCTCACTAGCTTCAGTCGTTCACAAGATGCTCAGGCCGTGTAGCGGAATTTGTAAGGATTTCGCCCGCGTGTTGGCCGAAAGTCGTTCGACGAAATTTTGACGAGTTCCACTACCCGCGAAAAAGTGGACCATCCGTTGCGAGGCAGTCAGGGCCGAATACTGATCACTGGTGGTGCCAGTGGTCTGGGCCGGGCGATGGTTGCCGATTATCTGCAGCGCCGCGAGGTGTCGGCGATCCATGTCTGGGACATCGATGCGGCGGCTGGGCGGGCGCTCGCGGATCAGCATGAAACCGTGCATTTTCAGCAGGTCGATCTGGGCGATCAGGATGCAGTGGCGGCTGCGGTTGGCGAGCTGCTCGAACTCGTCGCCGGGGAAACTGTCGACACGCTGATCTGCAACGCCGGCATCAGCTCGTGCGGGGGGTTTCCCTACACGGACTGGGATGCCGAAATGCGCGTTATGCAGATCAACCTGCACGGCCATCTGCGGCTGCTGCGTGAGTTGTTGGGGCCTGAGCGTCGCATCAGCGAGGGCGGGCGGGTCGCTTTTGTGGTGTCGGCCTCGGTGGTACTGCCGTTTCCGGTGGCGGTGGTTTACGCGGCAAGCAAAGCCGGGTTGAATGGCTTTGCCGACGCGCTTGAGCCGTGGCTGTGCCATTATGGAATTTCGGTGACACGCATCTATCCGGGGCCGATGCGTACCCCGCATCAGGAAAAATACTACGCTGAGATGAGGCCGCATTCGGGCGCGACAGCGGAGAAGATCGCGGGCATTTCGGTGAAAGCGATCACGCGTCGCCGGCGCCGGGTCTGGCCGGACGGGCCGTCGAAATTTTTCCGGGTGCTCAGCGGGGTCGCCAACTGGTCCATGCCGTGGCTGATGCATCGCTACTCAACCAGGTTCACCGATATGCTTTACCCGCAAGATCGGCAACGAGGCGGCGACGATGGGAAATCCTGACAAAGCGACCAGCGTGGTCACCGGTGTGACTTCGGGGCTGGGGCGGGAGTTGTTGGCGCAGCTCGCGGCGCGGGGTGGGCCGGTGATCGCTGTATCGCGTCCGGGTGAAAAATCGCGAGCGGTGCTCGATGACGTTCGTGCGGCATCGGGAAACGCGCAGCTGCATTTGGTTGAGGCTGATCTCAGTTCCCTGATGCAGATCTCTGGGGCAGCGAAAACTATCGTTGAATCTTGTCGGCTGAACGGCATTCGGCGGCTGATCCTGAACGCGGCGACATTGACGGCGCAGCCGGAGTGGACTGAGGAAGGCTTTGAAAAAATGTTCGCGGTCAATCATCTCGGTGCGGCGGCTTTAGCGCT
Source organism: uncultured bacterium (assembly GCA_965367965.1). Taxonomy (GTDB): domain Bacteria; phylum Verrucomicrobiota; class Verrucomicrobiia; order Verrucomicrobiales; family DEV007; genus JBBKXR01. The sequence continues at coordinate 75,388 of CBDULB010000009.1, read as the reverse complement.
GGCACTGGAAGCGCCGTTGAAGCGCTGCGCGCAAAGTCAGATCTGCGTGGTGTCATCGGATGCTCACCGCTGGGTCGACGAGCTTTCGGTGGCGGCGCTGCTGGAGAAGCGGGCGTCGCAGCGACTTTCATCGATGAAAACCTACGGTGCGACCAAGCTGGCGGGCCTGGTATTCTTCAACGAACTGGCGCGGCGTTGGCCGGAAGTGACGATCAGTGCGCATCATCCCGGCTTTGTTTCGACCAATCTCGGCACGCACGGCTCGTGGTTTTTGCGCCAGTGGTGGCGGCTTTCGCGTTGGCGGATGCGTGATCCGGGCGAGGCTGCTGTGGAGCTGTTGTCGGCCGCCGATGGCGCGCCGCACGGAGGTGGTGAGCTACGCTACTGGGAAAAGACCGAGTCGCACGCTCTGCCGGAGGCCTGCTCGGACCGGGACGCGGTCGAGGCGTTGTGGCGGACGACGATGGAAGCATCGTCGCCAGCGGGGTGACCCGATCAAACGCCGCCGAATTCGCAGTCGCCGTTGAGCGAAGCGCCTTCGTCGAACTGGATCTTCTCAACTTTGATGTGGCCGCTGAGGGCTGCGCCGGAGTAAACGCGGCATTTTTTCAGATCGGCGGCACCGTCGATGCTGCCCTGGATGTCGGCAGTTTCGGCGGTCAGCTTGCCTTTGACTTTGGCGGTCGAACCGAGGGTAACATTGCCCTTGGAGATGATGTCGCCTTTCATGGTTCCTTCGAAGACCAGGTCTTCGGTGCAGTTAAGGGTGCCGTCGATTTCTACGTCGTTGGAAAGTTGGCTGCTCATCAGGGGGAGGTCGCGGGAAGCTGGCTGGAATTGGAAAGACTCGAAATTACTGCGACGAACCTTCGTCGGTCAGCGATTTGGAGCACTAGCTTGTAGCGCGACGTGGGCGACGAAACAAGAACCATATCGCCGAAATGGAAAAAAACAGTGCGCTCGCAGGCTCGGGGACGGCTTCGGTTTGCAGGTCGAAGTTGCTGGCAGTGTAATCACCTGAAATGCCTGACTCGCTGCCGCTGTAGGTGTTGTCGATCGCGCCGACAATTGCCGTGACTCCCGTGTCGGTGCCTCCCTGAGTGAGCAGAAAATAGGAGGTGGTGGTGCCGGTCGGTGTACCTGTGGGAAATAGCCAGGAAGCGGAGGTGAGGAGGATCCATTCGTCACCGGAGCCGATCGAGCCGCCGTTGGTGCCCCAGATGAAGGCCTGAGTGCCGGCGGCGAAGTTGGCGTTGTCAGCAGGAACAAAGGGAACGTTGTCGTGGAAAAAGTTGGTGCCTTCGTTGTAGGGGGTGTCGTCAAAGGTGCGCCAGTTCGCCGCCCATGAACCGATGTTGGAGCGGTCCGGCACGAAGCTGCCGAGTTCATTGAAGGCACCGAGGTAAAAGGTGTAGCTGTCGGGGCTGATGTTGAAGGCGGTCCCGTTGCTGTCGATGCTGGTAGCGCCAAAGGTGTCGAACCCCCAGTCGATGACTTCAGCATCCGCTGTCCGGACGGCGACACAACTGAGCGCCAGAATGGCGAACGCGAGAGTGCGGGCAAAACGTCGTGAATACATGTCGGTTTTCATTTTCGAAATCAGTTAGCGTCCGGTCGCTTGCGAGCCGCGTGGGCCCTGGTGCGGGCGGGGCAGAAACTTATTGGCGGGGTCGACATCGGCGCTCGGATCGAGCTTCGGATCGGCGAACTCGAGGGTTTCTTCGAGGATGCCGGTGCGGCCTCGTTCGAGGTCGTTGGTGGTCAGGCCGCCGGCGGCGCCGCCGGGAATGATGTGCGGCTGAATGAAGATCAACAGCTCCTCGCGGAGCATATTTTTCTCAGTGCCACCAAAAATGCGTCCGACCACCGGGATGCGGCGGATCACCGGGATGCCGGTGACATTTTCCTCTTCGCGCTCGGTGATCAGTCCGCCGAGCACGATGGTCTCGCCGTTCTGCACGGTGATGGTGGTGACCAGTTCCTGAGTGCTCAGGGTGGGGATTTCATTGCCGGAAATATTCTGACTGCCGACGATGTTATCGTTCAGCTGTGCGATCTTGAGGGTGACCTTGTCGTCGGAATTGATCAGCGGGATGACTTCGAGTTTCAGGACGACGTCGCGGTACTCGATGTTGCTGGCGACCGAGCCGGGAAATTCGGAGTTCTGACCGTTGTTGACGCTGGTCAGGGTGGTCACGGGAACCGCGATGCGCTGGCCGCTGGAGATCATCGCTTTGACATTATTCTGTGCGTAAACGCTGGGGCGGGAGAGCAGGCGGAAGCGTTGATCGCGGGCGAACAGGCGCAGCATGCCGCTGACCGAGTGCATGTCGCCATAAGCGAATTGACCATAGAGACTGAGGCCTTTGGCGAAATCGAAATTGCCGATATCGTCGAGCCCGCTGACGTCGAAGGCTTCGCTGCGACCGTTGTTGCTGAAGCTGCCGGCGCCTAACAGATCGCGGGCGTCACCGTCGACTTTGAAGGTGTCGAGTCCCTGCAGGGCATCGAGTCCGTATTCAAAATCGTCGCCGAGGGCGAGCTGGCCGATGATGGTTGAGATGTAAACCTGACGTGGTTCGATATCGACCTCGCCGATGAGCTGCTCAAGAATCTCAAGATGCTCGGGTGAACCTGAAGCGATCAGGGTATTGGCTTGCGGGTCGGAGATCAACAGGGTGTTGCCGACCACGTAGGATTGCGGCAGGCCTTTGTCCTCGGGTTCGTTGAGGCGATCGGGTGCCGAGATGGAATCGCCGCCACCGTAGCCGCCGGTGTTGGTCGAGGCGAGTCCGCCGCCGTTTGATCCTGCGCCACCGCGAGCGGCCGCTTCGAGCAGTTGATCGCCGTCATTTTCGATATCGGTGCCGCGGGCGAGGGCGTTGTAGAAGACCGGCAGGTAATCGCTGACACTGACGTAGCGCAGGGTTTGCTTGAGGAAATTGGTGCCGTCGCTGGGTTGGTCAAAGGCATTGACCAGGCCTTCGATGTAGCGCAGGTCGACCGGGCGGGCGATGATCAACAGGCTGTTGGTGCGGCGGTAGGGGACGATCATCACCGGGGGACGCTGGCCTTCTGCTGAAGCAGCGCCATTGCCGGGAATGGCTCCGGGTGTGGGAGCCCCTTCGCCACTGATCGAGACGGTGGCGACTCCGCCGGTTTGTTGTTCGAAAATGCCACCGATCAATTCAGCGATTTTTTCGGCGTCGGCGCGTTCCAGTTTGATGAATTGATTGGCGACCTGTGCCGGTGGCACGTCGATGTGCGACTGCAGATCGAGCAGGCTGCGAATGACCGACGTGTTTTCGGTGATGACGATGCCGTTGGCGTTGCTGAGCGGAGTGATCGCGCCGTAGGGGTTCAGCGAAACAACCTGAGAAAAGGTGCGCACGGCTTCGTCCGGGGTGATGTTTTCCAACTGCATCACGTAGTTCACCACGGCGTCAGTTTCGGGGAGCTCAGCGGCCGTAGCGATCACCGGCAGGCCCTGGCTGCGCGGGCTTTTACCGGCAGCGAAATTGACCAGCTTGAGGGTGTCGTTGTCACCGTCGACGGGTAGAAAGGCGAAGCCGTTGAGTAGGAACACGCTCTCGATATAGGTGATCGCTTCCAGCCGGGTCATCGGTTGCTCGGAGGAGATCGAGAGATTGACGCCGGTCAGGTTGGCGTCTTGAACAATGCGCGCGCCGGTCAGCTTTTCGTAGTAAGGCAGGATGGCGGCGACCGGCGAATTGGGAAAATTGATGCGTACCGTTGCAGCCTCCGTCCCGGGAAGGCCGGGTTGCTGTCCGTGGACCGGGAGCAAAGCGCTCGCCACCACGATCAGAAAGGCGGCGGTAAGCAAAAACAGGCGCGGTAAACGGCTGGAATCTGGAATGAATGGAGGCATGAAAATCTGGAAATCCGAAAGATTTACTAAATTATACTATTTATGGTAATTATTGCCAGAGATATTTGTAAAAGAATCGATGCAGTTCTATGGCGACGCGGCCGGGTCATGTGCCGCCAGGCCTTATACTTGCGGGTGGGCATGGGTTTCAGAGGCAAATTTTCAGCAATAGCGCTGTTTATAGTAGTATAGAAGTTATAAAAAATGTTAGAAATTCAAGTTATCCGGACGTATGTTGCCTTTTAATTTCTTCCTGAACCACCGATATAACATGGCCCAACCACTGGATATCCTGCTCGTCGATGACGATCCGATGATCGTGCAGATCCTTGAGTTGTTTCTCGAAGCAATGGGCCATGCCGCTCGATCATGCACTGCTCCTCTGGATGCCGTTGACTTGATGGCAGCGCAGAAATTCGATCTGGTTTTATCCGACCGGTCGATGCCGGTAATGAGCGGTGATGAACTGGCACTGCGGGTGCGGGAAATGTCTCCCGGAACTCGTTTCGTGATGATCAGCGGCGATGCCGACATGATGATCGCTAACGGCGAAATGCCCGACGCGGTCGACATGATCATCGGCAAACCGGTTTCGGGAGAGGGATTGCGCGAAACGCTTGAGTCACTTTATCCTGAAATCGGCGGCGATAATGCGGTGGCGCTTTCAGGTTGATCGACCCGGTCGGTCACAGGCAGGTCACAGGCAGGTGACAGAGTTCCTGTTCGCATGTAAATGTGAACAGGATTGAGCCACCTGAAACCATCGTCCGCAGCGCAGGCGCCGCGTAAGATTATCCATGTCGACATGGATTGCTTTTACGCGGCTATTGAGGTGCGCGATCATCCGGAGTTGCGTGGTAAGCCGGTGGCGGTCGGTGGCAGCAGCGGGCGCGGTGTGCTGACGACGTGCAACTACGAGGCGCGGGAGTTCGGTTGTCGGTCGGCGATGCCGGCGTTCAAGGCGAAGCGCCTGTGTCCCGATCTGGTGATGATGCCGGTGCGCTTCGACGTGTATCGCGAAGTGTCGGCGCAGGTGCGCGAGATCTTTGCGCAGTTCACGGAGCTGATCGAACCGCTGTCGCTCGACGAAGCCTATCTGGATGTGTCGCATCTTGATTCGGCCCCGGCTTCGGTCGCGGCCGAGGTGCGGGCGCGGATTCGTGAGCGCACCGGATTGACGGCATCGGCGGGCATCGCGGGAAACAAATTTCTCGCTAAAGTGGCCAGCGACTGGCGTAAGCCGGACGGGCAGTTTGAAGTCGGTGCGGACCAGGTCGCGGATTTTGTTGAAGCGCTGCCGGTGGAAAAAATTTGGGGTGTCGGCAAACGGACAGCGGAGAAGATCCATAAGCTCGGCGTACAGACCTGTGGCGATCTGCAGAAGATTTCGCTGGTCGATCTGGATCGGCGTTTCGGCAAATTCGGACAGGATCTTTACGATCTAAGTCGCGGCATCGACGACCGGCGTGTGAATCCTAACCGTGAACGAAAATCGGTCAGCAACGAGCGCACCTTTTCGGAAGATCTGGAAACTGTCGACCAGGGCGTCGAGCAGCTGAAGCCCCTGGTCGATGAGCTGCGCGACGACGTCGGCGGAGAAAAACATCGCGACCGGACGATTCGCGAAGCCGTGGTAAAGCTCAAATTCAACGACTTCACCACCACCACCGCGCAACGGCCTGCCGGCGAGGTTGAGTGGCGCGCGTTCGAAGAGTTGATTCACCAAGCCTGGCAGCGCGGCGATGGCAAAAGCGTCCGCCTGATCGGCGCCGGGGTGAGGTTTGTGCCGCTGGCGGAAGAGGAACGCAAAGGCGGGCAGCTGGAGTTTTTCTGAGGGTAGGGTAGCTGCGAGCGTCAGCGAGTGGGTTGTAGCGCGGGCCTCCCGGCGCGCGTGTCGTCGTGGTTGGGGTGACCTGGTGATCTTGTCCGTGTTCGAAGACGCGCGGGCGGGGGCGTCCGCGCTACGGGGGGTAACCCGTCTGCGAGTGGCTGCATCCCGATTGGCGAGGGGGCTCGTCCACCGGGGACCGGCGAGACGCCGGTATCACGTTATCGTCCAGGGGGGATCGTCCAGAAGATGGACTGGAAATGCCATGCCGCGGTGGGCGATGGCCAAGCACCGTGGACGAGCTCCTGACTCCTGACTCCTGACCCCTACTCAATTTCCACCAACAAATCATCACTCTCCACCGCATCACCTTTGCCAACATGAATCGCCTTGACCTTGCCGGCCTGATTGGCGCCGACGCTGGTGAGCATTTTCATGGCTTCGAGGGTGAGCAGCTTGTCGCCTTCAGCGACCCGGTCGCCGATGACGGCGTGGACTTCAGTGACCAGACCGGGCATCGGCGCGCATGCTTGAGCGCGGTCGTTGGGATCGCCTTTGAGGCGGGCGATGGTTTCGATTTTCAGTGAGCGGTCGGTGACCTGAGCCTCGCGCGGCATGCCGTTGAGTTCGTAGAAAATCGTGCGGATACCTTCGACGTTGGGTTCACCGATCGAGATCAGTTTGATGAACAGAATCTTACCGGGATCGATCTCGACGGCGACTTCTTCGCCGATTTGCAGGCCATAGAAAAAAGCGGTGGTCGGCAGCGGTGTCAGGTTGGCGTAGCTTTTGCGCGATTTTTCAAATTCGGCAAACACCGCCGGATACATCAGGTGCGAGTAGAGATCGTCCTCAAGTTTCTCGCGCCCGTCCTCGTCATCGGGGTAATTGAGCTGCGCCTGCAGTTCGGCGCGGGTGGCGTCGAGGTCAACCGGATCGGCGAGTTCGCCGGGGCGCTTGGTAGTCGCCTGGCGGTTTGGACCAAGCACGATTTTTTGCAGCTTTTCGGGCCATCCGCCATCGGGTTGACCAAGGCCGCCGGAGAGCATGTCGATGACCGACTCGGGAAAGTCCTGGCTGCCGGGCTCCTGCGCGAGCACCTTTTCGGCAGTCATGCCGCGGGTGACCAGAAACATGCACATGTCGCCGACTACTTTCGATGACGGCGTCACCTTGATGATGTCGCCGAACAGTTGATTGACGTCGGCGTAGGTGCGCGCAATTTCGGGCCAGCGATGGCCGAGGCCCATGGCGTTTGCCTGTTCCTTGAGATTGGTGAACTGGCCGCCGGGCATTTCGTGAAGATAGACTTCAGCGGTACCTCCGCGGGGTGAGGTGTTGAACGGTTGGTAGAACTCGAGCACCTGTTCCCAGTAATCGGAAAACTCGTTGAGTGCGTTAAGGTTGAGCCCGGTGTCGCGTTCGCCACCTTCGAGGGCGGCGACGATCGAGTTCAGGTTCGGCTGGCTGGTCGATCCCGACATGGAGGCGGTGGCGCAATCGGCGATGTCGACCCCGGCGTCGGCGGCCTGCAGAATCGACGCGGCGTTGATGCCGGACGAGTCGTGGGTGTGAAAGTGAATCGGGATGCCGATTTCCTGTTTCAGGGTCGACACCAGTTTGTGTGCAGCGGCGGGGCGGCACAGGCCGGCCATGTCTTTGATGCACAAAATGTGTGCGCCCATTTTTTCCAGTTCTTTGGCCTTCTCGACGTAGTATTTCAGCGAGTACTTGTCGCGCTTGGGGTCGAGAATATTGCCGGTGTAACAGACCGTGCCTTCGCAGATGACCTTGCCGTGTTCACGGGCGGCCTCCATGGCGACGGTCATGTTGGGCAGGTAGTTGAGACTGTCGAAGATGCGGAAAATATCCATGCCCGCGTCGGCGGCATGTTTGACAAAGCCGGCGACGACATTGTCCGGATAGTTCGAATAACCGACCGCATTGGAACCGCGAAACAGCATCTGAAAGCAGATGTCGGGAATGTGTTCGCGCAGTTCGCGTAGACGGTCCCAGGGATCCTCGTTGAGGAAACGCATCGCCGTGTCGAAGGTCGCTCCGCCCCACATTTCGAGCGAGAAAAGCCGCGGTGTGTTGCGCGCGATGGCTTCGGCGACATTGAGCATGTCGACGGTGCGCATGCGCGTGGCGATCAGCGACTGATGGGCGTCGCGCATCGTCGTGTCGGTGATCAGCAGTGGTTTCTCAGCGCTGATCCACTCGGCAAATTTTTCCGGGCCAAGTTCGCGCAGGCGCGTGCGACTGCCGATGACACCTTCGGCTTTGGGGCGCAGCGCGGGAATGCGGGCCGCGGGAATGATATTCGCCGGCTTCCAGTCTTTGGCGTGTGGATTGCCATTGATGGTGACTTCACTCAGGTAGTTGAGGAATTTGGTCGCACGGTCGCGCTTGGGGCGGAATTTGAGCAGATCGGGGTTGTTGTCAATTAGCTTAGTATCAGCGTCACCGGCGCGGAACACCGGATCGGCGATGACATTCTCCAGGAAAGGAATGTTGGTCTTTACTCCGCGGATTCGAAATTCGCGCAGGGCGCGGTCCATGCGTTGCAGGGCAACCTTGAAGCTCGGACCAAAGGCGCTGACCTTGACCAGCATCGAGTCGTAGAACGGTGTGATCACCGAGCCGGCATCACCGGCACCGGCGTCGAGACGAATGCCGAAACCGGCGGCTGAGCGGTAGTTGAGAATGCGTCCGTAGTCCGGCGCAAAGTTGCGCTCGGGATCTTCGGTGGTAACGCGGCACTGAATGGCGACGCCGTTGCGCGGGATGTCGGCCTGCGCGGGAATGGCGACCTCGTCGTCATGCATCTTGTGGCCCTGAGCGATGAGAATCTGCGAGCGCACCAGGTCGATACCGGTGATGCATTCGGTGACGGTGTGCTCGACCTGAATGCGCGGGTTCATCTCGATGAAGAACCAGTCGCCCTGGTCGAGATCGTAGAGGAATTCGACCGTGCCGGCGTTGTTGTAGTTGATGTGTTCGGCGATCTTTACCGCGGCGTCGCAAAGTTCATGTCGCACTTTCTCGTCGAGATTGATCGACGGGGCGATTTCGATGACTTTCTGGTAGCGGCGTTGTACCGAGCAATCGCGTTCGTGCAGGTGAATGACTTCACCGTGGCGGTCACCGAGGATCTGCACTTCGATGTGTTTGGCGCGATCAATATAGCGCTCGAGGAAAACGGCAGGATTGCCAAAGGCGCGTTCGGCTTCGTCGCGGGCTTCGTTGAGGCTTTTTTCAAGAAGCTTGGGGTCGCGCACCACACGCATGCCTCGACCTCCGCCACCGAAGGCGGCTTTGATGATCAACGGGAAACCGATCTCCTTAGCGATTTTCATCGCTTCGTCGGGATCGGTGACCGGATCCTCGGTGCCGGGCAGTGTGGGCACGCCGACGGTCTGCGCCAGCGTGCGGGCGGCGGTTTTGTCGCCCATATTGTCGAGAATTTCGGCATCGGGTCCGACAAACGTGATACCGGCCTCGCGACAGGCGCGGGCGAGCGCGGGATTCTCCGAGAGAAAGCCGTAACCGGGGTGAATCAGGCCGACGCCGTGTTCTTTGGCGATAGCGATGATGCCTTCGATATCGAGATAGGCACCGACCGGGCCTTTTTCGGAATTGAGCAGGTAAGCCTCGTCGGCCTTGAAGCGGTGGCGGGAAAAACGATCCTCTTCGGCGTAGATGGCAACGGTACGCAGGCCGAGTTCGGTTGCGGCGCGAAACACGCGGATGGCGATTTCGCCGCGATTGACGACCATCAATTTGCGGTTGCGCGGAGGGGCTATGGGGAGTGTGTCGCTGTCAGTGCTGGACATGGCGGCACTATATAAATGAGGGCCGCTGGAGTGTCCACGAAATTGCCGTTCGAATAGCCGCTTTGCGCCGCCGGTGATGGCCGCTCCCTGCCGGGTCGGGGTTTTGCGGCTTTGCGCCCGCTGTATAAATTGCCAGGCTATCTATCGTTGTCAAAATGATCTCGCGGGCGATGACGGGTGTTCTCAGGGGGGGGCGGCCCGGATCAGTTCAACGGGGAGCGGGCAGGGAAGGCTCTGACGAGCTGCCTTCTGTTGGCGGTGGCCCGGGGGCGGGAACCGTTTCCGACGCGACCGGGCTGTCGCTGTTGGATTTCGTTGGGCAGGCCGTGCTGGAGCGTTTGCCGAGCGGGATTTTTTCACCGCAGTGCATGCAGTGGTAGCGGGCGGTGAACAGGGTTGGAACGGCGATGCCGAGTCCGTAGCTGCCCAGCAGCCGGCGGGCTTTGATGTGCTTGCGACAGCGTTTGGTAAGTAACACGGGCTGGCTGCAGACGTTGCAGGGCAGTTCGTTGGCGAGAATGAAACTCAGCGCGGCCGGCAGGAGACAGGCACTGACAGCGATCAGGCTGAAAATGATCATGCGATGATCGTCGACAATAAAACCGGTAGCCAGACCGAGCAGGGCGCCGACGCCGATCAACCACTTGAGAACCAATGCCGTGCAGGCAATCCGCAGTCGCCAGGGACGTGGATAGTTCAATTTGGAGTGGGTGCGCGCGGCCATGGAGGGGCACCGACGGCGATTTCAACGCTGAAGCGCACCGAACGGCATCATCACTATGCTTAAGAAAGCTTAATGATTCAAGCGGCTTTCTCCGCCTTGGCCGGCGTTGGTGACGCTTGCTTCGGCTTTGTCCCGGATTTTTCCTCAGCTGCGCGCCGGGCCTTGGTAGCGGCGCGATCATACAGCATCTGGGTGGGCTTATGACCTCTGCCCTTGAGCAGATCGATGACGCCGTCGGTGCCTACCAGGTGACCGGCGCCGACCATGAACATGACGTCGTGCCCCGAGGCAAGGGCTTTTTCGATGTGGGGAATCCAGTTGCGGTTGCGTTGGATGAGCAGCACCTCGCGCAGCTTGCCGCCGTCGTCGAATTCCCTGTTGAGCACGCGGTCGAGCTTTGCGGTGTCGCCGTTGCGCCAGGCCTGGACGAGTTTGTTAAAGTTGCTCTCGATGTCATCGAGGCTGTCGAGGGTGGAGCGCAGAAGTTGCTCGCTCTCAGCGTCGTTGAATTGATCGAACAGGCCGATCTGAAATTCGATGGTCTCCAATCCGCTGGTGGGCTTGCCGTCTTCTGCGGCGCGGGCTCCGAAGATCGTTTCCAGGCCGAGGTCGGGGCGCGCTCCGTAGTTGCCGGCCTCGAGTGAGCTGAGGACCATGGACAGCAGGCCGGGTTTCATTTTCATGAACACGGCGCGGGGCAGTTGCCGTTCGGCGAGGAATTTGTCCAACTGCTCGATGGTGTCCGCGCTGACGTGTTCGGCGAGCGTGTCGCCATCGTGGTAACTGCCGAGTTTCTGCATCTGTGACGCGACGCCCGGATCGAGCATGTCTTTGGTGTCGATTTCGAAGATGATTTTCCCGGAGTTTACGTAGGCTTCGTCGTAGGTCGGCGGGATAGGGAAATCCTGCTCGCGCAAAAGATGCACCGAGCCGGCGAGATAAACGGTGTTGGTTTTGCCTTCGACTTTCCAGACGATCGATCTGCCGTCACCTTTTGCGGCGGCGTGGGCGCTGCAACCGATCGAGAAGAGTGAGCTGGCACTCAACAATACGGCGAGGAAGGACAGTTTTCTCATGGGCGCGCGAGGCGAAGTACTGCTGATAGAGGTAGCGGGTGTGGTGGCCTGCTGCCAAGCTAATTGTGGCGCCCTTGAAGGGAGTGAACAGCGCCTGCTGAACGGCAATGGCGGATCGAACAGTGTTGGCAACCGGCGCTCAGCGTATGTCGACGGTGTCCAGGGGGCGGATCTTGCGGGTCGTCGGGGTGGTGGCCGCCGGCGGAACATTGACGGGCTTGGCCACAGGAGCGGAGGTGGATGGCCGGTCGCTGGCTTCGACGCGTTCGCGCACCGGGGAGCGATTGGTCTTTAAATTGGGATGGTCGACGAGCGCGTCCTGATAGTGCATCCAGGTGCTCATAACGACTACCCAGGAACCTACGATTACGCTGCCGACCGCGAGCCCGAGGCCGAGCCGGTTGCGTTGCGGGCCGACAAAGATGGCGGCGAAAGCAAGGCCGGCGAGCAGCAGATAGACCCAGCGTTTGTCATCCCACTCTTTGGTATTGGAGGTGAAGCCTGCGGCCCGGGACGGTTGATCGATTTTGTAGACTTGAGTGATGCGTTCACTGGCGGCTTCGCGGTTGCGCTGATAAGGCAGAATTACCAGAGCGGATCCGGCAATCACCACCAGGGCTACGATCTGCAGACGCGGGTCCTTGAGAAACAGTGACAGCAGATAAATCAGCACACCGAAGCCGACGCCGTAAATGAAGACCGGCTCGAGGAGCAGGTGCAGGTACTCGGGATCGCCGAATGCGCTGCTGAGCTTTTCAATTTTATCGAAAAATGCCTTCATGGCGGATGGAATTCAGGAGTGTGAGAGCGGCTGTCGCATAGGGGAAAGGGCGCCGCGTCAGAGCAGATCTGTCTGCAGGTTGCGCGGCGGTGTGGCTCCGATTTTCCGGTAGGCGGCGGGCATCGCGATGCGACCGCGCGGGGTGCGTTTTAGAAATCCCTGCATGATCAGGTACGGTTCGTAGACGTCTTCGAGAGTCGAGGGATCTTCACCCACCGCGACGGCGACGGTGGAGAGTCCGACGGGGCCGCCGTCAAACTTGTAGATCACCGCCTCGAGAATGCGGATGTCCATTTCGTCGAGTCCGTCCCTGTCGATATCGTACATCGCCAGGGCAGCGTCGGCGGTCCCGCCGGTGATCAGATTGTTGGCGCGTACCTGGGCGTAGTCGCGCACCCAGCGCAGCAGGGCGTTGGCGACGCGCGGGGTGCCGCGGGAACGCGAGGCGATTTCGCGGGCGCCCTCGGATTCGATCGGGGCATCGAGCAATCCGGCGGAGCGCTCGATGATCAGTTGCAAGTCGTCGACGTTATAATAGTCGAGCCGGTTGGTCATGCCGAACCGCGAGCGCAGTGGTGCGGTCAGCATGCCGGCACGGGTGGTGGCGCCGACCAGGGTGAAGCGCGGCAGTGCCAGTTGCACCGAGCGGGCGTTGGGCCCCTGATCGATAATGATATCGAGCTGGTAGTCCTCCATGGCCGGGTAGAGGTACTCCTCGATCGAGGGGTGCAGCCGATGAATCTCGTCGATGAACAGAAAGTCGCCGTGTTTCAGATTGGTCAGAATGCCGGCGAGGTCACCCGCCTTTTCGATCTGCGGACCACTGGTGCAGTGCAACTGGCTGCCGAAAGCCTGCGCGAGAATGTGCGCCAGGGTGGTTTTTCCGAGTCCGGGCGGGCCGGACAGCAGCACGTGATCGAGGGCGTCGCCGCGTTGGCTGGCGGCTTCGACCATCAACATCAACCGCTCGGTGACTTTGCCCTGACCGACAAACTCAGAAAAAACGGGCGGACGCAGCGACACGTCGAAGTCGCTGGCCGGCCCCTGAGTGGTCTCTGAATAGAAATTTTCGCTCACTGTTGAACTGGAAGACGCGGTCTCAGCGTCAATTTCGATCTCGGATACGGTAGTGGCAGATGCGGAAGGCATCAGGCGAAGAGATGAATGGACAAAAAGACTGTCGCTGGACAATAATTAAGATAAGTGAAGATTCTAGAAAGTCTAAAGACATTGTCGTCGCTGTTTCTGTATACTGCCAAGCAGTTGTGCGGCTTATATCAATTATGAGACAAACAATTTAAGGAATCCAAAATAGTTTGCCGGATAAGTTGATTATTTCAGCCTTGACGCGACCGTATTTATTTCCGATTAGAAGCACCTTCCGTTCTCGGCTTTTCATCGGAAAAGTCGCTTATAACCGATTACCCAATTTCTAACTGGAATGAATCTACGTAGCGGCATTTTTGCTGCAGCCCATCATCTCCTCGGATCGCTTTGCGCGGTTTCGGTGGTAGCTTCTGTAACTCTGACGACGCCGGTAACGGTCTCGGCTCAGCAGCCTGCAGCCAAAATCATCCGGGACATTGATGTCGAATACATCGGAGGGTCGACGGTGGCGAAAGACCGGGTGTTGTCGAACATGTCGACCAAGATTGGCGATGAGCTGTCGCCGGCCAAGCTCGACGATGACATCGCTTCGCTTTACGCGAGCGGCATCGCCGATAACGTAAAGTTTTTCTCCGAGCCGATGGGCGGCAATGACGTGCGTCTCATCGTGCAGTTGCAGACCCGTTCAGGATCGGTTCTCGGTTCGGTGAGTGTGCGCGGCAACAGTGCCGTCACCACCGAAAAAATCATTTCGACCGCTGACCTCACGGTGGGTGGTGCTCTCGACGAGGCCGCGGTGCAGACCGGTCGCGCCGACATTCAGGAGATCTACCGCAAACGCGGTTTCCCGGAAGCCACGGTCAGCTACAACATCACCGCGCCGAATGCGGAGGGCTACTCGACGGTGGTTTACTCGATCGACGAAGGTGGTCGCGGCAAGTTGCGCAAAGTGGAGTTCGTCGGCAATACCGTTTTCAAATCGCGTGAGCTTCGCGATCAGATGGAGCAGAAGGAGAAGAGCCTGTGGAATATTTTCTCGAAGAAGGGGCGCATCGACGAAGACACGATCGAAGATGACATTCGTCGTATCGAAGATCATTACCAGAATCACGGTTACCTCAACGCTCGCGTCGAGAACGCCAGTCGGGTGCGTGTCGATGACGAGAAGGTCGATCTGGTGATCACCATTTTTGAAGGTGATCAGTACAATGTCGGTTCCGTGCAGGTCAATGGTCTGAGTCGTCTCAGCCTCGATGATATTGGCCCTTACCTGAAGCTCAACGGTGGCGAGGTTTACTCCGGCCAGGATCTGAAGGACGACATTAAGTTGATTCAGGACGAGTATGGCACGCGTGGCTACGTCGATGCCCGTGTCGTTCCCAATCTGACCGCCGCCGGTCCGAATCAGGTCAATGTCAGTTACGACGTTTCTGAAGGTGAGCAGTTCATGCTCGGTCGCGTCAACATCGACGGCAACTTCAAATCGGAAGACGATGTCATCCGTCGTGAGATTCTCAACAAGCCGGGCGAAGTGCTCGACTCGAAGAAGATGGATGCCAGCCGCAGCCGTCTGATGAACATGAACTACTTTGAGACGGTCGACATGCTGCCGACCGACACGATGACGCCGGGTGTCAAGGACATCAACATCACCGTTCAGGAAAAGCCGACCGGCACCGTCAACTTTGGTGCGGGCTTCAGCTCGATCGATGACCTGGTTGGCTTCGTCGACGTGACACAGTCCAACTTCGGCCTGCGCAACTGGCCGTCGCTCACCGGTTCGGGCCAGCGCTTCCGCGCCAGCTTGAAATACGGCACCGAACGTCGCGATTTCATCATGAGTCTGACCGAGCCGTGGTTCCTCGACCAGCGCTTGGCGCTGACCGGCGAAGTGTTCTACCGCGATCAGTTCTACCTCAGTGATTACTACGACCAGACCAACTACGGTGGCGCAGTCCGCTTCCGTAAGCCGATCACTGACTTCGTCTACGCTGCCCTTGAGTATCGTGCACAGAATGTCAGCATCGACGTCGATCGCAGTGCTTCCGAAATTCTTCAGCAGGAAAACGGCGATTTCTTCCAGAGCACGATCGGACTCGACTTCGTTTATGACGATCGTGACTCGGTGTTCCTGCCACGACGCGGTCGTAAGGTCAGCGTCGGTGGTGACTACTCCGGCCTTGGCGGTGACGTTGACACCTACGGTGTGTCGATTTCCGGTGCGCAGTTTTTCAGTCTGCCGATGGACACTATCCTGTCGATCAACGGTGGCTTCGATGGAGTCGACGGCAGCGGCAACGTGCCGATCTTCGAGCGTGAATTCCTCGGTGGTGCCAACGACTTGCGTGGTTTCCGCTACCGCGACGTCGGTCCCAAGGATGAGTTCGGCGAGCCGATCGGTGGTAACTCCGCCATGTATGCCACGGTTGAATACACCGTTCCGGTTATCACCAAGGTTCGTCTGGCGACCTTCTACGACATGGGTGTTGTCAATCGCGACTCCTTCGATTTCGGAACGTCGAATTACAATTCCAACTACGGTATCGGTGTTCGTCTGTTCATCCTCGGTGGTGCGCCGATTCGCCTCGACTACGGTATCCCGCTTGAAGCCGATTCGGAGAACGACTCAAGTGGTCGCTTCAACTTCACGCTCGGCTACCGCTTCTGATTCTGGCCGGGGCGGTCCGCGCCCGGGTCCGCCTGCCTGAACAGATGCTGAAGGCATCTGGTATGTGAGCCCCGGATTTTTATCCGGGGTTTTTCATAAACTCAGTTGAAGCATCCGGTAGGCGGGCGGCAAACGACCGTTCGATTCTGTGATCGGTTGCAGCGTTCTTTCAGGGGGACAGTCCAGTCATCCGGCTCGCCGGATACTGACTCCGACTCCGCTGGTTGCGGTTCAGCGGCCGGCATGCCTCCACAATGCGACAGGCGATCGGCAGTTTTGCGGTGGAATCGCCCGGCAGGCTCCGCTGCTGTAAAATCTGTCACCACCACAGCATTCGCTTTTCCCGCGGGTTTCCCTTTGCGTTTTGATCAAATCGCGGTTTGCTTGCGGCCCGTTGGCTTTCAGTGATGGCCGTCGCCTTGTGGGATTCATTTTTTTTGAGCCCTCAATGTGCAGCCACTGTTGACCAACGGTTGTCGCGAAGCG
This sequence comes from uncultured bacterium, assembly GCA_965367965.1. GTDB lineage: Bacteria > Verrucomicrobiota > Verrucomicrobiia > Verrucomicrobiales > DEV007 > JBBKXR01. The sequence goes on along the minus strand of CBDULB010000009.1, from coordinate 58,993 downwards.
TGTCAATCGCAGGAGCCAGATCTCCCCGACCCGGCACTCGACGCATTTTATCAACTGATCGCCCTTAAAACACCTGTCACCATGAGCGCCCGTTATTCGGCTATTGTTGCCCTTTCCATCACTTTTCTCATCGCCGCTATCGGCCTTGTCGCACCTGATTCCGCTTCGGCGCAGGATGGTGCGCTCAAGATCGGGGTGATCGACATGCAGGACTGCCTGACCAAGTTCTGGCGCACCGATCGCGAGACCGAGACGCTCAACGAGCTGGCCAAAGAAAAGCGCAAACTGCTCGATGATCGCAATGCCGATTACATGAAGCTCAACAAGCTGATCGCTGACGAAGACAAGCGTGCCCGTGCGACTGAGTTGCCGGCCGAAACGCGCAACGCAGCGATTGCCAAGCTGCAGGAACTTCTGCAGGAGCGCGCCGCCAAGCAAAACGAGATTCAGGAATTCCAGCGTCGGATTCAGGCTGAAATGATGCAGGCACGCACGCAGATGGAAGCCACTTTGGTCGAGCAGGCGAAAGAAGTCGTCACCGAAGTCGCTGAAGCAGCCGGACTGGACATGGTTCACGACAAATCGTTTCTGCCACGCGCCAACAAAGCCATCGTTTTTATCTCGCCCAAAGTTACTGACATCACCGAGGCGGTGATCGAGAAGCTTAACGTCGACGCACCTCCTGCCAGCGAAAAACCTGAAGCCGAAGGTGAAGGTGAAGCCAAAGCTGAGTCCGGCGAAAGCGGCAACTGAGTTTGTTGACACGATCTCTTCCGGAGAACGCCCGACGCAAACCGGGCGATCGACCGTGGAGGGGGATCCCGGCTGACCGTTTGGCGACGCTGACTTTTCTATCGCCGTGCAAATCACCGTCGATGAGCTCGCTGACCTGATCGGTGGCAGCCGATTGCGTGGTGATGGCAGTCACGTGCTGACCGGCTTCGCGGCGCTCGATGTCGCAGGTCCGGGCGACATCAGTTTTTTCGGTAACGCCAAATACGCGGGCCAGCTCGCCACCACCAAAGCGGGTGCGGTGATGTTGGCCGACGAAGCGGTCGAGGCGCCGGACGACACGGCGCTGCTGCTGGTCGAAAATCCGGTCATCGCCTTCGACGTTATTGTGCGGCGTTACGGTGTCGCCAAGCCCGCTTTTGTCGCGGGCGTTCACGCTTCGGCTGTGATCGGTGACGCGGCGACACTCGACATCAGCAAGGTATCCGTCGGAGCCAATGCGGTCATCGGGGACGGGGCTGCAATCGGTGATGGCAGTCGTATCGGCGCCGGTGTCGTGGTCGGCGAAAAAGTGGTCATCGGTGAGGATTGTGAGATTGCGCCGAATGTCTCGCTCCGCGAAGGCACGGTCATTGGCGACCGCGTCATCATTCACAGCGGTGCCGTGATCGGTGCGGACGGTTATGGCTTCGAGTTCGTCGAAGGGCGCCACTGCAAGATCGAACAACTCGGTATCGTGCGCATCGACAGCGATGTCGAAATCGGCGCCAACACCACCATCGACCGGGCTCGTTTCGGCGAGACGGTAATCGGCGAGGGTACCAAGATCGACAATCAGGTGCAGATCGGACACAACGTCGTCGTCGGCAAACATTGCCTGATTGTTGCGCAGGTCGGCATCGCCGGCAGCACCGTTCTGGGCGATTACGTGACCCTTGCGGCGCGGGCCGGTATCGGTGGTCACCTGAAGCTCGGTAGCAAATCCACCGTCGGTGGTAAGTCCGGCCTGATCACTGATCTACCGGAGGGTGAAACTTATTTCGGCTACCCTGCCAAACCGATGAAGGAAGATTTGCGCATGCAGATGCGGATCAAGCAGCTGGGGCGTTTCTTCACGAGGGTGAAGGAAGTGGAAGCGCGTCTGGACGCGCTGGAGGGCGAATAGCGCGGCAGCTTAGCTGTAAAGGTAGCGTATTCTGGATGCCGCGCCTCGTCAAAAGTCTATCGGCACACCGGGCTCGGCGATCTCCACTCGCGTCCCGGGCAGCCTGGCTTCGAGGTGTTGCTTGAACCACATGCGCGCTGGAATGTCGCCGTGGACGAGGGCGATGACTTTGGGATTTACGCGCACCGCGTAGTCGAGCAGTTGCTCGCGTGGGGCGTGGCCGCTGAAGTCGAATTTTTCCACCGGACAGTTGAGCGGAAGGGGTGGATCGTCGGGATCGAGCGGAATGAGATCACCGGGTTGGCTTTCCAGAATTTGTCGGGCGGGAGTGCCTTCGGCGGCGTAGCCGATGAACAGCAGGGCGTTGCGCTCGTCGGCGAGGATGTGTTTGGCGAAACCGTGTGACACGGTGTTTTCGCTCATCATGCCACTCGACAGTGCGTAGATGCCGCCGGGGGTGAAGTCGAGTCCGCGGCGTCGACGTCGACGCGGGGCGACCATCAGGTCCATGTCTTCAAGGACGCGGAAGCCTTCGAAGTGACGCACGGAATCGTCGGCGTGATGATCGTAAATGGTCGACATCTTGGTGCTCAGTCCGCCGATGTAGATGGGCGCCGTGTCGGGGATCTGTCCGGCGTTTTTCATCTCGTGCAGCATCAGCAGCAGTTCCTGAGTTTTGCCGAGGGCGAACACCGGTACCAACGCGGCGCCACCGCGATCGATCGCGCCGTTGATGTGTCCGGCGAGGCGGGCAATTTCCTTTTCGCGGGTGTATTCGGGATCGCGAGGACTGTCGCCGCGCGTGGTCTCCATGATCAGCAGGTCGACCGGGTCTTCGGGAAAGTTTGCCGCACGGGTCAGCGTCTGATCTTCAAAATGCACATCGCCGGTGTAGAACACGGTTTTGCCTTCGCCGGTCAAGCGTACGCCGGCGGCACCGAGCACATGGCCGGCCGGAAAAAACTCGGCGCGGACATCGCCGTCCTCGTCGAGCGCGAACTTGCGACCGTAGCGCTGCGCCTGCCAGAAGGGGACCTGGGTATCGAGCTCGCGGTGGGTGAAAAACGGATACTCGTAGATCAGCTTTTCCTCACGCTTAGAGGTCATGACGTTGACCGAATTGTGGAGCATGGCTTCGACCAGATCGAGCGTTTCGGGAGTCATGAAGACGCCGGCGTTGACGTGCTCGCGGAACAACACCGGCAGCGATCCGCTGTGATCGAGGTGGGCGTGAGTGACGATGATGGCGTCGACGGGGCGATCGCCGAGGCGATCGTAGTCGGGTAGCGAGTCGTCACCTTCGTGCTTGGGGTGCATGCCGGCGTCGAGGACGATGCGGGTGTCATTGAGCACCAGTTCGAAGGAACTGCCGCCGACATCTACAGCGCGGCAAAGGCTTTGGAAAAACATGGGGAAGGAGTTGGGAGCTAAGAGCGTGAGCTGTCGCCGTTTTGGGGCGGCCGGTTCTTGCGGGCTTCGAGGAAAAATGAGCGCAGCAAGTCACGGGTTTCGTCGAGCAGGACGCCGGAGGTTACCAGTGAAGAATGATTCAATGTCGGCTGTTGCAGCAGATTGATGAAGCCGCCGGCGGCACCGCCTTTGGGATCGGAGCAGCCGAAAATGACGCGCCGGATGCGGCAGTGAACGATCGCTCCGGCGCACATCGGACACGGCTCTTTGGTCACATAGAGGTCGCAGTCGGTGAGTCGCCAGTCGCCGACCTGTTCTTCGGCTTGAGTCAGTGACAACATCTCAGCGTGGGCGGTGGCGTCGGTGAGCGTTTCAACCTGGTTGTGGGCGCGACCGATGATCCGGCCTTCGCGGACGATGACGGCACCTACCGGGACTTCGCCGTCGCGGTACGCGCGTTGTGCCTGGCGCAGGGCTTCACGCATGAAATGTTCGTCGGAACCTAAATCGATGGCGGACATGGGGTGAAGTGGGATCGGGCGATGGATCTGTGTGGATTAACAATTTTAAAAGGGCCAGAGGGCGCTATACTCAGCCTCGATGTCTAGTTTTCAAAAGAGAATCATCGCACCGTCCCTGTTGGCAGCTGACTGGAGTGACGTGGCGGCGGCGGCGAATAAAGCTGAAACGGCGGGGGGCGACTGGTTGCACCTCGACGTGATGGATGGTCATTTCGTCGACAACATTTCGTTCGGCCCGCAGTTTGTCGGAGCGGTGAGAAAGTCGACCGGCATGTTTCTCGATGTGCATTTGATGATTGAGCGTCCCGATCACTACTGGCAGCGCTTCGTTGACGCAGGTGCGGATCAAGTCACGGTTCACGTCGAAGCGGATCACGATACCGGGGCGACGTTGAAGGCGATTCGCGGCGCAGGTTGCAAGGCGGGACTGGCGCTGAATCCGGATACCCGCTTTTCGGCAGTCGAGCCTTTCCTGGATCAAATTGATCTGTTGCTGGTGATGACGGTGCGGCCGGGATTTGGCGGGCAGGCTTTCATGGAAGCCGAGACCATGCCGTCGGTCGCGGCAGGGGTTGCCGAGCGGGCCGGGCGTGGGCTGAGTTATAATATCGAAGTCGATGGTGGCATTGATGCAAAGACGGTGGAGATCGCGGCACAGCACGGCGCCAATGTCATGGTTGCCGGCACTTCGCTTTTTGGCGCGCCGGACATGGCGGCGGCGGTTGCCGCCATGCGAGCCTAGACGTCTAAGCGTCTGGATCGCTGTCACCGGGTGAGTCGACGTCTGCTGCGCTGTCGCCGGACTGGATACCACGCTCTTCCATTTTGCGTAGCACTTCGGACATGTCTTCGACTTGTTCCCAGACGTGTTCGGCGATGTAGATCGGAGCTTCCTGCTGGGTGGCGAGGGCGATCGAGTCACTTGGCCGGGCGTCGATCTCGATGATTTTGTGTTCGTCGAGTTCGTTGGAGGCGACGATGATCAGGCGGGCATAATAGACGGCGTCGTTGAAGTCGTTGATGACGACGCGTTCGACACGGCCGCCAAGCCCGGTCAGGACGTCGGCAAATAAGTCGTGAGTCTGCGGCCGCGGCTTGGGTGTATGATGCATGAACATCGTGATCGCGGCCCCGACCGATTGGTCGACGTAAATGACGAACAGCTTTTCGTCATTGCCGAGAAACACGGCGAAGCCTGCGCTGGTCGGCAGGATGGCGCGGACTTCGATTTCGATGACGGATTTTTCCATTGGCAACTGGCTCTTCGGGATAGGTCGTGACGGACGGCCAATGTAGTGTTGTTTGCTCATCGCGAAACTGAAAAAGGTTGCCGATGTCGGTGACATCGCGGCGACGCGAAATCAGCTCAGGAACGGTCGTGGTTTGCCTCGAGCGTGGCGCGATGTTCAGCGGCGACGCGGACATACTTTTCGGCCCAGCCGCGAATCGATTTTTGTTCATCAAGAGGCAGCTCGCGGATGATTCGCGCCGGCGAGCCCATGACCAGTGAACCGGGTGGAACGATCGTGCCTTTGGTGACAATCGAACCCGCGGCGACGATCGAGCGGGCACCGATGCGAGCGCCATCCATGATGATTGCGCCCATGCCGATCAGTACTTCATCTTCGATGTGGCAGGCGTGGAGAAGGGCACGATGCCCGACGGTGACATAGTTTCCGACTTCGGTGCCGAGGTCGCTTGCCAGGTGGACGATGACACCGTCTTGAAGATTGCTGCCTTCACCAATGCGGATCGATTCGATGTCGGCACGCAGCACGGACTGGTACCAAACGCTTGATTTTTCGCCCAGAGAAACGTCTCCGATAATGGTGGAACCGGGTGCTGCGAAGGCAGATTCAGCGATATTCGGGCTGATTTCGAGATGGGTGCAGACAGGTGATTGCGGCATGTTTTGTGGAAAATAAGGGGTGTACCCAGCTGTTTTCGGTAGAAAACGGCCTGAAATCGCTATTTATCTCACATTTCCGAAGAAAAACCGCTTTACGCAGCCATTTCTCAGGACTATGAATTTTCTATGAACAAAGGTGAACTCGTTGAAGCTGTACAGGGCGCTCTTGGTGGCGACACGTCGAAAAAAGATGCTGAAGCTGCTCTCGCAGCCGTGCTCGACTCCATCGCTGATGGCGTCCGTAAGGACCAAGTCGTGCAAGTGATTGGTTTTGGAACATTCAAGGTGAAGCATCGTGCCGCTCGGCAGGGTCGCAACCCTAAGACTGGCGAAACCATCCAGATCAAAGCATCGAAGTCGGTTGGCTTCTCGCCCTCGTCGGCGCTGAAAGGCTCTCTGTAATATTTTTTGTTGCCTTCGTCTTGATCGACGGAGCGGCAATACCTCTCAACTCAACAAAACCACGTCGGTTCTCCGACGTGGTTTTTTTGTGTACTGCCGGCATCAACGCGAGTCAGAAAAACGGAGTAGATGGTCAGCCCGGCTCGGCGGCGTTGCCGGCAAACAGGCCGCGTGCTTTGTGCAAAGTTTCTTCGTATTCGAGAGCCGGATCTGAGTCGGCGACGATGCCTGCGCCGACGTGGAAATGCAGCTCGCCGGCTTCGGCGATGGCGGTGCGGATGGCGATCGAAAGGCGGGTCTCGCCATCGAAGCCGATTACACCGATGGCACCGGTGTACAGTCCACGTGGTTCGGTCTCGAGTTCATCGATAATTTCACGCGCTCGTTTCTTCGGGGCGCCGGTGATTGACCCTCCTGGAAAGCAGGCGCGGATGGCATCGAGATGGTCAACCTCGCTGCGCAACTGACCCTCCACAGTCGATACCAGATGGAACACGTGTTCGTGGCGCTCGAGCTTGAGCAGTTCGCTGGCGCGCACGCTGCCGAATTCGCAGATCCGTCCGAGATCGTTGCGCTCGAGATCAGTGATCATGATCAGCTCGGAAATTTCTTTGGGCGAAGTGATCAGATCGTAGGCGGACTTTTCGTCCTGGGTGGCGTCACGGAAGCGGGGCCGGGTGCCCTTGATCGGTCGCGTGCGAGCCAGTGATCCGCTGAGCTCGAGAAATAACTCGGGTGATGACGACATCACCTGTCGATCGTCAAGATTCATGTATGACGCGAACGGCGCGGGCGAGGCGTCGCGCAAGCGGCAATAAAATGCGAAGCCGGCCTCGTCGTCGTCGGGCCAGTCGGCTCGGTAGCGTTGGGCGAGATTGACCTGGTAAATGTCACCGGCGGCGATGTACTCCTGAGCGCGCTCGACCATGCGACAGAATTTGTCGCGGTCGGTCATTTCCCGAAAACCCGCCGCGCGGTGGCTGCTGGCGGGCAGTGTTGAGTTGGCAGGGCGCAGGCGCTCGCTCAGTCGACCGATTTCTGACCAGCGCTCGGCGAGGTGGTCGTAAACCATCGCCTGCGGGTAGATGCCGAAACAGAAATCGCCTTTGTAGTCGATCCAGCCGATCGCTCCACCGCTCGGAAAGCCGAGGTCGGCGCCTTGATCGGTTGCCGGTCGGTGACGAGCCAGCGCCTGACGAAGGGCAGCGGGGTCGTCGATCCGGCCACGGATGATTTCCACCGGAGCCGCGGCGAGCAGCGAATGACGCGGAGCGTTCGGTGCCGTCGCCGAACCGACGTTGGCATTGGCTGGATCGTCGGCGCTGGCTGAATCGAGAAAGACCATGCCCGGTTCGTGTCGAAGGGCGGCCGCGGCTTCGACAGGACTGAGCCCGAGATCGATGATCCTGGTCTTGGCTTCGTTTGGCGTTGTCGTCGAAGGGCGGGCCATGCTTCGGGCTGGGCGGAGGGGCGGCGGCGTGACGTGGAGAGCGTTTGATTGCCGGTTATTGAGACGCCCAAACGGGGCAAAAATTACGCAGATTGAACGCCGACGCAACCTGATCGGTCGAATAGCGATGGCGGCGAGTGGGAATTGACAGCGATTGTGGTAACTTCTAATCTCACAATCCTTCGCTTTTGATACCGCTAGACCATTGATTCTCCTTAATGCTTAACGAAATGCTCAGCGCCAGACATGGCTTCGGTCGCACCTTCATGGTGGCGATGTGGCTGCTCGGTGCCGTTGCGGCCGCTCAAGTGGTGGCGGTGGGCTGGGCGGTGGTTACCCGGCCTGTGGTGCCACCTGCGCCCGTTGCCGGAGCGGTTCCGTTGCCTGCGCCGGTGGATGGCGTTGGCTACCCTCAGGGTCAGCCTGCGGGGGAGGTTGTCGGCGGTGATCCGGCAGCGATCCCTGCTATTCTGCCGGAGAACGCGGCAATCACCCAGGTGATTTCAGGGGTGCCGGGTTCGGCAGTCGATGCCGCCGGAAATTCGGTGGCGCCCGGCCCCGAAGTCGCGCTGCCAACCGCGGTCGTCGAGTCTGAATATCTACTGCCCGGGCCATCACCTTATCCGACCAACGACGCCATCACCGGTGCTGCGGAGGTGGAAAACCCCGCGCATGCGATCACGCTTCCGGGAGCTCAGCGGATGATGGCACTGGCCCTGGAATACCGCTCCAGTGGCAATATGCAGGCCGCGCTGCGAGCCTTGCGTGATGCCAATACGCTGTCGCCGAATCATCCGCGCGTGCTCAGTGAGTTGGCCAGTACCTACAGCCAGATGGGGCTCGACGACAAAGCCGCCGAATACTGGCGCAGTGTCTACGTGCTCGGCCCCGAGCGGGCGGGAGCTTTTTACGATCTGGCCGACATGGCGATGAAGGGCAATCAGATCGACGAGACGACAGCGGTCGAGACAGTGCTCAGCATCGGCGAGATCGAGACGATCCGTGGCCCTGACACCGCCGAAGGTGAACGGGTCACCTTGCGCATCCCGATCCTGAGCCGCCCCGGCAGTGCACCGGACGCGGCCGATATGGCGATGCTGGTGTATTTTTACGATACCGTGAACGGTGGCGATTTTGCGCCGACTACGGCGACGACCAATGAAGGCTATGTCTCCGAGCCTTACGATTGGCAGGACGGCAATCTGGAGATCATCGAAGAAAGCTATTTTCAACCTGTGTTCACTGAGGTTGAAAAGAAGGAGCTCGGCGAGCGGGCTTACTTTGGCTACATCATCGAACTCTACTATCGCGACGAACTGCAGGCGGTGGTCGCTGAGCCGGAGGAACTCATGGGCATGAAGCCGGGAGAACCCGACGCCGGGCAGTTGCAGGAGATTGGCGACGAAACTTCAGGACCGGGAGCGGAACTTTTTCCGAAGCCGCGGGGTTGAGGTTAATAAAGGCAACGCAGCGGAGCGGCGACAGCCAGTTGAGCGAAAGCAAAAGTGAACGCAGGCATGAGTAAAGACAATCTTACAGGACCTGCAGACGCCGCTGCCGTCGAAGCTGAAGTCGAAGCAACGCCAAAACCTACCGTGCTGGTGATTTCCGCGTCCCCCGGGACCCGGACGAGTCTGCGCGAGGCGATCGAGCGGGGAAGGTCGGCGATGGTGGTTGATGTGGAGAGTATCGAAGCGGGGGCGGAGTGGGCCGGCAGCGCGGCGTCACTCGACCTGTTCATCATCGATGTCGATCCCGCGCAGCCGGACCTGGCATTTGAGATGCGCGCTGCCCTGGTGGGGCGCTTCGGGGAGCAATTGGACGGGGCTTTCTGTGGTGGTCCTGAACTCGAAGCCCGGAGAGAACAGGCGGCGGGAGATATTATCTTTTACCACCCTGTCGACGACGGTCTGCTGTCCCAATGGTTGGATGAACGTTTGGAGGGCGACGGTGCAGAGAGTCCCGAACAGACGATGACGGAGGCGGAAGCGGTCAATCTCGCAGCGCAGGAACCGGTGGAGATTTCTGATCCCGACGTTCTGGCGGAAGGCACCGAGCTGGGCGACTACCGGATCTCGAGTGTACTGCGCGCTGACGACAACGCCGCGATGTATGTCGCCGAGCAGCGTTCGATCAATCGCACGGTGGCGCTGAAGGCGCTCCACCACCGCCACCGCGCCGACCCGGAAAAAGTCGGTGCTTTTGTCGATGAAGCCCGCTCGCGCGCGTTGATCAGCCACGCTGACGTTGCATTGGTCTACGAGGCGGATCAGCAGAATGGCATCACCTATTACGCGGTCGAATTGATGAGTGGTCCGAATTTGGCCACGCTTGCCGATGAGGGCGCGGCGATCGAGGAAGATTCACTCTATGACGTGCTCGGCTCTGTCGCTGACGTCCTGGCTTACTTGAAAGAAGCCAACGTCGGGGTGATGCCGATTCGCGCTGCGATGATTCACCTGCCCGACCGGGAGAGCTGTCGGATCGCCAACCCGGTGACCGGCAGCGGTCCCTACGCGCTCGATGAAGTCGAGCAAATGAAAATGCTCGGCGCGGCCATCCTGCCGTTTCTCGGGCGCAACAGTTTCCTGATGCCGCTGGTCAAGCGCATGGGCATCGCCGGCCGTGCCGATGCCATCCTCAGCCCTGAAGAGCTCATTGCGGCACTTGATGAGCTCGAAGCCGTGGGGATATCCGAGCCACAGACTCCGCAGCAGGCCGAGCGCCAGGCTGATCAAAAAACGATGGTCGTCGGTGGTGTCATTGGTGGACTGATCGTGGTCGCCGGTCTGGTGTTCATTCTGTTTTCGTCGAAAGATGCCAAAAAAGTCAAAGCTCCAACCAGCATGATGCCGGTGCCGGCGGGCAGCTTTGTCTACCAGGATGATGAATCCCTCGAGTTGCCGCAATTCTGGATCGATCAGTACGAAGTCACCATCGCCCAGTACGCCGACTTTCTCGCGGCAATCAAAGCCGACCCTGAGCTGGCGAAAAAAGTCGAGCACCCGGATCAACCCGCGTCAAAAGAATCGCATCGTCCGCCGGACTGGGATCGTTATTACCCGGTTGCTCAGCGCGGTGGAAATTTCGGTGGCGCGGCGATCAGTCTGAATTGCCCGGTTATTCAAGTCGACTGGTGGGACGCCTACGCTTATGCGACCTGGCGGGGTGGCCGACTGCCGACCGAACAGGAGTGGGAAAAAGCGGCCCGCAGCCGTTCCGGAAATCTATTCCCCTGGGGCGATGAGTTGGACAGCGAGCGGTTTAATACCGGCGTCGATCAGAAAGCGGATGGCGACGTCGCCCCGGGATCGATCGATGGCTATCAGTACTGGTGTCCGGTCGATGCCAAACCCGGAGACGAGAGTACTTACGGAGTAGGCGGTATGGGGGGCAACGTCAGCGAGTGGACCGGCAGTTGGGAGACCGATCCCGATTTCCCCGATCGCAAGGTGCCGATCATCCGCGGTGCATCATTCAGTTCGCAGGACAATTTTGATCTCAAGCGGCGGGTGCCTGCTGCCAAAGCCGAGGCCGTCAGCCTCGCGACCGGATTTCGAATTGTGCGCGATACGCCGCCGCCAGAAGATAAAGCAGCAGACGGCGCTGCCGCGGGCCCGGGTGAGACGGCGCAACGATGACCGGGCTACCGCCCTCGACCGTTGATGAGCCGTCTGGAGCGCGCGAAACGCTATGCGTTGCGTTTTGTGTTGGCAATCGAACCGCAGATCGGAGATACTGCCGCCCACCCAACCGATGTTTACCGTCTTAAAAAGAGCTACAGGATCACTGCATTGTCGCAGCCGACATGGTGTCTCGCTGGCTCTGATGCTTGCTGCATTGGTATATGCCGGCCAGGTTCACGCTCAGTTGGACGTGCAGTTTACGCCCAGCAAAAAGACGTTTATCGCTCACGAAGCGATCACCGGCGTGCTGCGACTGACCAATAACGCCGGGCGCGACATCGTTCTCGGCGGGAAAGCCGGGCGCAGTTGGCTCGACTTTCAGGTCACCGACGGGCGCGGTCACTTGCTGCCGACGCGGCGCGACGCGGTCGCGCAGGCACCGATTGTGCTGCGCAACAATCAGCCGTACGAATTCACCGTCATCGTCAATCAGAACTACTCGATGGGCGAGACCGGCCTCTATCGGGTCAAGCCCAATGTCTATTTTCCGCCGGTTGATCGCTATTTCTCGACGCCGGTGATCAGTATTCAGGTCACCGATGGACGGCCGTTCTGGTCGCAACCCTTTGGCGTGCCGCCGGGTCGGGAAGGGGCGGGAACGTATCGTGAATACTCGCTCATCAATTTTGCTAATCTCAGCCAGAAGGAACTCTACGTTCGCCTGACTGATAAATCTTCGGGTCAGGCCCTGACTACCTTTTCTCTGGGCCGCATGCTTACCGTTCATCCACCGACCTACGGCGTTGATTCCCAAAACCGAATGCATGTTCTCCACATGGTGGCTCCGAAAGCCTACGCACATGTCGTCGTCGATGTTGACGGCCAGATGCTCAGTCGGGAACTTTATTACGAAAAAGACGCTGACCGGCCGAAGCTCGTTACCATCAGCGATGGCATGCTTGGAATTTACGGCGGGATGACCGCTGAGGAACACGATACCCCGTATGAAGAGCGAGAGTTTCGCAAATTGTCGGAGTTGCCGCCGGGAATGCCACTGTTGGCCGTTCCTTGAGTCGGTGCGAGCTGGCCTGGTTCCTGCTTTCAGCCCTGTGGGTGGTAGCCGCGCACTTGCGGTGCGCAGCCGCCCGAAATCGGTATTTCCAAGCCGTGAGCGTTGAAATAACGCAAAGAAGATAAATTAGAATACGCTTGAAATACTTGTGAAAAACTATAAATTTAAGAAATGCGAGGTTTATTTATGTGGAGAAATTACGCCGTAGCTTCTAAGGGAGCTGACGATCATTGCAGACTCGCGTTCGCTACCGGCTTACGACGTCGTAGTCTGGAGGTGCTGGCCTTTGCCTGTCTCCTGCTTCCAGGCCATGCCGCGCTCGCCGCTCCCACTATTGTCATCGACGCCGGTCACGGCGGGCATGATATCGGTGCCAACGACTCGCTGGTTTACGAAAAACACATCAATCTCGACGTCTCACGTCGCCTGCAACGCACCCTTCGCGAAGCCGGTTATCAGGTAGTCATGACCCGCGACCGCGATGTCTTTATCCCGTTGTCGACCCGTGCAGAGATCGCCAATCGCTACCGCAACGCGCTGTTCGTCAGCGTTCATTTTAACTCCAGTTGGAAAACCAAGGTGATGGGCATCGAGACTTTTTACCAAGGTTCGACCTCGAAAACGTTTGCCAGCTACGTTCAGAATCACCTGATCCGCAGCATTGGCGCCACCAACCGCGGCGTAAAGACTGCCAACTTCGCCGTGCTTCGTCGCACCCGCCATCCCGCGGTACTTATCGAGGGCGGCTTTATTTCCAATGACCGCGAACGCTCGGCGATGATGGATCCCAAGTATCGCCAGGTCGTCGCCGACAGTATTGCGCGTGGTGTCATGGAGTTTGCCAGAAGTCGCTGACCGGTGGCAGACCTATGTTGGTCAGCTGTCAGCAAATGCGTGACGCCGAGGAGCGCTTGTTCGCCACCGGCACGGTCGATGCCGAAAGTTTGATGGAGGCGGCGGGTCGGCAGTGCGCCGAACGCATCACGCATCGTTGTCCGGTTCCCGGCAAAGCCACCCTTTACCTCGGCAAAGGCAACAACGGAGGTGATGCTCTGGTGATCGGCCGCGAGTTGCGCAAGGTCGGCTGGCGGGTGCGTGCCATACCCAGCGCTGACCCGTCGGAAATGAGTGAACTTGCGGCCGCCAAGTTCGCGGAATTTAACGCCACCGGAGAAACCGGTGAAGCGTGCCCGGGACCGACGATTCAGATCGATGGCTTGCTCGGCATCGGTGCCAAAGGTGCGTTGCGTGGCAAGCTGGCGGAACTGGCGGCGGAAATGAACGGTCACAGAGACCAATGCCACGCGCTGACTTTCGCCGTCGACCTACCCTCCGGGATCGATGGTGACACAGGCGAGTGTTATGCCGGTGCCGTGGTCGCTGATCACACGCTGACCATCGCCCAGGTAAAAAGTGGACTGGTCGCCGACGCGGCGGTCAATCACATCGGTCGAATCGAGGTGGTGCCGCTCGAGCAGATCGAAATTGACCGATCGGTGTCCGATGCGTGGCTGTTGACGCCCCGGCAACTTGGCAATTTCCTGCCGCGGCGGTCACACGATTTTCACAAAGGCGATGCCGGGCGGGTTGGTATTGTCGCCGGTTCGAAGGGTATGATCGGAGCAGCTGAACTGGTCGCCCGGGGAGCGCTGCGCGGCGGCGCCGGCTTGGTGACCGTATTTGCCGACGAAACCATCAGCGACCTGCTGGCGGTGCGGCTGCCACCGGAAATCATGGTCAAGTCGTTCACTGATACGCGCGAGATCGCCGACTTCAAACTCGACGTGCTGGCCATCGGTCCCGGGCTGGGCAAGGCAATTCCGCCGTCGCTGGTCGACCTCATGATCAACGATCCGCGGCCGGCCGTGCTCGACGCCGATGCGCTCAACGCTCTGGCGGCGAACGCCGAACACCTGACAGCGCTTGCCGCGGCGGGCCATTCGAGATTGCTGACTCCCCATCCAGGCGAAATGAAGCGCCTGCTCGCCGCCGGCGGGTTGGAGGATGGCGGTGATCGCCGTGCGGCTGCGGAGGGTTTTGCCGGGCAGCATGGAGTCACCGTTTTGTTGAAAGGTGCGCGCACGGTGATCGCTAAAGAAGGCGAGCCGAGTGCCTATAACTCGACCGGCACGCCGGGCATGGCCAGCGGAGGCATGGGGGATGTGCTGACCGGCCTTTGTGCCGCGCTGCTGGCGTCGACCGGGGACACCTTTCAGGCGGCCTGTCTGGCGGCGTGGGTGGCGGGTCGAAGTGCGGAGCATTTGGTGGATACAGGAGTGCGTTCGATCGAATCGCTATCGGCGGCAGATGTTGCCGATGGTTTCGGGGTGAGTTTCGACGAACTTCGTCACGCTTAGCGGACTTAGCTTCGAAGAGCAGCAAACTGATCACTTGTCGGCTGCTTCGGGCGCCTTTAGTTTGCCGGCACTTATGAGCAACAGTGATGGTGATCAGGCCAGGCGTGGGACCGGCATGCTGGGCTGCGTGGCGGTCGGGGCGGCGGTGTTTTTTCTGGGGCTTCTGGTGATCGGGGTGATCGGATTTTTCATGCTGCGCGGGCTGATGGGGGACGTCGCGGTCGAGGGAGAGTCGGGCAGTTCCGAAAAAATTGCCCACATCGATCTGGTCGGTGTCATCTCCAGTTCGAGTGCTGAGAGCCTGCTGTTCGGGGATACGGGCGATTCAATGGTGGACAAGATCAAGGCGCAACTGGACCGCGCGGTCAAAGACAGCGCGGTGAAGGCGATCGTGCTGCGCATCAATTCACCGGGTGGCGAGGTGACGGCGTCGGACACGATTTATCATGCGGTCAGTAAGGCGCGCGAATCGAAGCCGGTGGTGGTCTACATGGATGCGGTGGCGGCGTCAGGCGGGTACTACGTGGCTTGTGGCGCGACCGAAATCGTCGCCAGCGAAACGACGCTGACGGGCAGCATCGGCGTGATCATGCAGTCGATCGGCTACGATGACCTTTTCGAAAAAGTCGGGGTGACGACGCGCACCTTTAAGAGCGGCGAGTTCAAAGACATTCTCAGTGGCAGCCGCGAAGTCACGCCGCGCGAGCGCGAACTGATCGATGGGCTGGTGATGGAAATGTACGACCGGTTTGTTGGTATCGTTGCCGCAGCGCGAGATCTTCCCGACGCGAAGTTGCGCTCCGAAATCGCCGATGGCCGGGTTTTTACCGGAGGTCAGGCGAAGGCGGTTGGCCTGGTGGATTCGACGGGTTATATCGAGGACGCCTATGAGCGGGCGCGCGCGCTGGGTAACGCGCCCAAAGCCGGGGTGATCAAGATGAACGAGGTGGGTAGTTTGTTTGAAGCGCTCGGTCTGGTGAAGAGTTCACTCGATGTCGGGGCTGCGGTTCCGGCGCGTATCGAGCTCGATGTCGCCGATCGATTGTTGCCGCGCCTGCAACCGGGCGTGCCGTATCTGTTGCCTGATTTTTTCCTGCCTTGAGCAACTACCGAGATGCCTAGTGAGATCAGTATGGGATTGCTGCGTGACCTTGAGCATATCGGGTTGGCTGTGTTGATTTTGGGAATTGCCATGCACGCGGTCTGGCGGTTCGGCGTGCGACCATTCAGCGCCAACTGGGGCGATACGGATGGCTGGTTTTCCAAGCGTGAGCCACTGTGGGGCAAGGTGCGGGAGAGCATGATGCGACCCTCGGATCTGGCGATGGTGTTGGTGTTGCTGGCGTTCTACTATCTGAAATTCCTGCCGGCTGAAAGCGCTGACACTGATCCTACGCAGGTGGGTGTGCCGAGTATGCCGCTCATACTGGCGCAGTTTCTAGTGACGTTCTTTACGATTATTTTTGCGCTGTCGATGATCTATTTGAACGGCCGTCGCAATCCCGTCGAGGTGTTCGGCCTGGAGCGGGTGACTCTTAAAAAATGGGTGCTCTGGGTGCTGGCGGTCGGGGTGCCCGCAACCGGGGTGGTGATTGGCTTGCATCATGCGGTAACGACTTACTGGCTGACGCCGAAGTTTGGTGACATGCAGAGCCAGCAGGCAGTGGAGGCGTTGATGCTGGTCAAAGATCCGCTGATCCGCGTGCTGCTGATTATCTACGCGTGTTTACTGGCCCCGATCGCCGAGGAGATCATTTTTCGCGGCTACATCTACGCTGCCGTAAAACGCTACACGGGTCCCTTGTTTTCGATGGTGGTGGTGGGCCTGTTGTTCTCGGTGGTGCACCTGAATATTCCGGCAATGATACCGCTGTGGGCGTTCGCGATTCTGTTATGCCTGGCCTATGAATGGAGCGGTTCGCTGTGGGTGCCGATCGGGATTCACGCCTTGTTCAATACGCTCAATGTGGTGCTGATGTACTCGGCGCCGGATGTTGCCGGTTAAACCATGAGTGAGGTTGCAGATGACGGGCTCGCTGAGCTGGACGAAGACGAGCTGGTGGCACGTCTGACGGCGGGTCTGGACGACTGCGGCGAAGGCGTCGTGGTCGGAGTCGGCGACGACTGTGCGGTGATGGAGTCCGCCGATCCGGATATCTACGAACTTTTAAAAACCGATGCCGTGGTCGCCGGGGTTCACTTTTCTGCGGTAGACAACTCCGTGGCGGTCGGCAGAAAAGCATTGTGGCGGGCGATCAGTGATGTCGCGGCGATGGGCGGGGTGCCGAAGGCGGCCTTGATCACGGTGGCGCTGCCGAAAAAGTTTGAGCTGGAGACGGTCGAGCGTTGGTATCGCGGGCTGAAAGAAACGGCGGCGCTTTACGAGGTGGCACTGGTCGGTGGCGAAACCACGTCGACGTTGCACGGTGATTCGGTGTTATCGATCGCGATGACGGGTTGGGTGGAGAAGTCGTGCTGCGTTTTGCGCAGCGGGGCGCGGGTGGGTGATCTGATCGCGGTCACCGGAAAGCTCGGCGGCTCGTTGGCGAGTGGTCGGCACCTGGACTTTTCGCCGCGTCTCAGGCAAGCGCGCTGGCTGGTCGCAGACGAGTCGCGGCGGCCGACGGCGATGATGGACCTCAGTGACGGCCTGGCGAAAGATCTGCCCCGGCTGGCAAAGGCGAGCGGTGTAGGTTATCGGATCGACCTCGAAGCGCTTCCCCGACACGGGAACGTCGACATCGCTGCAGCGCTGGGAGATGGTGAGGACTACGAATTATTGATGACATTCGCGCCACAGCAGATGCCGGACGCGGATGCCTGGGCGGCGGAATTTGCAGACCTGCCGTTGACGGTCATCGGCGAGGTGACGGCGAGCGTCGAAACTCCGCTCGATGGTGGATGGGATCATTTTGGACAGTGAGTTTGACGATGACGGACGGGCAACAACAGCAATGGCAGGTCGACGATGTCGCATCGATGCATGACTTTGCCGCGCAGTGGGCGGCGCAACTTCGCGGCGGTGAAGTGTTGGCTTTGTGCGGTTCGCTGGGGGCGGGGAAAACGCATTTTACTCAGGGGCTGGCGCGCGGTCTGGGGATCGATCCCGGGTCGGTGACCAGTCCGACCTTCACGCTGGTGCACGAATACGCAGGTGGGCGGTTGCCGCTCTTTCACTTCGACTTTTACCGGCTTGAAGCAGAGCAGGAATTGCTCGGTGTCGGCTGGGAGGAGTATCTCGATGAGCCGGGCATTGTAGTCGCCGAATGGGCGGATAAATTTCCGCATTTACTGCCGGCTTCGACGCAGTGGTGGCGGATCAGTGCCGACGAGCAGAAGCCGGGAGTGCGCACACTGCGACTCGGTCAATTCGATGTCGGAGAAAGGAGTGAGGCGTAAGCATGATTCTGGCGATTGAAACGTCGACGCCGGATGCGGGACTGGCGGTGTTCGATACCGCTCGCGGTGAGGTGGTCTGGCAGCGGGAATTCACTTCGGATCGGGCTCACAATGCAGCGATCTTTGCGCCGCTCGATGAAGCGCTCGAGAACTACGCCGTCGATGCCGTGGTGGTTGGCACCGGACCGGGATCGTACAGTGGAGTTCGGGTGGGGATTGCTGTGGCGAACGGCGTATCGTTGGCGCGCGGCGTGCCGTGTTTCGGATTGCCGTCGCTGGCCGCCCTGCCGGCGGAAGAGGGCGCCGGGGACTACCGGGTGATCGGCGACGCTCGCCGCGGTGAGTTTTTCATCGTTGAAGTTCGTGGCCGCGAGTTGCAGGGCGACGCGCAGATGATGACGGCTGAGGACCTGGCGAAGCGCCTCGAGGATGGTGAGGGAGGGCTGCGGATCTACACCATGGAGGAGTCGGTGGTCGGTCGTTTTGACGGGGCGGAATTGCTGCGTCCGTCGGCGGGGGAGTTGGCGCGTCTGGCTGCCGGACTGAGTGAGAAACAGCGGGGTGATTTGGCGGAGCTTGCGCTCGAGCCGGTTTATTTGCGCGCGCCGCACATCACCATGCCGAAGCGGAAGATTTTGTAGGGGGAGGAGAGCGGGATGAGGTTGAGGCCAACCCAAAGGGGACGGATTAGCTAATCCGGCCTATGAGGGGCATCGCATGACGAGGTGGTCACACGTTGATTGATTCCTTGCGAGCGGGGGCGGGAGGCGGCAGTTTGGGCGCTTACTTATCTGAACGACCGATCGAGTGACTGACTGACGTGGTTTTTAGTTCCCACATTTTTATCTTTTATTTTCTGCCGCTGGCGCTGCTGCTCTACTACGCGGCGCCGAGGTCGGGGCGGCACCTCATGCTGACCTTGGTCAGTTATGTGTTTTACGGCTGGTGGAACCCGTGGTTCACGCTGCTGATGCTGGGCTCGACGGTGCTCGACTACGGTTGCGGGAAAATGATCACCGCGCAGGGCGCTTCGCCGGGCAGGCGCAAGGCGGGCATGTTGATCTCGGTGCTGGCCAACCTGGCGGTGCTGGCGTTTTTCAAATACAGCGCCTTTGTCGCCGGCAACGTCAGCCTGGTGGCGGAGTGGGCGGGCATGGGTGACGTGCGCCTGCCGGAATTCATGTATTCGATCGCGCTGCCGGTGGGCATTTCGTTCTACACCTTCCAGTCGATGAGTTACTCGATCGATCTGTATCGGGGCCATGCGGTGCCGGCGCGGAACTTTATCGATTTTGCCTGTTATGTATCGATGTTTCCCCAGCTGGTGGCGGGGCCGATCGTGCGTTACGGCAGCGTTGCGGATCAGTTGCGCGAGCGCGAGCATACGGTTGAGGGCTTCGTCGCCGGACTGACGCGGTTTAACTTCGGCTTCGCTAAAAAAATCGTGCTGGCGAATCCGATGGGGGTGATCGCCGATGCCTGCTTCGGGGCGGGCGACGGGGTGCTGACAGCGCCGATTGCGTGGATCGGTGTGATGGCCTACGCGTTTCAGATTTACTTCGATTTCTCGGCTTACTCGGACATGGCGATCGGTCTCGGGCGGATGTTCGGGTTCAAATTTCCGGAAAACTTTGATTCGCCTTACAAATCAAAAAGCATCACCGAATTCTGGCGGCGCTGGCACATTTCGCTGTCGTCATTTCTGCGTGACTACCTCTACATTCCGCTCGGCGGCAACCGTAAGGGCGAGCGGCGTACCTACATCAATCTGCTGCTGGTGATGTTGATCGGCGGCCTCTGGCACGGGGCGCAGTGGACGTTTGTCATGTGGGGCGCGATTCACGGGGTGATGCTGATGGCGGAGCGGGCGATGGGCCGCGACTCATGGTATGCGCGACTGCCGAATGCGTTGCGGGTGGCGATCACGTTCGGAATTGTATTGATCACCTGGGTGTTTTTCCGGGCGGAAAATTTCGACGTGGCGACGCGCTATCTGAGCGCGATGTTCGGCTTCGGTGGCGAGCAACCGGCGGCGGAGCTGCTGACCGCTTACGTATTACGTCCGGTCGACTGGGTGTTCTTTGCGCTGTGTGTGATCTGGACCTGGTGGCTGCCGAGGACGGCGGTGTGGTTGGAGCAACTGACTCGCTACAAGGTCGTGCTCGGCATGGTGCTGTTGGTGTTCAGTCTGGCGCTGATGTTTAACCAGGGTTTTAACCCGTTCCTGTATTTCCAATTCTGATCGGTGATGGCGGATAAGAAATCAGATCCCGGCAAGATGAAGAACCCGTATGACGAATACGGAGCTCATCCCGATGAGTCGATGATGGGCCATCACTGGTTCGCTTGGGGGGCGGGGATCGTGTTTCTGGTGTTGTCGACGGTGCCGCCGGTGTGGCGAAATGCCTACGAAATTTTCCGCGGCGACGAGGGTTCGGTGCCACTGGTTGAACTGTTTCGCTATGACCGGGACAAGGACGGTTCGTTGTTCGATCACCTGCGTGGTATCGAGTCGGAGTTCGAGGATGCGGCGTTTACCGGGCCGCCGCGGCGTGAGTTGCAGACGGTGCTGACGGCGATCTTGCGCGAAGGCAATCGCAAGACGGTGATCGGCAAAGACGGTTGGCTGTATTTCAAACCGGCGATCGATGGGCTGACCGGTTACGGACCGTTGTTGGCCGAGCCGGATACGGTGGCCAAAGATCCGACCCGGGCGCCGTGGTCGGGACCGCTGCCGGCGATCGTTCGCTTTGGTGAGCAGTTGCAGGAGCTCGGGGTCGAGCTGGTGCTGGTGCCGATCCCGGTGAAGCCGATGATCTATCCGGAGATGCTCGGTGGTGAAGCGCGCGAGTCGGCGTTGACGCATGCCGATGCGGCACGGTTTTACAAACAACTGGAAAGCACGGGCGCGGTTCAGGTGTTGGACTTGAGTGAACCGTGGATGCAATTGAAGCGTGACGGAACGCAGGTGTTTCTCAAGCAGGACACGCACTGGACGCCGGCGGCGATGCAGGCGAGTGCGGCCCGTGTGGCGGAATATTTGAAAGCGCGGCCGTGGTTCGGTGAACTGGATGCGAGTGGCGAATTTACCGACGGCGAACCCCGGGACGTGGCGTCGCGCGGAGATTTAGTGGAGAAGCTGGATTTGCCGGATGGTAGCAAGGCCTATGGTGATGAGGTGGCTGTGGGCGTGACGCAGGTGTTGGGTGCGGATGGTGAGCCGGTATCGATATACGACACGGCATCGCCGGTGGTGCTGTTGGGTGACAGCTTTACCAATATCTTTTCGGATGAAAAAATGGGCTGGGGCGCGGGCGCCGGCTTTGCTCAGCATTTGACCAGGCAGCTGGGAATGACAGTCGATACCATCGCGCAGAACGGTCAGGCGTCGACGGGGGTGCGCAAGACTTTGGCATCGCGGCCCGGGGCGGTGGCGGCGATGAACAACAAGAAGGTCGTGGTCTGGGCGATTGCGGCGCGCGACTTGTTTTTGTCGGAGACTCCGGCGCGCGAGGCGCAGGTGTATTGGGATGATGTCGAGTTTTCGACGGCAGCGGCAGCGCCAGTAGCGGAAGCGCCGACACCGCTTGAGAGCGATGATGCCGCGCTGACGGTGCGGGCGAAGCTGATCACCAAGTCGTCGTTCGCCAACCCGCAGGATGTGCCGTATCCGGACGCGCTTTACGCCTGTGAGTATGAGGTCGAGGAGGTGCTGCGCGGATCGTTCGAAGCGACAACGTTCTGGGTTTTTCACTGGGCGTTTCGTGAGCGCAAGTTGCTGCCGTCATCGAGGTACGAGGAGGGCGATGTGCGTGAGATGACGCTGGTACCGTTCGCGGAGCAGACCGATTTGCAGAGCGTCAATCAGGCCAATGATGGTTTTGAAATCCCGGAGTGGTGGCAAGTCGAAGCTGCCGGGCCCGAAGCCGCAGCGGTGGCCGGCCCCGAAGCGGAAGCGGAGATTCTACCTGAGTCGAAGTCGGCGATGGTGTCCGCCTCGTGGGTGGCGGCGATTTACGCGCTGGCGCTGGTCGGTATTTTCCTGCTGGCGCTGAGGTGGCGTCCGGGGGCAGCCTGATCGGCACCGGTGGCGGGTTTCGATTTTGCGGGGCCAAGGCGCCACCAGGTGAAGCCGAGAATTGCCAGAGAGCTGAGTGGCATGACAATCGCGGCCAGCAGGGGATGCATGAACTGTTGCAGGCACAGCGTGATCGCGAACAGGTTGTAGCCGATGCCGAGGGCGAGAATGTAGCGCAGGGTTCTGCGGTGCAGCGCGGCGATGTCGAACAGGCGGCGCAAAGGGGACAGCGAGTCGCCGAGCAGGACAAAGTCGAGGTGCTCCTCGAGCGGTGCAAAGGCGGACAGCGGTGCGCCGCGGACCAGGGCGCGGTCGAAGGCGTGCCGGTCGTTGGCACCGTCGCCGACGAACAGGGTGTGGTCGGCCGAGTTGGCATCGATCCAATCGGCTTTGGCTTCGGGGTGGTGTTCGCCGAGGGCCTGGTCGGGGGACAGGCCGAGACGTGCGGCGAGCTCCTGCACGCGCTGGTTGCGGTCGCCGCTGAGGATGGTGACGGGACCGATCTGCTGCTGGAGTTGAGCTATTTCTTCGGCGGCATTGGCGCGTAGATGTTCGCGGAACCGGAAGCGGGCGAGCACTTGGTCGTTGTGGCTGAAAACACAATCGGCAGGGGTGTCGGTGCCGGTTTTGTCCAGCCATCGAGAGCTGCCGAGTCGCCACGGGCCGGTGTCTGGATCGATGATTTCGACGCCTTTACCGGGGAACTCGCGATAGCTCTCAGCGGTGATCGATGCGCTCAGTTCCCGCTGCATCAAGCTGGCGCGAAGGGCGAGTGCGAACGGGTGGCGGTTGTGGGCAACCAGTTGGCGCAGGTATTCCCGTTGTGCTTCGGTCAGGGCGTCGAGCGGTTGGTCATCGAGCAGTTGTGGAAACTCGACGGTGAGAGTTCCGGTTTTGTCGAACACCAGACGCTTTACCTTGTTCAGCCGTTGCCACAACTTGGCAGTGCGCACGATGGTGCCGGCCCTTTCGGCGCGGCGGGCGGCGAGGCGGTCGGCGAGAGGGATGGCGACGCCGAGCGCGCACGGACAGGAAACCACCAGGATGCTGACCGCCACCTGCAGGCCGGCCAGACCGTCGCCGCGCAGCAGCCACCAGTAGAGTCCGCCGCCGAGGCTGAGGCCGATCACCGACCATAGATAGATGCGCAGCAGACGTCCGCCGAAGCGGTTGTTGTCGTTGCGGTCAGGGCTGGCGGTAGCCGCGAGGCCGGCGAGTTCGCTTTCAGAAAAGTCCTCGAGAGCGCGCAGGGTCAGCTCGCGTGAGCCGGCATTGCGAACGCCGGCCGCGACGACACTTCCGGGCGCGATGGTCTGCGGATCGGCTTCACCGGTGATCCATTCGCGGCTGATCGATGCGCTGGCCTTATCGGCGAGAATAGCATCGACGGGTGACACTTCGCCGGCGGGCAGACGGAAGGCGGTGCTTCTGGTGAGGTCTTCGACAGCGATCGTTTGCGCCGTGGTCGAATCCTGACGGTTGCCGGCGAGGCGGAGGTAGCGGGGCAGGCCGGGGCCGCGCAACTTGCTGCGGGTGGCGGCCATGGCGCGTTCCTGAAGCCATCGGCCGGTGAGCATGAGGGTGGAAAAAATGGCGACGAAATCGAAGTAGAGCAGCGCGTCATGACTCAATGTCCAGCCGATGATCGAACCGATCCATGCGGCGCTGATGCCGAGCACGATCGGCAGATCGATGTGCGGCACGCCGGAGCGCAACGCCTGCCAGGCGCGTGGTCCGAACCAACTGAGCGCGGCGATGGCGGCAAGGGTGGCGCTGGTGGCGGCGACCAGTTCGAACAGATTGGCGAACAGGAAATCCGGATCCATGCCGAAGTAGCGCGGCAGGGTGAAAGCCATGGCGTTCATGGCGAACGAGGCGGCGGCACCGAGTCGAAGGCCGAGTGCGCGAGCCTGGTTGCGGTTCCCGGCGGAATCGCCGCTGTCGGCTTGTGGCAGCCGGATGTCGTAGCCGAAGCGGGCGGCGTCGCCGATGAATCCGGCCAGGTCGAACTCGCCGACCTTCCAGCAGAGGCGCGTCGTGCCATCGGTCGCGTCGATGCGGATGCGGACTGCGCCGGGTTGCGCTTCGAAGCGCGACTCGATCAGCCAGACGCAGGCGGCGCAGCTGAGGTTGATGATTTCGAGTGTGGTCTCTGCGGTTGTCGACGAATCGGCGGCGGTGTCGGTTTTTTGTTCGACCAGTTGCTGATGCAGCTGCGCCCATTGGTGGTCCCCGGGCTGAAGCACCCGGTCGCCGACCGGAGTCAGTTTTCCCTGCTCAGCGAAATCGTAGAATCGTCCGAGATCTTCGCTGCGGATCAGTTCGAACACGTAGCGGCAACCCGAGCAGCAGAAACCGCTGCCGTGCAGGGCGGCCGGCACCGGCTGGTGGCAGTGCCGGCACTTCTCTTCGGCGCTGGCCGTCTGGCTATTGGTCAGCATCGCTACCTCCCCGGGAGGGTGCTTCGTCGGCGCACATGGGGCAGTGGCCCGGGTCTGCAGCGACGGCTGGATCGGCGAAAAGTCCTCCCCGCCAGGCGAGGGCGGTGGCGAACAGCACCGCCAATCCGATACGCAGCACCCGGCCGGTGCGAGTGCCGAGGGCGAGGTTCCATTTTGCCCACTGAACCTGAGCGACGGCAAGTAGCGGGATGGTGCCGAGGCCAAAGGCGATCATCAGAGTGAAGCCGAGCGGGGCGCTGCCGCTCAGGGCGGCGACGGCAAGAGCGGAGTAAAGCACGCCGCACGGCAGCAGCGGTGTCAGCAGGCCGACTGCCCAGGAGCCGCGCGACATGGCGGGGCGCAGTTTTTTGCAGGAGGATGTCGACGCCGGTTTGCCTTGTAGCCAGGATTGGCGCAGGGCGGGCAGTGTCTCGACGATGACGGCGCCGACGATGAGCAGCACCGCAGCCCACAGCACGACCGGCTTGCCGCTCAGTCCGAGCCAGGCGAGGGGCTGGCTGCCGATCGCGCCGGCGATAGCGCCGAGGAGTCCATAAGCGCCGACGCGGGTGAGTTGATAGGCGGCGATTCGCTGAACGGTGCGGCGATCGGTTGATGAGTGATTTTTTGCGATGCCGCAGGCGGCGCAGGCGAGCGGGCCACACATGCCGGCACAGTGCAGCGATGCCAACAAACCGGCGAGAAAGAGTCCGGTGACGCTGGTCGATTCTGTGGCGGTGAGGGTGGTCATGGCGCGGCCGGAGCTGCCGGCTGTTGCAATGGAACTTTCGCGGGCTGGTTTTTTACCGCGAGCATGATGAACGCGGTCCACACGGATATGAGGATGACGAAGGCGAGAACGATCAGCAGCCAGGGGCGTTTGGTCAGCGGGTTCATGGTGCTGGTTCGGTCGGCGGATTTTTGACCGGCGGTAAATGCGGAGGGCCGACGAATTTGAGCTCGCGGTCGAGAGGGCGGGCGCCTGAGCGCGGCGCGACCGTCAGGTGGAAGGGGAACGAGCCGTGATAGTTCTCGCGCGGCACTTCGACCAGCACGGTGAACTGTTGCTCGCCGAGGGCATCGACGCTCAAGGCCTCGTCGACTCCGACCAGCGTGGTGCCGGGAGGCGTGTCGATAGCGCTGACGTCAAACTCGATCGGCTGGTTGGTTTTGTTGCCGAGGCGCACCTGAAACTGATTGCGGATGTTGGTATCGGTCAGGTAAAACGGCGCACCGGTCATCCGGACGATACCCACCTGAAAGCTGCGCAGGGTGCTCAGGCCGAGTCCCGCAGCGGCAATGCCGAGGCAGCAGAGGGCGGTGTAGAGGTAGGTGCGCGGGCGCAGCCAGCGGGTGCGGCCACCGCGCAGGCCGACCAGTGAATCGTAGCGGATCAGGCCTTTCGGGCGATCGACTTTGAGCATCACTTCGTCGCAGGCATCGATGCAATTGGCGCAGCCGACGCACTCGATCTGCAGGCCGTCGCGGATGTCGATGCCGGTTGGGCAAACCTGCACGCAGCGTTGGCATTCGATGCAGTCCCCGGTGACGCCGGAGCGCAGGCTGCCGCGAGGTTCGCCGCGCTTTTCATCGTAGCCGACGACGAGGCTGTGTTCGTCGGTCAGGGCGGACTGGATGCGTCCGTAGGGGCAGACCAGGATGCAGAACTGTTCGCGGAAAAAGGCGAAGCAGAAGTAGAGCGCTGCGGTGAGAAAGATCACCACGCTGAACGACTTGATATTGTCGAGTGGTGCCTGCGTGACCATCTCGTAGAGGCGGGGAAGCGAGACGAAGTAGGAGAGAAAAATGTGTGCGATGAGCAGCGAGATGATCAGGAACAGGCCGTGCTTGATGGTGCGTTTGGTGATCTTCTCAGCGTTCCACGGCGAGTTGTCGAGTCGTCTGCGCTGCGGGCCGTCACCTTCGACCAGTCGTTCGACACGGCGATAGATGTGCTCGAGGAAAATGGTGTACGGGCAGGCCCAACCACACCACACCCGACCGAACAGGGCGGTGACGTAGAACAGTGAAAAGGCCAGCCCCGTGATGAGGAAGAACAGCAGCCAGGCGTCCTGGGCGACAAGGGTGAAACCAAACAGGTGAAAGCGCCGCGACAGCAGGTCGAGAAATACCGCGGGCTTGCCGCCGATGCTGATCCACGGCAGCGAAATGTAGATCGCCATCAGGATCAGGGCGGACCATCGGCGCAGGTTGGTGAACAGGCCGCGGGTGTCACTCGGGTGCAGAACGTAGTGAGAGCCGTCCTCGTTGACCGTGGTGACGTGATCGATGTCCGGTGCCTTGCGGCGCTGACTGGGCTTGGGCATTATCTGGCAGGTTCGTCCACTGGGACCGGCGGGATGCCGGTATCAGATTCTCGTCCAGCGCCTACGGAGCAGCAGCCGGGGCGTCGTGATGGCTCATCACGTAGGCGACGATCTTGGCGACTTTCTCGCTGCCGAGGATGCCTCCCCACGGAGGCATGCCTTTGGTGGGATCGGGGGAGCCGTCGTGGATGGTTTTGAAGGCTCCGGTGGGGGTGCCTTCGCCGTAGGCCCACTCGGCGTCATTGAGAGGCAGGCCGATGTACTGCGGCCCGGAATTTTTGCCGCCGAGATCCGGGGCGTGGCAGGTCTGGCAGTTGGCGGTGAACAGGGTTTTGCCTTCGGCGACGATGGTTGAGTCCCTGCTCATTTTCCAGAGGTTGTCGTCGTCGAGCACGGCGAGCATTTTCTCGGCGCGGTTTTTCTGAATGATGGCGAGTTTTTCGTCGAGTCGTTGTTCGTGAGTCGGTGCGAGCCGCGCCTGAAAAAATACGATCCAGAACCCGACGAAGAAAATAATGCTTCCGTAGAGGGTGAACAGCCACCAGTTGGGTAGCTTTTGATCATACTCGACAATGCCGTCGAACTCGTGTTCGCGGAGGTACGGTTCGTTAGGGTCACCGGCTGATTTCATCTTTGAAAAATGGTCGGGGGAATAATCGATGGATGGACGGGAAGAGGGCGGCGCCTAGCGCTTTGCTTCGTCCGACTCAAGCGGTAACGATGCCATGTGCTCCGATTGTTTGCGTTTGATCAGGAAGGCATACAGGACCTGCAGAAAGAACACGGCAGAAGTAAGGATGAAGGCGGCGATCGGAATGATGGCTTGCCACTCGGCGTAGGTCAGGCGTTTGAACATCTTTGTCAGGAGGTAGAGGTAGGAGTTGGGAGTTCGGAGGCAGGAGTCAGCGGGCGGAGACGGTGGTTGGTGCGTCGGCGCTTTCGTCGTCTTCGGTGTTTGCTTTGGGTTCTTCCCAGGTGCCGAGTTTTTGCAGGTAGGCGATCAGGGCGACAATCTGTTTGTCGGCTTCGGTGGGCATGCCGGCGGCTTCGAGTTCTTTGGCGATAGCGGTGCCCTGGTCGAGGGCGCTCTGCTGGATCTCGTGTTGGTCCATGGCCGGGTAGGGGACGCCGAGCCGGGATTGCACGGCGATCTTTTTGGGCAGGGCTTTCAGGTCGGTGTTCTTCTCGAACAGCCACGGATAAGCGGGCATGTTCGATCCGGGTGACACCGAGCGCGGGTCAAGCATGTGGCTGTAGTGCCAGCTGTGACCGTATTTTTTGCCGACGCGGGCAAGGTCGGGGCCGGTGCGTTTTGATCCCCACTGGTGCGGGAAATCGTAGATCGATTCGCCGAGTCTGGAGTAGTCGCCGTAGCGCAGCACGTCGGGCAGCAAGGTGCGGATCATTTGCGAGTGGCAGTTGTAGCAGCCTTCACTGACGTAGATGTCGCGACCGGCCAGTTCGAGAGGCGTGTACGGAACTTGCAGGCGGTCCTCGACGTTTTCAGCGCGGTTGACGGTGACCGTGGGCACGATCTGGATAATGCCACCGATGGCGATGGCGATCAGCGACAGTACCGTGAACGGCATCCAGTTGGCGCTCAGCCGGTCATACCAGCCGGCCCACTCGGCGCGGTTTTTGTTAAATCGCAGGACGATCAACACGACGAAGAAAATGGTCAGCGCCAGGGCCACCCACGAGGACACCCAGTCGAGGAAGATCCAGGCACAGCCGCACAGGATCGCGCCGAACACGGCGAGAAAGGGGTCGCTGTTGAGGAAGCGTCCGAGCGGCAGCGGATCGCGTGCCTTCTCGGAAATGATGGTGACTTGCTGGGTGGCGACCACCGGGGCGCCGGCGCGGATGGTGAGGAAGATGTTCCACACCAACATACCCCAACCGATCAGATAGAGGCCGCCGCCGATGGCGCGGAACAGCATCGGCAGACGGATCGTCAACTGGGTCTCGATGAACGACGGGTAGCGGAGCAGTTCGCCGCTGGCGTCGGTGGCGTTGAGCATCAGTCCCTGAGTGACACCGGCGGCCCACATGGCACCGACGTAGAGCAGGATGCCGACCAGCCCGAGCCAGAAGTGCATGTTGGCGAGGCCGATCGAGTGCAGTTTTTTGCCCCACAGTTTGGGCACCATCCAATAGAACATGCCGGCCGCCATGAAGCCGTTCCAGCCGAGGGTGCCGGCGTGAACGTGGCCGATGGTCCAGTCGGAGTAGTGTGACAGGGTATTGACCGCGCGGATGGCGAGCAGCGGCCCTTCGAAGGTGGCCATGCCGTAGAAGGTGACGGCGACGACGAAAAATTTCAGCACCGGGTCCTCGCGAACCTTGTCCCAGGCGCCGCGCAGAGTGAGCAGACCGTTGAGCATGCCGCCCCAGGAGGGTGCCCACAGCATCAGACTGAAAGTCATGCCGAGTCCCTGCAGCCAGCTGGGCAGGGCGGTGTTGAGCAGGTGATGAGGTCCGGCCCAGATATAGATGAACACCAATGACCAGAAGTGAACGATCGACAGTCGGTAGCTGTAGACCGGGCGATCCGCCGCCTTGGGCAGAAAGTAGTACATGATGCCGAGGATGGGCGTGGTCAGGAAAAAGGCGACCGCGTTGTGGCCGTACCACCACTGCACCAGCGCGTCCTGCACACCGCCGAAGATCGGGTAGCTGTGCGTCCAGCTGGTCGGGATCGACAGATGGTTGACGATGTAAAGCATCGCCACGGTGATGATGGTGGCGATATAAAACCACAGGGCGACGTACAGCGACGGCTCGTTGCGGCGCTTTAAGGTCAGGAAAAAGTTCACCCCGAAAACGGTCCAGATGACGGCCACGGCAATGTTAATCGGCCAGATCAGCTCGGCGTACTCTTTACTGCGGCTGAATCCAAGCGGCAGGGTGATGGCGGCGGCGACGATGATGAGTTGCCATCCCCAGAAGTGAATGCGGCTGAGTAACAGCGAGGCGGTGGCGCATTTGCACAGTCGCTGCGTCGAATAATAGATGCCGGCGAACATCATATTGCCTACAAAGGCGAAGATCGCCGCATTGGTGTGCAGCGGGCGCAGGCGGCCGAAGGTCAGCCATTCGAGTTCGAAGTTGGCTTTCCAGTAATTGAGCTGCGTGGCGACGATGACGCCGACCAGCATGGCGACAGCGCCCCAGGTGATCGCAGCGATGGTAAACCAGCGTACGGTCTGGTCTTCGTATTCAATGGTGCGGGTTTCAGCGTTCATGGACGGTGGGCAAAGCGGGGAGCAAACAGGTGACGGAACGGGACGTTGACCGGTAAAACGGCGTATCAGGAGTCGGCGGACGCATCTTTTTTTGCGATCTTGTCGTCGCGCAGCGGTTGCAGTGAATCCTGCTCAAGACTGCCGCCACTACTGCGCTGAACCGCCCAGACGAAGCAGACCACGAAGATGGCGGCCAGAATAAGACTGATGAAAATAGTCAGCGCGAGCACCTGCATGATATTCTTCGAGTTCTCTGGAAGTCGTTACGAGGCGAGCCGAACGCCGGGGCGCATTTCTTTTTGCACCGGTCGGAAGCGCTTTTGACTTGTGCGCTGGCGGGGTCGCTACCAGTTTAGGCGGCCTCGTATTGTTGAAATGGCTGCACAAAAAAACATCGTCATCGTCGGTGCCAACGGACGTCTCGGGCAGGCCTTGCAAAAGGTCTGTGCCGGAGATCGCGTGATCGCGTTGACACGGGCCGAGGCCGACCTTTCGCAGGTGGGCTCGGTCGCGGCAGCTCTCGGCGACCGCGAGTTCGACCTGTTGCTGATGGCGGCGGCGATGACCGACGTCGATGCCTGTGAGCGCGAGCCGGACATGGCGCAGCGTCTCAATGCGGATGCGCCCGGTGAATGTGCGCGCCTGGCGGCACAGCGCGGCGCGCGCATGATTCATTTCAGCACCGATTACGTTTTTGATGGTGAGAGCAATACGCCTTACACGGAGAGCGATGCGACCAACCCGCAAAGCGTTTACGGCAGTTCAAAGTTGGCCGGTGAGCAGGCGGTGTTGGCGGCTTCGGACGACCATTTGGCCGTGCGTCTGGCCTGGCTCTACGGTCCCGGCGGAGAAAATGCCACGCCGGATTGGGTGATTCCGACGGCGAAGGCCGGCAAACCGTTGAAGCTGGTCGATGACAAAGTCGGGTCACCCTCGTACTCGATTGACATTGCCGAGGCGGTGGCGGGATTGTTTTTTCACCCCGACGCCAAGGGCGTGCTGCATTTGAGTAATTCGGGTGACTGTTCCTGGATTGAGTGGGCGCGGGAGTGCCTGCGGGCGGCCTGCGAGGTGGGCTTGATCGATCCGGTGCCGGAGATCGCGGCGTGGAGTCTGGACCAGTGTTTTGCGGGCAAGGCACCCCGGCCGCGTTATTCGGTGATGGCGAACGATCGTTATGAGGCGTTGACTGGCAGGAGGTTGCGACCGTGGTCGGATGCTGTGCACAGCTATGTTCGCGACTTTGTGAAGCCGCGTCTGGCGGGCTGAAGCTTGGCGGGGATTTAGCAGTTGTGTGATTTCGGCGAGTCGCTAGAGTACCCGCCCGCTGAATCGGCGGGGGATAAACTGAACTATTTTTGATCTGATGCGCATACTGGTGACTGGCGGAGCGGGCTTTATCGGCTCAAATCTGGTGCATTATCTTCTCGGCCCGGCGGCGGGCGAGCTGGGTGTGGAGATCGAACAGGTGGTCAATCTCGACAAGTTGACCTACGCGGGAAATCCCCAGAATCTGGCCGCGCTGGCTGACGACGACCGCCATGTGCTGGTCGAAGGTGACATTGGCGATCCGGAACTGTTAGCCAAGCTCTACCAGGAGTATGATTTTGATGCGGTCATGCATCTGGCCGCGGAGTCGCACGTCGATCGATCGATCGAAGCGCCGGAGGAGTTTATCATGACCAACTTCGTCGGCACCTTTCAGATGCTGCACGCGGCGCGCAATCATTTTCAAAAACGCAAGGCGGCGGGCAGTGAGGACGGTGGCGGTTTTCGCTTTCTGCACGTCTCGACTGATGAGGTCTACGGTTCGCTGACCATGGATGACCCGGCTTTTTCGGAGACCAATCCGTATCAGCCGAACAGTCCGTACAGCGCGTCGAAGGCGGGTAGCGATCATTTGGCCAGGGCCTACTTTCACACCTTCGGCCTGCCGGTGGTGACGACCAATTGTTCGAACAACTACGGGCCGTATCAGTTTCCGGAAAAGTTGATTCCGTTGATGATCGCCAAAGCGCGCCGCGGCGAGAATCTGCCGGTCTACGGTGACGGCTCAAATGTTCGCGACTGGTTGTATGTCGAGGATCACTGCCGCGGATTGGCGATGGCGCTGATCAAAGGGCGACTGGGCGAGGTTTACAATATCGGTGGCAAGTGCGAGATGGCGAACATCGACGTGGTGCGGGCGATCATTGAAATTACCAACGAGCTGACGGGAGAATCGACGCCGGCCGATGAGCGGATCGCGTTTGTCACCGATCGCCCCGGACACGATCACCGCTACGCGATCGATTGTTCGAAGATCGAGAGCGAACTCGGCTGGGCTCCGCGCGAGACTTTTGAGAGTGGCTTGCGACGAACCGTGCAGTGGTATTTTGATAACAGCGACTGGGTTGCGGCCATCGAGGCGGGGACTTACCAGGGGGAGAGACTGGGGACCCTGGGTTGAGGTTTTTGAAACCGCGAACCAGACGAATGATACGAATTCTCCCGGCGACTGTCTTTGTTGATTAATCAGACTGCCGACCATTCGCTCAATTTGCGGAACAAGGAACCGTTTGTCATCCGTTGGACGAGATTCTAACTCCCAGCTTTTAACTCCTAACTCCTAATAAAGACTTGAACCGAAAAGGAATCATTCTCGCTGGCGGTGCCGGCACCCGGCTTTATCCGCTGACCGACGTTGCCTGCAAGCAACTGCTGCCGGTATACGACAAGCCGATGATCTACTATCCGCTGTCGACGCTGATGCTCGGCGGGATCAAGGAGGTGTTGATCATTTCGACGCCGAAAGATACGCCGATGTTCGAGCAATTGCTCGGTGACGGTTCGCGGCTCGGGCTGAAGATCGAGTATGCGGTGCAGCCGGAGCCGAAGGGAATTGCCCAGGCATTTTTGATCGGCGAGGAATTTATCGGTGATGACGGCTGTTCGCTGATTCTCGGCGACAACATTTTTTACGGGAAACTCAACTTTTTCCGGCGGGCGCTGGAGCAGGAGGAGGGTGCCTGTGTGTTCGGTTATCCGGTGCGTGATCCGGAGCGTTTCGGCGTGGTCGAGTTCGACAAGGATGGCACAGTGCTCAGCCTTGAGGAAAAGCCGGACAAACCGAAGAGTAACTTCGCGGTGCCGGGGCTTTACGTTTACGACGATCAGGTGGTGGCGATGACCAAGGCGCTGAAACCGTCGGCGCGGGGCGAGTTGGAGATCACTGACCTGAATCGTGAGTATTTGAATCAGGGTAAGCTGAAGGTCGAGCCGCTGGGTCGCGGTATCGCCTGGCTGGACAGTGGCACGCCGACGAGTTTGCTGGAGGCGAGCAATTACATTGCCACGATCGAGCATCAGCAGAGCTACAAGGTGGCTTGTCTTGAGGAGATCGCGTTTAATCAGGGGTTCATCGACGAGGCACAGTTTCGTTGTGTGATTGATGCTGTGCGCAGCCCTGACTACCGGGAGTACTTGGAAATGGTGCTGGCGGAAAAGGCGTAAGTCTGCCAAGAAATTGTCAGTCGGCGGGGTGTTGAGACTGCATCGAAGTGAATTCTGTTGAACCAAAAGCGTCCGGTTGGGGCAAGGGAAAGGCACGCGCCTACTGGTTGAGCATGGCGCTTTACACCATGTTCTTCACCGTCTTGCTGGCGGTGATGTCGCAAGACTTTCGCGGTCGACCGATCTATCCGAACCTGAGCGTTATCCCGGGCAGTTCGACGGAGGAAGTTGCGGCTTTTTTCCAGGGCGAGCCTTTTATTATTGAGCTTGAAGCGGCCCAGGCCAACTACGATGAGATCTATTGGTTAAATCTGCTTTCGGCAAAAGGCGAGGAGATCGAGGTCGTCGTCGACAATCTCACTCAAGGCCGGAGGATTGCCGAAACCATTACTCCAACTGGAGAGAACACTCATTTCGAACCCGATAATGAGGTCGGCGACCGCTTGCGGATCTCGATGCGTTGGCGCCGGCCGCCGCCGCCAAACCTGATGCTGGCCAAAACGCCGCCGACCATACCGGTAACGGTGACCACCCCGGAGGGCGAATCATCAGACCGGGTGCCTTTATTTTACTTCGGTCATAAACCCTCTCCGAAGGCGGACTGGGATCGTTCATTGCTGATCTTTCCGGAGGAAGAAATTGAATCGGCACAATTGCGACTGGGCAAAAGTGGTGCGGAGTTTTCTCAACTCGAATTCGTCGATCGCAATCCGGTGACGATCCGTTTCGAAGCGCCCGCTGACGATTTAAATTTTCTTAAAATACCCGGCCTGGTTGATGACGAGAGAACCCGGGTGAAGATCATCATCCGCAATGAGACCACCGGCAAGGTGATCAAGGAATCGATGGCGGAGAACGGCGAAAATTACGAGCGTCGCTTCACCGGCAACAACAGCAAAGGCGACAGGATCGCCATCGATTTGCTGTGGCGATTGCCGCTGGAGCCGACCGTGCAGCGCGTGCTGTTTCCAGCTGAGCCGGAGATCTCAACGAAGGTGGGTGATAAAGAGGTCAGCTTCCCGCTCGCTTTTTTGCTGCGCTCGCCCTGGCCGACACAGTGGTTTCACCTGCTGTGGGTGCCGACGCTGATGGCGTTTTTGTTCGTCTGGTTCCGCATGCGCTATGCGTTCGGATTTCTGGTTTTGCTGGGTGTCGCCTGTTCGGCGACGGGTATGTTGTCGTGGCAACAGGTCTACGCGCACGACTTCCCGCATCACGACCCGGATGGCTACGGTTTGTATGGCGAAAAGATTGCGCATTACTTGAGCGGTGAGGGTGATCGAGGGCGGCTGCGCGAGAATTTTCACGACTATTCCCACAGTCACGTTGCGTTGACCCCCGCGTTGATTGCGATCGGCGTGCTGTGTGGTTTGCCGACTCCGATCGCCTATCTGGTGGTGGTGAACTTAACGAGTTTCGGTACCCTCCTGTTGCTGTGGCGGCTGGCGACTCAAAAGCTGGGCATGGAAATGCGCGCGGCGATGATTCTGGTATGCTTTTATGCGACCCATCTACTCGTTCTGAAAAGTTTTGGACGGGCGTCGACCGATGCTCTCGGGGAGTTGTTGGTTGTGGTGATGTTGTACTTTCTCGTCGATCGGCTGAAGCGGGTCACTCTGCGCCAGACGATCCTGATTTCGCTGATCGTGTTGTTGCAGATTCTGGCCCGTCCACCGGGTATCGTGCTTGGGCCGTTCATGGTCGGTATGACCTTGTTGTGCGATGTTTACCGCGAGAGAAAATTGGACCTTGGTCAACGAATCGTGACCGGCCTGCGGCTCAGTCTCGGGCCTGTGCTGATCATCATCATTTGTTACGCGCTGTTCGACTGGACTCACAATCAAAGGCTGGCGTTCGCCAAGTCGGAACAGTTCCGACCGTTCTCGACGCAACGTCTGTTTTGGTACTGCATGCCGGCATTGCTGCAGTTTTTCCCGTTTTTCTGGATCGGGTTGGCATGGCGAAAGTGGCGCGAGCATTTGCCTTCGATGGCAGTCTTCGCGATTTGGGGGGTGTTCTTCACGGTGCTTTTGATCGTGGTACAGGCGCCATTTCTACCGAGGCTGTTCCTGCCGGTGGTTCCGGCGGTGGTGTTGCTGGCAGCTCCCGGTATCGCCTGGCTGGAGGAGAAAAATCGTATGCTTAGCCTGATCGTGGGGCTGCTGATTTTTGGCGCCAACATTGGTATACAGATTTACAACAGCTGCATTGATTACCTGCCGCCGATTGTGTTCATTGGCGGGATGGAAATCGAGCTCGGACGGTTTATTTATTAAGGACTTAGGATGAGCAGATTTTTATCGCGATTGTTTGGTAAGAAGCAGGCGGAGGGGGCGGCTTTGAAGCCGACGCTTACTTTCATCGTTACTTATTATAATCAGGGGACGATGCTGGAGCGCCTTGTAGAGGGGTGGGAGGCGTGGCCGGATGAGGTCAAGGCGCGGGTGAAGTTTCTCATCGTCGATGATGGCTCGGAGGTGAAGGCGATTGATCATGCGCGCCCCGGGACGATCGATTTGGCCATCTATCGGGTAATGGAGGATAAGTACTGCAATATCGGAGGCGCGCGTAATCTAGGCACCAAGGTAGCCGAAACGGAGTGGATCCTGCATACCGACATGGACCACGTAACACCACCGGAAGCAGCGGCGGCGATGCTTGACCTGGTCGAAAAGAACGATCGCAAGATCTACAAATTTATTCGTCAGGACCGACGCACGGGGGTCACTAAAATTCACCCGGGCACGATGTTACTGACGCGTGCCATGTATTGGGAAGTGGGTGGTTGCGATGAAGATTTCGTCGGTAACTATGGCCAGACAGACATTCATTTTTTCTATCGCGCCGATCAGATCGTCGAGACGGAGTTTCGCGAGGACATCATGCTTGAGTTTGAGGAGGAGGGAGAGGCTCCAGTCATCGATCGCACCAGGCTCGAGCCGAATGCCAAGCTGCTCGAGAAAAAAAAGGCGAATGGCAACTGGTCGGATGATTACCTTCGTTTCGATTGGGAGAGGGTGTTGTAGAGGGCTCCTGCGGGAACCCCGCACCTTGCCTGATGAAAAAATGGCCGCAGTCCTCCATCACCGGGTTCGCCGAAGTCCCCTGAACCAGCTCGAATTCCATTGTTTTTCCTCCGTAGAGAAGTAAGTATCCGCTCTGGAGAGAGCTGACGATAATCAAGAGTAGTGCAATTTATTGATCTCAAATCTCAGCAGGCACGCATTCGTGACGATATAGATCGGCGTATCGCGGCGGTGCTCGACCACGGGCAGTACATTCTCGGGCCCGAGGTTCGCGAGCTCGAGGAGGTGCTCCAGGAATATGTTGGCAGCCGTCATTGCATCACCGTGGCGAGTGGAACAGATTCGTTGTTGATCGCGCTGATGGCGCTCGGTATCGGGCCGGGTGATGAAGTGATCACGGTGCCTTATACCTGGATATCGACAGCGGAGATGATTGCGTTGACCGGTGCTAAGCCGGTGTTTGTCGACGTTCAGGAAGACACCTGGAATCTGGATCCGGCAAAGCTTGAGGCAGCGATCACCGGGCGCACCAAAGCGATCATGCCGGTCGGCATCTACGGACAGACGGCGGACATGACCGCGATCAATGAAATCGCGGCGCGCCACGGCAATTTGCCGGTGATCGAAGACGCTGCGCAGAGTTTTGGCGCGACTCATCACGGCGTAAAATCCTGTGCGCTGTCCGGCATTGGCAGCACATCGTTTTTCCCCAGCAAACCGCTGGGCTGTTATGGCGATGGCGGAGCGCTGTTCACGGACGACGACAATCTCGCCGAAAAAATGCGCCAGATTCGCGTGCACGGTCAGGCGGAAAAGCATCAACATCCGATTCTCGGAATCAACGGCCGTTTTGACTCGATCCAGGCAGCCGTGGTGCTGTCAAAACTGCAGATTTTTGACGAAGAAATCGAAAAACGTCAGCAGGTGGCGACCCGCTACGCGGAGGCGCTGGCGGGCAGTCAGTCGATTAAGGCACCCAGGATCGGTGCGGGCAACACCAGTGTCTATGCGCAGTACACGGTTTTATCGGAGAACCGCGACGAACTGCAGGCGCGGCTGACGAAGGCGGAGATCCCGAGTGTTGCCTATTATGCCGTGCCCTTGCACCTGCAGCCGGTGTTTGCCAATCTCGGTCATTCGGCAGGCGACTTTCCTGTGACGGAAAAGGTTTCCGGGCAGTGCCTGAGTTTGCCGATGAGTCCCTATCTGAGCGATGCGGAAGTCGATCAGGTGGCGTCAGCTTTGAAAGCCTCCTGACAAGCCCACCTATGGATCGTCCCTTTGTTCTCGGCACTGCGCAGTTGGGCTCCGCGTACGGAGTCAACAACTGCGCCGGCAAACCTGCCTATGAAACTGCGCGCGATATTGTCGCCACGGCTTGGCAGTTGGGGGTTCGCCAGTTCGACACCGCGCGGACCTACGGTGACAGCGAGGAAATCCTCGGGCGGGTGATTCAAGAGCTTGCGCTTGAGGATGGACTGGAAGTTCACACCAAGTTGAACTTGAACAAAGTGCCCGATGCTCAGACGCTTGATGTGCTGTTTGCGGAAACGCTGGAGCGCTTGCAGATGAACTATGTCGACACTCTGTATGCGCACGAGTTCGAGGGCTTTGCTGGGGCGAGCGACGAGGTAAAGGCAGCGATTGGAGAGCGGATTTCGGCAGGGCAGTTGGGGCATTTCGCGGTTTCGGTGTACGACCCTGCGCAAGCCTTTGCCGTGATCGAAGACCCATTGCCTTCGGCGGTGCAGATCATGGGCAATGTGTTCGATCGACGTTTTGACGACAGTGGTTTCATCGCAGCGGCAAAGCAGAAGGGTGTGCGTGTCTTCGTGCGCAGCCTCTACCTGCAAGGGTTGCTGGTTATGATGCCTGAGCAGATTCCGGATCACCTCGGGTTTGCGCGCGAGGCGGTAGCCGGATGGCGGGCATTTTGCGCCAAGTGCGAAATCGCACCTGAGGTTTTTGCACTGCAGTACGCCAGTCTGAAAGGTTGGGGTACCCCGGTCATCGGTTGCGA
This sequence comes from uncultured bacterium, assembly GCA_965367965.1. GTDB lineage: Bacteria > Verrucomicrobiota > Verrucomicrobiia > Verrucomicrobiales > DEV007 > JBBKXR01. The sequence continues at coordinate 20,321 of CBDULB010000009.1, read as the reverse complement.
TTCTGCCGATCAGGTTCGGGAAAATGTGCGCCTTCTCGGCGAGGCGGCGACGGCTTCGAAGCAGGCTTTGGCGCTTTGGGAGGGGAGCGACGCCGCGCAGGTCGATGAGCGAATTTTCAATCCACGTCAGTGGCCGTCTATGGCTCGATGACATTCCGGGTGCGGACAGGCGAACATTGCCTATAGTCCGGCCATCCCCGGTCTCGAAGCGCTGCGCAGCGAGATAAAGGGAGGGATCAGCCAACTTTTGAATCTACCGGGGAAATGAAGCGCTTGTTCGATATCGGCTTGGCGGCGATCGCGGGGGTGCTGTTTCTACCAATTTTTCTGATCCTGATTTTGTTGGTGAGGGTCAAACTGGGTAAGCCGGTGTTTTTTGTGCAACTGCGCAGCGGACTCGGCGGTCGATTGTTCCCGATGATCAAATTTCGCACGATGACCGATGAGCGTGATGCGGAAGGAAATCTTTTGCCGGACGGCGATCGCTTAGGCGCTTTTGGAAGTTGGCTGCGATCGAGCAGTCTGGACGAGCTGCCGGAGCTGTGGAACGTGATTCGCGGCGACATGAGTCTGGTTGGGCCGCGGCCATTGCTGGCTGAGTACCTTCCGCTTTATTCCGAGCGCCAGAAGCGGCGCCACGACGTGTTGCCGGGGATCACGGGTTGGGCGCAGGTGAACGGCAGGAATGCGCTTTCGTGGGACGACAAGTTCGAGCTCGACGTCTGGTATGTGGAAAATCGTTCGTTCTGGTTGGATCTAAAGATCATTGCCCTGACCGTGGTAGCGGTGTGTTCCCGGAAGGGCGTGGCGGCAGAAGGCGAGTCGACCATGGCGCGGTTCACCGGTACGAAGCAGGGCGCGGATGCAGAAACGGAGACAGGTTTGCTGGACAGTACCGGAGAACTTGACGACACTTTTAAAGACGACGAACCATGAAACGACGTTTTGACAACTGGAAGGCACCCGAGATCCTGCACGGGGTGCCGACGATCTATAACTGGGTGGTTCAGAACCCGCAGGGCTTGAGTCTGGGCAGGGGCTCCGACCTCGGTGCGTTCACCTACATCAATGCTCTGCACGGTGTCGAAATCGGCGAGGAGGCGCAGCTCGGTTCGCACTGTTCGGTCTACAGTGTATCGACGATCGACGACAAAACCGGGCCGGTGGTGATTGGTAAAAATGCACGCATCGGCAGCCACAGCACGATCATGCCGGGTGTCACGATCGGGGATGACGCGGTCGTCGGAGCCCATAGTTTTGTGAATGCCGACGTGCCGGCCGGGGCGTTGGCCTACGGGGTGCCGGCCAGGGTGGTGCGAATGATTGAACAGGGGAAGTCATGAGCAAGGGCGAGCGGATATTTTTGTCACCTCCACACATGGGTGACGCGGAGAGGCGCTATGTGGATGAGGCCTTCGCGGCAAATTTTATTGCGCCGGTCGGGCCGCAACTGGAGGCTTTCGAGCGCTCGTTCCGTGACCGGACCGGATTTGCCGCAGCGGTTGCGGTTTCCAGTGGCACGGCGGCAATGCATCTCGCCCTGAAGGGTGTTGGTGTCAAAGCAGGCGATGTCGTGTTGGCGTCGACCTTGACTTTTATCGGTAGCGTCGGGCCGATCCTGTACGAAGGGGCGACACCGGTATTCATCGATGCCGATGCGCAGACCTGGAACATGGATCCGGTATTGCTGGAAGAGGAGTTGGAGCAGCGTTCGATCGAGGGCAGCTTGCCGAAGGCGGTGGTGCCGACCGATCTGTACGGGCAGAGTTGCGATGTCGATGCGATTCAAGCCATCTGCGATCGCTACGGTGTGGCTCTGGTGATCGACGCTGCCGAGTCGCTGGGCGCGACCTGTCGCGGACGGGCAACTGGCAAATGCGGCGATGCGGCGGTGTTTTCGTTCAATGGCAACAAAATCATTACCACCAGCGGCGGCGGCATGCTGGCATCCGACAACGTTGAGCTGATCGACCGGGCTCGCCACCTCTCGACTCAGGCGCGGGAGCCATTTGTGCATTTCGAGCACCGCGAGGTCGGTTACAACTACCGGATGAGTAACCTGCTGGCGGCGGTCGGGCTCGGTCAGCTCGAGGTGCTCGACCAGCGGGTCGCCCGCAAGCGCGAGATATTCGATGTGTATTCGCAGCTTTTTTCCGAGACTCCGGGCTTGAGCATGATGCCGGAGGCTGACTACGGAATGGCCAACCGCTGGCTCTCGGTAATCTTGATCGACGAGGACAGGTTCGGCGCAAATGCCGAAACCGTGCGGCTCGTTCTCGAGGAGAGCAACATTGAGTCGAGACCGATGTGGAAACCTATGCATTTGCAGCCGGCCTTTGAAGGTTGCATGGTGCGCGGCGGCGAAGTATCGGAGAAGCTCTTCAAGACCGGGCTTTGCCTGCCTTCCGGGACTGCCCTGAAGGATTCGCAGATAGAACGTATAACGGACCTGGTCAAAAGTTGCCGACCTACTTAGGAAGTGTGAATGCCGGGCAGTCCGAAATGATTGATTCACCACCCCAGAAAATGGCCGCCATGTCAGGCAAGTTGGCGCTGAAATTGCGGCACAGCGTGGTGGCGCGCCGAGTGACCGCTTTCGTCTGGCACATCGTCGGCATTGCGCTGACCTACTATCTGGCGTTCACCTTGCCGCTGGAGTTTGAGCTGCGGCTGCCTGAACCTTACGATCAAGTTTTCCTTTCGACTTTGCCGCTGGCTCTGGCTATCCAGTTGCTGGTGATTCTGGCGTTTCGCTTGTATCGCGGACTGTGGATGTATTTCGGTTTTTCCGACTGTGTAAAGAATGTCACTGCGTTCGGAATCGGTACCGCGGTATTGGTGGTAACCGTGTATCTTTTCAACGGCCGCACTTTCGAGGATTATCCGCGCTCAGTGTTTCTTTCCCATTATCTGATGCTGCTGGCATGGGAGATTGGGGGGCGGGTGTCGCTGCGCTTGTTTCGTGAGAGTCGCCAGGGCGGCAGTGATGTTGCGAAGGAGGCTGAACGCGTGTTGGTGGTGGGTGGCACTCAGGAGAGTGATCAGCTGCTGCGAAGCCTTAACCGGCAGAGGGGGCGTAGTGGCCGCGTGGTCGGCGTAGTAACCGAAGAGGCGCACCGGCGCTACAGTACCTTGCAGGGGATTTCCGTGGTAGGGGTCGTCGACAATGTCGGTACCCTGGCTGCGCAGCTGCGGGTCGACATGATCCTCATCCTGCCACCGTTTACCGCACCCAACACGATTAAACGCATCATCAAGCTGGCGGCTGATGAAAATGTAATTCCCAAATTTCGCGTGGTGCCAACGCTGGCAGACATCGCGCGCGGTGACATCGATGTATCATCGATTCGGCGGGTCGAGATCGAAGATCTACTCAATCGTGACCCTTATCGCGTCGACCTCGAGATGCTGCGCAGCTTCATTTCGGGGCGCAGTGTGATGGTCACCGGAGCGGGTGGCAGCATCGGATCTGAGCTTTGTCGCCAGTTGCTGCGATTGAATCCGCGCTGTCTGGTTTTGTTCGAAGCCAGTGAGTATCTGCTTTTCAAGATTGAGCGTGCTTTGTGCTCCAGCGCAGACGGCGCCAAAGTGATCGCCTACGCGGGCGATATCAGGCGCGAAGACCAGGTCGCTGATGCGATTAACTCAGCAGATGGCGTGGACCTGCTTTTCCACGCTGCCGCTTACAAGCACGTCGACCTGATGGAGCGAAATCCAGCCGCCTGTTTTCACAATAATGTGGTGGGAACCATTGCTACCGCGGGGGTCGCTGAACGGTTGGGAGTGGGCCATTTCGTACTGATTTCGTCCGACAAAGCGGTGCGACCGACCAGTCTCATGGGGGCCAGCAAGCGCATCGCGGAGCGTTGCATCATCGAACGCCCACCGAGCAATACTCATTTTAATGCGGTGCGGTTCGGCAACGTGTTGGGCAGCAGTGGCAGCGTGGTGCCGATTTTTCGCGAGCAGATCGCCGCCGGCGGACCGGTGACGGTAACCAGCCCGGACGTGACCCGGTATTTTATGACCATTCCGGAAGCGGTCGAATTGGTATTGATGGCGAGCGCCGGTGCTGAGGATCGAAACATTCGCGTGCTCGAAATGGGTGAGCCGGTCAAGATCGACACTCTGGCCCGGCAGATGATCGAGCTGTCCGGTTATGTCCCGGACAGGGATATCGTTGTTGAGTACACAGGGCTGAAGTCTGGAGAAAAAGAGTACGAGGAACTCATCACTGACGATGAGAATGTGGTGGCGACTGAGCACGATCGTATCTGGGTGCTGAAGTTGAGCGGCGATGAGGTGGCAGCTCCCGTAGATATAGGGCGTTTGCTTGAACTCATCGATCACAAGGACGGCGAGGGATTGCGCAAGTACGCTCAGGAATTGATCCAGGATGCTCTGCTGTTCAGAGAGAGGGCGGCTGAGGAGCGGGCTTGAGTGAGCAGGGGCGACAGCGCTTTGCATCCAGTTTAAAGCTGCCGCAACGATGCGTCGGCTACGCCGTCGAGTCAGGCTTGACGAAACAGTCGACAGGCATTCAAGTCCGTGACGAGGCGCTTAACGCTCTCCTCACCCATGCCTGATTGCTGCCGCCGGGAATAGTTCGGCGGCGTGGAGGCGGCGGAACCATTAAAGTAATTTTTCCAGCATCAAGCTCATGAGTGTCCGCAGTAGCAGTGTCGACGATTTGAACGCCTCGCCCATTCTGATTTACGGTCCCCGTAAAGCGGGTACCACCTTGCTCCAAAATGTTCTCGATGGCGGTGAGGAGGTCTTTGTTTACCCGGTCGAACTGAAGCTGAAGGAACTTTTGCAAAAACCCTGGCCGGCGGATTCCGCTGAAGCCCTTCAAATGTATAGAGATTGCTCCGGAGTCTCTGAGATTGAAGGATTGGATTTCCCGGGCTTTGAGGCAATGCTCGGCGATCACAAGCAGCAGCGGCCGGAGATCAACAGCCTTCGGGATCTGATTTGCTGGGAGGTGCATTGCCTGATCCACAATGTTGACGCGGAATCGAAGCCGGAGCAGGTTCGATCGTGGGCGGCCAAGGAAGTGGGTGGCAATACCGTTGATGTCGTCAGACTCTGGCGGAATATGTTTTTTCGCGGCAGGGTGCTGATGATTATCAGAAAACCGCTAATGGTGACGCGCAGTGTTCTGCGCGAGCGTCGGCGGCGCGGTCTGAAGCTTCCGCTTAGAAGAATTTACAAGGAAGTTGTCGACCCGCACCGCGTTCTGTCAGACCAAATTGCCCTGTCGGGTGATCCCAAGTTTTGTTTTGTTGCTTATGAGCAACTGACGGGAGATACCGAATCGAGCCTTAAACGAATCTGCAATTCCCTCGGAATCGAATATACGGAATCGTTTAAAACGCCATCGTTGTTTCGAAAATCCGTGGTTGTCAGAACATCGTCACAGCCGGTGCAGGGAATTTTTTCCGACCAGAAGCCGTGGTACTCGGATCTCACCATTCGGGAGATTTGTTGTGTTGCGGTATCCCTCGCTGTGATGAGAGCTCTCAATCTGTTTCGCAGGCCTCAAATCGTGTTTGAAGACTATTCGAGAGTCGTGGAGAGAGTCACCGGCGTTGCGCCGTGAACGCGACAGAGGGCTGAGCGGATGCTGCGGAGTAAAGTCCGTGGGTGAATCAATTTCCGGTGCCGTTTTCTGCGCCTAAGCACTCAAGTCCAGATAGTCGAGAATCGCGGCAGTGACTTTGCGCACGTCGTATTTTTCTTCGACGAGACGGCGGCTGGCGCGGCCCAGATCGCTAATCAGCGACGGCGTTTTGATAAATCGTTCCATGCCCGCGGCGAGGGCGGCCGGATCGCGTGCGGTCACGAGGTAGCCGTTTTCGCCTTCCCTGACGGTTTCGCGGCAGCCGGGTACATCAGTGGTCACGATGGGGCGCGCCATAGCCATCGCTTCGAGTACGGTGCGCGGGGTGCCCTCGCGATACGACGGCAGCACATACACGTTGGCGGCGGCGAAGTGCGGTCGTACGTCGTCAGCGGCGCCGAGGTATTCGACCACGCCATCCCGGGTGAAGGGCTCAAGTTCGTCGGGACGAATGGCTGTCGGACCGTCCCACCAGGGGCCGAGCAGGCGGAAAGTCGCGTGCGGGTGCCGTTGTTTCAGCAGCCGTGCCGCCTCGAGGTATTCGCGCACGCCCTTGTCGCGCAGCAAGCGGGCGCACATCAGAAAAACCGGCGTGCTGTCGGGCATTTGATCAGCGGGCGGCGTGTAGCGGTCGATATCAACGCCGGAGCCGTTGACCAGGGCCGTCTTTTGCCGGGTGACCAGGCCCTCGCGAATGAAGAGTTCGCGGTCGTCGGGGTTTTGAAAAATGACTCTGCGGTTGTGCGCCAGCGCGCGGCGATACAAGGCTCGTCCGATGCGGCCGACGATCCGTTGCTTCAGCGTCTCGCCGAGGAAAGTGTAGCCTAAGCCGGTGATGATAGAACCGATATTGGCCACCCCGGCGCGATCGGCGGCGAGGCTGCCCCAGATGACCGGTTTGATGGTGTAGCTGAGCAGCGCTTGCGGCTGCAACGCCTCGAGCCACTCAGTAAGGCGGCGCAGAGACCGCCATTCCTCGATCGGGTTGAGGCCCGCATTGCGCAGGTCGACGGTCTCGAAACGCGCCCCGAGCGCCGCAATTTTTTCACCGATGCCCTCAGATTGGGCCGCCGGCGCGGCCGCGATGACCTCGTGACCGGCAGCGCAGAGTTCACCGATCAGATGGCCGCGAAAATTGATCAGCGACGGAGCATAGCTTCCAAGGACGACGACTCGGGCCATGCGGATCGGTGGATAAAACGGTGACGAATCAGAGGTCTACCGCAGCAACCAGTTCGCGGTTTTCGTGAAACCACTCAGTGGTGAGGTCGAGCCCCTCTTCGAGCGAAACCTGCGGCTGCCAGCCGAGCAGTTTCTCAGCCTTGGAAATGTCCGCCCAGGTTTCCATCATGTCGGCGGCGTGAAAAGGTTTGCAGTCAAGCGTGCCGGTTTTTCCGAGGCGCTCTTCCATGCCCGCAATGAGTTGCTTCAGCGAAGTCGGGCGACGTCCGCCGCCGAGATTGATAACTTCATAACCCAGCGGCTTGGCAGCGAGGATGGTGCCGCGGGCGATGTCTTCGACGAAGGTAAAATCGCGGCTCTGACTGCCATCACCGAACATTTCGATTGGTGTGCCTTCATCGATCCAGCGCATGAAGCGGAAGATCGACATGTCGGGCCGGCCGGCGGGTCCGTAGACCGTAAAGTAGCGCAGCACGGTGACGTCGATGTTGAACAAGTGGTGATAGGTGTAGCACAGCACCTCTGCCGCCTTCTTTGAAGCCGCATAGGGAGACAATGGCTGATTGACCGGGAGATCTTCGGTGAAAGGCATCGGCAGCCCGGCGTAGAGGCTCGAAGTGGAGGCGAGGACGATTTTTCCGGTGCCGGTTCGGCGCATTGCCTGCAACAGGTTGAGCGTGCCGTTGAGATTGGTGGAAAAGTAGACATCCGGATCTTCGAGGCTGTAGCGCACTCCAGCGCGGGCACCGAGATTGAACACGACGTCGAAGTCATGCGAGTCGAACAGATCATCGATGAGCGCTTTGTCTTCGATGTCGCCCTCGATAAATTCGATTCCGTCGCGCTTGCTTAGAGATTCGAGGCGGTGTGTTTTCAGGCGACAATCGTAAGCGTCATTGAGATTGTCGATTGCCACGACTTTAACTCCCTGGTCAAGCAACTGATGAGCAGTGCGGGAGGCGATGAATCCGGCGGCACCGGTGACGAGTACTTTTTTCATAGAAAGATTTGAGGAATGATTCGAAAAGATTAGAGCGCCCAGTATTCGACGCGCTCCAGACCTTCCGTGCCCAGTTCGTGGAGGAAGGATTTCACATCGATGACGACGGGTTTACCGTTGGAAATTTCCTCGAGAGCGGCAACGGTCAACTGCTCGCGAAAGGCGTCGTGTTTAACACAGATCAGGATGGCGGCGTAAGGGGCGCAGGAGTCGATGCTGTCGACCGCGCGAATGCCGTACTCCGCTTCGATTTCTTCCGCGTCGGCACAGGGGTCATAGACGGCAGGCTGAACGCCGAACTCCTCCAGTTCACGGTAGATATCGATCACGCGGGTATTGCGGATGTCGGGAACGTTTTCTTTGAAGGTAAAGCCGAGAATCAGCACCCGGCAGTTATTGACAGGTTTGTCGTTGCGGATGAGGCGCTTTACGGTTTGCTCGGCAATGAATTTTCCCATGCCATCATTGATGCGCCGACCGGAGAGAATGACCTGAGGCAGGTAGCCGACACTCTCCGCTTTGTGCGTCAGGTAGTAGGGGTCGACACCGATACAGTGGCCGCCGACCAACCCGGGTTGGAAAGGCAGAAAGTTCCATTTTGTACCAGCGGCTTCGAGGACGGCCCGGGTTGGGATTTCGAGGCGGTCGAAAATCAGCGCCAATTCGTTCATCAGGGCGATGTTGAGATCGCGCTGAGTATTTTCGATGACTTTGGCGGCTTCGGCAACGCGGATACTTTCGGCGGAAAAGGTCCCTGCTGACACCACCGCACCGTAAATTTTCTCCAGCAGGGTGAGCGTCTGCGGGGAGTCGCCGGCGACGATCTTGGTGATTTTGTCGACGGTGTGAACTTTGTCGCCGGGGTTGATCCGTTCCGGCGAGTAGCCGAGATTAAAATCCTGCTGCCACTTCAGGCCACTGGCCTGTTCCAGGATGGGAATGCAATGTTCTTCGCTGAGGCCGGGGTAGACGGTCGACTCGTAGACGACCGTGGTGCCGGTGGTGAGATTTTCGCCGACCATTTTAGAGGCGCTGGAAATCGGTCGCAGGTCCGGCTGCCGCGTCTCGGTAATGGGCGTCGGTACGGTGACGACAATCAGACGGCAGGCCTTCAGATCAGCGGCGACCGTCGTAAATGACAGGTTGTCGCTGGAGAGGCTTTCGGCCGAATCGATCTCGCCGGTTCGGTCGAAGCCATGATTCAGTTCGTCGACCCGCCTGGAATCGATGTCGAATCCGATAACGCGAAACTTGTGCGCAAGCCGTGCAGCCAGAGGCAGGCCGACGTAGCCTAAGCCGACGATGGCAATGGACTCACGTCGGGATTCAAAATCTTCGAAGCTGGGCATGGGCTGGTGAAAAATGCAGCCTTCACTGAAGAGTATCAGGCTTTAAGCGGAAAAAGGGCCGAATCTAGTCGGGATTAGCTTTCGATGCCAGTGTAAAGGTGCTGGTAGGCCGTTATCATGGAGTTGAGTGTGAAGTGGTTGACCACTTGTTCACGGGCGCGTTGAGACAGGCGTGTGATCGCCTCTGCAGTGTTCATTCTTTCGATCATTGCGGTGATGCCGTCTGCCAGCGCGGATGGATTTTCGCGATCAACGACAATGCCGGTGTCTGCCACCACGTGGGCACTGTCGCCGACATCGGTCACGACAGCAGGAACTCCACAGGCCATGGCCTCGCCGACGACATTGGGAAAGCCCTCCGTTCGCGAGGCCGAAACCAGGAGATCGAATGCCGGATACACCGCTTCGAGATCGGTTCGGGGCCCAAGGCGGATAACGCGGTGGGTAGGGGTGTTCGTGCTGGCCAACAGCTGATCCATTGAGGAATCACCAAGTTCGGTGCCTGAGCCGACGAGGACCACCTGCACTTCAGGATTGTTAATTTTTGCCAGCGCTTCGAAAAGTAAGCGGTGCCCCTTGTCGGGGTGATTGCGGGCGACCATGCCGACCAGAACACGGGTTGCGCTGACACCAAGCTCATTGCGAAGCTTGAGCCGTGCGTCCGCATCGGGACGGAATTTATCGCAGTCGAAACCGTTGGGGATGACCCGTCCTCGTGCGGGGTAAAAGCCGAAGGCTTCGTGCTGCTGTCGGCTGGCAGAGGCGTTGTAGACGATGCAATCGGGTTTGCCCGAGAGGCGGCGGTTGGTGCGGACCACTAATCGGGAGAGTGCCTTTCGCTTGGCATAGCTCTCGCATGAGGTGCGCACGTTCCAGGCGCAGCGTGAGTTCGACCTTGCAAAGCGCTGTGCCAGAGTGGCGGCAAGATTCCCGTGATACATCCAGCCGTGAATCCAATCGGGGTTCGCCTCCTTGACCACCGTCGACAGCCGCTGGACGAGTCGAGGCAGGTCCCGGTAGTGTCTTGCGCCAAGGGCGGTCACTGGAAATCCGCGATCGAGGAGTTTTTCGCCATAGGGACCGATGGCTCCCAGCGACACAATATGAAATTGAAATTTAGCGGGATCGATTCCGCACGCCAGACGAAACAGGCTGGCTTCAGCACCGCCAACGCCGAGACCGGTGATCAAATGGAGAACCCGTATCATGGGATAAATAATCGCAGGGTTGAGGTGTGGCCTGCGCTGCTGACGATGTTCGATTTCGAAGTAAGACTACGGGTGACGGGCTGTAGATTCTGGGCTAACATCGCGCGATGTCCAGCGTGGAAAAGGCAAGCCCCGGATTGTGTCGCCTGCTTTTGGTCGTCCCTACCCTCAGCCCGGGCGGAGCGGAGAGGGTCATGCTGACCTTGGCCAATCATCTCGACAGATCGCAGTTCGAAGTTCATCTGGCGGTGGTGACCGGGGCGGGCGAATGGATTACGCAGGCCGGCAAAGATGTCATCATTCACGAGTTGAAGGCTCGCCGGGTGCGTAGCGGCATCTGGCGGTTGCGACAGTTGATTGTCGCGCTGCAGCCCGATGTGGTGATGTCGACGTTGATGCATCTCAATGTTGGCCTGCTGATGATGCGCTGCTTTTTGCCGTCAAAGACGCGCATTCTGGTGCGTGAGGGTAACCTGTTGTCGCAAAAAATGCGTGAGATCAAACTGCCGCGTCTGTGGCGTTGGCTGATGCGTCGTTTTTATCCGAAAGCGGATCGCATTATTGCGCAGTGCGACGCCATGGCTGACGACATGATTGCCACGGCCGGGATCCCGGCGGAAAAGATCACCCGGATCTATAATCCTGTCGATACGGTGGGCCTTGAATCGCGGATGTTGGAGGCGTCGGACCCTTTTGCCGGGCAGGCTGCGTCGCATCACCTGGTGGCGATTGGTTCTTTAAAGCCACAAAAGGGATTTGATCGACTGTTAGACTCATTTGCGGCCGCGCCTGAATGGCTGCGGGATGCCCATCTGTGGATCCTCGGTGGTGGCGAGTTGCGAGCGAAATTGATGGCGCAGGCAGAGCGGCTTGAAATCGCCGATCGTGTCCATTTTCCCGGAGTGCAGAAGAACCCCTATGTGTGGTTGCGTCACGCGGATCTGTTTGTCCTGCCGTCGCGCTACGAAGGCCTGCCGAACGTGCTGTTGGAGGCGATCGCCTGTGGTTGTCCGGTGGTTGCCTGGGAGGGGCCGGGTGGCACCAGAGAGATCATGGAGGCCTGTGATCTGGAGGCGCGCTTAATGGATGAGGTAGTCTGGCAGGAATGGCTGCTCGATTCCGCCGGCGTCGATGAGGCCGGGCGCCGATTGAAAGCGGCGTTTGGCCTGGAGAGAATCCTCGCTTGTTATCAGAGCGAACTGATCGCTTAGTCGGTTACGGTTTTGGTCTCGAAGTCGACCACTTCGTGCCAGCGGAACGCGATTTGGCGGACGCTCAGGCGCGACGACTCTAAGGTGTCGCCTTCGAGCAGGGCGGGTGGGCCGGTGACGTAAATGTAATCTTCGTTGACGCGGTCGTAGAGCAGCCCGAGAAAAAATGGCGGCTCGGTTTTTTGGATAGCTTGCCAGGCTTCCTGTTCGGCTTCCCCCTTGTTGCCGTGCTCAAATGGCGCTCTGCGCAGAAAATCAGCAGTGGTCATGCGGCGAAAGTCCTGCAGGCCCGGCACCGGATCATCGGCGACCAGGATGGCCGCGTAGAGCCTGGCTGGTTCAATGATGAAAGTTTCGCCAGGCACCCTTGCGACGAATTCGTCGGAGTCTTCCGACGGTGCCGGATCGGTGCGGATGGCATCGAAGGTTGCGGCGGTAGCAACCGCCGACACGACAATAAGGGCTGCGAAGACTGATGCCATTGTGACTACCTGGCGGCTGCTCAGAGTTCCTCTGGTCGGCGGGCTGCCGGGAATGCCAAGTAGCAGAAAACCGGCGAGCAGTGGGTAGGTCGAGGCAACGATGCGGAAACCGGTGTCCGCGTAGACAACTGGTATTGAAAGCAGGGCGCCTACAGCAACCGCCAGCCAGAACAGGCGTTCTTGAGTAGAGCCTCGCGTCTTGAGGTAACGGAGTGAAAGCCCCCCCAACACCAGCAGCGGGATCAACGCCAGGGCGCAAAGTCCGGTGACCAGTGGGTTGCCGGCGGGACTCTCGGAGGCCGGTTCGATCATTCGCGGCTGCGGTATGAACATGGCCCCGCTGTTAAAGGCCAGTGCGCCCATTCCGTAGATAAGATTTTTGGCGCTGCGATTAACGATCCTGGTTGGGTCCTCGACGATATGCTGCCAGGATTTCTGGTAGAGAAATTCGGCGCGGTATTTCCAGTTCAGTTTGGCCAGGTCGTCCCCGTAAACGTGACCCGCTTCGGCCCAATCGGTGCCGCGGGCAAGGCCGCACAGGGTAAGGGCGAAATTATAATTAGCGGCGCCGTCGCTGTTGCTGAAGGCTTTGTTGACCCCTTTATTTATCAGTGGTACGCCGATCAGCACGGCGATCAATGCGGCGGCTACTGTCCACGTGCGGCCCGTGCTTCTCCAAAGAGTCCAGCCGGCCCAGCCGATGAGCGCCAGCAGAATAAACATCAGCCCCGGCCGAACTCCCTCGGCAAGGGACAGTAGCAGCAGTCCGCCGATAACCGATGTCATCGATGGTTTTAAGCGTCCCGATACCAGGGCGGCGAAGGCCAGGGCACCGAAGCTGAATCCCAGGGGTTCCGAGAGTGTGGTCGGAGCGTGAATGCGGGCGTAGGCGTAGAGCAGGGTGAAGTAAAGCAGGCCCGCCAGCACTCCGCGCCGCGATCCAACCGCCGCCACAGCGATCCAGGTGGCCAGGGCGACCACGGCAATTTGCAAGAGGATGGCGACAGAAAGATTGCCACCACTGAAAAACATCCGGGTAGCCAGAAAAGCGCTGTTCAGCGGGCGTTTGGTGTTCCACGAATCGATCTTGCCGTTGAGAATCAGGCGGCAGGCACCGCGGTAGTAACGACCGGCATCCGAGGTTGGCAGGCTGCCGAATACCGAGCTCGCCGGAATCGCGACTTGAGGTCCGCGGGTTTCCAGAGATCGGGTTTCGGCGGGATGTACACCGCTTGCGGTTGCCCCGAACACAAGAATGCACAGCAGGCATCCCCAGCGCCGGAAAAATGGAGCCAGGCGTTGACTGGCGGCTTCGATCCCGGGGCGCGCAGCAGGCCGTATCCACCAGATGAGCAGTGTGCTTAGCGTGCCGAGTAGCAATGCCGGAGCGAAAAATGGCTCGACCGGGGCGATCATGCGGCGGATTGCCGGTTGGGTAAACAACAACAGCAACAGCGCCAGTCCTGCGGCGATATTAATGACCAGCCACAGCCAGGTGCGGGCGTCGAATAGCGATTGGCGTTCGGGAATTGTTTTCAGAGCCTCTTTATCGAGGTCGCTGAATGAGAAGTCAAATCTTGCCAAACTCTCGATCGTAGCCGCAGGATTGAAGAGAATTAGCATCCTCAGTTCAATTATTTTTGAATTTAACTCAGAAATATTTTGACTGTGCCGGAGCGGATCGCTAATTTCGCCGCCTTGATGTCTGGATCAACAATCGAGAAATCAGCTGCGAACGGAGATTCCGGGGAGGCAGATTCGGTTACCGGAAAGCCCGCTCCGGTGGGGCTTTCCGCGCCCGAAGCCAAGGTGGTCGATTACTTTGTCAGCATCACTAAGCTTCTCGGCCTGCCCAAGTCGGTGGGTGAGATTTATGCGGTGCTTTACTGTTCGCAGGAGCCTCTAACGGTGGCCGATATCACCGCAAAACTGGGGATCAGCAAGGCGACGGCGAGTTATGCGTTGCGCTTCCTCGGCAACATCAATGCGGTGAGTATCAGCAAAAGGTTCGGTAACCGGCACGATTTTTATACCGCCAAGACATCGCTGCGACAGTTGGCTTCAGGATTTCTGGCCGAACGCGTCGAGCCTTTTCTCGCTGACAGGGCCGATGATCTTGAAGAGTTGAGTGCGATGATGGCCCAGCTCGACGGTGATTCAGCGGACAATGCATTTTTGAAGAAGAGAATCAAGGCACTCAACGGCTGGCGAAAGCAAGCCGGACGAATTGTCCCGGTTCTTATGAAGCTCTTTCGGGTCGGATCCTGACTGGAGAAACTACATCTGCAAATATTCTTGAAGGTCTCAGCCGCAGCTGAATGACCGGGGGCGGCAGCGTCTGGTTGCCAATCACCCAATTATCAGAGAACGCTTGAAGTTATGAAACTTGATATCGACTACTCCTTTTTAGAGAAAGGCAGCATGCTGGTGACCGGGGCGACCGGGTCTTTCGGAAAGGAACTCGTGGGACGGCTCGTCGAGAGGGTTCCGAACATGGAGCGTCTCGTGGTATTCAGTCGCGACGAGTTCAAGCAGTACGAGATGAGCCAGATGTTTCCGCCCGAGAAATATCCGTTTATCCGCTATTTTCTCGGCGATGTCCGCGACGAAGCGCGCCTGCGTCGTGCCATGGAGCGAATCGATTATGTGGTTCATGCCGCGGCCCTCAAACAGGTGCCTGCTGCTGAGTACAATCCGATGGAATTCATCAAGACCAACGTACTTGGCGCGCAGAATGTGATTGAAGCTTCGATTGACGCCGGTGTCCGCAAGGTGGTGGCTCTGAGTACGGATAAGGCCTGTTCGCCGATCAATTTTTATGGCGCCACCAAGCTGTGTTCCGACAAGCTGTTCGTGTCCGCGAATAACATCGCCGGGGGGCATGGAATTTCGTTCTCAGTGGTGCGCTACGGCAACGTCATGGGCTCACGCGGCTCGGTGATTCCGTTCTTTCTGGATCGGCAAAAGGACGGTGTCCTGCCGATCACCGATCCCGCGATGACGCGCTTCAACATCCTCTTGCCCCAGGGGGTCGACATGGTGCTGCATTCCTTACAGAATTCCGTGGGTGGTGAGTTGCTGGTACCGAAGATCCCGTCCTACCGTATCACTGATCTTGCCGAGGCTGTTTCGCCCTCGGCCGACAAGCCCGTGGTGGGGGTGCGCCCCGGAGAAAAGATTCACGAGTCGATGATCTCAACGGCCGATTCCTATACCACCGTTGATGTCGGCGACTATTATGTCGTGTTGCCGCAGGGCGAGAAAAAGCTGCGCCACCATTATGTTGACGAACTGGGAGCCAAGCCGGTCGAGCAGGGCTTCACCTATAATTCGGGTAAAAACGATGAATGGCTCTCCGTGGAAGCATTGCGGGCGTTGATCTGCGAGCAGGTGGATCCGAATTTTGAGCCGGCTTGAGCGGCGTTTGAATTCTATAGTCGAAGAACTCATGATTCCCTACGGCAAACAAAGCATTTCGCGTCAGGACATCGATGCGGTGGTCGAGTCTCTAGGCAGTGACTTTCTTACCACCGGTCCGCAGGTGGAAGCCTTTGAGAAAGAGCTTGCCGAACGGGTTGGAGTCGGGCACGCCGTGGTCGTGAACAGTGGCACTTCGGCCCTGCACCTGGCGATGATGGCGGGCGGGATCGGAGTTGGTGACCGTGTGGTGACGAGTCCGATTACCTTTCTTGCATCGGCCAATTGCGCAGCCTACGTGGGAGCCACGCCGGATTTCGCAGACGTTGACGAGCAATATCACAACTTGTGTCCGCAAGCTCTGAAGGCGGGCTGGAAATCTGATACCAAGGCCGTGGTAGGGGTGGATTACGCCGGCAACCCCTGTGACTGGCCCGGTCTGGCTTCAGTAGCGCGTGAGCACGGCGCTCTTCTTATCGAAGATGCCTGCCACGCCATTGGCGGACGTTTCCTTTATCAGGGTGAGGAGTACAATATCGGTGGCCACCCATGGGCCGATGCCACCTGTTTCAGTTTTCATCCGGTAAAGACGGTGACCACTGCCGAGGGAGGAGCGCTGGTCACCAACAACGAAGAATTTGCTGCCAAGGCACGCATGCTGCGCAATCACGGCATGGTGAGGGATGCAGCGCTTTATAAGGGAGATCTCGCCGGAGACAATCAGCCCTGGTACTACGAAATGCAGGACCTCGGTTTCAACTTCCGGATTTCCGATCTTCAATGCGCCCTGGGGAGCTCCCAGTTGCAGCGTCTCGATGAGTTTATTGAGCGGCGGCGAGACATAGTGGCTCGCTACAATGAGGCTTTCGCAGGTATCGATGCTTTGGCGATACCCGCGTGCGCCCACCCGGAACTGACCAGCTGGCATCTCTATGTCGCGGAGATTGATTTCGAGGCGTTGGACACGACCCGGGGCGAATTCATGGAGGCCCTGCTGGGGCAGGGCGTCGGCTCCCAGGTGCACTATATCCCGGTTCACTTGCAGCCATATTATCGCGATCACTACGGTTACGGGGCCGGCAAATGTCCGATCGCGGAATCGTTCTACGAGCGATGCCTCAGTCTGCCGTTGTTCCCGGCGATGAGCGACAGCGATGTGGAGCACGTGATTGAGGTGGTGTCCCAAACGGCCGGGTGAGTCGCTGGCGTCCGCGTGAACGCGGTGTCCGCCAAAAGAATAAGAAACGCATTCCGGTATCAACTGCTAATCCGCCTGTGAACCGGACCTTTAATCATGCACGGATGGATGGTTGCCGAATGGAGGCCCGTCTCAATCAGCGCCGGATAGGGCTGAATTTCTTCCTTCCCGTGCGTGGGGTTAGCAAATGAATCAACCGCGATTGTTGGTGCGCGCCGAGGCGTCGGTCGAACTGGGTGCCGGGCATGTGATGCGTTGCATGGCTCTGGCGAAGGAGTGGAACTTGATGGGAGGCGAATCGGTTTTCGCAAGGCACGAATCGCTGCCGGCAATTGACGAGCGACTTCGCGGAGAGGGCTTCGCACTGGAAAGTGTGGAAGGGGCGGCGGGGAGTTCGATCGATGCTGAGAGAACGGTGACGCTGGCGGGGGAACTGGGTGCTGCCTGGGTGGTGGCGGATGGTTACTGTTTTACCGCTCAGTGGCAGGAGGCTGTCAAGCGGGCTGGATTGCGACTACTGTTGTGGGATGATTATGGGCACGCGGAGCGATACTCGGCGGACATAGTGCTCAACCAAAATCCGTCCGCGGAGCCGACGCCGTATACCGCCAGGCAAACTGAAACCGAGCTCCTGTTGGGAGCGAGATATACTGTTCTACGGCGTGAATTCGTAAGCACCGCGGAGTCATTGGAAGATGGGCGCCGCCATGATCCATCGACGCCGAGGGTTCTGGTCACCCTGGGCGGGACAGATCCACCAAACGTTACCAGCCGGATTGTTGCCGCTCTGGGGCACCTTGACAATGTCGATGCGGTCGTCGTTGCGGGCAGTGGCAATCCACACGTGGAGATGCTTCGCCAACAGATTTCGACCATGAGTGGTCGCGTCCAACTGCGGCAGGGTGTCACAGACATGGCAGATTTGATGAAGCAGGCCGATCTCGCTATTGCTGCAGGTGGGACGACTGCATTGGAATTGGCAGCTTGTGGCGTGCCTTCGCTTCTGGTCGTGCTTGCGGAGAATCAGCGGCTGCCTGCCAGGCACCTCGTCGATGCCGGAGTGGCGGCATTGCTCGACGATGACATCCTTGCCAGCAGCGTGGCGTGCGCTGCGGCGATCGAGGACCTTGCGGGTGATTGTGATCGTCGTCGGCGTATGGGTGGCGCGGGAAGGAAGATGTTCGACGGATTGGGCGGGCGTCGAGTTGTGACGAAGATGAGGGCGGTATCGATGCGCGAGAAGTTGCGGCTGGTTGACGAACACGACAGCCGGATGTTGTGGGACTGGGCGAACAGCCCGGAGGTTAGGTCGGTTTCGTTTTCGTCTGAGCCGATTCCCCGGGATCGGCACGAGGCGTGGTTCGAAGCCAGGTTAAACGACCCGGAGTGTGTATTCTTTGTAGCCGAAGGAGAAAACGGCAAGCCTCTGGGGCAGGTCCGTTTTGAGATCGAAGCCGGTGCGGCATTGATCTCTGTTTGCCTGGCACCCGATTGCCGTGGATTGGGTCTCGGCCCGGTGGTGATAAGCGCCGGGGTCGATCGCCTTTTTTCTGCGCGCCCGGATGTGTCCCGGATTGATGCCTGGATAAAGCCGGGAAACACGGCATCGCTGCGTGCCTTCGAGATCGCCGACTTCACCGACTGGGGTGAAGGCACTTTCTCAGGCCACGTCGCTCAGCATTTTGTAATGAGGTCGAACCAACAACCAGAACAGTCGTGAAAATAGGTAAGCGCGAAATTGGCTCCGATCAGCCGTGTTATATCATCGCTGAACTTTCGGCAAACCACGGTCACAGCTATGCCAGGGCGGAGCAATTGGTTAGGGCAGCTGCGAAAGCCGGCGCTGATGCAGTTAAGTTGCAGACCTACACGGCCGATACCATGACTCTTAACTTGCAGTGCCCTCCCTTTGTCATCGAGGGCGGCACCTTGTGGGACGGCAAGACGCTCTATGAACTCTACGAGGAAGCCCATATGCCGTGGGAATGGCAGCCGCGGTTGGCTGAAGTGGCGCGCGAGGAGGGCATCGATTTGTTCTCTTCGCCATTCGACAGCACTGCAGTTGAGTTTCTCGAGTCGTTTGGTGTTCCGGCCTACAAGATCGCGTCCTTCGAACTGGTGGATCTGCCGCTCATCAAATTGTGTGCGGAGACCGGAAAACCTCTGATAATGTCGACCGGCATGGCGACAAAGGTGGAGATTGCGGAAGCGGTTGAGGCAGCCCGCGCCGGGGGGGCGACCGATATCGCCCTGCTCAAGTGCACAAGCGCCTATCCCGCACCGACGAACGCCGCCAATCTGGCGACGATTCCGGCGCTGGCAAGCGAGTTTGGCGTCGTCGCCGGTCTCTCGGACCATACCATCGGCAACGAGGTAGTTGCGGTGGCGGGGCGGGCACTCGGGGCGGCGGTCATCGAAAAGCATTTTACGCTGGATCGCGGCGAGGGCGGCCCCGATGCGCCATTTTCCCTCGAACCATCAGAATTCAAAGACATGGTGGAAGCAGTGCGCACCGCGGAAGCTGCCATTGGTGAGGTGCGATTCGCCACCGGCGAGGCGGAGTCCAAGAGCCGGGCGTTTCGGCGTTCACTGTTTGTCTGCGCGGACGTGAAGGCGGGAGACGTCTTCAGCGCAGAAAACGTGCGGGCGATTCGCCCCGACGGCGGGCTTCCGCCAAAACATCTAACTGAGGTTCTTGGTAGAACTGCATCCCGGGCATTGACCGCTGGAACGCCTCTCGCATGGGAGCATCTCGTTTAATGACCAGCGATGAGCGGGAGAACATCCGAGCTGGCGGCTGCGCACGCGAACTTCCCGCCAGTTCAGCGATCTGCGATCGTGCCTGCGGCTAACCTTCCGACTCAGCGAACCCGGGTCGTAGTTAATTCACATCGCTGTACTTTCTTTTTCATGACATGAATTACTACTTTGTTCTTAATCCTAATTTTCACAAGGATTGGCCATTGTCGATGATGGCCGAGCTGCGCCGCCGCGATCCGGAGGCACGGTTTACCGGGCTGCTGATGGGCGGTGAAGCAGTGCGGCGCCGGATTGCTGATGAGACTCTGTTAAATTTGGATGACTTCGATGATCTCGATAAAGCGGAGCGGAAATGGGTGGACGAGTACCGGCCTGGTGCCGAAACTGAATTGTTGCGCCGTTACGAAGAAATCCTCGGCCCGGAGGTTCTTAATCGAATTCACATGGCGGACCGCATCGTCGGGGCCCGATACAACGATGGCGGCTGCCAACCGCTGACCCGTTTGCGTAAGGCCTGCGATGAGCAACCGGGCCTGGAATTCTACTACCTCGCGCAGTTGACGGACATGCTCTATAAGCGCCTTGAGCAATCCAGGCCGGAGTTCGTGTTCAGTTATTGTATCGCCGCTGCAGCTCCCCAGGCCCTCGAACTGATTGCTCCCCGGCTGGGCATAAAGTTTCGTACTTTGTCATATCCGTCGATCTACGATGTGATCGTTCTCGATTCTGCCGCTTATCGTTTTGAGAAGCCAATTCGAGCTTATCTTGCTGCAAGCGATGCGACCGCGTTTACTGATGATAGCCGGGCAGCAGCAAAGGCCCTGGTGGATGAATTTAAGGCAAAGCCTCGATCGCCCGCCCGCGGCGCCGATCGCTGTTCCACCTGTTCCA
>CBDULB010000008.1:0-85114 GCA_965367965.1 uncultured bacterium | reverse complement strand
CGCTGTGGTATTGGCCGTTCGATTTTCGTGTCGCAGGGATGCCGCCGTAAAAAGCAATCCTTCGGGGAGACATGCCAGGAGTATAATCCTCGGTAGGCATGAGAGCGTTCATTAATTCGAAATTCGATTCGGTTGAGCGATCTTGCGGCGAAGGGGCGTGGGCGTTAGCTGCGGGAAAGGTTCGGTATTCGGTGTAGTAGGTCTCGATGGCTTGTTTCAGTTCGAGTGTCTGGCTCTTGGTAGCCGTTGATGTCATCTTTCGGAGAAGCGTGACAAAGATGAGCGCGGCTATTACCAGCAAGAGAAGGGTCACGAGGAAACCGCGTTTCCATTGATCCTTTACTTTGGTGTCCATCTGTTGATGAGAAACTGGCATATCGAATGAGCCACATCGAGGGCCATAATCGGATACGGGGAGCGGCGACTTTTAAACGCCGGCGTTAGGCGCACTACAACCTCGGCGGATTGAACGGTGTCTTCGGCACTTTGCCGCTGGCCTTCTTTTCTAACAGCGGGCGCAGACGCTTGATCACGGCGAGCGCCTCGGCATCCGGATCGACGGCAAGATTGTGGAATTCCATCGGGTCGCTGTGGTGGTCGTAGAGTTCTTCGCCGGCCTTGCCTTCGGCCCAGTCGGAGTAGCGCCAGCGCTCGGTGCGAATGCTGCGGCCCATGACCGGCTGGTCGTTGCCGCCCACGCCGGGGCGGAGGATCTGGGTGACGGCGTGGTGATCCCAGTTGCGAATCGGGTCATCGAGCAGGGGCGTGAGGCTGCGGCCGGACAGCTTCAGGTCGGAGGGGATTTTGCCGAAGGCTAGATCGACCAGGGTCGGGTAAATGTCGACGAACTCGACCACGCGCGGGCTGGCGGTGCCGTTGCCAGCTTTTCCGGGAGCGCGAATGATCAACGGTGAGCGGGCGGACTGCTCGAACAGGGTGCGCTTTTGCCAAATGCCGTCGTGCTCGCCGAGGTGGTAACCGTGATCGCTCCACAGCACGACGATGGTTTTGTCGGCGAGACCAGTTTCATCGAGCGCGTTGAGCATTCGACCGACCTGGGCATCGATGAACGACACGCTGGCGTAGTAGGCCTGAGTGGCTTTGCGCAGGGTGAGCTCGTCGAGACTGTAGTTCGGCACCGGGCAGTTGTGGGCAAAGGCGGCGGCGGGGACGTCATCGCGGTCGCCGTCCGGAGCGTACGGCAGGCGGATGCTTTCCAGTGGGTGCAGGTGGAAATATTTCTTCGGAGCGACATAGGGGGTGTGCGGCCGGAAGAAGCCGGCGGCGATAAAAAAGGGCGCGTCCTTTTTCTCGCGCATCATTGCGATAGCTTCGCTGGCGATCATGCCATCGGTCTGTTCTTCGTCGCTGCCTTCAGCGGCCAGCCAACTGAGTGCGCCGCTGATCTTGCGATGCGGTTCGGCGTTAAAGATCAGCGCCTCATCGGTCTTGTCGCGGCCGTAAGGGTTGATTGTCTGTTGCCAGGACGGGGGGTCGTCGAAACCATCGGTGCCGATCGCGGCGGGCACGTTGTAGTGATAGATCTTGCCGACGCGGCCGGCGAACCATCCCCGGTTTTTGAAATGCTCGGACAAGGTGACGGCGTTGGGCAGCGCTTCGCGGAAGTGACGATCCAGATCGTAGACCTGGATCTCGTCCGGGCGGCGGCCGGTCATCACTGAAGCGCGGGTCGGGTTGCACAGCGGCAGTTGGTTGTAGGCGCGCTCAAAGCGCACGCCGGAGGCGGCGAGGCGATCGATGTGCGGTGTTTTTGCCATGACGTCGCCATAGCAGCCGAGCTGGCTGCCGAGGTCATCGATGGCGATGAACAGGACGTTGGGTTGGTCGGCGGCTGACGCTAAGCTCGACAGCAGGAGGGAAACGCAGAGGACACAGAGACGCAGAGGGGCGTAGAATTTGAGGGGGGTCATGGTTTTGGGACAGCGTTCTTTCAATCGGTCTTGGCTCATCCAATGATGGAGGAATATCGAATGTCGAACAAGGAACTCTGAATATCGAAGTGTCTGATTTCGGAATTCGAAATTCCTTGTTCGATATTCGGAGTTCGGAGCGGTAGCTCGTCCGCGGCCCATGCCGTGAATCAGTCGAGCGGTCGCACCCAGATGTTGCGCAGGGCGACGGGGCCGTGATTGCCCTGGACAGTGATTGGTCCGGTGGCGGCTTCGCCTTCGAACTGCGGGCCGCGGGTCGGGCCGCTACAGGTGACGTTTTCGTGAATCAGAACGCCGTTGTGGTGGACGCTGACGAAGGTGGCGTCGCTGGTCTTGTTGCCGTCCTTGTCAAAGCGCGGGGCTTTGAAGATGATGTCGAAGCTTTGCCATTCGCCAGCCGGCCGCGATGCGTTGGTAGTCGGCGCGGTGCCTTCATAGCCTTGCTTGCCCTTTTCGCGGGTGTCGTCCCAGCGCTGGTAAATGCCGCCATTATCTCCGTATTTGAGTTCGCTGTCGGGCTTTCCATAGCTGTCGAGCATTTGCACTTCGTAACGGCCCATGAGGTAGACACCGGAATTGGAGCCTTCGCTGAGCAGAAATTCGAGGTGCAGCTCGATGTCGCCAAAGCTTTCGCTGCTGAGCAGAGGTAGGCCTTTTTTGCCGGAGGGATCACCATCGGTGTTGTGCAGCACGCCGCCGGTTGCATCGAAGCGGTTGGGGGGGATCGCCGCCAGCGCGAGTTGCTTGTGGTTGTCGACATCGAGGGCGACCGCGGAAGTTTCGGCCCAGCCGGTCGAGGCATCCATGTCCCAGGCTTTGGCTTCACTGCCGGGAGCGAGTAGCGGGATGGCATCGTTGGGGAAGCCGCGAACGCCGGGCAATCCGTCGGCGCGCAGGGCGACCACGCTGTCGAGCCAGCCTGCGGGACGCTGCTCGCTGCCGAGTAGCGTGTAGTCACCGAGTTTAATGCGGGCATCGTCGGCGATAGCGGTCAACTTTTTGACAATGTCAGGGTGTTTTTCTGCAAGGTTCACCGTTTCGCTGATGTCGGCTTCGAGATCGAACAGTTCGAGTTTTGCAAAGGTCGGTTTCACCCACGGTTGGGAGACACGAACGTTGACGGGTAGCAGCAGTTTCCATTTACCGGAACGCACGCCGCGCAGTTGGCCGGTGCGGTAGTAGAAAAAGTTTTCGTGCGGAGTCGTGGCGTCCTTTTCGCCGGCCAGCAGCGGCCAGATATCGCGACCGTCGATGACGCGATCTTCGGGGGCTTCGGCACCGATGAGTTTGGCAAAAGTCGGCAGCAGATCCATGCTGGTAGTGACTTCGTCGCAGACGCTGCCGGCGGGGATTTTGCCGGGCCAGCGGGCGATGCAGGGCACGCGGAAGCCACCTTCGTGGGGTTGGCCGCCGGTGCCGCGCAGGGGATCGTTGACGCCCATCGGCAGTTCGCGACGGTTGCCGTGAAAGGCGCCGTTGTCAGAGGTCCAGACGATCAGGGTCTGCTCGTCGATGCCGTTGTCCTTGAGGGCTTTGATGATTTCGCCGGTCGACCAGGACAGCTCGGCCATGCAGTCACCCCAGATCCCGTTGTCGGAGGTGCCTCGCCATTTTTCACCGGCAAAGGCGGCGGTCGAACTTCCCGGAACGGCGTGCGGCAGGTAGAGGAAAAACGGTCGGTCCTTGTTCTCAGTGATGAAATTGACCGCATCCTTCGTGTAGGTCCCGGTCAGGGTGTTCGGATCGACCGGTGCCTCGATGACTTCCATGTTACGCACCAGTGGCAGCGGTGGCCACATCTCGCCGAGACGCGGGGCGGTGGTGGCGATCATGTCCTCGCTGTAGGGCACGCCGAGCCAGCTGTCGAAGCCCTGGCTGGTTGGCAGAAACTGTGGCTGATCACCGAGGTGCCACTTGCCGATGCAATGTGTGGCGTAGTCCTTCGCCTTCATGATTTCGGCGATGGTGATCTCGCCGGGGTTGAGGCCTTTCTGCGCAACCGGCTGCAGGACGACGCGGCGCGTACCGCTCATTTCCATACTCACCCGTTGCGGATAACAACCGGTCATAAACGCCGCACGCGATGGGGTGCAGACACTGGAAGCGGAGTAAAAGGTAGTCAGTTTCATGCCCTCCGCAGCCATCTGATCGAGCTCGGGAGTCTTGTTGAGCTTCGATCCGAAGCAACCGATGTCGCCATAGCCGAGATTGTCGGTGACGATGAGAATGATGTTCGGCGGGCGCTCCTCAGCGTTCGCTGAGACCAGCAGGATGCCGAGAAGGACAGCGGGGAGAAATTTGCGCAGCAGGAGCTTCATCATCGCCGAGCATCGGAGATCACCGCAAAAGCGTCAAGACCGCCAAAACGCCAATGGCAGCGAGCGCCGATCAATTGGTGGCTGCCGCGCCCTTCGCCACCGGCTACCTTTTATCGAGCCTCCGGCTCTGGCACAGGCACAGGCACTGGATTCCTGTCATTCGTTATCTACGAAACTGCTAACCCGAATCGTCGAGCCGCTCGCGGATTTCGTCTTTTCGAAACGAACGAATGGCCAGCATCACGCCGGCGACGATGACCACCGCGCCGAAGAAAAACGGTGCCCCCGGGAGTTGGACCGGTGCGTCGTCGCTGATGAAATAGCCGAACAGACTGGTCGCGACGATCACGCCGATGATGTTGGCAATGCTCGACAGACTGGTCAGCGATCCTTGAACGCCGCCTTGCTCGTCGTCGCCGACGCTGCGCGAAATCAGCCCCTGGAGCGCCGGTCCGGCGAGCCCGCCGAGGGAACCGAACACAATGACGATCAGCACCATCCAGCCTTCGGGAGCCAGGCCGTAGAGCACGTAGCTGATGGCGCTGACGGTGAAGCCAACAACGGCAGACCTCCGTTCGCCGAGCTTTGGAATGATGACCCGGGTCAGGCCGCCTTGAACGATCGCCGACATCAGGCCGACCAGCGCCAGTGACCATCCAGTGTCTTGCGGGCTCCATCCGTAGCGGTGGCTGGTGTAGAGCACCCAGGTCGCGGGCAGCACCTGATGAGCGAGGTTGGCGAGAAAATGCGAACCGGCCAGGCCGAGCACCATCGGATAGCGGCTCAGCGCCATCAGCGAACCCGCCGGGTCAGAGCGTTTCCAGGAAAATTCCCGGCGGTTTTCCGGTTTCAACGATTCCGGCAGCACGAACAGTCCGTAAAAGGCATTGAGCAGCGTCAGGCAGCCGGCGACGATGAACGGCAGGCGCAGGTCGATTTCTCCCAGAATGCCGCCGATCGCCGGGCCGATGATGAAGCCGATGCCGAAAGCGGCACCGATCAGGCCGAAGTTGGCGGCGCGTTTTTCCGGAGGACTGACGTCGGCGATGTAGGCCGTGGCCGGTCCGAAGTTGGCTCCGGTGATACCGGAGATGATTCGGGCAACAAAGAACCAGCCGAGGCTCGGTGCGAAGGCTAGAAAGAAATAATCGATGCCCGAGCCGAACAGCGAGATCAGGATCACCGGTCGCCGGCCGAAGCGGTCGGACAGGCTGCCAAGCAGCGGCGCGAACAGAAACTGCATCAGCGAATACAGCGCGGCGAGAATGCCGAAGGTGTAGGCGGCGCTGGAAGCACCCTGACCTTGCATCTTTTCGATCAGTTCCGGCAGGATCGGGATGATCAATCCGATGCCGAGAATATCGAGCACCAGAGTGATGAAGATGAAGATGATTGCCGGTTTGCGCGCGCCTGCCATGAGCGGGGATTGTGGCACGGGGTGGGGCGCTTGTCATGCGCGGGTGCGCGCAGCGTGGGCCAGTTTTTCGAGCTGCCTCAGTGGAGAATGCCGCGCGCTGAGGGCCATGGAAAATGCGCTCGACGGTGTTTACTCAGCGATTTCACCCAACTCCTCCAATGTCCACGGCGTTGCCCGTGCCTCATGCTTCTGGCGGATCCGTTTGACCGTCTCGGTATCAACGGGTGGCAGTTCCCCGCCCCAGGCGTAGCGGATGTAACTGATCACTTCGGCCAGGCGATCATCACGGGTGATACCGAGCGCTGCCGCCGGCGCCATGAAGCCGGCCTGGTAGGTTTTGCCATCGATGGGGCCGAGCAGGCCGTTGATCAGAATGGGCACAAAATGCTCAGGCGCACCCTGCACGCGCTGCGAACCGGCGAGCGGAGGAGCCAGTTGCAGCTCAGTCCCGGGAACCTGAGTGCCCTTGCCGTCGGCGCCATGGCAGGCAACGCAGCTTTTGAAGTAAGTCTGTTCGCCCCCTCGGATGCTGCGTTTGTGTTCCTCCGGCATGTCATCGGCAAAGGTCAGGCCGCGATTCCAGTTCGACAGCATGGTCGTCCAGTGAGTTGCGGCGACGGCGGGATCGCCCTTTTTCAGATTTTTAAATGCCGCACCGCTCTCGATGTCGCGGATCAGCGGCAGGTCTTTCGCGCCCCACAGCGCGATGGTGGTGGCGAGCATGACGCCGCGGTCGGCAAGGTGGTTGCGGGCAATAGTCTGAATGGCCTCCAGTGTCTCCGTTGATTCTCCGTCGATCAGGGCCAGGCTGAAGATCAGCTGCTTGGCGACGTCGGCGTCTGCTTCGTGTTCTTTTTTCGCGCGCAGATCAGTGAGCAGGTCCGCGTTGTCGGCTGCTAAAGTTTCGGCGATCTGCACGGCGGCGCGGCGCACCCGCGGATCATGATCCTGCAACGCAAGGGAAACTAGATTGCGGTCTACGGCGGCTATGCCTTCGAGCGTCCACAAGGCGTGCAGGCGGGCCAGGGCGTTTTGATCGTACGCGGCCATGGCGC
Source organism: uncultured bacterium (assembly GCA_965367965.1). Taxonomy (GTDB): domain Bacteria; phylum Verrucomicrobiota; class Verrucomicrobiia; order Verrucomicrobiales; family DEV007; genus JBBKXR01. The sequence continues at coordinate 78,372 of CBDULB010000008.1, read as the reverse complement.
TCAGCAGCGGCGTGACGCTGTCTCGATCGCTGCGCAAAATGATCAGCTTTTGGGCAGTGTCACGCCACCAACCGTTCGGATGCTGCAAATGCCGCACCAGCTCCGCGGTGGTCTCGTCGAGCATACGCGGCCGCGGTCCGGGCGCATGATCGCGGTGGCGGACACGCCAGATCCGGCCGTGTTGATTGTTGTCGTGCAGCCCGACTTCACGGATGAACTTACGCGGGCCTTCACTCAACCACGGCGCGTCCTGAATGATGCCGCGATACATATCGGTGACGTAGAGTGTGCCGTCGGGTCCGGTCGCGCTGTTGACGAAGCGGCAGTTGATATCCGGGCTGCGCAGAAATTCGCCATCCCCGGATTCAGCCTTTTCCAGATGGATCAGCCCATCCCGGTCGCCGATTTTTGAGCGGCGGACGACGTGGATGGTCGGGTCGCAGGAAAAGTGGTCCCCGCGTGTATCCAGAGGTAATTTATGCCCGCGAAAAAGGCTCTGCCCGCACGCCGAAGTGAAGGCGCGAACGGCGGCTGCCTCGCCGCCGCGATCGTTGAGCAGGCACAGGCTTTTGACGCTCATGAACGACGGATCGAACGGAACGCCGAGGTCGACCGGATCGCCGGCGATGCTTTTGGTTGAGAGCCGGCTGACGATCGACCAGTACTTCGGATGCAGGTGTAGCGCCAGCGCGGGCGCTGAGTTGTGAATCCAGAACAGGCGACCTTCGTCATCGTGATCGAGGCCCCACTGGGTCCAGTGGCCGCGTTGTTTTTCCGTCTGCCATTCGCCGTCGGTGAAGCGGTAGCGCTCGCTGTTGTAGGAGATATAAATGTGGTTATCGAGATTCCAGATCAGACCGGAATCCTGATGCTCGACCGAGCGTTCATTGCCGAGGTCCTTGCCGTCGAAGAGTAGCGTCTTTTCATCGCCGATGCCATCGCCGGTGGTGTCGCGAAAACTCCACACCGACATCGAATCGGTCTCGCTCACAGCGATGCGATCATCGAGCGGCAGGATGGCGCGCGGCAGGTTGAGATTGTCGGCGAAAATGGTCACGCGGTCGTAATGGCCGTCGTCGTTGGTGTCTTCGAGACGTTTGATGCGGCCGTTTTTCAGCGTCTTGGTGCCGGTGCCTTTTTCGTCCTGCATGTAGCTGCGCATCTCGGCGACATACATCGCGCCGTTACCGTCCCAGACGGTGAGCACCGGTTCCTGAACATCGGGTTCGGCGGCCGCGAGCTCGACGACGTAGTCGTCGGTAGCGAGTTGAAAGGTAGTGTGTTCTTCCGCAGGGGAAAGCATGGCGTAGGGATCCGCCTGTTTCTTTTTCGTCGCCGATAGCTGGGCTGCGAGGTCGACGTGCATTTCAATACCACCATTGCTCATTGCGACCCGGCTTGGTGGAGCGATCGATTCGGTGTTTGCGGCGGGAAAGTTCTTCGGCACAGGCAAACTGACGTCACCCGTCGCCACGTATTCGCAACTGCGCGAAAATATTGTCTGAAAGCCCACGCAGTAGAGACTGTCCATCAGCGTATCGCCCGGCCAGAAATGTCCCATGGTGGTGACAATGACGCGGCCTTTGCCGTAGCTGACTTCCCAGGTGATCGGTTCGTGCTGACCGCTGCCGCGAACCTTTGGGTCGGAGTAGGCGCTCGACAGCACGGTGAGATTTTTGGCCGGGCCGCGCATGTCGTGATAGAGCTCGTCGCGGGCGTGCATCCACTGCTTCGGCAGGCCGCGCATGATCGGATGGTCGGCGGCGCGCACGGTGAGCTGGAACGGATGTTTGCTGCCGTGGGCGGAATTTCCGGCCTCCTTGTCGATGAAGGTATTGCCGGTTTTTGGATCAATCTTCAGCGCCTTACCGATCGGCGCGGGTCGCCAGGCGAGACCGATCATTTCATCGAAGACCGGCCAGTTGCGAAATGGATTAGTCGCGCCGTGAACGAGAATGAGTCCGCCACCGTTTTTGACATAGTTGACAAAATCGTCGCGCATCGCTTGCGGCCAGTCGGGGCCGTTGTAGTTGAGCACGACGACATCGTGGGCGGAAAAGTCGGGACGCCAGTTCTCCCATTCAGAGGTTAGTGCCTCGCGCGCCGGCTGGACGGCGGCATCGAAACCGGCTTTGAGTGCCTCGAAGGGCAGGCCGGCAGCGGCCGCCTTCAGCCTGGAAGACTCATCGTTGAAATCGCGTGGAGCCCTCGGAATCTTCTCCTCCGGAGCGGTGCTGACGTGGACGTCGAATCGACCACTGTGCTCAAGGATCGAGCGCAGGGCGTCTGTGGTGACCACCCAGTCGTGGTTGTTACGACCATCGATGATCAGGGCCGAAACTTTCTCATCGGCGGCCAGAGTATACGTTCCGCCGGTGAGCAGAAAAATAGCGGCGAACCAATAGTGGAAATGGAGGCGGTGGAGGGGCATCACCTCTGAGCATGCAAAAGCTCAGTCGTAGCGTCAACCGCACAGGCTGGCGCAAAGATTGACGCCTTTGCTTGCGAATCGGGGTATGATTTTGCAAGGATCGTCCAGCTACCTGACTGCTCATGAATTTTCCCGCCGTTATTCGTTTTAGTCTTCTCGGGTCGGTGTTGATTGTTGTGTCGATTGCCGTTGCTCAGGACCCCCGGCTGGCAACTTTGCTGGAACGTTTTCCAGCTGCCGATACCGACAAAGACGGCACGCTCACCGTTGCCGAGGCCACCGATTTTCTGCGCAAACGTCGCGGTGGCAATCGCGACCAGAATTCGACGATCTTCGTGCCGGGCGAGGTGGAGATGAAGGAGGCGATCGAAGGCGGCAAGGCGCTGTCTTTTCCCAGATCTGAGGACGGCAGCCGGCGTATCGCAATGACCGGTCACAGCTGGGTAGCACCGGGAATAAAAACGCTGCCACCGCTGGCTGAGGCGGCGGGCTATGCGGGGCACCGGCAGGTGACTCATACTGGCGGCGGTGGCACGGGCGCGGCGAACGCGATCTGGTTGAAGGAGTTCGGCAAATGGAAGGACGGTGTGGCTGCCAAACCGACGCTGATTCCGGCCATTGCCACCGGCGAATGGGATGTGATGACCTGGGGACCGTATATCGCGGACAAACCCGCCTACTACACGCAGTGGATCGATCTCTGTCAGCAGCACAATCCCGCGACGATCTTTTTCCTGCAGGATGCCTGGCCGCGTTTCGATCCCGGCTACAAAACCATGCAACCGGAAGTGATCGCCGCTGCGATCGCTGGTGAGCATGAGGTGATCCAGGCGGAAATGTTTGCACCGTTGTATCGGGCGTTCGAAAAAGATTATCCGGGCAGGGTTCACGTCATCCCGGTATCGGCCGCTCTGGTCGATTTGATGAAGCAGTTCGCCGCAGGGAAAGTTGAGCACATGACTTGCATCGATGAAGCCAAGCGCGATGACGAAATTGGCTTCTACCGGGACGGAGGACACTTGTCGCGCAGCAGTGGCGTCGAGCACTTGGTCGGCTACGGATATTTTTCGATGTTGTATCGGCGCTCACCGGAGACGGTCGAAGGTTATGCGCCACAGGGAGTGCCGCAGGCTTTCGACCGGCAAATGCGCGCGGCGATCTGGAAGGCGGTGATCGAGAGCCCGTTCGCAGGCATCGATGATGCCGACGGCGACGGGATGGCTGATTGAGAGCTGATCAACAACGAGATGGCCGGGGTAGCGGAATTCGCATCTCTACCCATTCGCCGCGGCCCAGTAGTCGGGCAGGCCGGCTTTGGTTTCGACGAGGATTTCGAAAATGCGTTGGCGCTCGGATTCGGACAGGTATTCGTAACCGGCCGGCGGGATCGGACCTTTGAGAATATCGTAAAGGCGGCGGTAAACGGCGTTGCGCAGGGCCGGTGGTTGGTTGTCGAACACGCTGCTGTAAATGACGTAGCTGCAGCGGTATTTAAAAATCCGTTCGTAGAGGCGAAAGTCCTTCAGTGAGCGGCCTTCGCTGTTTTCGCGCTGGTTGCCGGCGAAGGCGGTTTGAAAGGCGTCATCACCTTCGACTCCATCGTCGTCCATGTGAAACTCATCGGCGAAAAGCAGGCGGCGGACGATGCGGTCAGCCTGATTTTCGAGCAGACTGAGGGTCGATTCGGGCAGGACGTCAGGATTCGGTTCACCGAGTTCGCGCCGCAGCGAACGGCTGCGGTGCACCGCGCGACGGGCTTCGTAGCTGCCCTGAAGAATGGCATTCTGCGTCGCCGTCTGGTGTTCAAGCACCATCAGCGCAACGATGTCGCTGCGGCCACCGTGAGGGTAGGGCTCGACATCGATGACATCATCGAGCGAAGCGAGATGGGTGGGATTGCTGATCACGGGCTCGAGCACGATGTCGTCGGTTTTTGGATCGCGGATGGCGATGGTGTTGCCGCGATGGCCCTGATCACCGGACTCGCCGGTCACATACCAGCCGCCCCAGCGATCTTCGATCGGTGTGTCGTCACCGACGAAAAAAGTTCCGGCACTGAATTCGGGCATGCCGGTCGGTCCAGCCGAAACGGAACGAACCAACAGGCCGGGCACTTCGCGGGTCGGGCCGCCGGCGTGACAGGTCAGGCAGTTGGCGTTGCGGGCGATGACGGGCTGGCCTTCGGGCGTGAGATTGAGCAGATCGACGAGATAAAAAATGGCGCCGAGTTGGGGGTCGAAACTGATGATTTCGATATTTCCATCCTGAACCCAGCCGACGTAGATCTCGTCGGAAAAGTAAATCGCGCGAGGTCGGTCGGGACTGATCTTGGAATTTTGCGCGCTGGTTTTTGAGTAAACGAGAACCTGCGACTCGACCGGCACGTTGAGTAGGCTGAGCATTTCGTCGAGGACGTCGCGACGGGTTTTGCCGTGAAAGACAATTTCGCCTTTGTCGATGCGCCGCTTGAGTTTGGCGACGGGATCGTTGGCCTCAGTGGACGAGTAGGCGATCGGCGGCTGATCGTAGTCGGCGCCCTGCGCATGCAGGCTTGTTGCGGTGATCAAAAAGGACACCGCAAGCACCACGCTACCCACTGGCGTAAGGGATTTTTGATCTTGATGACGGCGGCTCATGCTGGAAAAAAGTCGAACGGGAGTCGTGGTCCCGCAAGTTAAAGCTGTACCATAAATACGTCTTTAAAACGAGGCTGGATCGTCACAATCGAAGAAATGTGTACTGGTTGTTGCGGTCGATCTAGCGCAAATTGCCGTCTTGCAGCACAGATTCAAATTCAGAGTGATGGCGGTGGCGGGCCTGCTGGTCTTGTCGATGAGTGCTGCCCTGGCTGCCGGCCGGGCGCCGAATGTGCTGCTCGTGGTTGCCAGCGAATTCGGCTGGCAGGATCTGCCGGGCCACGGTGGCGATCGCTCGATCGATACGCCGGCGCTGGATCGGCTGACGGCGGAGGGGATGGAGTTGCTGCGTTTTCACGCTTGTCCGCAAGGCGCACCGACGCGGGCGAGTTTGTTGACCGGGCGCTATCACTACCGAACGGGAGTGGCCGGGGATGAGTATGGCGAGAATGTCATGCACGGCTACGAGATCACACTGGCGGAGGTGCTGCGCGACAACGGCTACGCGACCGCGAATTTCGGCGTGTGGAAAAATGGGCGCAACTGGCCTTCGAACGCGGCGGGGCAGGGGTTTGAAACGGTGGGCGAAGCTGAGCCGATCGATGCAGCGTTGGCGTTTGTTTCGGAGTCGCGCGACCAGGCGTTTTTTTGTCTGCTCAGCCTCGGCAGTGGTGACGTAGGAAAAATCGATGAAGCGCTCGGGCGTCTGTTGGATGGCCTGGATCAGGCGGATGCAACGCAAAACACCATCGTCGTTTTTACTTCTGACGGTGGCTCGGGCAGGCTGGAAGCGTCAGGCGCTGAGGATCATGAGCCGAAGTTGGCGCGACTGTTTGGCGAGACGGGGAGTGTTCACGAGGCGGGGGTGCGGGTGCCGTTTCTGGTGCGTTGGCCGGGTCAGGTTCCTGCGGGCACAGACAGCCGCGAAGTCAGTACCTCGATCGATCTGTTGCCGACCCTGGTGGAATTGTGTCAGGCGACTTTTGTCGAAACCTTGCCGGTGGACGGCATCAGTTTGGCTGAGTTGCTGCGCACCGGTGGCAAGCCGCGACGCTGGCCGAACCGGATCCTGTTCACCTCGTCAACGCCACCGGGTTACGATGTCAAACATGCCGGAGTGGCGGTTCGCACCGGGCGTTGGCTGGCGGTTCGCGAACCGGAGTCGAGTCGAGCGGATAGCGCGGAGGATCGGGACGCCTGGGAGCTTTATGATCTACTGGCAGATCCGTATCAGCGCTACAACGTGGCCGAAGAGTATTGGTCCCTCGCGGGACACATGAGTGCGGATTTTGTATTCTGGATGAAGCACACCAGTGAAAACGGTCTTGCTCCGATCCCGTCGGAAATCGGGCACGCTGAATGGCCGCGGGTCGTGCTGCATGTCGATGATCTGCCGTTTGAGGCGGCCGGGAACAACCAGCTGTGTTGGCCGGTCGAGGTGGTGGAAGCCGGTGGGTATCGGGTGATGATCGATTGGAAAGACGGCGCTGTCGGGGCGCCGATCGAGATGTTGCTGCGATTTCCCGGTGTTGAAGTACGGCAGAGGCTGGCACACGGCGATGCCGAACTTGTCACGATCGATCTGCCGGAGGGAGTGGGGGAATTGGAGCTGAAGTGCGAGGCACTCGATTCACTGCGGGCGATCGTCATCGAAGCGAATTAGCATCTCGCAAAACCTGAAGCGTCGAGATGAAAACGTAGGATGGGATTGCATCCCGTCTCCGTTGCGTTGCCACGCACGTCATCAGCGGCGGCACTTCGCAGACTACCCGGGCGCCGATCGGATACCGTGCGATGCAGGCAATCCCACACCACGCGCGGGACGGTTTGCAAAGCCATCCTACGAAAAGCATTCGCCGACGTCGGGTTTCGCTCCGTCAGCTTCACCCGGTATTTACGGTGCTGCTGATCAAGCGGACTGATGGGGAAAATTCAGCCGAACAGAGCGGCGATCGGTTTTCCGCCGTCAGTGATCGGCACCGGGCGCGAGCCGTCGGTCAGCTCGTGCGAAGGATCGATGCCCATAGCGGCGTGAATGGTGGCGTGGTAGTCAGCCAGCGGCACCGGATTTTCGACGATTTTCTTGCTCATTTCGTCGGTCACGCCGTAGGCGCCCTGGTGTTTCAGGCCGCCGCCAGCGAGGACCAGACTGAAGCAACTGCCCTGATGACCGCGTCCGCCGCGCCCGTCGTAGCCGGCGGGGCGTCCGAACTCGGTGCCGATGGCGATCAGGGTTTTGTCGAGTATGCCTTTCTGATCGAGATCGCGGATCAGCGCCGACATGGCGACGTCGAGTTCCTTGATCAACAGATGAAGATTCTGCTGGCCTTCGTTGTGTGCATCCCAGCCGGTTCCGTTCATGAAATTGAGGTTGTGGCTGACTTCGATAAAACGAACGCCGCTCTGTACCAGTCGCCGGGCGAGCAGGCATCGCTGACCGAACTCGCCACCGTACTCGTTGCGCAGTTTGTCCGACTCATCGGTGAGATCGAAGTGGCGCATGAAATCGGGACCGGCGAGTCGCAGCGCTTCGGCCTGGGCATCCCGGTAGAGGGAAATCGGTGAATCTTGCGGTGCCCGTTGCATCAGCGGGTCGAGAAGTTGCTGACGGCGGGCGGCGCGCTCATCGGTGACACCGGCCGGTCGGGTGAAACCGGCCGGGCCGGTTTTGGTATCGGTCAGGTAGACGAAATTGCCCTTGGCGCCGAGAAAGCCGGGGCCGCGGCTGACGTTCGGATAGCCCATCAGCATGTACGCAGGCACCTGCGGATTGACCGCGCCGAGCTGGGAGGCGACGATCGATCCGATCGACGGATAAGTCACGCTGCCGGTGGTTTTGCGACCGGTGTGAACCAGATTGGTGGCGAAGGCGTGTTCGTCGATGGCATCGTGATTGACGGTGCGCACCACGGTGAGTTGCTCGGCCAGTCCGGCGAGTTGTGGCAGATGCTGACAAAACTGCACGCCGGCGACGGCGGTATCGATTTTGTCGTATTCGGAGCCGGACTTTTTCGGGTCGGCCTTTGAATCGCCTTTTCGCTTAGGGTCGAAGGTATCGATCTGAGCCATGCCGCCGCCGAGCCAGATGAAGATGCAGTGTTCGGCTTTGCCCATGGGGAGCGCTGCGGGTGCCGCGGCGGAGGCGAGCATTGGCGACACCGATGCGGATGCACCGAGACCGAGCAGTGCCGAGTTTTTCAGAAAATTTCTTCGGGTATTCATGATGATAATTGATCGGGGTCTGTTCGGTTTACGGAGTGTAGATCCACTCGGGCGAGTTGAGCATCGCCCACAGCACGTCTTCCATTCGCAAGCGCCACTCGTTGTTCAGGGCCGGGGTCGGTGGAGCGCCGGCACGGGCCTGCTCCTCCTTTTCCACAGCCAGACTGTTGGCGGCCGGATCGAGGTGATTCGACCAACTCACGTACTGCACTGGCTTGCGTTTGCCGGCTACTTTGACTTTTCTTTCCGATTCGGGAACGATGCGCTGATCGTAGCCTTCGGACAGAAATTTCACGTATTTTTCCCGTTCCAATGGAGACGGATAGCGGGTCAACAGGCGCAGGTAGAGACGATCGACGAGTGTCTCTACCGGCTGATCTTCCAGCGCCAGACGGGTGACGCCGTGATCGTCGCTGAGCCTCGAAAGCCAGACGCCCATGGTGCCGTTGGCGAGGATCGCCGGTTGCAGGACGTTGGGGTCGAGATCGCGTGAACTGATCGGGTCCTGTCGTGCACCACGCCAGCCGAAGGTTTCCATGATGCTGGTGATCGCGGTGATGCGTGGCAGTGAAAGACTGGGCCGGTCGCGCTCGTTCGAGGTCGAGGCAAGCATCCACGCACGTCGAGGTTTGCCGAGGGTGATCGAACTTTTACTCACCCGGACACTGTCGATGTCGAGACTGACTTCTTCGACGTCGAAGGGTTTTCCGGTCGCGCTGAAAAGGGAGTCAACCACCTGCTCGGCCTGCAATCTGCGCGAGGCGGGGGCGATGAACAGTGGACTGGTCTTGCGCAGTTTGGGATCGGCGGCGCGCTGATAAGCGTGCGAGTTAAAGATCAGGCGCGCGATGGCTTTGCTGTCGTATCCGGAGGCGACCAGTTCGCGTCCCAGCCAGCGCAGCAGCTCCGGATGCGAAGCGTTGCCCTTTTCCCAATCGTCAACGCTGTCGATGATGCCGCGTCCCATGAGGCGTTGCCAGATGCGGTTGGCCATGACCTGAGCGAAACGTTCGTTCGCCGGCGCGGTGATGAATGCCGCCAGTTGATCGCGCTGGCTTTTCGGATCTTCGATCAGTGGAGTGACCTGCGCCTTATCGACGAAGGCGTCGAACGGCCAGGCTGCCTCAACTGTGGTGCCCGGTTTCAGAGTGACCTTGATCAGCGGCTTGCGCGCACGCTCGTGGAGCTTGTCCATCGGCACGCTGCTGGTCAGGGGCAAAGTGACCGGCTTCTCGCCGAGCATGGCGGCGAGTTCGAACAGGTCCTGCTGCATCCACTCGTGGCCCGGCGCGTCGTGACATCGGGCGCATTTCATCTGCACGCCGAGAAAGGCCGAACTGACGATGATACCTTTGGCGGCCATCGGCACGTCGTTGTTTGAGGCGGTGCCGAATCCGCGCGGCCCACCGAAACGTTCGCTGCCTTCCATGCGAATCAGCTCGGTCACAAAAAGATCGAGCGGCTTGTTATCGACCAGCGACTCGTGAATCCACCAGCGAAACGGGCCGGTGTTGTTGAGGGTGGGATTGATGATGTTCGGATTTTCGGCAAGTACGTCCTGCCAGTAGCCCATCCAGTTGTCCGCCCAGCGCGGATCGGCGAGGTAGCGGTCGATCGCTTCGGACTTGCGCGAAGTTTCCGGCCCGGCCAGAAACGTTTTGATCTCGGCTTCGGTCGGGGGAACGCCGACCGTATCGAGCGCCAGTCGACGCAGAAAGACGAGTTCGTCAGCGAGCGGCGTCGGCTTAAAGTCGGCCACGTCGAATTGCGGCCAGTTGGCGCCCTGTTTGATCCATGCCTCGAGCAGAGCAATTTCTTTGTCGCTGAGCGGATCACCTTTCGGCGGCATGATGTCATCGCCGGCATCGTGGCCGATTCGCCAGATCATCGAGCTGGCTTCGACATCGCCGGCGACCACGGCGGGGCCATCGTTCTTACCACCTTTGACTGCGGCAGCTCGGGTATCGAGGCGCAGATCGCCTTTGATCTTGCTGCCTTTGTGGCAGTCGTAACACTTGGCTTCGAGCAGTGGCTGAACTTGCTTGAAATAATCGACACCGCCCTCCTTCTGAGGCCTGGAGTCGGCGGAAACTTTGACAATCTGAGCACCGATGAAGTGATCGATCTCGTTTTGGGCAGGTAAACCTTCCGGCAGTGCCGGCACGGTTACCGGCTTCGACTCCGCCAGCCATTTTTGCGCCGCCTCGCGACGCATCGCCCAGTAGTCCGCGTGCTCGTTCCGGCAGGCCGCGCGGCGGCTGGCATTCTCCTTCGCCAACCAGGTATTCTGTTCGGCTTCGTACCTGGCCCAGCCGTCATCGGTGTAGGCAATGTCGCGCCCGTCCGGGGTCAGCAGTTTCCAGGTTTCCGTTCCCTGCAGAGAAATCGCGACGACGGTTTCTCCAAATTCGGGGCGCCGGTGGTTCTTGCCGGCGACACCACCGATCAACGTTTCCAGAATCACAAACTGCTCGCCACCCTTCGATTCAAACTCTACCCATTTCTCGCGGTTGCCCGGCGGGACGAAACGAAAATCCGGTCCGAGATCGAGATACTTGTCCTGCGCGACCAGGTAGCCGTGGCCACCGGTATCGCCCGAGGGGAAGGGCGTTTCGAGCAATTGCTGGCCATCGATGCTCAACCGCGCCGCGCCGCGTCCGCGCAGCAGCAGACGATGTTTGCCTTTGGGAATGTCGACCATCGCCGCGGCCCGGAAATGCGAGGGATTCGCCCGGTCGGCGCGCACTCCGGTGGAGATATATTTCTGCGGCCACTCGGAGAATCCAAAAGCCGCCGCGCTGTAGGTCTCGGTGACCTGCGGCCAGTCGGGCCATGCATTGGCCGCGCCGATACCTTCTTCGCTGATCTGAACGAGCACCTTGCCCGGTTTTAGCATTGCTTTGGTGATCTGCGGTGGCGGCGGCACAAAAATGAAGCGGCTCTTCAGTACTTCGTCGGTGAGAGCCTCGCGATAGATACGCACGTCGTCGAGCCAGCCGTGAAAGGTCTGTCCGTTGCCCTTGATGTAACCGGTGCCGATGGTGAGACTTGCGTCCGCTTCGACAACCGGAGCACGATCCGTTTTTCCACCTATATCCCAAGTGCCATCCGTCAGTTGACCATCGATGTAAGCACGCAAACTGTCACCCTTCCCGAAGGTGTAGACCAACGCGACGTGGTGCCAGCCGTCCTTGCTGAAAGTGGCGTTGCTCCACCAGCGATGAAATTCCCGATCGCCGCTGTCAGCTTCGCCTTCGCTGGAAAAGAGAAATCCCAATTGTGCCCCGCCGCTACCGCCTTTGATGCGCAGCGCGTAGTTTTGGGTCGTTTCATTGCCGTCACGGCCGCGCCCGATCAGATACGGCATTTCACCTTCGTTGAGGCTTTTGATGCGCAGCCAGGCTTCCATGGTGATCGACTCGCCGTCGTCGACCTTGATGAGTTGGTTGTGCGAAGGCTTGATTTCGATGGCGTCCTTTGCAGAAGAAAATTCCCCGGCAACATTGCTCGAAGGCATCCCCGGATATTCGGGAGCGCGGGGACCGGCTTCTTTTGAATCGGCAAAATCGAACGCGACGATCGGCTGCGGCTCCGCGGCCGGGAGACCCGTCGCCAATCCCAGAGTCAGCGCGAGAAGCGCCACGGAGCGAAGCATAGCGGTAGCGGTAATCCTGCGCATCCGGCGACATTGAACGGCGGACCCGCTGAGGCCGATTGGAAAAGCTTGATGTGTCATCGTCACTAATATGATGACAATCAGCAAATAATGCACCCCCGGCCTACTACCACTTTCGGGGTGGCGCGATTCGGTGGGACAAGGAGCGAAGCATAGCGGTAGCCGCCTTTGCAAAAAGGCGGGCCGTGCGTCGAGGGAGTGATGTTTGCCTTCGTCTGCGCGGCAGACGGACCACGGCCTTACGGAGGGCGGCTACACCTTCACAATCCCGCGACGGATCGCTTCGGCGGTGGCCTGGGCGCGGTCGTTGACCTCGAATTTCTTGAGGATGTTGCTGATGTGGCGCTTGACGGTGTCCTCGGCGTTGCCGAGTTCGACGGCGATCTCTTTGTTGGCCTGGCCTTTGGCGATCAGAGACAGAATCTGGCGTTCCCGGGGGGTAATGGTCGGTCCGGAGCGGGCGGTGGCGAGCCTCTCGGCGATGGCGTCGGGCAGGAAATTTTCGCCGCCGGCGACGGCGCGGATCGCAGCCAGCAATTCGTCACGGCTCGCGGATTTCTGCAGGTAGCCGAGAGCGCCGGCGTCGAGTGCCGACTGGATTTCGTCATCTCTGGCGAAGCTTGAGAAAATCAGGATGCAGGCATCCGGGGCGAGCTCGAGGATTTTCTGCGTGGTCTCGATGCCGTTGGCGCCTGACATTTGCAGGTCCATGAGGGTGAGGTCCGGGCCGATTTCGGAAAATCGTTGCAGCGCATCTTCTCCCGATTCCGCCTCGGCGATGACCTTGATGTCGTCCTCCAGTTCGAGCGACACGGCGAGACCGCTGCGCACGACAAAATGGTCGTCAACCAGCAAGAGGCGTATGCGGCCGGAGGTGTTCACGGTTCTGGAAGGTGCACGGTCAAAGTCGTGCCAGCATCGCATTGCCACGCGACATCGACACCCAGTTTTTTGGCGCGCTCGCGAATGCCCATGCAGCCGAAGTGACCGCCCCGGCCGTAGGTCTCGCTGTCATCGCTCAGACCGCGGCCGTCATCGGCGATCTCCATTTTCGCACCGTCTGTGTCGGTCGCGATGGATATCGAAATGTGCCTGGCGTCAGCGTGTTTGATGGCGTTGGTGACCGCCTCGCGGGCGATCATCTTCAGATGGTGGACAGTTCTCGTCGGCAGCACCGGGACGGCATCAATGCTCAGCGAAATCTCCGGTCCGATGCCGGACGGAAAATCGGCGACGATTTCGCGCAGTGCGGTTTCGAGGTCGGTCGGGTGGTCGCCTGAATCGCGCAAATCCGAGACGAGGTTACGGGTTTCGGTCTGAATGCGGCCGATGAGATTACGCGAACCGGCGAGGAAGCCTTTGATTTTTTCATGCCCGGCGGCGAGAGCGGTGGCCGCGTCAAGTCGCAGTGACAGGCCGGCCAGTTCCTGCTCGAGCGTGTCGTGAAATTCACGGGCGATTCTCTGCCGTTCTTCGAGCACCGCTTCGTGCTCGATACGTCGGCGGATGGCGAAGGTTTGTCGGATAATCCAGCCGATCGCAAGGACAATCGCGATCAGGGTCAGGCTCAGCACGGTCGTCAGTCTTTGGGAGGTCCACCAACTCGCCGCGCGCAACACCTCGATGTGATCGGCTGAGGTAACGCGCAGCACGACCGATTCCGGACGGGAGAGGTACTCCGATCGACGGTCGGTTTGCACCTGGCAGATGCCCTGGACTCGCACGGTCGATCCGGGAGCGATGCTTTCCGACGGCTCGGGTGCGCGCACTTGAAAGCTCTCGTCGCCACTCTGCAACAGCAGCACCCAGAGACCGCCGGAGCGGTATTGGTCGACCAGAAGCCCTTCGACCGATACGAGATTGCCATCCAATTCGCCACTCAGCAGACCGGCGATGGTGACGAACTGCGGGCGTGGAGAGGTCGTGCCTTGCTCATGGACGGTGATCACGGCATCGGCGACCGCTGCGCTGAATTGTTCCATTTGCGGAAAGCCGACGACTTCGACCATGTCGCCGGGTGCCGGCGCGACTTCGGGCGGGATTTGAAAAAGGTGAACCTGGCTCGCCGAGTCGCCGTCGCGCACGAACAGTTCCCGGTTGTTAAATGATGCCAGAACGACGCCCTGCACCCGCACCCGGTGGCCCTCCTGTCCTTCGACGGCAAAGTTGAGCAGTTGTTCGGGCGAGACGCCGGGTACTGAATTGATATCGACGACGGCAGAAAGCGGTTCGATTTCCGACCAGTTCCGGCAACGCAGGTAGGGGGCGACCAATTGGCGTCGCGCGTTGATGCGACCCGCTGCCAGACCGGATATTCTGACTCGTCGATCGATCCAGTCCGGGCTGGCGGTTTCGATCGGCTGATTCATCTGCACTTCGATGATGCGCGAGCCGAGCGCGACACGCAGCAGGCTGGTGGCTTCGCCTTCGGCAGCAATGGTGCGGACGATGCCTTCGACGGCCACCCGTTGGTAATGCAGCCGGCCCGACATCAGGTCGTCGTAGGTTGCGGGCAGAGCCTCCGGCATTCCCGGGTGGGCCAGGATTTCGAAGGTAGCGTTTTCGATGCCGGAGACGTAGAGACCGGGAAAGGCCTTGCCGCGAACCCGAACTTCATCGCCGACTTCCGCAGCGACGCCTTCGCTCCATCGGAAGAAGGTGCCGGCGGTGCCGTCCTGGATGAAGATCGTGTGCGGTGGATCGGAAAAAATGACCACGCCTTTGAGATCGACGGCGGGGCCCGGTTCGGCTTGTTCCGGGCTGAGCGAGCGCACCTCAAGCGCGGTGCGCAGCTGGCCGTGGGCAGTTGATGCCAACTGCAAAACCGTCAGCCCGATACTGACAATGATCATTTGAACCCGGCAGGAAAGTCGCATCGCTATTTCTTGCGTTTGGCGCGGGCGAAACGTGCCCGCCGGGCCGCGGCTGAAGACTCGGCATCGGGCTTTGCCGGGTGGGGGGGCGGGGCGGTCTCGACGGTTTTTTCCGGTGTCGGTTTCTTTTTCGCCGGCCCGGGCTGAGCTTTGACGAGGTCGGATTTTTTGCCGCGCGCGTCGCGCCATCGGCGCAACAGATAAGCGAAATTGGCGTCGGGCATTTTCCAGCCGGTGCGGGTGATCAGCGCTTCGGTGACGATGAGGACGAGAAGAAAACTGAACAGCCAGGGGCGCAGCGGCGCGGACTCCTGTGAGGGCGGACGCAGCCAGGCTTCGCTGAGGTCGACCAGTTCACGGCCTCCGCTGGCGGCAACGACCTGGCGCAGCTCGGCGATGCGTTCCCGATCGAAGGCCCACTCGGCATCGGCGCCCACCACCAGCGGACCGAACGGCAGAGCGACGCTACCGACCTGCACCGCGCCGCGTACCATTTCTCCATCGGCGAGATCGGCGCGCACCGAGTAGCGATCCGGTGCGACGCGCTCCCACTGAAGTTCGTCGATCTGGTCGGCATTTTCACCGTGGGCGAGCATGATGCGTGGTCCGTTGACGGCAAATTTTTCCGCCCAGGTATCGGTGTCGTAGAGCAGGTCGATGGTCAGTTCGGTTCCGGTCAGCTGACTGCGGATGCCGACACCGGGCGGCACGGTTTCACCCATCAACCAGCGGTTCATGGTCTGCAGGAAATCGCCAACCTTCGGCCACTGGCGGACCTCGCTCGAGAACTCGCCGCCGAGCGGGAACGACACGGCGGCGGTGCGGCCGATGCCACGACGTCCGTAGGCGACCAGCGGCGCGGCGTATTCGTCCTGCGTGATCAAGGCGGCGGTATCGTCGGGTCGGGTGTAGCTCAGGTTGTAACCGCCAACGCTGGGCAGCCAGTCGAAGTCCTTGTTACCGATCTCGTACCAGCTGCCGGTCGCCTGGGTCGGCACCGGTTCGTCGAGAAAGGCGGAGCGTGCGATGGTGACGGTTTCCTGGGCGAAAATGTTAGGGATGGTACCGGGATTTTGGGTAAAGAAAATGCGTCCGTTGCCGCGCGTGGCGATGTCTTCGATAAATGCCGCGTCCGCGTCGGCGCGGGTGCCGAGACCGATGACGCTGACGCTGCCTGCGTTGGCGACGATTTCTTTGATCAGTTGTTTGTACTGTCCGGGTTCTTCGGAGTCGGCGGCATCGGTGAACAGGATAATGTGACGCTGGCCGACTTCGGCTTTTTCCAATGCTTTCCAGGCGGCTTCAAGACCGGTGTAGACGAAGATGCCGCCGCCCATGCTTTCGACGCGACGGGCACGGCTCATGATCGAGGCACGATTTTTGCCGACGTTGAGCAGTGGTACGATTTCGTGGTCCTGGCTGTCGACGGCGTGAATGGTGATGAAGTCGAATTCGCCGAGCAGGCTGACCGCGTTGGCGCTGCCTTCGGCGGCGAGTTGCATTTTGGTTTTGCCGCCGGGCACGGTCATGCCCATTGATCCGGAACGGTCCATGACGATGGCCATGGCGACCGAGAGTTTGCGATGTTCGCTTTTTAACTCCATCGACACGGGCAGCAGTTCGTCGATCGAGGAATCGTGATAGCCGCCGGAGCCGAAGCTTTTTTTGCCGCCGGCCATAAGTAAGCCGCCGCCCTGTTCGGTGACGAAGAAATCGAGTGATTCGAGGAAATCCTGCGGGATCTCGTAGGCGGCGACGTTGTTGATGATGACCGTTTTGCATCCGGTCAGCTGGCCGATCTGCAGCGCCAGCGGGTTGTCGGCGACGACCACGTCGAAGCCCTGAGCGCGCAGGATGGGGGCGACCGGATCGTTTTGATAGCCAGTGATAAGCAGCACGCGCGGGCCTGCGTGAACTTCGACCCAGGCCTCGTACTGGTTGTTGCCGGCGTGAGTATCGATCTCGGGAATGATGCGGAATTCGTAGCGATGCGCACCGGCGTCGACCAGACGGTCACTGAAGCGCAGCGTGCCGGTGCCGTTTTTGACGGTGACTTTGGATTCGCCGATCTGAGCCCCGTCGCGGAACAGTTTGATCGGCACCTCGCCGTCGGCGGTGCCGGAAACGGTGGCTTCGATGAGGTAAGGTTCGCCGACCTGAACGCGCACCGGGTGATCGACGCGGGACAGTTGGTAATCGATTTCGTCGGGCTTTCCGGCGAGCCGGAAATCGAGCGGGATTTTTGCGCGGTGCAGTTTCTCGGCGACGCCGGTCAGCGGCTCGGTGCTGTAGCCATCGCTGAACAACAGGATCCGGGTGTGGCGTTTGGGTTTGGCTTCAGCGAGCACGCTTTGCAGGGCGAGGCCGGTGCGGGTCAGGTTCCGGTTGCCGTTGAAGACGGCAGTTTCGACGTTTTGGTTGGTAACGATCTCACCGGCGTAATCGACGTAGCGGATGCGGTCGGCATTCGATTTTTTCGAGCCTTCGAGGATGTATTTCCAATCTCGCAGATCGCGGTCGATGACTTCGGCGGCGGAGTTGGATCGGTCGACCAGAACCCACAGGTCGACGCCGTCTTCCATGCGCCGAATTTGGGGGTCAGTCAGGGCGACGATGAGCAGCAGCAGGACCAGTACGCGCAGAGGCCTCCACAGCTGGAGTCGACGGAAGTAGAAGCCGGCGACGATGAGCAGGGGGACTAGTAAGAAGTATTGCGGAGAGGCGAACAAGGAGTTCGGAGTTAGGAGTTGGGAGTTGGGAGCTCGTCCACGGGGGCTGATGGGCGTTTTCTTTCGGTGTAGTGCCAGGCAATGAGCAGGGCGGTGAGCAGGAGTAGCAGCCAGATCTGCCAGTAGTTGTCGGATTCGCTGTGCTGTTCGATGAGCACGGCGTCGGCGAGCGACAGGTCGTTGCGGCTGCCGGCCTCGCGCAAGTCGGCTTCGCGGGTGTCGGCGAAGCTGGCGGCGGCAGTGAGCAGGGTTTCGCTCCCCTGAGTGACGGTGAAGAATCCGGGTTCGCGGGGAGCGCGCAGCAGGTTGGCTTGAGTCAGCGGGACGGATTGGTTGATGGCGTCTGCGGACGACTGAGGCAGCGGATTAAAACGATAGCGGAGTGCTGCAGGTGCCGATGTTTCGTCGCCGGGTGTCGGCTGGTGACAGGCGAGGTTGAGTGCCTGACCGGTTTCGAAATTGGCGGTCCACGGGGCGACTTTAGCTTCGCGCAGACTTTCGACAAAGCGATGTATCAGGACGATGAAGGCGGGCAGGCGACCGGCGTTTGAAGTGGCGAGATCGAAATTGATGAACAACTGGCGGGCACCGTTTTCGTTGCGTAGAAAAATCAGCGCACGGTTGTCCTGCCATAGCAGCACCGTATCGCCATCGCCGGTCACGGCACCTGGCGAGCGGCGGGCGATCAGGCTCTGCCAGTTGAGTCCGTCGACCAGTGGATGGTTTTCGGCAGCGATGCGACCGGAGAAATAGCTTTTGGTGAGCAGTTGCTGGTTGAGAAAAACGATGGCGTTGCCGTCGATCAGCCCGGGTGACAGCGGGTCGTAGCCAAACAGCGTCAGGTCCGGCAGGCGCGGAGTTTCCTCATCGGCTTGAAACGCTTCGATCTCGTCGAGACTGGCGACGACCTGATCGATGTTCGGCTGCAGGGACGCCGGTGTCAGCTGTGCAAGGGTGAGGCGCTTGGCCTGTGGGATGACCGCGGGCAGTTGGTCGTCAAGTGGAAAGTTGTCGGCTTCGAGGCTGAGGGTCAACTGCCGAACGCCTTCCGGGAAGGGGCCTTCCAGCGTGCGGCTCTGGCCCGGCTCCAGCGTCAGCGGGCTGTCGGGACTGCGTTGATCGGCGGTGAAAAAATGCCAGCGACGGGTCTGGGCGGTGTCGCTGTAGTTGCGTACGATGGTTCGC
This sequence comes from uncultured bacterium, assembly GCA_965367965.1. Lineage (GTDB taxonomy): Bacteria > Verrucomicrobiota > Verrucomicrobiia > Verrucomicrobiales > DEV007 > JBBKXR01. The sequence goes on along the minus strand of CBDULB010000008.1, from coordinate 59,620 downwards.
CAGGCGGGAGCGCCGTCGGGGCCTTCGGTGATGACCAGACCGGCAAAACCGACATTTGGCAGCGGGCGACCGACCGCGAGCAGGCTGGCGTTGAAGGGCAGAGTGTCGTGCTGGTGATCGGTGGCGAGCACCACCAGGCCGTCGCCGCCAACCAGGCTGCGGGCGATGCGCAGGCTTTCGGAAAAATCGTGGGCGCCGCCGAGCGGGCGCCAGTTGTCGAGCGCGGCGAACATTTCGGGCAGGCTGCCGCCGTTGTACAGGGTCAGATCGGCGATAGCGGACTCGATGACCACATATTCGGTGCGGCTGACATTCTGCGACAGCTTGTCGAGTTGCGGGCGCAGGGTCCCGGCGAGTTCTTTTTTGAATGCCGACATCGAGGCCGAGCTGTCGATGACAATGGCGATGCGCTGCACCGACTCGGGGCGGATCCAGCGCGGCTGAATCAGCAGCCAGGTGAGCAGCAGGACCATCAGCAGTTGCAGCCAGAGTGGCACCGAATGGCGGATGCGTTCGATCTTTCGACCGCGCACGCTTTCGCGGGTCAGCTGCTCAAGCAGGAACAGCGTGCTGATCGTCAGCGACTTTGACTGGCGCTGCAGAAAGTGGATGGCGATGATCGCCGGCAGCCCGAGCAGCGCCCAGAATCCGGCGGGGTTGGCGAAGGAGAGATCCACTTTAGATACGGCGATTCGTCGAGGTGTCGGTCAGGACCAGATTTCCAAAGCGCCGCTGCTCAGGGCTTCGTGCTGCAGGGCGCGTTGCAGTTCGCCTTCCGACGGGATGCGGGCAATGAGGGTGTCGTAGCGGCGCGACAGGTCGGACCAGGCGGAGAAGTGACGACGGTAGGCGGAGGCGTAGCGCTGCAGGACGCTGCGGTCGACGCGATGCGGCAGACGCTGGCGCGATTCGGCATCGATGAACTCGTAGTTGCCCAGCCAGTCGGGCTTTGCTTCGCTGTCTAGAAAGGGTGCGAGGATGATGGCGCGACCGTTGTTGCGGCCCAGGGTTTGCAGGATCGGTTCGGGTGAGCCGAGGTGCAGAAGGTCGGAGACGAACAGGCGCATCGACTGCGCGCGCAGGGGGACCGGTCGCAGGTCGGGTGCGGCGGCCGCCGGTGTGTCGGGGAGCGCTTCGGCTTCGCGTGCCCAGGCGTGGCCGTGCACGGCATCGTCGCTGAGCCGTAGTGCGGCGCCGCCGCGAACGATGGAGACCTTTAACGATGCGCCGCTCTTCAGCGCGGAGTGCACGGCGAAATAGAACACTTCCAAACTGCGTGTCTGCTTGGCGGGATCAAAAAACATCGAGTCGGAAACGTCGAACACCAGGTCGATAAGCGGACGAACTTCTTCGCGGTAGAGCTTCATCGAGTAGTTGCCGGTGCGAGCGTACGCCTGCCAGTTGATGTGGCGCGGATCGTCACCAGGCACGTAGTTTCGATGATCCTGAAAGTCGAGTGAACTGCCGACGCCGGCGCCCTGAAAGTCGCCGGCCTGACCGCGCCAGACGCGATGCTGCAGTGGCAGTTTAAAAACGTCGGCGAGCGCCTGAGAACGCGCAGCGATGACCGCCAGTTCACTGGCGGATGGCAGGGCGGGAGTCACGAAGCGGGGGAGGCGGCTGGTGAGTCAGTTTCGATTTCGGTCGACGTTTCGCGATCGATCTCGCGGGCGGTCCGGTGCATTTTCCGATACAACAGGCGGGCACGCAACAGGGGCACCAGCAGGCTGAGGGCGAGCACAACCACGGCGACGACGAAAAAATACTCGTCGGAAATGTCGTTCATTTCCTCTCTGCCAACGGCGAGCACCGACGGAATCGGAACGAGATGGTAGAGGACATTCACCCAGTGGCTGTCGATGCTGGATGCCGCGCCGATCATTGCGGTGACCACTCCGAGGCAGATTTGAATCAATAGATAGAGTCCGAAGTAGAACTTGGAAAAAGTCACCGGATAGAAGAACAGGTGGATGATCAGCAGCGGAAACAGCAGGCCGGCCAGCGAGCAGACCACCGCGAACTGAAAGTCATCGTTGAGCAGGACGGCAAGACCGCGCGAGTCATCAAACTCGGGGTTGGCGGCGACCAGAAGCAGCACCAGCGGTGCGCTGAGCAGGACAAATATCAACGCAGTGTGCCATCCAGGTGTCAGCGCATACATTCCCGCGCGCAGTGCCGGGCGCTTTACAAACGGACGCAGGATGCTCGGCACGTTGGTGGCTTTTTCGGTGAGTGCGTCGATCCAGATCACAAACAGTGCGACGACGCCGATACCGCTCAGTGCAAGCAGGTCGGAACTGAGTAGTGGCGCGGCGAAACACATCAGCACGAAGCCAAGGCCGATGAGGCGCTTGCGGGTGGCGTGATTGGCAGCTTCAGGAGCGATGCGGCTGGCGCCGAGATCGAGAAAGAAATAGATGACGTAGGCGGCGATGATCAAGGTGATCGCGACGATCGACCAGAAAGCCAGACCTCCGCTTGACGAAAAACTAAGACCGAACGCCCGGCCTAACCCTCCGCCGGGCATCATGAAACCTACCAGGCTGCCGAAGCCGGCTTGAATGATGAAAAGAATCGCCAGCACCGAAATGGTACGGCGTATCACCGGCGAGGCGAAGGCGGAAAATCCGACGCTGACCGCCGTCATTACCATCGATGCCAGGCATAGAAAAAACAGTACCAGCACCTCCTGCACCAGATCGACGCCACCGAGGTAGTAGCGCAGCACAATGTAGGGCAGGATCGCGGTCACCAGTAACAGCGTTTGCGATACCAGCGCCAGCCATTTTCCGAAGGTGATGCGCCACGCCGAAAGGCGCGTCATCTGGATCAAATCCATGGTGTTGAGTTGGGTTTCTTTGTGCAGCGCATTGAAACCGCGCGTCGGCATAACCAGCACCATGGCGATGCCGATGAAGCCCCAGAAGAATACGCTGACCTGTTGGCCGTCACCGCCGGCGAGCGTGCCCAGCAACAGACACATGACCATGAACACCTGCAGGAGAATGAACGACACCGTGAACTGGTTGGTGCGCATTCCCTGACGCAATTCCTTGACCAGCATCGGGCTGAGGCGGTCGGAAAAATCGGCGGGCAGGTTCATCTAATCGTTCTTGGTTCTTTGTTTGCTGTTCCTGGTTGCTTCTGTTTCAGCTGGCCTGAGGTGGTGGTGGCGGCAGTTCGCCTTCACCACTGAGCTTAGCGGCGATGGCCGGACTGGCTCCTCCGAGAATGTCGATGAAGGCGTCTTCGAGACGGCGTTCTTCGCGATGAAATTCGATCACGGTCAGGCCGTCGTTGATCATCCGCCGCAACACTGCGGCGATGACTTCGGCATCGATCGAATCGATGTGCACCCGGGCGCCGTTTTTGCGGGTTTCCTCGAGCGTGACGTGTTCCGACATTTCGATCCATTCGTTGAGTTTGCCTGGATCGCCGGCGACGCGGACGTCGACCACGGTATAGGCGTGGTCGCTTTGTTTAAGGCTGTCGGAACTGCCGTGGTGAATGATCTTTCCCTCATCGATGAACAGCAGCGAGTCGCACATTTCACCGAGTTCGGAGAGAATGTGCGAACTGATGAACACCGTTTTACCTTCCTCAGCGAGAATGCGGATCAGGTGTTTGAGTTCGACGCGTGCCTTCGGATCGAGTCCGGCGGCGGGCTCATCGAGGATCAGCAAATCCGGATCGTGGATCAGGGCGCGTCCCAGGCAGAGTCGCTGACCCATGCCCTTGGACAGCTTGTTGATCAAGCGGTCGGCGAGCGGTTCGAGATCGGTGAAAGCCATTACCTCGCCGACCCGCTCGAGGCGTTCGGCGCCTTTGTAGCCAAGCGCGCGGGCGAAAAAATCGAGGTACTCGATCACCGTCATGTGATCGTAGGTACCGAAGTTGTCCGGCATCCAGCCGATCTTGCTGCGCACCTTGCCGGGATATTGCAGCACGTCGATTCCGCCGATCCGCGCCGTGCCGCGATTCGGATAGTCGAGCGTGGCGATGATGCGCATGGTCGTGGTTTTGCCTGCGCCGTTGGCTCCGACAAAGCCGACCACCTGTCCTTTCTCGACCGAAAACGACACGTCATCGACCGCCTTCAGCGAGCCGAAGGAACGGTGTAAATGGATGACTTCGAGGGCGGGCGCGGACATTGCTTGGTTGGTATTATCTGATTGATTGTTTCCGGTTTTGCGTCACTGCGTGGCTCCTGCGGCGGGCAGCACTTTGCCGAAGATCACGGCGCGGTCGTCTTTCCAGCGAATATCTTTTGCCGTTTCGATAAAACCCACTTTCGGGTCGGAGCTGAGCGCGAACAGCGAGCTGCGCTGGTCATCTTGGGTCGGCAGCGCACGCAGTTTTTTGCGCAGGGTGCTGGAGAACAGCTCGGTATTCTCTTTCCACCAGTCGACGAAAGCTTTGCGTTCGATTTTGACCAATTCGATGGATTCACCGGCCAGAATGCTGTTGTCCTTGGCTTTCCAGAATTCACCACCGGCATCGATGTAGTGCAGCGATTTCAGTTCGAAGTCGACGCTGGAGAACAGCACCGGCGGAGCGTCGCCGCTTGCCGCCCGGCGCAACTCGACGCGCGAACGTGCGGGGCGCACCGCTTCGATCAATTGGCCCTGCTCGCTGCGGCTGAGAAACCAGTCACCGGAAAAGTTCCGGCCGGCCAGCTTCAGATCGTTGGCTACGCCGCGATTCCAGCGGGATTTGCGCAACTCGACCGGGCTTGGCACTGCCGACTCGTCGAGTGTGAAGGCATTGTTGAGCAGCACGCCACAGCGACTGAACTGTTCCTGAACGAGGTAGCTTTTCCGCTCCGACGGATCGGGTTGCAGATCGACATACATCAGGCGGATGCCGCTGCCGCCCAGTCCGTCGGACAGCAGGATCAATGCGGAAATCAGCACGCTGGCAATCACTGAAATCAGTGGCGTGGTGACGAACAGCCGATGGCGTTTGCCGGCCTTGGCGAACACAAACAAATTGATCGGGCCGACGACGACCCCGAAAGCGATCAGCAGGATGACAATCAGCGCGGTATGGAAGGCCTTGTCGGGAAACTCTTTCTGCAGCTTCCAGTTGGAGCGGTAGTCATCGGCGACGCGTTGCACGCGCGGTTCGATTTTGCTGAACGCATCGTAGATCTTTTGAGCGTCGAAGGTTTTTGGTGATGAGTTGCCAGTCCAGATTCGGCTCTCGATCGACCCCAGTGAGCGCTGGCCAATGGAAAGTCCGAGCGACTTGATGGTCTCCGGGGTGTCGGTAAAAACCGAAAGGCGACCACCGAGCCGAACCCATTCGAGAACCGCCTGTTGCGCGGCAGGCTGCAGGACGCGCCATTCATCCGCGCTGATCATCAGGGCATCGAGTCCGCTGTAGCCGCGCCAGTCGCCGGGCAGCATCGCAGGGTCAAAAGTCATCGCGAACCCGGTATTCGAGTAGCTGGCGCTACCTCCGCCGGCGGTCTCGTAGATTTTTTTAAGAGCGGTCAGGTTGCCGTTGGCCACGGCCTCGCTGATGCCGATGGCGGGGTGGTCGCGGCTGCGTCCACCGCTGGTTGAGGTGTGCGTGGTGCCGAGGCCCATCGCATTCACCGAGATCACTCCGTTGCTGTAATAATAGGAACCGCGGCCCGCGATCGGTGCCACTGGAACGAGCAGTTCGTGCACCGATTCGCTGTTCGGGTCGGCGATCAGGCTGAAATCAGATCCGAACGACGCCTCTTCCGAGTAACTGGCGTCGAAATTGAAACTGATCCGAAACTGCAGCGGCTTTGCCAGTTGATTGCGGACGGTCACCCGATAGGGCTCAAAACCGCGCGGCAAGTTGCCGTCGAAGATACGGGTGATGCGGATTTCGGTGTCCTTCGAGTTTTTAAAGGTGTGCGTCAGCACGGTGTTCTGAGCGCACAGCGATGCCAGCGGCGCGAACGTCAGGACAAGCAGCAGGCCGACGATCTGTCGCAGTCTGACGATCTGCCCGAGTCCGCTGCGGCTATGGGTGGGCCTGTCGCTGCATGCTGTCCGTTTAGAAATGACAGCGAGATGGTGACGGCAGCGATCCATGGAGGGCTTCAGAACATCGGGAGTATCACGGCAATCGGTGGCTGAGCGCAAGCACCAAGCGCGGTTAACTCAAAACCGTTCCCGCCACTTGCGCGTAGCATATTTCTGATTCGCGAGATCGGCGGCGGCATCAAGCGTGGCGGCGGGCGGTGACCAGTCGACCGCACGGGTGGATGAAAGGCATCCGGCAAAGGCGTTTCGCCAGTCGTCGCCGTCGGTCCGGTTCCGGCCGTGACCAGGGATGATGACGCTGCCCTGATGCAGCAGGCGTTGTCTCGAGCGGCGCTGGGCGGCGCCGGAAATTTTGCGACCGGAGCCTGCTTCGATGACATCCCAGGCAACCGGCGCGGTGAAGCAGACCATAGCGCCCTGTGCCGATGCCGGGGGGGCGCTGCGCGCGGCATCGGCGGCGCTGACGTCGAGGCCGGCTACCTGCCGTAACGCCCGGGCCAGGCGTTCGTGAATCCACCGATAGCTGTGCGTCGCCGGAGCGGCCGACAGCCAGTGCCCGGCGGGAACGATCAGCGAGTAGGGCAGGTCGTGGCGATGGTCAACCAGGCCGCCGCCGGTCCAGCGGCGGGCGATTTCGATATCGCTGTCGCCGAATGATTCGAGTGGCATCTCTTGCCAGCGTTGGAAATAGCCCATGGTCACCGCCGGCGCCTGCCACTGATAAAATCGCAGGATCGGGGCATGGGTCGAATCGAGCAGTGCCTCGTCGAGCGCGAGATTTTCGGCAGCCGGGCGTGGCGTCGGGTCGCGGTAGACCTGCAGTAACTCAAGATTGGAGGGGGTATCCGTCAAAGTTTTGTATTATTTTGGTAAAATTTATAAATTTTTGTTGAGATTACGGGAATGTAATGGAGACTCCAATTAGCATAAATGTCAGCAATTATCATTTTAATGAGATTGCTGAGTTTGTTTATGTGTTGAGGGGTTTGGGGCGACGTCAGCGCGATTGGGTTCACGATACAAGCTGGCGTCGCTCCGTTTTCCATTGGCGAAAATCAGGCAATAACGGGTAGGGGACAGCTCTCAGAGTGGCACGCCGGGGGTGAGGATTTTCTTAACAGTCGCCAGCCGTGCGAATGAGGCAACCTTACGAAGGAAGCCGGAGCTTTCCAGGCGATTAGCCCCGCATCGAGGAACTTGCGGATGGCAGCAATGGTGAACGTCCAGCCGACGCCGAAGCCGGTGTGGCCCCCCCCTCCAGAGTGCATCAGTCTGGGGAGCCTTCTTCCCGGAGTATGGCTGCGCTCGACCCCGCGCTGATTGCTGCGAAGCCTCCGGCTTCATCGAATCCGGGACCGCTTCGGAGATTCGGTGGAGTGATTGAGTTTTTGGAGAGGGAGGGTCCCCGGCAGAAACACAAAAACGCCTCCGCCAGCGACCGGATGAACCGGTGCGCTCGACGGAGGCGTGAATGAGATTTTTTTTGCAGGAAGTCCGGGGCTTACTTCGCAGTCAGCTTGGCGGCAAATTCGGCCGGTTTGGCGTTGAAGTCCTCGATGCAGCCGTCGCAACAGAGTTTGACGGTGACGTCGCCGTGTTTGACCAGCACCGGCTCGCCCATGCTGCCGAGTGGTTCGCCGGAAACAACGCAGACCTTGAGCGGGTAGTTGTCGTCAGCAGCGGCGGACTTGTCGCCATCGCCTTCGGCGTGGTCGTGGTCGTGGTCGTGGTCGCCATGTTCGTGGTCGTGATCGTGATCATGGTCATGGTCGCCACCGCCGCAGGCAGTAAACGAAACAGCGATGCCGGCAGCGGCGCAGAGGCCGAGAACGGTGCGGGTGATTTGGGTCAGTTTCATAGTAGGTGTTTTTTGAGTCTTGCTTTAAACAGGTTTTCTTAGACGAGGGGATGACGATTACTTGCGAGTGATTCCTGCCTGTTCCGCCCGGTAATAAAATACCGGAACGAAGCATGCACTGTGAATCGCCAATATCATGACACGGAAAGAGGCGATTTCACGATGATTTCACCTTCCTTTCATAAAGGCTTCACATTCGCCGCGCAGGGTAGTGATCATGAGAAATCTTCCCTGCCTCGCCTGGTTCGTGATCGTTGCGATCTTGCTGTCCGTCTTTTCGACTCGTTCGAATGCTGAGCAGGAAAAAAGCGGTGATCCGTTTGCAGACGCCAGTGCAGCCGCGCCCGCGGATCCGGTTTTAGTGCCGCCCGTGGCAATCACGACGCCGGCTCCGGGTACAGCACCCGCAGGGGGCCCGGCGAGCGCCACGGTAACCCTGCCGTACGCGGAACTGAAACAACTCTGGCAGGCGGCCCGGGATCGTGAGAAGGCCGACGCGGCTGCCGTTTTTGAAGCAGAGCCCAAACCTCCGCTGAGTGCGGTATTGCGTTCGGCGGCCTATCGCTTGGAAGTCTCCGGTGACGATCTGTTGCTCGCTGCCGACTACCGTGCGGAAAATCTCGATCGAGATCAATGGCAGCGCCTGGCGCTCCTCGAGGGTGACTTCAGCCTGATCGAATCACTGCCAGAGGATGCGCTGGTGGTGCGCAAGTCTAACGGATACGAACTGTTGCTGCCACCCGGCGCGAAGCTCGAACTGCAACTTCGCTTCGCGGCTCCGGCGGCGTTGCCCCGCGGCTGGTGGATTGAAAACGATTTGCCGAAATTTCAACCAGCTCCCGCCTCTGTGCGAACCTTACAGTCGGTAAATCTGCCTGACGATCTCACCGTGACGATTGGCAATGTTGAGTGGACCGGCGATACCGCGACGCCGGGCGAGGGGCGGCCACGGGTGCTGCCGACACTCGGTGCGCCGCTGCCGTGGAAGTTGATCAAGCTGGATCCGAACGCGCCGTCCGGCCGTCCTGCCGATGATGCCGTGCCGACACCCGTGGCGTGGCAATTGCGCAGCGAACTGTTCGCGGCCTTCGATGACGGCAAGCTGAAGTTTGATTTGCACATCCACGCCCGCACCGAAGCTGAGAATGGCGGGCGCCTGTTGCATCTGCTGTTGCCCGTCGGAGCGCGAGGCATTTCCGCCGAAGGCGAAGGGCTGATCCGTCAGCGCGAACTTCCCCGGGCCAAGCCGACCGATCCTCGTCGCCTCGAGTTGTTGTGGACGGACGCTGATCGCGCCGAGCGTGAGTTTGTCGTCGAGTTCGAACTGGCGCAGTCGCCGCTGGCCAATCAGTGGACTCTGCCATTGCCACAATCTGATCCGCCTGCCGAGAGCGCTGCCCTGGCAGTGATCGGCGTCAACGAAGGGCTGGAGATCAGTGGTGACGAAGTTCGCGCTGCTGCCGTGTCGGCCGGCCTGCCGCGATGGATGATGGAAGCGACCGCAGGCGGCGATTTTGTATCGCTGGATCTCGCTGCCACGCGGACGGTCGACATTCGTTGGTTGCCACGAGTAAACACCGCGCCGGCGGTGATCGCTGAAGCACGGGCGGTGACGCGGGTGGTCGCGGACGGGGCGATCCTCAATCATTCCGAGTACGTCATCGAACACGAGGCGCCGCTCAACTGGACTGTGTCGCTGCCCGCCGACAGTGAACTGCTGACGGCTTTCGTCAATGGCGTCGCGACGCGTCCGATCCAACGCGACGCGACCACTCTGGAGCTGCAGTTGCCGGTGCCGAAGGGGGGCGGTGAAAAGTCGCAGAGCGTGGTTCGTTTAACCTATGCCGCAGGCGTCGACGGCTTCGACCCGGTATCCGGCAGTGTCGCCTTATCGCTGCCTGATACGCCGCTGTTTGTTCATCGCCTGCTCTGGGATGTGCAGATCCCCGATGGCTACGAGACCTCGGCCATCGATGGAAATATCGCCATCGATACCGACCGCGAACGATGCCATCTCAACGAAAAGTCGACCGGTAAGAACGAGGATGCGCGAGCCATTCAACTGCGCAAAGAACTGATCCGCAACGAGGCTCCGCGAGTCGAAATTTTCTACCGCTCGACCCTGACCGGAAGCTGAAAAAAGCTCCTAACTCCTACCTTCCAACTCCTACCTCCTTCACTCATGACCATCCCAAGACTCATCGCCATCGCTGCCATCTTTCTCTGCACTTGCCTGGCCTGGGCCATACTCGGCGCCGCGCTCACTGCACGAACTCAGCGCAGCCAGTCAGAATTGCACAACGCCGTCACTCAGAACTGGGGGCCGGAAATGGTTCAGCAGCAGCCGCGCGTTTATTATCCCTCGCCAACCGATGACAGCGGCTTTCGCGACATCGGGCCGCGCGGCAGTGACATCAACATCGATCTGCACTACGAGCCGAAGCAGAAGGGCTTGTTTCGTCACCGCGCCTGGCGGGCGGAGTTCGATGCCACCTGGACGGTGGAAAATCCCACGCCGATTCGGCAGACGATCTACTTTGAGTTTCCGTTTCCCGCCGAGAACACGCCGTTCACGGATTTCAGTCTCGCGGTTAGCGATATCGAGTCGGATCAGCGCTCACCCGAGGGTGGAAAAATCACCGAAGCACTGGTGCTCGAACCGGGCGAGTCGGCACCGGTTCAGGTGCGCTTTCAGACGCGAGGGCTGAATCAATGGCGCTACCAGTTCGGTGATGATGGTAATCGAGCGGCGCGGCGCGTGCGCGATTTTCAATTGCAGATGAGCACCGATTTCGCCGACATCGATTTTCCCGACGGTGCCGGTTCGCCGACCGAACGCCAATCGACCGCTGACGGCTGGCAACTGGTGTGGCGTTACCCGGATGTTATCGATGCACCGGCGATCGGCATGGCGATGCCGAAAATCCTCAACCCGGGACCGACCGCACAACGCATCGCGTTTTTCGCTCCGGTGTCCCTGCTGTTCTTCTTCTCGGCCATCGTGGCGCTGATGATGATTCTGAAAACGCCGCTGCACCCGATGAACTTCTTCTTTCTCGCCGCCGCCTGTTTTGCGTTCCAGTTGTTGTTCTCCTACCTCGTCGATCATCTCGCGTTGACTCTGTCGTTTGTCGTCGCCGCAGCGGTATCGGTGGGCCTGGTGTTCACCTATCTGAAAGCCGTCGCCGGTGGTCGCTTCGCGCGTCTCGCTGCGGCCGCGCAGTTTGCCTACATGGTGCTGTTCAGCTACAGCTTTTTCTTCGATGGCTACAGCGGCCTGAGCATTACCATCGGTGCCATCGTCACGCTCGCCGTGCTGATGAAAGTCACCGCAACAATGGACTGGTCGACCGTTTTCAAATTTACCAAAAAGCCGAAGCCGGCGGCACCCGTCAATCCCGGCGCGCCGCCCAGTCCGGTCAGCTAAAAGCAGTTAGCTTTTAAACTCGAACTCACAGAAATATGATCCGACACCTTATTGCCACCGTCTTCAGCCTGACGATCGCCGCTGTGATCGCTGCCACTTGCTATGCGTTGTCCCTTGTCGATTACCTGATTTTTGGAAGTGAGGTAACGGATCGGCTGACGTTGGCGTTGTTGTTACCTGCCTCCTTCGTCGGCGGTCTGGTGGTGATCTTTCTGGCGATCAATTACTGGCTATGTCTGCGTTCGACGGGTTTCGTCGCGAAGCTGCTGACGTCCGTGACCGGCTGGCTGCGCTGGAAGTGGACGATGCGTCGACTGGATTCGTTTTCGTTCGCGAATCGGTCATAACATTCCCACAAGGCTTCGCGCAGGTTGCCTTTGTGGCGGCCGAGGATTGCAGTGGTCTCGAAGTTGCTGAGGGATTCGGTCGACAGTGTTTTGACCAAGTGAGCGAGCAGCCCGGGCGATGTGAAAGTGTTTAACAGCGTCGGCCAGCGTGCTTGGCGATGCTGGGTGACGATAACTTTTTGCTGGCTGACCAGGCGTCGAAATTTTCGCCAGTTGTTCCAACCGAGTCGCTCGGCGCCGTCGAGAAAGATGACCGAACCGGCATCGGTTGCGCCTTGCAGGCGCTGCCAGTCGTCGGGGCTCAAAGCGGCGTGTTCATCGTTGAGAAAAAAGTGCGCGACGGGGTGGTCGAGCCGTTTTTCGAAGGCGCGCAGGAAGAAGGTTTTTCCCGAACCGTGAGGGCCGACGACGGCTGCCTGATGGTTAAGTTTTTGCCATCGCTCGAAAATTTCCGACCACGAACGGTCGCACCACGACGGGTCGAATTCGACCGCCTGTTCGATGCGGTCGGTGGCGAAGGGATTGTCGCGGGCCCTGGCCATCAATGGTTTCCAAACTGCAGAGCGGGTTTTTTGCCGCCGAGGTACTTTTCTGCGTTGTCTTCGGCGTGAGCATAGAGATCGATTTCGGTGCCGGTCGGCGAGAGATGAATCTCGAGGCGCTCGCTGATTTCGTCACCGTTGGCATCGATGACCAGTTCCAGGGCCCAGAGCAATGACACCAGTTTGCCGGAGAACGATGGCGGGCCGGCGGGCAGTTGAAACTCGAAGTCGCGCCGGTCGCCGCTGCCGGGCGCTTCGAATGCGCGGACGTCGACGATTTCCAGATCGCGTGTGCCTTTGCCTGAGGTGTAGTGGAACAATCGCAGTTCGGCGCTCTGCGGAGGGGTCGACAGGCCGGTCCACTCGACCTTGCCGCGCAGTCGATCGTTGGGAACGAAGGCGCGGTTGTCGAGTTCGGTGTTGATCGTCAGGGTGGGCATTTTTTCAGGAGCAAGGAGTGGAGCTAGATGGCGGGGCGGACGGTGATTACATAGCGATCCTGCAAGTCGGGGCTGAGCGGAATTTCGCCCTCCACTTTGATGCTCCATTCGATCTCATTATTGCCGAGTTTGACCGTAGGGCAGAGGTCGAGGGGCAGGCTGATGCGGCCTTCGCCCTGGATGAGATCGATGCCCTGCCGGTCGACGAGGGCGAGTTCTCGGCGGTAGAAGGTTTCGCTGTCGGTGCGCGTGTTGGTGCCTTGCCGGTAACTGGCTTTTTCGTGGCCGGACACGGTGATGCGCAAGTTTTTCAGCCGGCCACTGCTGCCGCGGAGCCGCCACGACACGCGGAATTCTTCGCCGAGTTTCGGTGAGCCGGGGCTGACAGTGACCACCGGTTTGGGTGTGAACAGGGCGAAGAAGGTGTAAAAAACGCCGCCGATGATCAGCAGTCCGACGAGTACGAAGGGGATCATAAAAATCGTCAGAAACCATTCCGGCGAGCCGGCACGGAAGCTTTCGACGACCTGCCAGAGAAAGACGCTGACGATGCCGTTCCAGAACAGAGCGATGGCAACGGCGATGAAGAAACCCGCCAGGCGCTTGCCTCCGGGTTGAAACTCGATCGGCTGGTCGGGGCTGTCGCTGTTGAGATCGGGATATCCTGTCGGTGACGTAGCTGAAAAGCGTTGCGCCTGGGCGCCTGTCTTGTGGCCTTTTTTGAGCATGGCAAAAAGACCGCCGGCGCCGATCAGCACTAAGATCAACGGTACCAGGCCGAGCAGCACACCGAGCCCGAGGTCGGGTTTGAGAACGGCTTCGAGGGGCTGTCCGGGATTGACGTAGCAGGATTGTGTCGAGCCGCGCGGATACTGTTGGGTGATCGCCTTTTTCGAATCGTAGCCGCTCGAAGAACCGCCGATGAAGCCGTAACGGTTCGAGCGGTGGGTCTGGCCTTCGAATTCGTATTCGTAAAAAATGTCGACGCTGTAGGTGTCACCGTCGTCACCTTCGTGGGTTTGGACACGGCTCCAGATGATTTTGCAGGGTGTCTCCGGCCAGGTCTTGGCCGCGGTGGCTTTGCCGATGGGTTTGACGATGAGAGGGCCGGTCAATCCGATACCGACCAGCAGGAGTATGGTGAAGATTACCAGGCCGACGACGCGACCGGCGCGGCTGTCCTTGTTTGCCTTCGACGACAAGCCGCCAGTGTTGGATTCGGCTTTCTTTTTTTTGCCTTGGACAATGGTGAAGTAGACCATGCCGAAGCCGATTCCGATGAAAGGCAGGGGAAACAACAGCCACAGCGATAAGAAAAACAGATTGCGCCGCTTGAGGATGGCGTTGGTAGCATCATCGGGATCGACGTAGGCGCTGGTGGGCGCACGGTCGGTGCCGCTGAGCAGGCGCTCGCGATCGATGGCGAGATCGGTGTAGTCGTCGTGTTTGTCCGCTTCGAGTGTCAGCTTGCTGCCTTCGAAATTTTTGCCGTCGACCGCGTAGCGATAGCGAACGTCGAGGGAGAACGGTGAGTCTTCGTCGGACTGATCGACTTTGATTTCGCAGGAAAGTATCTCACATGGCGTCTCGTCCCAGAAATAGGTATCGAGATTTTCGACAAACATTTTGCCGAGGAAGAATGCCGCGGCAAGGCCGGCGCCTCCGAACAGCAGTCCGAAGATGATCGCGCAACCGGCACCGCCTTGTTTCTTACCGCTGATGGAATCGTTCGTACTCGAACCGCGTCGGTTGGAATTGCCCGTTTTAAATCGAAAAGCCATACCTGCGTCCAACGGGTAAGGAAAACGAGATTCGGCTACTCGGCAACGGTTTTGAAGTCGTTGCTTAGTTTCAGCGGGCTCGCGTGTTCGGCTTTGCGGTCGAGTTCATCGAGCGTGAAGCGAACCGCCATGATGTAGGGTTCCTCATGGGCGGTCCAGTGGCCGTAGGTGACGGTGACGAAGGTGCCATCGGGAAGAATTTCAACTCCGGGGTAGGTGGTGTCGTGGCCTTTGTGGTTGTCCATCAGGCGCAGGACGTACTGGCCGGGAGTGCCCTCGGCGATGTCCTGATAGCGTCCGACCCAACCGGCCCAGTCACCGGCGTTGGGCATCGGTCCTTCGATCTCGGCGCTGCCGCGCACGCCTTTGTTGCCCGGAGTGATGCCGCGAAATGATATGAACAGGCGACCATCGGGACCGTACTGACCGGTGTGGCGATCGCCGCTCAGCGTGATCGGCAGCTCGCGCGGTTCGCTCCAGGTTTCGCCTTCGTCGTCAGAGAAAATGACGTGGCTGTTTTTGCGACGCAAGTTTTCGCGCAGCAGGACGGCGAGCTGTTTGCCGTCCGGCGAGCGGATCACGCCGGGTTCGCACAGGTGGAGCTCGGAAGAGGCGTAGATTGCTTCCGGTTGTCCCCAGGTGAGCCCGCCGTCGGTCGAGCGGCACTGGTAGAGGGTAAAGACGATCGGCTGTTCCTGCTTTGAATCTTCGCGCAGAAAGCGCCCGTCGTCGTGAAACAGTGTCAGGTAGTGGCCGGGGGCATTTTTTTGCTCGATCAGGCAGCCCATGGCAACGATGCCGCCGAAGTCGCCGATCGCTTCGAGTTCGGACCAGCTGGCGCCGTCGTCTTCGCTGACCGCCATGCGGATCGGGTGCAGTCCGGAGAACATGATCAGGCGTTTTTTGCCGGCGGCGTCAGTGACGCGAAACAGCGTTGGAACTTCGCGTGAAGTCGCCCACGAGGCGGGCGTCGGCAGGCGATCGGACCAGGTCAGGCCGCCGTCGGTGGAGCGTTTGTAAACGATGCCGCCCTTGCCGTGACCTTTGGGATAGACCGTCAGCAGAGTTTTTCCGTCGTCGAGCAGCACTGTGGTCGGGTGGCCGAGGTACTGGCCGTATTCGTGGTCGACGACGGTTTGGCGGTAGTGATCGTCGGCGAGATCGATGAAACGGGGGGGCGTAGTCTCCTGAGCTCCAGCTCCGGTGATGCAAAGACCGCCGAGAGCGAGTGCGATGGCAACGAGGCATTTATGACGGGGTGGAGTTTGGCGGCAAATTATCATGATTGGTAGTTGAGCGGGCTAAATCCGGCAGGAACGTGACGCTTCATGATGTCACAGATTCGCAACTGGCGAAAACTATCTAAAGAGGTTTCTGTGACGGAAATCGAAACCCGGCGTCGCTAATTGAGCGGGCTGAACCACACCATGAAAGACACTGAGGCCATTGCGCTGCCACCGTTGCGACCGCCGGAAAGGCGTGGCGCGCGTGTGCCCATCTGGCTGTGGGCAGTTGTGGTGCCGCTGGTGTTGGTGCTGGGTTTTGCCGGAGGATGGTGGTTTCAGCGTGGCGGCGATGATTCGGGGGCGGGCAAAACTGGGGGCGAGCTCGCCGCAGTCGCTGTAGCGGTTGACGGTGCAGCGGTGGCGCCATCCAGTGAAGGCGATGTCACCAGGATCCCTGAACTGCTCACCACGGCGCGCCTCGCGATGGCCGACGAAGATTGGCAGTTGGCGGAAAAGCACTACGAACAGGTTCTGGCAATCGATCCGGAGAATAGCGAGGCGCAGGCGACCTTACCGAAAATCGCCGATCGTCTGGAGGCGCAACGCGGCACGCTGGTGGTCGATGTTCAGCCGGTCGGTGCGACGGTCACTTTGGCGGGGGAATCGATGAAACAGGTCGACGCTGAGTCGGTGACATTTGACGCAGTTCCGATTGGTAGCCACGAATTGGAAATTGTCCTGACGGGTTACGAGCCGGTGCTCAAGCAGGTGGTGATCAAACACGGGGAGGTGCTCGAACTGGCGCCGGTGGTGCTCGAGAAAAGTGCCGGCTCGCTGAAGGTATCGAGTCAGCCGGCAGGAGTAAATTATCTGGTGCGCCGTCTCAGTGATGATGCCGCGGAGGATGACCGCGCGGCGAATGGCGGTGAAGTTGTGGTGCGCGGCACGACTCCGGCAAATTTGCCGGAGCTTTCGGTGGGACGCTATGAGATCGCGATGTCGCAGAAAGGCTGGCCGGAACACCGTGAGGTGGTGACGGTGCGCAACAGTCGTGAGACCAACGTTTCGCATGTGTTTGCTCAAGGTGGCCTGCAGATCATCAGTGACCCGAGTGGGGCGCAGGTGTGGATGCGCGATTTCGATGCTCCGCCGGGTGCCAGTCCGCGCAGTGGAAAACTGTTGGGCAGTACGCCGCTGAGTTTGACTGACGTGCCAAGCGGCAAACATCGGCTGGTTTTGACTTACGAAGACTGGCGTCCCATCCAGCGCACCGTTGAAGTGATGGCGGGCGAAGCCGTGAAGCTCGAATTTGCGTGGAAGCGTGGTTTGGTAAATTTCGTCAGCGATCCGCCCGGAGCGGAAGTCTACATGCGCGGCGAGCGCGTCGGCACCCTTGAGGACCGGACGCCGTTTCAGTGGGAGTTTCCCGAAGGCGATTATCCGTTTCGCGCGGTGTTGCCGGACAGCGAACTGGATGGCGTCAGTGTCGACTGGTCGGTGCGGGCGGACGTCGATAACGAAGCGCGTTTCGCGTTCGGCTACGGCTCGGTTTCGATTCTGACCGATCCACCGGGCGCGACGGTGTTAGCCAACGATGACCCTGTCGGGACTACGCCGTTTGTCGAGCCGTTGGTTAAACCCGGGCAGTATGCCTACAGCTTGCGCATGGACAACTACTCGTCGACCGCTGTGTCGGGTGAAGTGGTGCCGGGGCAGGAGCTTTCCTTTAACGTGAAGCTCAAGTTCGATCCCAATCCGGAACCGGGTCAGGATTTCACCAACGGGGTAGGCATGAAAATGCGCTGGATCGATGGCCTGCGTGGTTGGGTCGGGGCGCACGAAACCGACCAGAAGGCTTACGAGTCGGTGATGCTGCAAAATCCCAGTTACTTCCGGGCACCGGACAAGCCGGTCGATTCGGTGTCGTGGACCGATGCCGTGAAGTTTTGTGAGAAGCTGACTGCTTCAGAGTTCAGCAGACGCAAGTTGCCGGGCAACTATCAATATCGCCTGCCAAACGATGAGGAATGGAGTTACTTCGCCGCCGACGCCGGACTGGAAGACGCAATTACCAGTCGCGGCAAGCGACGCAGCGGGCCCGATCCGGTCGGTGCCAGCGAGCCCAACAAGTTTGGTCTCTACGACGTGCGAGGCAACGTTTGGGAATGGTGCGAAGACTGGTATTCGACCGCTATTCTGAATCGCATGAGCCGGGCTGAACTGGTCGGCAATCCATCGCTGGCGGCGACCGAGCACAAGTTTGTGCGCGGCGGTTCGTGGAGTCGAGGCCAGGATTTCGAACTGTCGATCGATTGGCGTTCGCCGATGAAACCGAGCAACGGCGATCAGGCTGATATCGGCTTTCGCGTCGTGTTGATGCCCGGTGGCTGAGTCAACGATCGCCCGGGCGGTGGGTGAAATTTTTCGGCTTTTTAGACGAAAAGGGCAGCGGGGATCGCTTTTGACAGTGAACCGCTGTTGTATGTCGCCCTCAGATCCAAATTCGTCATCGCCCAATGACGAGCCCCTGCCGCCGCTCGATCCGGAATTGCTGGATCTTGAGCGCCGCCTTGGAGCGCTGCTTCCGGCAGCGCCGCGATCAGGATGGAGCGATGCGACGATCGGACAGCGCCGCCGCGGTTCAGCTTCAAATGCTGAAATCGGTGTCGAAGGCGTCGGGCAGCGAGGCTGGTTGAAGTTTGCGCCGTTGGGCATCGCCGCTGTTGTGATGATCACCGGTGGTCTTTTGGCATCAAGACTGGATCGGACGTCGACGGGGAAAGAGAAAGAATTTGTCGAAACTCCGCAAGCCGCTGTCGCGGAAACTCAGTTGGTAACGGTCTCGTTGGAAAACATGCTGCGCGAAACGGAGCCGGAAGACGTGGTTGAAGTCGAAGGCTACGGATTGATGCGACCGGTGACGTTGCATTTCGAAACGGCTCAATGCTGGATCGATCCTGAGACAGAGACCAGCGTGCAGGTGATTCATCCCTGGCAGGAATTGGTGTTTTATCCGGTCAACACCTATTGAGCCCACGTTATTTTTATCAGTACGATCCCGGCCCTAACCCATCCAATCCCCGCATCCCTATGAAAATTTCAAATCCCCGTCACCGTCGGTTGTCGACGGTATTGTGCCTGTTGCTTGGTTTCACCGTTGCTGTCGTCGAACCACGCAGCTCGATCGCACAAACGGCGGAAACTGAAACGGCTGACGAGGCCAAAGCGGAAGGCAAACAGGTCGAACGACCGAAACGGGTGCAGCCGGTGAAACCAACGAAGGCGACATCACCGGAACAAGCCGCTGCAAAACGTCCGGCAAAAAAAACACGTCCTGAGAACAGGGAATTGGAGGTCAATAAGCGCGCCTGGTTGGGAATTGAGCCGGTAGACGTCGATCCGGCGGTGCGCGATTATCTTGAGTTGACCGAGGGATTCGGTGTAGCGATCCGGCACGTGGTCAGTGGCAGTCCGGCCGAACAGGCAGGGTTGCAGGAAAAGGACATTCTGTTGCGGCTCGACGATCAGCGCCTGACCACGCCACGTCATCTGCAAGTGCTGGTCGCGACTTACCAAAAGGGCGATGCGATCGAGTTGGCGGTTCTGCGCAAGGGCAGGGAATTGGTGGTGACGGCAACGCTCGATGAAAATGAATTGCCACCGTTGTCGATGCTGCCCGAAGAGCCGGCAAAATTCGAAATTATCGATCCTGCGATTCCGAACGTTGAGCCGATGGCCCAGGCAGGAGCCCCTATGTTGGTGCTGCCTGACGCCCGTGCGCCCGGTATCGCACGACTCGGGCAAAAAGAGCTGCAGCAACGCATCGCTGATTATCGAGCTAAGATGCAGGAATGGATGAAGCAACCGGCAGCGACGCGCGGGCCGTCGCCGACACTGGATTTGCAGGGCCCCGGAGCTGCGGCCAAAAATGCCGGATCGTCAACTGACCAGGCTCCGGTAGAAGAGGCGGGAGACAGAAAAAACAAGGTCGAGATCAACGCCAGTGGAGTAAAAATCAGCGGCGCTCCATCGATCACGATCGGTCACGGGGCTTCGATCCGGGCCGGAGGAGGGGAGGTGAAAATTAACAATGCCAATGGCTCGGTGTCGGTGCGAACGGTCGCTGAAAAACCGATTCTCGAGATTCGCGACGGTGACGGTAAATTGATCCACAGCGGTCCGTATGTGCGCAGCGATGACATGATCGAAAAGTTGCCCGCAGACGCCCGGGCGGTATTAAAAGCCATGAACTTGAACAATCTTAATCTGCTCAACATTCAAGTTGGCGGATAGTGCGCGCTTGTTCAGCCAGATCTGAGCTGTCGCGCAGCGGGCAGTCCCGGTAGCTGTGGGTTGTTAAGCCACGGTAGCTGTATGTCGCAAATGCCGGACGGTGCTATGCGGATGGAATTACTTTTGCAGGGACGCCAACCTGGAGCGCAAATTGTCGAGACCGTAGCGGTAGCGTGAGGCGGCGGTGTTTGACGAGATGTCGAGTGTCTCGCCGATCTGAGCGAAGGTCAGTTCGCCCCATATTTTCAGTGTGATTACTTCGCGAAATTTTTCAGGAACGGTGGCGAGCGCGACTTGCAATTCGCGCGAGTCGTCATCGTCGGGAAGTTCAAACCATGCGACGTGCTCGCCGCGGCTGATGGCGGTAAGTTGAAAGTCGGTATCGCGTTTGCGGCGCCGTTCGGTGTGACGACCGAGATCGATGGCGCAACGTCGAATATTGGTGAAAATCAGGCCGCGCAACGTCTCGGGACTGTCAGTTTCGCGTGAACCTCGCCAGGTTTTCAGCAATGCATTTTGCAGAACATCTTCGGCGTCGGCTTCGCAGCGGCTCAACTGGCGGGCGTAGAGCATGAGTCGGGATCCGTGGATCTCGAGCCAGGTTCGCCATGTCGCGTCATCGGCCATGCCAGAGGGTCACCTTGCGGGTGACTGACTCTAACAGCGTTTGTCACCCCGGAGTTTGTTTAAAGAATGTGAATCGATCGTTAAACGATTCACACCAGCTTCGCACAAGCGAGTCGGGTAAGGAACTTAAACTGTAATCTCGCTGCCGGGGGCGCGGCCACGCCGCCGCGGCGGACCATGCGCGCGAGGAGCCTGCAGGGCGATCGTCGCTGCAGACGAACTGCGGGCGCAGATCATTAAGGTTTCTTGGGGATCGGCAACGGCTTTTTCGGCGCGTTGGGATCGCCGGGAGTGTTCAACTTCACGGTCGGCACCGGTGGTTTTCCGGGAGCGGGGGGAATGGCGGGTTTGACGCCTCCGACGGTGGGCGGAGCGACCGGAGCGGGCGCCGGAGATGGGGCGGGTTTCGCGGCGGGCGGTGCGATCGGCTTCACTGTGGGAGCGACGGGAGCGGCCGGTGGCGCAGCGGGGGCGGCGGGGGCGGCGGGTTTCACCGGGACGGCGGCTGCGGCGGGGGTGTCGTCATCGTCGTCATCATCGTCGACTGCGCTGGCAATCTGGACTTTGGCGGTGTGCTGCAATTTGGTGATCTCTGCTTCGCGCTTGTCGAGGTCGGTTTTCAGGACGGTGATCTTCTGAGTCTGCTTGAGAATATCCTTTTCGATCGCGGCGATCTCGCTGGCGACTTCGGGGGTGGCGTTTTCGCCAGCCATCTCGCGCTTGCTTTCCAATTGGTCGCGCAGTGCCTCGACCGAGCTTTCGAGTTCCGTGAACTCTTTCTGACGAGCTTCGAACTGAGTGCTCAGGCTGCTGATTTTCGCCGTGAGTTGGTCTGCTTCGGTCTGCTTGGACACAATGTCGGTCTCCAGATCCTGAAGTTTGCGATCGAGGGTGGTGTAGGCGGCGGCCGCTTTGTGCTTGGCTTCGTCCCCTTTGGGGGCCGCTTCGACAGGATCGGCATCGTCCGGCAGGAGCAGCAAGTGGGCTGCTACACATTCGCCGATCAGGATGCGGTCGCCGTCGCGCAGGATGCGTTTGCCGTCAAAAACCTGGCCGTTGACGCGGGTGCCATTTTTCGATCCAAGATCTTCTATTGCGATGCCGTCGTCGACGTGATGAAACTCAAGATGGGTGGGCGAGACGAATTCCGAGGGGACCTGGATCTGATTTTCGGGACCGCGGCCTAGTCCGATGCGATCGGCATTCAGCTCGTAAGGTACGGGTTCCTTACCGGGTTCTGCTACGATGAGGTTGTATTTCATCTGTTAATTTCTTGCGCTGAGTAAAGGGTCGACTGGTTCTGTACGTCGATTCGACTTGTCCATACATAGTATGCCGAACCGTTGCTGACAGGAAAAGGTTTTTTCTTACCGGCGGCAGGAATTGTCGCCGGAGGTGCCCCTGCTTACAGGCTGACCTGGCAAGTCACGGTGGTGCCGGTCGCGGTCGATTCGATGTCGAACCGACCATTCATCTCGCTGCTGCGGTAGCGCATGGTGCGCAATCCGAAGCCGTCGGGAGCGACCGGATTATCGGATGCGTCGAGGCCGGCACCGTTGTCTGAAACCTGCAGCACAATGTCGTGCTCATCTTTTCTCAGTTTTATCCCGATGCTGTCGCCGCCGCTGTGACGAATCGCGTTGGTGATGGCTTCCTGAGCGATGCGAAACAGATGGTTGGCAACAACCCGGTCGGTGATGTCGACCGGATCGTTGCAGTCAAAGGCAATGGTGAAGTCGGGATGGCTGGAATCAGCGGCCTGAGTAAATTCCCGGAGGGCTTCGACCAGGGCGTTGGCCTCTGAGCCGACCGCGTTCAGTCCGTGGGCCAATCGGCGGGCGGTAGTGACGCTTTGCTGTGTCGCATCGGCGATGTCTTTGGCGCGACTGGCGAGTGGATGGGCGCTGGCGGTGAGCTCGGTTTCAACCGTTTTTGCCAGGCACGAGATACCACCGAGCAGGGAGCCGAGCCCGTCGTGCAGGTCGCGGGCGATTCGCGATTTTTCCTCTTCGGTGGCGCGCAGCAGCATGCTCTCGAGTTCCCGGCGTTCAGAAATATCACGCAGCAGTACGACGCTGAAGGGTACCCCGGTGGCTCTTGTGACACTGAATTCTGCTGCGAATTCACTGCCGTCAATGCGGCGCGCGACAGTGGTTCGATTAATGGGGCCTTCATGCGCTGAATGGTTCTGCAGGGTTGCGGAACGCAGCGTCGAGGTGTCGTTCGGCATGAGTGGCGTGATGCTGGTGCCGATCAGGGGAGCGGGTTTACTCTTGCTGCCGAACAGTGCTTTCGCCGAGGGGTTGGCGCTGAGGATGGTCTGTTGCTCGTCGATGGTAAGGATCGCGTCGGCTGCCGATGATACAATGGCCAGAAGATTGGCCTCGCTCATCTGCAGAGCTTCGGCCTGTCGCGCTGCGCGCGCCTCAAGGAAATGGTTGAGGCTGCGCAGTTGCTTTTCAGCATCTTTCTGTTCGGTGATCAGATGGGTGACGCCAACGACGCGTTGCGCGACGCCGTGCTCGTCACGGTGCCTTTTGCCATAGCTGGAAAACCACTCGGTGGTGCCGTCCGGGAAGTTGGCTTTATACTGTTCGGAGAAATCGGATTTGTCGTCGAGGGCGTTGCGAACTGCGACGGCGATCCGTTCCCGGTGTTCGGGAGCGATAAGCTCGACAAAACGATCGAGTGGTAAGTCGGTCTCGTTGCCCGGGAGACGGAAAAGCCTGGCCAGAGCCGGATCGAGTTCGGCAACCGCTCTGGAAATTTCCACGGTCCATGTGCCGAACTGGTTGCCGTTAAAATTCGGTCGAACCGGTTGATCATACTGTTCGAAGAACGACTCGTGGTGACGGCTTTCGGTGAAATTTTCCACCATTGCGACCAGGCCGATTACCTCGCCGTCGTCATTGATGTGCGGGCTGTAGATTGACCGAAACAGTCCATTGAGGCCATTGGGGAGTGCCAGTGGCATCTCATAACCGGATTCTTTTCCCTTGTTAAAAACTCGATCAATGAATGGCCGAATCTGCTCGAAGGTTTCTTTGCCAACCAGTTCGGAGACGGTCTTTTTGTTGATAATGTCTTCCCGCTCGATGCCGAACCAGCGTTTGTAAGAGGCATTGCAATACCGGTAGACGAGATCGCGATCGACATAGGCGATGAGGGTAGGCAGGGCGTCGGTGATCGCGAGGCCAAGTTTTCCAAGCAACTTGTCGTAGTCAGGGGCAGCAGTGTCGCTCATAAATCAATGGTCGATGGGGGGCGGGATAACTTGATCAAGTTAGTAAACTGAAGCAATTTACCAAATGGCTAAGAGCGATGCGAAGAAAATCAGCCGCGTCCTGATCGTCGACGATCATCCCTTGATGCGTGGAGGAATGGCTTCGCTGTTAGCACCCGACAAAAGTGTCGAAGTCGTCGCCGAAGCGGGAACGGTCCGGGCGGCGATGGCAATGATTGGCGAAAAGGAGCCCGACCTGGTGCTCGCAGACCTGCGTCTGCCGGATGGTAATGGACTGGAGTTGATTAAGGATGCATTGGCCAGGTGGCCGCGGATTCTGTTCCTCGTCGTTTCGATGCATGATGAGAAACTTTATGCCGAGAGGGTGCTGCGCGCGGGCGGCCGCGGTTATGTCATGAAGGAGGCCGCTTCTGAGAAGCTGCTGCAGGCGATCCACCGGGTGCTCGGTGGTGAAGTCTATGTCAGTGAGAATATGATGCAGAGCATCGTAAGCCTCGTTTCGAAACAATTGCCCGACAACAAGTCGAAGCTTGATTCGCCGCTGAAGATCCTCACTGACCGGGAACTCGAGGTATTTGAGCTGATCGGCAACGGCTTGACGACACGTAAGATTGCCGAGTGTTTGACCATCGGCATCAAGACGGCTGAGACGCATACCGCGAACCTTAAAGCCAAGCTGGGCATGGCGGATCGCAATGAATTGATGAACTACGCCGTGCGCTGGGTGGCGGAACAGTAGGGCAGCGGACGGCGCGACGGATCACCTGGCAGCCTGTTGTCCGGCCTTGCTTGCACGTTCGGCAATCGTCGCTTCGATGTCGGCGGCAAATTCCTGTGCGGCGCTGCGCATTTTTGTAACCCGGTCGGGATGAGCGTTGGCGACGTTGGTGGTCTCGCCGATATCGTTTTCCAGATCGACCAGAAACTCTTTGCGGTCGGCGGCGGTGAGCACCTCGTCTCTGGGATTGCCGAGTAGCTTCCAAGTGCCCTCGCGGACGACCCACTGGGCTTTGTCACCGCGACCGAGTTGCCAGTAAAAGATCGGGTGGGGGCCCGGTGCATCGGCGTCGTTTAGAACACTGACGAAACTTTTGCCGTCGAGTCGGGAGTCGGTCGTGCTGTCAGCAGATTTGGGCCCGGTCAGTTCGTCGATGGTTGGGAACCAGTCGCAACCGGTGACCAGCTGATCGCGCACTTCGCCTTCGGGCAGACCAGCTGGCCAGGAGACTACCGAGGGCACGCGCAGCCCACCCTCGAAAAGGTTGCCTTTGTGACCTCGATACGGGCCGGCGCTACCTCCGCCGTTGAAGGTTCGTTCTTCGACCGAGTGTCCGTGATCGGATTGAAAAATAACAACGGTGTTGTCGCGAAGCTTGAGTGCTTCGAGGTGGTCGAGCAGTTTGCCGAGCAAGTCATCGACGGATGATACGAAGGCGGCGTAGTCGCTGCGCGGATGGGGCAGGTCGGCGTAACGTTTACGCCAGTCATCGGTGCCCTGCAGCGGATAGTGCGGCCAGTTGATCGCCCAGTAGAGGAAAAAGGGCTGCTTCTGGTTCTGTTCAACAAAGTGCATAACCTGCTCGCTCATCAGATCGCCGAAGTAGCGGCCCGGGCGCCAGATTTCTTCGCCGTTTTCCCAGAGGTCGTGACGGTTGGGGCCGTTCCAGTAAAAGAAATGCGAATAGTTATCGATGCAGCCGCCCATGTGGCCGAAGGAGTGGTCAAAGCCCTGCGCGTTGGGCATGGTTTCGGGGGTATAGCCGAGGTGCCATTTGCCGACGTGGCCGGTGGTATAGCCCTTTGACTTGAGTCGCTCGGCGATGGTGACTTCGGATGCCGGCAGGCCGGCCTGGCCTTTCGCTGATGAGACATTGGAGGCGACGCCGGCGCGGGCCGGAAAACGGCCGGTGAGCAGGCCGGCCCGCGAGGCGGAACAGATCGCCGACGGTGCCAGCATCTGGGTAAAGCGGATGCCGGTCGCGGCGAGACGGTCGATGTTGGGTGTGATCAGGTCGCTGGCTCCGTAACAGTTGGCGTCGACGCTGCCCTGGTCATCGGTGTAGACGATGATGACGTTCGGCGGGGGAGTCGCTGCGGCGATGTCGGCGGCGGTGGCGAGTAATAGCGCGAGAAGGATCTGAGTGACGGGCAAGCACGGCTTCATGGTATGGGTATCGCTCAATCCCCGCGTTTCGACAAGAATCCAGTCGACGGATTTTCGTGCGACTTCTGACTTGTTACCCGGTGAGGTTTTTTCTAGTCAAATGCCCGGTGAAGTGCCATACCTACCAGCCCACCATTTTTTCCAGGAGAGTGGCGGGTGTGAAGGTCCATTGGCGACCTTACCCAGAAACTTCTCGATACGTTAGTTAGCTAGTTATGAAATTCAGTTGTCCACAGTGTGGTGTTCATCTTCAGACCGAACCTGAGCTTGCCGGAAAGACGGTTAAATGTCCGGGTTGTTCGACCAAACTTCAGATCCCCGCTTCCGAGGAAGAGGCCGGCGAAGTGAGCATCAAGTCAGGCCTCACGGGCAAAGTTTCAGGCAAAGCCGATCCACCAGCGCCGGATACTGCGGGCAAGGGCAGTGATATGCCCAAGCCGGACAGCGCAATGCCGAAACCTGACAGTGCCATGCCGAAACCGGATGGTGCCTCTGGCGATACCGGCTCGACTGAGGGTGAAGATTTGAGTGCCGGTGAAGAATTGGTCGACGATTACTACGATGAACTTCCGGAACTCAATACGACCAAGGTGGGAGTTGGTCCGCATCCGTCGCACGTCAACCTCTGGGTGGCCGGTGGAGCCGGCCTTGTCGTGACCTTCCTTTTTATGATGGTGATGAGCATTCTGCCGGCACCTGCCGCCGGGGTGCCGGCTGCCAGTTTTGGAGAATACCTGCACGGTCTGTTCCTGCAACGCGGCTGGTCGCAGTATGTGACCACGTTTCTGATGTTCTGGTGTCTGGCGCTGTTGATTCTCAAAGCGCTCAATATCAAACGACAGAAGCGGGCGATGTTGCTCGAGGCCCTGCCTGCGGACATTTCCGAGGAGATCAACGTCACCAACCTGCCGGCTTTCCATGAGCATCTGATCAACTTCCCGAAACCGCTGCGCAACACTTACATCGTCAACCGCTTGCGTAAGGCGCTGGAGTTTTTCTATATTCGTCAGAACAATCCTGAAGTGGCTTCGATGATCACCTCGCAGTCGGACATCGACGCCAACAAGGTGGCCGGTAGTTACAGCATGGTGAAAGTGTTCCTGTGGGCGATTCCGATCATGGGTTTCATCGGCACGGTTATCGGTATCGGGGCTGCCATTGGTGGTTTCGGGGCGGTGCTCAATGCCGGTGACGGTGGCGATGCGCCGGCTCCTGCCGCTGCGGTCGCCAGTGCAGATGGTGGCGAGGCGAAGCCCGCTGCTCCACCTGCGCCGAAGGCCGAAGGCATGGATGCCATCAAAGGGCCGCTGCTCGACGTTTTGAACAGCCTCGGTGTTGCGTTCGACACGACCCTGCTGGCCCTGGTGTTTTCGATTATCCTGAGTTTTCCGGCGAGTTCGCTGCAGAATGCGGAGGATGATCTGGTCACCAATGTCGATGAGTACTGTATCGATCATCTGCTCAAGCGGCTCAATGATGGTGGCGCAGGCAGCAACTTCGGCAGCGAAGGTGGCCTGTTAAAAGCCATCGGCGATGCGATTGCTCTCAATCAGAAAGACATGATGGGGCGCTTCGAAAAAGTTCAGAAAGGCATGTCCGACACCCAGCAGAACCAGAGCAAATATTTTGCCGAGGTCGCCAAGGCAGTCGACAAGCAGATCGCGGCGATCGATGACCGTGCCGAAAACTACGAGAAGAAGCTCGATGAAGATTTCTTCGCCACTCTGGAGCGGGTTGAGACCGGTTCGGTCAAGGCGATCGAGAACAACATCAAGCCGCTTGCTGAGGGCATCAAGAATCTGAACGCAGTTCTCAAAGAGCTGAACGGCAAGCAGGTCGTGGTTCAGAAGAAAGGCTGGTTCTCACGCGGTTGACCGCGTGTCCCGGTCGGGGCATGATTTGATAATAAAGCAGTGATCCGGATCTTTGCGGAGCCGGGATCTTAGAGTGTAATCGAGAAGTCATGGCAAGACGTAACAGAGGAGGAGGTGGCGAAGTATCGCTGTTCCCGTTCCTGAGTATTCTGGTGTGCGTCATCGGCTGTTTGACCATGGTCATCGTCGTCGTGCAGCTGATGCAGATGAACAAGGTCGAAGGCCGCGAGCCGGAAGAGGTCGAGCGAGCCAAGGAGTATGTCGAACTCGACAAGGAAAAGGTCGAGCAGGGCAAGGATCTCGAAAAGATGCGCACTGAGCTGGAAAAGCTCATTCAGGCCAACAGGGACTTCAGCCAGCTGCGCGAAAAAGTGCGCCAGTTGGAGACCATGCTCGAGAACAACGAGGACAACACCCGGTTGCGCGATGAACTGATCGCCGAACTGAACCGCCTGATAGCCACCAACGAAACGCTCGACAAAGATCACGAAGAGCTGCTGGCGCAGATCGAGACGCTGAAGGCGGAAATCGAAAAGCGCAAGCTGCCGCCGGACGCTCAGAAAATGCAGGTCAAGCCGTCGGGTTCCGGTGGCAATGTCGAACCGTATTTTGTCGAGGTCGCTGATAAGGTAGTGCGCATTCATCGTAGCCTGACCGAACCGCCGCTGGATATTCCGATCGCTTCGATCAATCAGGATAAAGACTTCGTCAGTCTGCTCGAGCGCATCGCCGCCGAGCCGTACCGGAAGCTGATTCTTCTGGTGCGGGCAAACGATGGTGCCGTCGACGCGTATTCGCGGGTCGGTGCAGTGGTGCGAACCTTTAACCAGGGCACCGGTGCTGAGATCATTCCCGGCAAACTGCCGTTGCCCGGTGAAGGCGAGGTCGACTTAAGCCTGTTTGGCGAATATTTGAAATAGCAGCGCCAGGTTCGGGAACGACACAAACCACTAACGATTTTAGAAAGACAAAATGGCGAGACGCAGACAGGAAGAGGAACGCAGCATGGATTCGCTGATGGATGCGTTGACCAACGTGGTCGGCATTCTGTTGCTGATCCTGATCATCAGCAGTCTGGGCATGAGTGCTGCGATCAAGGTGATCGTCGAAAACCTCCCCGAGGTGACCGTCGAACAGCTCGAGCAGATGAAAACCATCGTCGATGAGCAGCGCAAGCAGATGACTTCGCTGCGCGACACCTTTGCGCTTCAGGAACAGACTACCGTAGATCGCGAGAAGGATGAAACTCAGGTCACTTTGAGGATCAAAGAGATTGAGGAAAATAACAAAGAGCTGGTCGAAAAGAACTCCGATCTCGAGGAGCTGAAAAAGAAAATCGAAGAGGAAAAAGCCAAGAAAACGGTCAACGACGAAGAGGTGCTGGTCGCCAGCAACGAACTGTCGAAGATGCGCGCGATCCTCGATCAGACTCCGGAGCGCGAAACCAAGGAGGCGGAGATCGTGCGCATGCCGAATCCGCGACTGTCCGGCGAGGAGTCGCAGGCCAACTACGTCGTCTGTCAGCACGGTAAGCTCTACTTTGTCGGCAACCCTTACGATCACGCGTTCATCGTTCGCGATGTTCTCGACCGGCAGGCGGCCAATGTGATTTATCAAGGTGAAGAAATCGGCAGCTACGTTTATCCGCTTCAGGGAACCCGGAAAAACGATTCCGGTCGGGGCTATCTTTCGCTCGACGAATCGGTGCGCAGGGAGAGCCGCTTCGTCAAAGAGGTGCCGTTCAAGGACGTCATGCTGACCGAGTGGAATGCGGCCTATGACGCGACCTCGGAAGGCACGGTGATTGCCAAACTGTTCGGCAGCGGCGACAAGCGCGACATCCCGGTTTACGAATACCGGCTCGATCCGGCAAAAGTTGCCAAGTTGTTTGGCGAGGCGTCACCGGCACCGGAACCCTACAACGGTGTGGTCTATCACATCGCCCGCAACGGCACAACCGACCGTCTGGCCATGAGTTTCAGCTTTGATCCCGAAAAGGGATGGTCGCGTGAGCAGTTTCGTCAGCGCGGCTCGGGCTTCGATCAAGCTTTGAAGAATCTTTCGATCAAGCCCAACCAGTTGATCTACTTTTACGTCGCCAGTGACAGCTTTCGTGTCTATCTCGCCGCGCGTGACATGGTCGATTTCTACAAATTGCCGGCCGGGTGGACCACCTTCCGCAACACACCTATTCAATTAAAGGCAACGGCGCGCATTGAAACCACCAAGATGACGATCGGCCTGCCGGTTGAAGATTATGTGACGATCGCAACCAAAGTCGGCACCGCGATGGCCGCCAACACCAAGTCGGAGATCGAAAATTTCGATGCCAATCTGGCGGCGCTCAAGGCACCCGAGGAGATCGAGAAGGATCCCGCGGCCAAAGCCAAGTGGCTCGCCGATCTGAAGCCCGAACGTCAGGCGTTTATCCGCTCGAGTTTGCAGGGCTGGACGCGGCAGATCTTTGAAGCCGCATTGGCAGCGTCCGAAGCGCGCGGTGACAAGGAGGTATCACTCGATGTGCACCCGCCGGAGATTCCCCACAGTCGTCTGTTTACCGCGTCCTCGTTGCCGAAAGCTCCCAGGCCGCCGGTCGATCCGGATAAGCCGAAGCCCAAGCCGACGCCCAATACGCCGGACACGACCAAGTTGATTTTGGATTAGCCAAAATCCTGCTCAAGGTTCATTCTCGGGGTGATGAAAATTCACCCGCTTGTTACCGTCGTTTTATGGTCGTCGTTTTTGCTCGCGAGTTCGCTCGCTGAGGATACGGCAGTTTTTGAAGCGGTCACCATCGATGACAAAGTCGAGATCGGCTACGGCCTGTCGATCGGCGATGTCGATGGCGACGGTAAAGTCGATATTATCCTCGCCGATAAGCGCGAATTCCGTTGGTATCGAGCTCCTGACTGGACGCCGTTTGTGCTCGCGAAAAATCTGACGCTGCGCGACAACGTGTGCGTCGCCAGCGCGGATCTGGACGGCGATGGCAAAGTCGAGATCGCCGTAGGCGGCCAGTGGAATCCGGGCGAGACGTCCGATGCTGACCAGTCAGGTTCGGTGCACTATCTGGTGGCGCCGCAGGATCGCACGCAGCTGTGGAAACCGATTCAGTTGCCGCACCAGCCGACGGTGCATCGCATGCATTGGGTCGGCAAGCAGCTGGTGGTGTTGCCGCTGCACGGCATCGGCAACAGCAAAGATCCGCAGCCCGATGAGGCCGGCGTCAATCTGTGCCTCAATTGGGTGGCGCCGCCCGGCACGCCGGATCAGCCCGGTATGTGGCGATTCGATCCGATTGCCACCCAACCGGCGCTGCACAAGACCCACAACTTCGATGTCGACGGCAAGGACATCGTGGTTGCCTGCGCCGAGGGAATTTTCCGGACGTCGATCATCGGCGATGGAGGCGACGCGCTGTTTATCAGTCCGGAAACCAGCACGCCGCCCAGCCGCGGCGCGGGTGAGGTGCGGGTCGGGCGTGAGTTTTACGCGGCGATCGAACCGATTCACGGCAACGAGTTGGTGATCTATGTCGAAGGCGGTGACGGTGCGCCTGCCGAGGCCTGGCAGAGGATCACGCTGACCGATCAGTTGAACCAGGGTCACGCTTTGGCGGTGGGTAATCTACTGGGCAGTGACGACCGCGACGAGATCGTCGTTGGCTGGCGCCAGCCGGACGCCGATGAGCGTGTTGGCCTGCGCTTGTTTCACCGCGGTGACGACGGCATCTGGAAATCGCAATTGATCGATGACAACGACATGGCATGCGAAGATCTAAAACTTGCCGATCTCGACGGTGACGGTCGACTCGACATCATCGCAGCGGGTCGCGACAGCCACAATCTGAAGATCTACTGGAACCGGATGCCCGTAGAATGAATGAGTTGCGGTGCTCCGGATTTTCGTATTTGCTGCGAATCGCCGTGAACAAATTTACCCTTCCCCGTTTTTTCAATACAAAGTTCAGCGTCGCCGCGCTGTCAGTCATTGTCTCGACCGCCGGCAGTCAGGCGCAGGAGGCGAGTTCGGGCGAAGGCGAATGGTCGCGTTTCCGCGGGCCCAATGGATCGGGGATCGCCGCCGAATCGGCCAAGTCGATACCGGTTGAGTTCACAGTTGCCGATTATAAGTGGCGCACCAAGCTGCCCGGTGGAGGTCATTCCTCTCCAGTGGTCTGGGGCAAACACATTTACCTCACCGTCGATGAAGGATCGGGTAAGCGCTCGGTGATTTGTTATCACTTCGATGATGGTCGGGAACTTTGGAAGTTGCCGGCTCAGTTCGAAGAGCACAATCTTAACAAGTTCAACAACTTTGCTTCATCGACGCCGGCCTGTGACGAGACAGGTGTCTACGTAACCTGGGGGTCGGGCGTGAAGTCGATCGCGCTCGGGATCGATCATTCAGGCAAGCAGCTATGGCAACGCGACTGGGACGCGTTCACCTCGGACCACGGAGCCGCCGCGTCGCCGATCGTGGTCGACGGTGCCGTCATTCTGAACACCGATTCCAAAGACGAAGGCCGCAATCAGATTCGTGCGCTCGACGCCAAAACCGGAGCTGATATCTGGATTCACGAGCGGGTGACCGCTGAAGGTGGCAAACACATCACCCCCTACAACACGCCGGTGGTTCTGGAGATTGGCGGCAAGAAGACGGTGGCATTTTTCAGCACCAACGACGGTTGGTTGGGGCTCGAAGCGGCGACCGGCAAGGAAGTGTGGCGGCATGGCGGCGAGTACAAATATCGCTCGGTGGGTTCGCTGGTGACCGGCAACGGCATTCTGTTTGGAACGATGGGTTCCGGTGGTGCCGGTAAAGACAGCACCGGGCTCAAGTTCGAGAGTGGCGTCGCGCAGCCGACGCTGGCCTATGCACTCGGCTTCAAAGACAATCTGAGCTACGTGCCGACCCCGCTGATTTACAACGGCCTGACGTTTCTGTGGGGTGACGGTGGCATCGTCAATTGTATCGACACCGCCACCGGTGAACAGGTTTACGACAAGCCGAAGCGTATCGGAGGAAATTTTTTCAGCTCGCCGATTTGCATCGACGGCAAGATCTACGGTAGTTCCCGCGAGGGGCAGATGGTGGTCATTCCGGCGACTCGGGATTTCGAAATTCTCGGTCGCAGCCAGTTCGATGCCGGCATTTACGCAACCCCGGCAGTGGCCGGCGGACGTCTGATCGTGCGCACCGAAACGCACCTGATCTCGATCGGCGGGGATTAGTTTGAGGCGCGTGGGGGCCAAGTCGGGCGCGGTATCGATCACCGGCGCGGTGGCTGCCGGATAGAGGTGTTTTATCGCGTGAAAAGAGGTTTTCTGTTGCTGTATTGATTGGCAGTCCCATTCGCTCCGGCAGGGTGGTCTTTACCGCTCGCTGTGTTTGCTCAGGCACTCTGCCCGTTTTACTCAAGCTCACAGATTGACAGGCAATTGGTTTGTCCTCATGATCAACGGATTAGGGCGGGGGCCGCGCTGAATACCTGTGTCGGGCACGCAGGGGGGCGGCATTTGTCCGATCAGCGGGAATGAAGCGATTGATGGATATTGTGTTGGCTTCGGGCTGTCTGGTGGTGTTTTCACCTTTGATGCTGCTTGTTGCCATCGCTGTCCGGCTGACGTCGAGAGGACCTGCTCTCTACTGGTCGGATCGCGTCGGAAAGGACAACCGTCTGTTTCGCATGGCGAAGTTCCGCACCATGCGTACAGGCACGCCCGAAATGGGCATGCACCTGCTGCCGGATACGCAGAATTGGCTAACCCCGATCGGGGCATTCTTGCGCAGGACCAGTCTCGATGAGCTGCCTCAGTTGTTTAACATTCTCACCGGCGGTATGAGCTTCGTCGGTCCACGGCCGGTGCTTCCCAATGAGCAGGTTTTGATTGCGATGCGCACGCTGCGCGGGGTGAACCGGGTCAAGCCCGGCTTGACTGGCTGGGCGCAGATCAACGGTCGCGCGGAGCTTAAGGTGCAACAGAAGCTCGACTATGACGTTGCCTACGTAAACAGGCAGTCGCTGACCTTCGATATCAAAATCCTCTGTCTGACAGTATTAAAAGTCGTTTTCCGCAAAGATGTTCACCAGGCGGAAGCTGCCATCGAACGCGTTGCCGACGAGTCGCCAGAGCCTAGCCTTGCGGATCAGGCGGCTGCAGAAGAGTTGCTTTGAATTGGAGGATCTGATCTTCTGCTATCGGGTGAGTCTGCCGCAGAGAGTTGGGCAGGGGAGAAAGCAGTTTTCAGCGGGGTTTGACGTGCTTTTCGATGACGCTGACGATGGTATCCAGTTTCGCCGGCTTGGCCAGCAAGACCTGACCTGCTTCCTCTGCTATTCCGAGGCCGCCAGCGGTTTCCTTAAGCTCGACCAGAGAGGTCAACAAAATCACCGGCACATTTTTGAGTCGCTCTTCCGATTTGAAAAGGATCAGCACGTCGCCGCCGTCGATTTCCGGCATCACCACATCGAGAAAAATGATGTCGGGCTCGAATTTAAGTGCTGATACGAGCGCGAGTTGTGGATCGTTGACCACTTCCACTTGGTAATTACCGGTTTCCTCGAGATTGATTGCTACCGAAGCGGTAAAGCCCGGTTCGTCGTCTATGAGGAGAACTCGTATCATCATTATCAGGATCTGCTTGTCCAGCGTTCACGTCAACGGTTGCCTGTTGTGTCGCCGGCGACAGTTCGATCAGCTGTAGTTCTCGCCGTATTTCTGGAACATGGTGTAACTCCGGGTTGAATAGGGATTCGATGAAGTCCGTGAATTTGCTTTCATTTGATTCATTACGATTCCGTCAGGTGGGCAACCGGCATCGCTGAGCATCTGGATGGCATGGTTCACGGCACTGCCCGGTGTCCGTCCGGCGCGGACGACGAGCAACAGCGCATCGACGTGGGGCGCAAGCAACAATCCGTCGGCGACCACGTTGACTGGCGCCGCGTCGATCACTATGCGGTCGTATACTTTCGAGAATTCGTTCAGCAGGGGAGCCAAAATCGGAGACGACAACAACTCAGCAGGATTTGACGCACCGCCTCCGGCCGGAAGAATGTCAAGGTTGGGCAGCCCCGTCGGTACCACCAGACTCATCAGGTCGTTGCTGCCGTCGCGCAATGCCTCGCTGAGGCCGGCGCCTCGAGACTCGATATCGAATATTACCTGCATCGAAGGACAGCGAAGATCGGCATCGATCAGCAAGGTGCGCATGTCAGCCTGGGCGGCCATGGCTGCCGCGAAATTTGCCGCGACGAAACTTTTGCCTTCATCGGGGACCGCGCTGACCACCAGGCAGGTGTTCTTGTTCAGCTCATGGGCACGCAGGCTAAACGTCGCACGTAAGGTTCGAAACGATTCAGCGACGGCACTGCCCGGATCGGAAAAAAGTACAAGGGGTTCGATTTTGCTCCCGGCTTTCGGCTGCCCGTGGGGTGTTTCGCCTTTGAAACCGTCGCTGTGCCCGGCGGCGGACGCCTGCTTGAAGCGGGTGATATCGCGCGTGCTGCGCTTCTCCAGCCAGTCATGGCCCGCCATGCGCTTGTCGTAAGGAATGACACCGATGACCGGCAGCCCGGTGGCCCGCTCAGCCGCCGGCACGGTAGTCAGTGAGCAGTTCAGAAAATGGAGGATCCAGATGATAGACAATCCGCTTCCGCCACCGGCAATAGCGGCGAATCCGAGTATATTAATCTTTCGAGGACTGACCGGTACGTCGGAAGCGAAGGCCGGTTCGACCAGAGCGAGCGGGATCGTTTGGATGTCCATGTTGATTCCGGCTTCCTTCAGGCGACCGTCGATCACTTCGCTCAAGACCCGCTCGGACTCGATGGCACGAAGCAGTGACAGCTGAACCAGTTCCAGCTGATCTACCTTTTCGAACAGGCGTTTCTCGCGGGATAGTGCTTCTTCCCCGGCGGCGGGCGGGTCGGCGATGGTGGTATTTTTTTCCAGCAGGGGCAAGGCTCTGCCGACAAGGACTTCCAGATCGTCGATCAGGGCATTCATCTGTGTGCTCAGAGCCTTTACATCGGGATGCAGCGGCCCCTTGGTCTGGTGTAAAACCTCGATCTCACTTTTCAGATCCAGGAGCGCTGTTTTTGCCTCCAGAGCCTTCGCGATTGATTGCTGGTCGGCTTCGAGTTGTTCCAACCGGGTATCGATTTCGCCCTTTTCCACGAGCAGCTTCTTGAACGCAGACTGGGTCGATCCCTGCTCAATCGACACTCGTTCCGCAACGTACTCGTCAAAGATTCCGGTTGCGAGCAAACCGGCCACTTCGGCATTGGCGTGCTTCACGCTGATATCGATCAGGCGCGACTCGCCGCGTAACTTTACGCTTGTCCAGTCTGCCATCTCCATGGCCCGCTCCGATGAGTTCAGATCCGCCGCCAGACCGAGATCGGGGTGCTGCGAGATTTCCTCCCGCTCCATCACTTTTTGAAAAAGAAAGGTGCGCTGCAAGTTGGCTTCCGTCGTCGCCAGCGTGTCAGCGCTGGCGACGTTCATTCCCTGCACCTCCATGCCGGCGAGGTTGCGATTGGTCATCAGGACTTCCACGGTAGCCTTGGCCATGAAAATCGGCTCGGCCACCTTCAGATAGGCGATCCCCGCAGCGATGCAGAG
This sequence comes from uncultured bacterium, assembly GCA_965367965.1. Classification (GTDB taxonomy): domain Bacteria; phylum Verrucomicrobiota; class Verrucomicrobiia; order Verrucomicrobiales; family DEV007; genus JBBKXR01. The sequence continues at coordinate 23,144 of CBDULB010000008.1, read as the reverse complement.
GATAGTTGTGGTGATTGGAATCCAGATTTTGTCTAACAGCACTCCGATAATTTCCCGGAGGTCAATCGCATCTTCGGGCTCTGATGAGGTGTCTGGAAAGTCGGGCATTCGCGGCACTCAGCTGAATTGAAATGGATCGATGGCGACACCTCCTCAAAAAAAGCGCTCGGGAACGGTAATCAAGTCGTTGGGCTGGAGACTGATCGGCTGTGCTTCGGAAGCTTCGGCGAGCCGTTTCCCGTCGACCCGGTAAAATTTGTCCGTTCCTCCCTGTTCCGTCGCACGCCGCCGAATGACGATTTTCCTGGGATTGGCGTTGTCGGTGTAGCCGCCAACCAGCGCAATGGCTTCAAGCAGTGTAAGGCCGGTATCGGCCGGGATCTCGACGAGCCCGGGCAGTTTCACTTCGCCCAGCAGAGTAACCGTGTAGGTGGCGGCTTTGCCGACAATAACCACATCCTGCGGCTGAAGAGTGAACGGCTGTTTTCCTGCGACATAGGCGAGCGCCTTCGCATCGACCCGGTGAATCGCCGTGCCACGACGCACCACCACGTTTGCGGCGTCAGCTGCCTCCGTGTAGCCCCCGGCCATTGCAATCGCACTGAGCAAACTGAACTCTCCAACCCCCGGAACATCGACAAACCCCGGACGATCGACCTCTCCCATGACCGTGACACGCTTGGCGAAAACCTGACCGACCTGGACAACGTCATTGCGCTCCAGGATCAACAAGCTTGCGTCTTCGCCGGTAAGGACGCCCGGGTCGACCTTGATCAAACTCGACTTCCCGTTCGCGTCACGCCGAATGGTTACGTTTTGCAGATCGGCAGAATCGGCGAACCCGCCGCTCATCGCAATCGCGCTGAGTACATCGAGCCTGCGCTCGTCGGGGAAATCTACGAACCCAGGTTTGTTCACCATGCCGATGACGATTGCCTGGTTTACGCCACCCCCCGTCAGGGTCAGGGTCACCTTTGGATCGACCACGAATCCATTGGAAAGCTTGGCGGTAAGGTCGGCAACAGCATCTTTGATGGATTTTCCGCCGACCACAACCGTCCCGATCAGCGGCACTTCGATCTCCCCCTGTTTGGACAGCTGAGCCTCGGTTGTGAATTCGTCCTGCTCGAAGACCGTGATCAGCACCGCGTCACCCGGGCGCAGAACGTAGCTCGAATCGACAGCCATCACCGGGGCGACTGCACCGACGATCAGGGCAAGGTGCATGAGCCACAGTGAAAGAACGCGATGTTTCGTTTTCATGAACGTGTTGGGACTTTTTTGAGTCTTGGGACAGCGCCGGGGAACGTTTAGGATGAGGGTTCAACGGCTACTTGCACAGGAAAATCGGCTAGAACTCAAATCCGAGAGAGACACCTGCCAGAGCTTGAGTGTAGTCCAGGCCACGGTTCGATGAGTTGTCCCGTAGCTCATGAAAAATTGTGAAGAGTCCCCGTTCGCTCAGGCGGTATTCCAGAGCATTCCGGACGAAGATAAAATCACTGTCACGCTGAACTTCTGCAGCCGTCGCTGAACCTGAGGCAAATTCGGACGAAATGTAGCCGAGCCGAAGTGAATAATTTAATCCGTGAAACAAGTTCTGGTTCAGCGCCAGGCGGGTCCCGAGATCGGTGGAGACATCCCCTCCGAAGGTGGCGCGAGCCCGCTGAAATCCCTCGATCGAGAGGGCCGTATGCTTCGACGGTGACCAGGTTAATCGGGTCAGGAACAGCGGGGTTGTCTGATGTCCGGCGCGCGCACCGTACTGCCGGTAGTCGACGCCAACCGAGCCATCGACCTGCAGCTTCGGTGAATAGCGAAATCGCAGGTGGGCCAATCCCTGCCAATAGTTCTGACTGTTGACCCGGCTGAAGTCAGCCCAGCCGAAGCGGGGCCCGAGCCCAAGGCGGAGCCTGCGCGAGAACTCGCGGTAGGCGATTCCCTCGATCCACCACTCTTCGAATTCCCCGGTTTCTCCGTCGCCCAATTCGATGTCCTGAAAGCGACGGCTCGCTGACGGCCTGAACAAGGTGGTATTCGACATATCAATCGCCGCAAAAGCTGACGTTGACTGGCGGGTTCCCTGGACCAGCCGCCCGAGATCCCGCGCGGTATCGTTGAGATCCTGTTGTGTGGTGTCGGGGTCACCTTCGCTGACCGTGTCCGCTTCGAGAGCGCTGGCAGGAGTAAATCCCCGGTCGCCGGATAGCGAGGCGTCGGAGTAGTCAGCATCGCGGTGATCAATCCGCGCGTTAAGCCGGCTGCCCCGGTAAAAGTAGCGAGCGAACCAGCGGTGGTTGACTGCGTCCAGCTCTGCCAGGTCCGTATAGGTGAGAATCTGTGGATCGTAGCCGAACTTGAGGTAATTGCGTTGTAGTTCAGAGGGCTCCGAGGACTCGAACCAGATGGCAAGATTGGTGTCCCAAACGAAATCTTCGACGGGAGCGGTCTCCGAGAGCAACACGTTATCGTTCCAGACGGCACTGAATGAGGCAGCCGCCCGGAATTTTGAGGGCGCATCAAGCCAGTCGAACAACTGCCATCTGTCCCGCCACGGCGGAGGTATCTGTTCGACAATTCCCGGTTGCAGAACCAGATCGACTGCCGGCTTCGTGGTGAGTTCGTCGTCTCCCGCTGCCTGAAGATCAACGGGCCACCCGAACGCGACAAGACATGCAAACACCGGGGGAAATGCGATTGCATTCAGTTTTTGCGCTTGCCTGTGTTGGACCATCTCCGCTCGCGTCTCAACCGCAACACTGTATTTTTACGCGGCTCTTGTAAAGCCTTGCTTAGCTGGTTTCGAATGCTGGCTTTCCCGGTAAGCAGTCATTCTCCGGGATTACCGGCTGACTTTCGGGATAACAAGATCAATTGGGAACGCCTACCGGGCCCTGCCGCCGGCACGGTTCAATCCTCAATCATAGATTTTCTTCGAGTCGGGTGCGGGTGAAGGCTTGCCTGCCATTGGAAAACTGCCTATTGCTTGAGTTCAAAACGGCAAGGTTTGGAGATAAGCTTCAAATCCCGGCCGTCCCGGTTGTGATCAACGACGCACCTTCATCGTCAGTGAACCCTTCGATCGCGGGCACGCCCAGAGTTAAGCGGGAACTGGTCATTGCGGTTGGCGGTGAGGCGATGATTCACAATGCCCGCCTGACCTGCCATCGACGCTTGTTGCTTTTTCCGGTCGGCTTACTCGAACTCGACGATCCCTGCCAGGCATCTCAATACTTACCAGCTGATCCGGTTCCTTGAAACCTCTGACCCATCTACAAAAACTCGAAGCGGAAAGCATTCACATCATGCGTGAGGTGGTGGCTGAAGCGGAGAATCCCGTCATGTTGTACTCGGTGGGCAAAGACAGCGCCGTCATGCTGCATCTGGCGATGAAGGCTTTCCATCCGTCGTCTCTGCCGTTCCCGCTACTGCATGTCGACACGACGTGGAAATTTCGCGAGATGATTGCATTTCGCGATCAGATGGCCGTCGATCACGGCTTGGAGTTGATCGTCCATATCAATCAGGACGGTGTCGATCAAGGCATCTCGCCTTTCACGCATGGATCCAATATACATACGGATGTGATGAAAACCCAGGCCCTCAAGCAGGCCCTGGACAGGCATGGCTACGACATGGCCTTTGGCGGTGCCAGGCGTGACGAGGAAAAGTCGCGGGCCAAGGAGCGCATCTTTTCGTTCCGCAGCAGGGAGCATCGCTGGGATCCAAAGAACCAGCGCCCGGAATTGTGGAAAATTTACAACACGCGAATCGAGAAGGGCGAGTCGATTCGGGTATTTCCTCTCTCCAACTGGACCGAACTCGACGTCTGGCAATACATCTATCTTGAGGACATCCCGATCGTGCCGCTTTATTTTTCCGCCCCGCGACCGGTGGTGTGGCGGGACGGAAGTATGATCATGGTCGACGATGAGCGCCTGCCATTGAAGGATGGCGAGCAGCCGGAGACCCGCAATGTGCGCTTCCGCACCCTCGGTTGTTATCCCCTGACCGGAGCTGTCGAGAGCATGGCAAAAACCCTGCCGGAGGTTATTCAGGAAATGTTGTTGTCGACATCTTCTGAGCGTCAGGGGCGGGCGATTGATCACGATCAAACGGCGTCGATGGAGAAGAAAAAACAGGAGGGCTATTTCTAGAAAATGACCACTGATAGCGAACTTCTCGAAACCGATATCGAAGCGTACCTGCAGCGGCATCAGAATAAGACGATGCTGCGGTTCATCACCTGCGGCAGCGTAGACGATGGCAAATCGACGCTGATCGGACGCCTGCTCTATGAGTCGAAGCTGATTTTCAAAGATCAGTTGTCAGCCCTTGAGGCGGATTCCAGAAAACTCGGCACGCAAGGCGCGGAACTCGACCTCGCTCTGCTGGTGGATGGACTTGCGTCGGAGCGCGAGCAGGGGATCACCATCGATGTCGCCTACCGCTACTTCGCTACAGAAAGGCGCAAGTTCATCGTTGCGGACACGCCCGGTCATGAGCAATACACGCGGAATACGGCGACCGGGGCCTCCACTGCGGACCTGGCAATTCTGCTGGTCGATGCGCGGCGGGGGGTGCTTACCCAGACACTTCGGCACGCATTTATTGTTTCCCTGCTTGGCATTCGGCACCTGGTGCTTGCCGTCAACAAGATGGACCTTGTCGATTTCAGCCAGGCGACGTTCGACTCGATTGTCGACGAGTTTACGCAGTTTGCCAAAAAACTGGCGAAGATCACCAAGACCGAAATTAAATTGGTTTCGATTCCGACTTCAGCGCTGCGAGGTGACAATGTGGCCGCCCCGAGCCAGCGAATGGATTGGTATCACGGCCCGACGCTGATCGACCACCTGGAGACCGTCGAGACCGTTGATTCGCTTGTCGAAAATCCGTTTCGTCTGCCGGTGCAATGGGTCAACCGGCCAAATTCGGAATTTCGTGGGTTCTGTGGACAGATTTCCGCGGGAACGATTCAGCCCGGTGATGCCGTCAAGGTGCTGCCATCGGCGAAGCAGAGCACGGTGAAAGCCATCGTCACCGGAGATGGAGATTTGGATCAGGCGGTGTCCGGCCAATCGGTGACGCTGACCCTTGAAGACGAAGTCGATATCTCACGGGGAGACTTGATCTGTGGAGCAGGCGAACCGGCAGAGGCCGCCAATCAGTTCAATGTGACTGTGCTGTGGATGGCAGAAGACAGCATGCTGCCGGGACGAACCTACCTGTTGAGGGCCGGACCGCAGTCAGCCATCGCCACCATCGGCACGTTGCGGCACCGAACTGATGTTAATACTCTGGCGGAAGAAGCGGCTCGAAAACTCGAACTCAACGAGATTGGTGAACTGATCGTGTCTGTCGACAAGCGTATCGCGTTCGACCCGTATATCGAGAACCGGGATACCGGCAGCTTCGTCCTTATCGATCGCTATACCAATGCCACTGTCGGTGCGGGCATGATCAATTTTGCCCTGCGTCGTGCCTCCAACATTCACTGGCAGGCGGTCGATGTCGACAAGCAGACCCGCGCCGAAATCAAGAGCCAGAAACCGGCGATTCTCTGGTTCACCGGACTTTCCGGATCGGGCAAATCAACGATCGCCAATCTGGTCGATAGAAAGCTACTGGCACTGGGGCGGCATACCTACCTGCTCGATGGTGACAACGTGCGTCACGGATTGAGCAAAGATCTTGGCTTCACTGATGCCGATCGGGTCGAAAACATCCGCCGGATCGCCGAAGTTTCTCATCTCATGGTCGACGCGGGACTGATCACGTTGACTTCATTCATCTCGCCGTTCCGCTCGGAACGGCGGCTGGCGAGAGAACTCGTCCAGGAAGGGGAGTTCGTCGAAATTCACGTCGACACGCCGCTCGAAGTCGCTGAGGAACGTGACGTCAAAGGGCTGTATAAAAAGGCTCGTCGGGGAGAGCTGAAAAATTTCACGGGCATCGATTCACCTTACGAAGTTCCGGAGCATCCTGAGATTTGCGTCGATACCACCGTCATGTCGGCCGAAGAGTCTGCCGACCATATTCTCGATTGTCTCAATGAAATGGGGATCATCGATATCGATTGACGCTACCCTCATCGCGCATGCCCTGTGAATAACTTCAGGACAGCCAGCCCTTTTATCTCAGTCTGGACGGTAAGTTCCGGCCCGATGCGATGCAGGTTTTGCTGAGTTCGCATGGCGACAGAAACCGCTTCCTTGAGAATGACCCGCCATTGCTCATGCCTCCGCTGCAAATGCGCCTCACCGGGGGGCGCTCAGCGGACCTTCACACTTCGCAAGTATCATGACCGACGGCAGCGATGGTGGCTTGTGGCGCAGCGGAATCCGCATTCTACACGGGGCTTGCCGACCGGCGTGGGAACCGTCGTCGCCATTCGCAGACCGCAAATGTATCCCGACACCGTTAACTTTGATCACAAGCCGGCTTGTGCAGCAGATGCAGCGGCTTGATTGACGGATTTCAGGTTCCTCAATAAAACATCGACGCAGCGCCGTTCTCTATTCAAATTTTTAAAAACCGTAATTGATGCTGACCAACCAAGGCCGTTTACCCGATTTTCTTGTCATCGGCGCCATGAAATGTGGAACGACGACCCTCTATTACGATCTGCTGGCCCTGCCGTCTGTATTTATGCCCGATAAGGAATCGGATTTTCTCTGCAAAGAGATCAGCTCCGATGAATACGCCAGTCATTTCCAGTCCGGCGGATCGGGGACGATCTGCGGTGATGTCTCGCCGGATTACGCCAAACTTCCGGAATCAGCCGATGTCGTTCCCCGGGCCAAACGCCTTCTTCCCGCCTCCACGCGGATCATTTTCATCATCCGTGAGCCGGTTGCCCGGTTTATCAGTCACCACTTTCATGTGCATACTTCGCGGGGAGAAGATCACATGGAGATGGACATCAACCGGGCTGCCCGGGAGTTTCCACCACTGGTAAATTACAGCCGCTATGCGATGCAACTGCGCCCCTGGATCGAGGCTTTTGGAAGAGATGCCGTCCACGTGATCAAGTTTGAAGATTACGTGGCGGATCGGATCGGAACGATGGTTAAGGTTTGCGAATTCCTCGGGATCCCACCGAAAGCCGACGAAATCGACACCGGGGCCGTTTACAACCGGGGCGACTCGAAGCCGGTGCTGACGGGATTCTGGCGATCGATCACGCAATCCGGACTTTACCGGCGCGTCTTAAGACCGCTTTTCCCCCTGAAAACGCGGGACAAAATCAGGAACTGGCTGCTGCCGGGACCACCCGCCAAACCGGATCCTCCGAACCTCGATACCGTCGAATATCTGGTCAATCTGTTCCGCGTTGAGCTTGAGGAATTGCAGCTCATGCTCGGGGATTCAGAGCCGCTTTGGGACATGGATGCGGTTCTGGAAAATTTCCGTTCCCGGCAGGATGCCGGTGCCGTGTGAAGCTCGGACGATCCTGAATATCGTTGTTCTTCGCGGGATCGTTGTCGCGAGAAAACTGAACCCGTCGGACGATTTACGATCGTCGCAATGTCATTCGAGTCGCGTCAATTTTTACCCGACTGGTTTCCGGATTTGTGAAGCTTCCCTTCGCCGCGGCATACCGAATATCGATGCAGCGTGGTTTGTGCTTCGTTTCGTGACGCGGCCTGCCTAGATTCTCTAAAGCTTCTCCTTACTCGAAACCGTCATATCATAACGTCGTTAATTTGTGATCGCCGCAGCAGTGTGCCGCTATGCCCCTTGCCCCGGCCGGTTCCATCGGGCAAAAAACCTGTTCTGACGGAACCGAAACAAAAACGCCAGCCACGCAAAGGAACACCCACGCCCACTCCCGTTAACAAACCGGACCGTCAGCGCCGCCGGAATTCGAACGACTCAAACGATGGATAAGTTTGGCGAGTATCTCGACGTGTTGCCGCTGCCGTTTCTGGTGTTGGCGCTGGTGCTTGCCCTTGCGGGTTTCCAACTGATTCCTCCCCGCTGGCGACTTCAGGCCAGCCTGGCCACCATGGCCTTTACGCTCGCGATCTCGAAGTTATCCGGCTTCGGCCCCGTTGCCGCGATTTGCAAAGCCGGATCGTTTGCCACTTTTATGACGGTGGCCATCTCGGCATACCGGCAACCCGGGCATCGAATGAAACTGAACCCGGTTGCGTGGGGATACCTCGCGATCGGTCTTCTGGCGATTTTCTTTGTCTTCGGAACTTTGGACCGCTTGCTCTCAGTGGTCATCCGGTTGCAGTGGGTCTTTCTGATCGCCGCCGCGATCCTGACGGCAAGAACCGTGGTCGATCGACAATCCATGGAACGAATCCTTATCGGAATTCTGTTTGGCATGGTTGGAGTCTGCGCAATCACATCGATCGAATTGCTCACAAATCCGGGAGCCGCTGCGTTCCGGTTTATGCCCTTCGGCAGCAACCCGAATCTGATCGCAATCGCTTTCGCGCTCACAGCCACTTTCGGTCTTTACTTTGCGGTTTCGTCGAGGCGAAGAATCCTGCGTTTGCTTTTCTTTGGCGTTATGATGCTGGGCCTTGCGCAGTTGATCGTCTCGACAAGCCGGGGCGGTCTGCTGATCTTCGGAGTCACGTCTCTTCCCATCCTGCTGTACGCTTTTCGAAAAAGCCCCGCATTCGGAATTTTTTTCGTGCTTTCGGTCGTGGTCGCGGGCGGCTTTGTGACCGTGAAACTCGGTGGCGATACCGACTTCAGTCGAATGGGACTTGGCTACGACAAGCGGGGGGAGCTCTGGCAAGCCGGTTGGCAGCAGGTGATTAAACGGCCGCTGTTCGGCTTGCTTTTTTCGACCGGGGAATACGGGATCCATCCGGAAGACAACCCCCACAATGCCTACATTGAATTCCTTTACCTTGGAGGTCTGGCTCTCGGGATCCCTCTTTTTTTTATTCAATTGTACGGTTACCTTTGTGCTATCCGACTTTGGATTCGAAGGCGGAGCTCGCCGCTGGGGCCGCTCCTGACGTCGATGATCGTCGCTTCCGCTCCCGTGATCTTTGTCCATGGATTCATCAATGCGATCATCTACTACCCGACCCACACGTGGGCATTTCTCAATATACTCTATTCCTGCCTCTACATGTCTCTCGTCCGATTTAAGAAACAATCACCGGCTGCGGTGGCGCGATCCAGGCGGCGGCCGGCAACCGCTATCCCGGGCAACGCCGGTCGATTGCCCGCCGACCCGGGATGATCAACTCTGATTGTTGCTTCAACAAAATGAAATGCGTCTGATACACAGCATCCCCACTCTGTCCCGAAACGCCGGTGGTCTGCCGCCGGCGGCCTGCCAACTTTGCGAGCATGAACTCGGCAGCGATCGATCCGTTGAGATCATCACTGTGAAAATTCCCGGAGGGGATCGCATCCCGGTTCATAAAGCAATCCGGGTCATGGAAGTCGAGCGGGGACCGGGATTCGGGCGATTGAATCTCTCTGCCGGCCGGTTCTATCAGAGGCTTGCCCAAGAATCAGAAAAAAATCCGGTTTTATTGATTCATCAGCATGGTATCTGGCGGCAATCGGCCCGCGGAGTGTCCAGTTTCGCCGCGCGGAAAGGTGTTACGCTCATCTGGTCGCCACATGGAATGCTGGAGCCCTGGGCGCTTGGCTATCATGCTTGGAAAAAAAAGACCGCCTGGTGGCTCTATCAAAACCGGGCTCTTCAGAGAGCCCGGGCACTTCACGCAACTGCCGAATCGGAAGCCTGCCAATTGCGCGAACTCGGCTTCAAGCAGCCGGTGGTGATTCAGCCCAACGGGGTGCCTCCGGCGCCGGTGACTCCGCTCGACCCCAAGGCTCTGGCAGCTCCGAAAGACCGGCGCATCGCCCTGTTTCTTTCTCGAATTCATCCGAAAAAAGGAATCCCGATGTTGCTCGACGCCTGGGCAAAGCTCAAGCCGGCCGATTGGGAACTCGTGATCGCGGGCAACGACGAGGGTAATTTTCTGCCTGCCCTCAAGAGCCGGGCGGAACGGCTCGGACTGGGCGCCGATGTGAGGTTTTCCGGCCCGCTGTTCAAGGAAGCGAAAGATACGATCTACCGGCAGGCGGACCTCTTCGTCCTGCCTACTTATTCGGAGAATTTTGGCATTGTCATTGCGGAAGCGCTTCAATACGGCGTTCCGGTTTTGACGACAACCGGCGCACCCTGGAGTGATCTGGAGGCAGATTCCTGTGGCTGGTGGGTGGAGCCGACGGTAGAAGCTATCACCACGGCCCTCGAGGATGCTATTTCGCGAAGTGATTCCGAGCGCGAAGAGATGGGGCGAAGGGGGATGGCGTTGATTGATCGAAAGTACCGGTGGCCGGGAATCGGGGAAGAAATGGTTGCCTTTTACCAATGGATGCTTGGAAATGGAGCAAAGCCCGCCTGCGTGTTTGATTAGTTGCCTTTAAAAAAAGTTTATGAGCGCGCCCGAAAACGCAGAATCGGAACTACAGAAACGGAGAGCCGCCCGCAATTGGTCGAGCAAGGAGCTTACCGGCCGTATTGCCTGGCGGTTCGCGTCGCTGTTTTTTCGATACAGTCCGCGACTCGCCTGGGGTTGGAGGCGCTGGATTCTGCGATGCTTCGGCGCGAGAATCGGGCAAAAGGTCCACCTTTACCCCACGTGTCGAATCGTGATTCCCTGGACCCTCGAGATTGGAGACTGGTCAACGGTGGGAGATGGTGCGATCCTCTATGCGCTCGGTCGGATTCGAATCGGCCGGAACGTCACCATTTCACAGGGAGCCCATCTTTGTGCGGGAACTCACGACTTCGAAAGTCCGCGCTTCGATCTCCAGAAATTGCCGATCACCGTCGGCGATTTTGCGTGGATTTGTGCCGAAGCTTTTGTCGGACCCAATACCACTGTCGAGGAAGGGGCGGTCGTGGCCGCTCGCGCGGTCGTCGTTAAATCCGTCGCTGCTTATCAAATCGTGGGCGGTAATCCTGCCAAAGTGATTGCCGAGCGGAAATTGCGATTTAAAGGAACCTAGACCAGCCGCCGGAGCGGCATCCAGAGAATGAACCAAGTTACGGCTAGCGCCAAACTCTTCGACCGTCCCATCGTCATCCTCGGGGCGCCACGTTCGGGGACGACGTTTCTCGGAGACGTTCTCGCCACCCATCGCGAATTCGCTCATGCGATCGAACCTTCGCCGATCTGGCGCTACGGTAACGAATCGAAAAGCGATATCCTGCGTCCGGAATACTTGAGCGAACGGATTCGCGGCCATATTCGTTCCCATTTTCACCGTTTTCTCGCGGAAAACGGAAAGAGCAGACTTCTGGAAAAGACACCCCAGAATTCGCTCAGACCGGCCTTCGTGGACGCCGCCCTGCCTGAAGCCCGATACCTCCACATCATTCGTCACGGTTATGAGGCATCGCTTTCGATCCGCTCCCACTGGGAGACCAATACTAAAGGCTTCCGCGGGGTACGCGGTGCGCAGCGTCTCAAGGAACTGAGTCCTCTGCAGATACCCCGCTACGGGATGCAATTTGCTATGCGAACCTTTGGCAGCATCACCGGCAAAGGCAGGGTTCTCTGGGGACCACGCCTTCCCGGCCTGCGCAGCCTCGTGAAAGAACTCGGCACCCTCGAGGTGGCCGCCCTGCAGTGGCGATGGTGTGTTGAGCGGACTTGTGCTTTCGGTCGGGCACTCCCGGAAAATCGCTACATTGAATTCAAACTTGAGGAACTGGACGACGAGTCGTTCCGGAGAATTACCCGGTTTTGCGAAATGGGAGACGATACCGAAGTGCGCGAAGTGTTCCACAAAACCTTCCGGCCGCAGACAACGAATTACCGGGCCGGAAAAGCGGCGGAATCCGATTTAAGAATTCTTCGGGCCAGCCTTGAGCCGACTCTCAAGTGGCTCGACTATTCACTGTAGAGTTTTCGATTTCAAAAAAATGCCGTTCATTTTCCTTCCCTGACCGCGATCCTGAAGGCAGCCGTGAGGGGGCAAAAGCTCGAAGCGACGATACCTGTCTGCACCGGCGGCGGAACCGGTCCGCTCGAACCGGCCAACGCGCCTGCGTCTTGCGTCCACGTTCAAATCTGCTCTATCGGGGCGCTTCTTGATGATGGCCGGGGGTGGCCGTTTGAGTCGAAGGCCCGACGAGCTCCAGATCGGCGCTTACCATCCGATGGTCGGAGCCATTGCGCTTTCCCACGTCGGCTCTGGCAATCGCCCAGCTGTCATCAACGAGGATGTGATCGATACGAATCCACGGCATGCCGTGCGGCAGCCCGCCCGGGCCATCGCATGGAGCGGTATAGCCGTATCCCCAACCGTGCGCACTGAAGACATTGACATAATCTCCCCAGAAATTGCTGAACATCGAACTCGACGCCGGCGCGTTGAAATCGCCGGCAATCAGAGTTGGTTTTCGGCCACTGAAATCGTCAACGAAGCGTCGCAGCGCTTCGAGTTCAAGCACGCGCTTCGCCTGGAGGTTTTCCAACTGGCGGATGGCCAACTTCAAATTCTTCGGCATCGAACCATTGGGATACAAGTGTTTCAGTCCGAACCGGGCCGTTCTGGGGTGAAGGTTGAAGGCGATCACCGGGCCCTCAGGATGATCGATCTCGACTGCTATACCGCTGAACCGCTTGAGGTCTTCATTGTAGCAAACTCCCGCCAGGCGGGCCGGATATCGGCTCGCCACCCAGTATTCGCTTTTGCTGACAAGGTGCCAATCGCGGAAGGTCGCCTTTAATTTCGCGACATTCGGGCCGATTACTTCCTGGATGATCACCACATCCCGCTCCGATGACAGTATTTCCTCCAACGTCGTTTCGAAATCTCCTTCAAAGCGCTGCAGGTTCCAGGAGACAACCCGAAACGGCGAGTTGGAGGCACCCATCACTCGCTTTCCATGCCGCGGGATATTGAACTCCATGACAACCACTGCGACCAGCACCATCGCCAGAGCAATCAGTGTCGCCGACCGCCAGCGATCGAAAAACAGGCAGAAAGGGGCGAGAATCAGCGACGGGATCAATGCGAAAGCCCGTGGCGCGTAGGTGACCACGATGCCCGGCCACCAACGTTCCGATACCACGAACACGAGTACCAGCAAAGCCACTGCAAACAACAGGTTTGCTAAAGCGAGCCAGCGAAGAAACCGGGGCCCTCGACCCGGGCTCTGCCTGGCTTTACGACTGGCGCATTGTTCCGAAGCGCTTGATTCCGGGCCTTCCATATTGAGACCATGGTGTCATTTGCCATGCTTACAATGCGCAATCAGATCCGTCGGCCCGGCGCAGGACCTGGAGCTGACTTCAGTAATCACGAACGGGTAACGGCTGAACGAGGCAAACCCGTTTTTCCCTGCAACCTGTCGCCGGAGAACGATGCACGCCGGATCACGCGCAGCGCAGCGCATCTGGTCTCGATAGGCGGAAAGTAGCCGCGGGTCACCGCTTCGACTTCGCCGCATCCCTCAGCATGACGTGCTGCTCGGCGCGTTTCCAGATCTCCAGATTGGCCTCGAACACTTCGACGGTTTCTCCTTCGACCTGTTCCGGGCGGTCCGGCAGGGGGAGCGGTTCCGGATCGGGCCCTTGTTCAAAGGGCAGTCCTCCGTTTTGCCACGCGTCGTAGCTTTCGTAAAAGGTGTAGATGTTTTGAAATCCGACGCCGCGCAACAGAGCAATGGCGGCAGCGGTTTCCGGAACCATGGCGACGGAGCCGTAAACCAGGTATTTGTCCTCCCTCAGCAGTTGACCGACGAACAACTGGAACAATTCCTGATCGGCGAGCCAGTCGACGTTGGTCGCTCCGGGCAGGTGACCGGCTTCATACTGGTCGGGTGGCCGGATGTCGAGGATGGTGCTGTCAGGAAAGCGCTTCACAAACTCTTCGGTCTGCGTCAGGTTGAGATGGAAGACGAGTTGCTGAACGGCCGGATCGAAAGGGGCGAGTTCATCCACCTCGTCGACGGGGACCACATTGCCGTCGTTGCCGATGGTCAGCACCACTTCACCGTCGTTCTTGTCGCCACACGACAGCAGGCTGGCCGCTAGCGCGAGCAACGCGAGCAAACGGCTGAATCGGAGAGCGCGAGACAGGAAAATCATGCGCCAGTGTAGGGCTTTCGCGTCGGCTTTCAAGCCGGCGAGGTCTTTGCGGGGTATTTGTCATCAAGCCAGGTTTGCATCGGCGTTAACGACTCCCATTGCGGCATGGTCGAGGCATCGACGCCGAATCCGGTGACTTGCAACGTCGCGCAGTCGACCTTGCCGTCGACAATACGCAGGAAGATCTCATCGCCGCGGCGCTCGTACAGGTCGCTGTGTTTTTCGAGCACGGCTTCCTTCTCGGTGTCGTTCAGATGCGACAGCCCGAGACCGTAGTGATGGCCGTTGCGTTCGCAGTCGCGCAGGCCAAGTACGCCGAGCGCGGCAAAGTCCTGCTGCAACGGCACGATCGGCATGTTCGACAGATCCTCGCCGGACAAAAAAGCCCACTCGCCGTCATTGGCGTATTTTTTGCACAAGGCCAGGTTGAGCAGCGATTTGAAAAAGCCTTTGCAGTTCTTGTGCGAAGTCCCGCTGTAGCCGATCTCGTGGGCGAGTTTGAACGAATCGAGCGTGCCGTCGGCCTCATCGATGATCAGCGGCTTGTGCTGTTTGATGCGTTCGATCCAACGTTTGGTTTTCGGATCGAGCGTCAGCGCGCGGGTCAGCGGTTGCTCGATGAAGCGGATGTGTTGAAACAGTCCCGGGGCTTCGTATTCGAGCCGCGAAACAAAGGCATTGAACTTGGGCAGGCTGGTGTAGGCCTCGTTGCCGTCCAGGGTCAGCGCGGTGCTCGGCGAGATCGGGATCAACTCCCAGATACGGCTCAGACGCTCGATGTCGCGATCGGCGTCGCCGGAGATTTTGATTTTGTAATAATGCAGGCCGTCGCGCGCCGCATACTCGATCAGGCTCTCCGGTTCGCCGTCGTTGACGCGTTCGGTCACATCTGCGGGCGTCAGAGGATCGGTCAGGCCGACGGTATGACGGATGAAAAAACGGGTTCGAGGCCGGGCCGGTATCCAGTCACTGACGCGGATGCCCTTCAATTCCGGATGAACCAAACCTGGATCGATACCGAGCCGGTCTTGTTTGACGGCTTCGAAAATCGACAGGCCCTCGGCCCGGCACACGGCATCGGTGACGGCGCGTTCGATGAAGGCAGAGGCGAAGGCTGAACTGAGCGGTTCGTGGCCCTGTTCAGCGCCGACCGCTTCGATTTCCCGGTGACGGGCCAACCAGTGGGGGAACAGGCTGTCGAATTCAGGCTTCGCCAGCCAGATGTCCCGGGCGCTGTGCATTAACTCGACCAGGGTGCGCAACTTGGTCAGCGGGTCGCGGTTCCTGCGCTTGTCCAGCCAGCCGTATGATGGCCGGTCACCTGAGCAACCGATGATGGTCCGGCCGTCGTCGGTCTTCAGGGTCAGCCGGCAGACGCCAAATGCCGGGGGGCGGCGCGGCGGCTGGCGCGGATCGGTTTTTGCGTCCTCCGGGGGCGTGACCTGTTTACCGATGGCGAAGTCGAAGCGGTCCGCCGGCAGCGGGCGAATCAGCAGATCGATGGCTTCAATTCGGTATTTCATCTACGGCGAGAGAGAAGTCGGCAATCTAAGGAGAAGTTGGCTCCGAAACAAGGACAAGTGCGCGTTTTGGGCAGTTGCGTCGCGCCGTTTGAATGGAGTAGAATGGGGCCATGACAAAAAATTTCGCTATCTGTCGGCGGTTTTTCACCGTGGCAGCGCTGCTCAGTGCCGGTTGGCAGCCGGTCGCTTCGGCTCAAGGGCCGGAAGGTTACAATTACGACGAAACAAAGGTGCCTGAGTTTGTGTTGCCCGATCCTCTGATAAAAATGGACGGCACCGCAGTGGCTACGGCCGAACAGTGGGATGAGCGCCGTGCCGAATTGCTGACGCTTTTCGAGGAGCAGGTTTACGGACGTGCGCCGGAAGGGGCTCTGCCGGGTATGCGCTTCGAAACGCGCAGCACCATCGATGATTTTCTCGGCGGCAAGGCGACTCTCAACGAAGTGCGCGTGTGGTTTTCCGGCAAAGAAGACGATCCGTGGATGGACATTCTGTTGGTGGTTCCAAAAACGGCGCAAAAGGCTCCGGTCGGCTGCTTTCTCGGCTTGAATTTTGGTGGCAACCACACCGTGCATCCCGATCCGCGCATCGCGTTATCGCCGTCGTGGATGCGCCCCAAAGAGGGGGTTGTAGAGGATCATCGCGCCCTCGAAGCAGGGCGCGGCGCCAGCGCCAGCCGCTGGCCGATCGAAGCGATCATCGATCGCGGTTACGCATTGGCGACGATTTACTACGGCGACATCGATCCCGATTTTGATGATGATTTCGAAAATGGCGTGCACGCGCTGTTCGACGGCAAGCCGGCGGCAGACGAGTGGGGATCGATTGCCACCTGGTCGTGGGGATTGAGCCGCGCGCTCGACTACCTGCAGACCGATGGCCGTATCGATGCTTACCGGGTCGCCGTGCTAGGCCATTCTCGCCTCGGAAAAACTTCGCTGTGGGCGGGTGCGACCGATCCGCGCTTCGGTATGGTTATTTCCAACGACTCCGGTTGCGGCGGCGCGGCCCTGAGCCGGCGCGCATTCGGCGAAACCGTGAAGCGCATCAACACTTCATTCCCGCATTGGTTTTGCGATAACTTTCAGGCCTACAACGACAAGGAGAATGACTTGCCGGTCGACCAGCATGAATTGATCGCACTGATGGCACCGCGTCCGGTCTACGTCGCCAGTGCCACCGGCGACGAGTGGGCTGACCCGAAAGGCGAATTCCTGTCAGCCAAACTGGCTGAGCCCGTTTACGAGATTCTCGGGCACAAAGATGCGCTCGGCGTCGATCAACAACCCGCGCCCGACCAACCGGTCGGCAAGCGCATCGGTTACCACCTGCGCACCGGCAAACACGACCTCACCTTGTACGACTGGGAGCGCTACATGGACTTCGCCGATCGGCATTTTGGGAAGGAATAAGCGGCGGTGGGGTTTTCGTCGGAATTTTTTCCAACATTGATCTAACATTCTTCTTGAGGTGGTCGCCCGCAGGCAATTCATGATGTCTACCGGCTGCAGTGTCGGATTCTTGTTGCTAGGTCCCGGATGTTCCGATAAGGCCAATTTGGTCCATGGCAGAAGAGAGCGGGAGGCTGCAACCACAAATTTGAAGTCCAAAGTCAGGGGACTGCATGTAGATCAGGTGCTACCCGATATCGAGATTTCGACCGAGATTTTCACGGAAGCATTTAATCAATGGTACACGAAAGTAGTAACGATTGCGCCGACGCTCGAAAATGGCTTTCGACTCGAGGCGGGTGTGACCATTCAGAACCCTTCTGACATCGCGGATCTTGAGAGTCCGCGTAAGATTGTTTTATCGGGAAAGTCCGTGCTCGATTCCCTCGATATAATTTGTCAGGAGTATGATGTGTATTTCAAGTATTCGGATATGGAGCGTATCGAGATAGCGAAGGATCTGGATAGGCTGGCACCGAAGCAGCCTGCCGAAATACCTGAGGCTGACGATGATCGACTGGAAAAATTTCCGGTCGATCCGTTTTCGCCGTCGGCACAACACGGCGATTAATCGGACCTCCCTACCGCATCGCCAGAAACCCACCCTGCGCTGTGATCACGAAGTGAGCGGTGACCATGCGGTGATCGGTGTGACCGATCGTGAAGGTGTCGGCCGAAACTGCGGTCAGCGCGTCACTGGTCCAGATCTGGTCGATGCGCAGCAGCGGCATTTCGGCGGGGAAGGTATTGCCCCAACCGGCTCCAACTGAGCGGAAGGCATCGCGGTGATGGCGCTTGAGGACGCGGTAGATATCGTCGTTGTAGGGCGTGCCGAAGTCGCCGCCAATGATGCGCGGCTGCGTCGTTACCGATTCCGGCAGCGCTTTCATGATGGCGCGCAGGCGATTGCGGTTGGCGATGCGCACTTCGGTGTGGGCGCGCCACGCTTCGCCGCGCCAGACATCGTAGCGAACGATCGATCGCTTAAGGTGCACGTTGATCAATTCAACCTTGTCGCCCGGTGCCAGTTCGAGGGTGGCCGCCACCTGTGTGCCGGGCGTTTGCTTGTCTAGATCGAGGCCAAGTTTGAGCGCTTCGAGCCGACCGCGGGCGAGAATCGCGCAATCGTCGGCGCGCACCCAGGAGCCGGCCGGGCCGAACAATTGATCGGTGATCGCGGCCAACATTTTTTCGTCCGGCGATTCCTGCAGAAAGATTACGTCAATGGCGCTGGTCGCGGCGCCGTCGGGCCCGCTGAACCGGTCGAGAAGTTCATTCGCCGCGGCATTGGCGTCGTCCTTCATGTTGCAGTTCAAGGTCGCGATGCGCAGGCTGCGCGGTGCTTCGACGTGACCGTTGTTTGGCGTCTGATCGCTGGTGGCTGTCGGAGTTCCCGGCGGCGGGATGACCCAGTGTTTGCCGCTGCGCAACAGCGCCGGCGTTTCGTCTGAGCAGATCAGCGCGGTGACCAGCCAGATAAAAAACACCAGCATCGACAGGCGGCTTTTGAAAAATGCCCAACCGAGCACGGCCAGCAACATGCCGACGGCGGCCCACATCCAGATCGGCACCAGAGTAACGGTGGCGACGCTGTCCCATCGGTTGATGAAGCACAGCATGACCACGAAATGAATCGCGATCAGCAGGATCGGTACAACCAGTGAAAAAAAACTGCGTATGACTTGGGACATCGGGGCAGGCAGAGCAGGGCAGACAGTTCTGACCAGACGGGGCAGTGATTAATACTCAAGCGGGGACTTTCCCGCGAGGTCACTTAAAAGCCAAGGCCGGGTGGCAGATCGAGGCCGCCGGTGACACTTTTCATTTCCTCAGCGGCCAGCGCCTTACCTTCATCGATGGCTTTGCGGACACCGCTGAGCACCAGATCTTCGAGAATTTCAACGTCTGCGGGATCGACGATCGAGGCGTCGATCTTAATCGACAGCACTTCGCCGCCGCCGTTGGCTTTGACGACGACTTTGCCGCCGCCGACGCTGGCTTCGACTTCTTTTTCGGCGAGTTCAGCCTGCAGCGTCTGCATTTTTGACTGCATCTGCTGGGCCTGTTGCATCATTTTGGCGATATTCATGAGATCGGATCAGAAAAGGGATTAAGGGAATTTGGCCGCTCCGTAACAGGTCGGGCGGATCGGGCGTCAAAGGTAAGGCGATTTGGTAAAAATGCGAAGATAGAAGCGGTGTCGGAATCGGCGGGACGGCTCACGGCCCGGGGGGAGTTCTTTAAAGTCGAGGTAAAAGCGGTAGTGACATTTGTGAATACTTCGGCGAAAGCCTGACGGTCAACGCACTGGCGAAATTTTTACAAATTCCGCTACCCATCCTTCGCCTGACTTCAGTGATGCCATCGTTCGTGTCGAGTTTGACGAAGTGCTACGAGCTTTCGGTTTTGACGATGGTCGCTTCGAATTCGTCCAGGGCACTGCGGATCAAGGGATCGTTGTGAAAGGGATCGTCTTCCTCCGCAGCGGCCTCGTCATCGGTCGCGGCGGCCGGGGTTTGCTTAGCCGCTACCGGTTTTTCCGGTTTCTGCTTTTTCTTTGGCGGGCCGGCACTGTCGGGAACGAAGGGCGGCGCGGCCTCGGGCGCGGGTGGTGTGGCAACGGCTGCCGGCTCGGGGCTGGCAGTTGCCGGCGCAGGCTCGGGAGCGTCGGGGATGACTGCGGGTGGTGCTACGGCGACGTCCTTGCTGAGACTCAAGTTGAGGCGTTTTCGTTCGCCGGACAGCGTCTTCAGGGTTTCTTCGAGGAAGGCGCGATGGCGTTCCAGCGAATCGCGACTCACCCCTTTTGACGGCGGAAAGCCAACCGTGACTTCGCCATTCTCGTCGCTGATGAATGCCGAGTCGCGAATCCACATGTCGAGCAGCGGGCGGACGGTGAGGCAGTGTGCCACTGCCGCCTGCCAAAGTTCGGCGCCGGTCAGGGTGTTCGCTGTCACGCCGGTCGGAGCCGCTGCCGGCGGCGGGCTGCTTTGGGCGGGCGCAGCTGCCGGTGTTGGCGTCGGTGCTGCCTGCGCGGGCGTCGGTGCGGGTGTGCTTTGGGTGGGCGTTGGTTGCGCGGCTGCCGCCGCAGGTGTTGATGCCGCAGGTGCCGCCGCAGGTGCCGCCGCAGGTGCCGCCGCAGGTGCCGCCGCAGGTGGGGGCGCGGTTGCCGCCGGTGCTGCGGCACGGGCAGGCGCGACCGACCCCGCCGCCGGAGTCGGCGCGGGCCCTGAACCGCCCGCCGCATCCGCGGCACCGGAAAGCAGCGCAATGACGTCGCTGAGATTGGTTTCGCCGAGCAGCTGCACGGCTTTGATGATGCCGATCTCGAGGTGCAGGCGTTTGTTCGAGGCCCATTTCATGCGCCCGTCAGTTTCGGCCAGCGAATCGATGACCGACAGCAGCCGTTCGGTGCTGACGCTTTCGGATTGAGTTTTTAGGAGCGCGGCGATCTCCGGTGAGACATCGCTGGCTTCGGCACCCGGAGAGACTTTGGCGACCAGCAGATGGCGGAAGTGAGTGATCAGATCGCCGAGCAGTTTCGACAGGTCTTTGCCTGATTCGCTTTGCGATTCGATGGTCGCCAGCGCCGCGCCGTTGTCCTGACTGAGCAGCACGCCGGCAAAGTCAGCGACCGCCTCCATCGAGTTGAAGCCGAAAATGTCGAGCACCTCGGCTTCGGTGATTTTGTTTCCGCAAAATGCCACCAACTGATCGAGCATCGACTGCGCGTCGCGCATCCCGCCGTCGGCCCCTTTGGCGATGGCAAACGCCGCCGCTTCATCGATCTCGATGCCCTCCTCCTTCGCGATGTGATGCAGGTGCGAGGCGATGATGCCCGCCGGAATGCGGCGCAGGTCGAAGCGCTGGCAGCGGCTCAAAATAGTCGGCAGAATCTTGTTCGGCTCGGTCGTCGCGAAGATGAACTTCACGTGCGCCGGCGGCTCCTCGAGCGTCTTCAGCAGGGCGTTGAATGCCTGCGTGGTGAGCATGTGAACCTCATCGATGTAGTAAATCTTAAATTTTCCGCGCGCCGGCGCAAAGCTGACCGTCTCGCGCAGCTCGCGCACCTGGTCGACGCCGTTGTTGGAAGCCCCATCGATCTCGAGCACGTCGAGGCTGTTGCCCTCGGCGATTTCTTTGCAAATGTCCTCGTGGGGATCGAAGTCCACCTTCGGTCCATCGGTGCAGTTCAACGCCTTGGCGAGAATGCGCGCGGTCGAAGTTTTGCCTGTTCCGCGGGGGCCGACAAACAGATAAGCGTGTGCCAGCCGGTCCTGTTCAATCGCATTGCGCAACGTCTGCACGACGTGATCCTGACCCAGCACATCGCCAAAGGTCAGGGGTCGATATTTCCGTGCAAAAACCTGATAATCGCTCACGCTGGCTATCATAAGGACAGATCGCCGGAGCGCGAAGATTTTTTCTTATTGATCGGCAAGGGGGCTGTCGCTTATTCCCCTGATCTTCGATCTCATGCTGTAATCAGGGCCGTATCGACAGTTATCCTCAAGAGACCAAACAAAACAGGCCCGGATTTCAATCCGGCCTTTCAATAAAGCTGAGTTGACGGGGTCTGAAGGG
Source organism: uncultured bacterium (assembly GCA_965367965.1). Lineage (GTDB taxonomy): Bacteria > Verrucomicrobiota > Verrucomicrobiia > Verrucomicrobiales > DEV007 > JBBKXR01. Next base: position 1,487 of record CBDULB010000008.1, on the reverse strand, counting down.
GCGTCGGACGCTTATTTAAAATCATGCAGATGAAACGTATCCACTATCTCGCTGCTGAGATTTTTTCCTACAGCTACGACAATTACGACGGCCATTTGGGGATCAATGACCGCTTTGACAAGCTGATGCCGCACGACGCCCGCCTGCTGGAGGACGCGCTCGAAAGTGATTCGATCGATGCCGGGCAATTGGCGGAACAACTGGGTATTCCTGAAGACGGGGCCATCGAGTTCCTGCAGCGTGCCAAAGATGCCCGCAAAATCGTCGATGCCGCGACCCCTGCGGCGGGCTTTCGAGAGGCCGTGAAGCAATCGATTCAAGTGGCGCTCAATCAAGGCATCACTGATGAGGCTGAGATCGACGCGCTGGTCGAGCAGATCTGCTACCGGACGGCTGACCTGAGTTATCTTCTCAAACAACGGGGCGAGCCCCTGGATAAATACTCTGAGGAGCTGAGGGGCTGGTGAGCTGAGACGCGGACTGATCAGCCATTGGCGTCGGCGTGGCGTTTGAAAATTTCCAGGGTGCGCTCGCGTTCGGTTTTGTGGTCGACGATTGGCTCGGGGTAGTCGTCGGCGAGTGCCTCTCCTTTTGGCGGAGCCTTGGTGAAGCGTTTCGGATCGACATCGGCGAGCTCGGGGATCCAGCGTTTGATGTATTCGCCGTCGGGATCGTGGCGTTCGCTTTGAGTCCACGGATTCTGGATGCGGAAATACGGGGCGGCATCGGCGCCGGTGCCGGCTGACCACTGCCAGCCGCCGTTGTTGTTGGCGATCTCTCCGTCGACCAGGTGCTGCATGAAGTGACGTTCGCCGAGTCGCCAGTCGAGGTGCAGGTCTTTGGTGAGAAACATGGCGGTGATCATGCGCACGCGGTTGTGTTGATAGCCGGTGGCGTTCAGTTGGCGCATACCGGCGTCGACGATGGGGAAGCCGGTGCGACCTTGTTGCCATCGTTTGAGCGCGTCGTTTTTGTCGGGATCGTGCCACTCGAGGCCACGCCATTTTTCGTTGAACTCGTGTTCGAGCACTTCGGGGAAATGACCGAGGATGGCCATGAAAAATTCCCGCCAGGCGAGTTGCTTTTGAAAGGTGTGCAGCGACTCGCGAGCGGACGCCTGGTCGGCATCGTTGGCGGCCCGGCGGGCTTGTTGAAACACTTCGCGTGGTGAGATCGTGCCGAAACGCAGGTCGGGGCCGAGGCGTGAGGCAACGTCGGCGGCGGGCAGGTTGCGTTTTTGTTGGTAACTCAGCAGTGGCCCCTTGAGGGCGTCGCGCAGGCGTTTGCGGGCGGCTTGTTCGCCGGGTTCGATGATGTCGGCGCTGCGGTCATCGAGATCCCAGTGGGCGGGCGTCGGCGTTTTTTCGCTGGCGATCCCCTTCGGCGTGTTGAGGTGTTTGGGGCGCGGCAGCGGATCGGTCTTCGGCGCGTCGAACCAGGTTTTGCTGTACGGGGTGTAGTCTTTGTAGGGCGTGCCGCTGCCGGTG
>CBDULB010000007.1:0-85117 GCA_965367965.1 uncultured bacterium | reverse complement strand
TGGGTCGGCATCGGCATCGCGTTAAACGCCTTGAGGGCGCGTGTGCGGAAATCGCGCACCCAGTCAGCTTCGCCTTTGACCTCGGAAATGTAGTCGAGCGTTTCCTGGGAAAGCCCGACCCCGGCGTCGTGGGCGTAATCCTCGGGGTACGAGAAAGCGCCTTCGTCCTGATTGATATCGACGGCTTCAGCGGTAGCGGTGTCTTGGCTCATGGGAAACTGAATGTAAAAATTCGAAATCTAAAATTGGTCTTTGTTCAGGCACTCGCCGGCGCGAGTTCCTCGTGGACCCAGTCGTAACCTTTTTCTTCGAGTTCGAGCGCCAGCTCTTTGCCACCCGATTTGACGATACGCCCCGAAGCCATGACGTGCACGACGTCCGGCACGATGTAATCCAGCAGGCGCTGATAGTGAGTGATGACCAGCATACCCCGCTCCGGCGCACGCATCGCGTTGACGCCCTTGGCGACGATCTTCAAGGCATCGATATCGAGCCCTGAATCGGTCTCATCAAGCACCGCGTAGCGCGGCTCGAGCATCATCATCTGCAGGATTTCGTTGCGCTTTTTCTCACCGCCTGAAAAGCCTTCGTTCACCGAGCGCCCGGTAAACGAACGATCCATTTCCAGCTCATCCATTTTGGCATAGAGCTCTTTGTAGAAAGCGACGGCGTCGATCTCTTCGCCTTTCGGCAGACGCGCCTGACGGGCGGCACGCAGGAAGTTGGCATTGCTGACGCCGGGAATTTCGTGTGGGTACTGAAAAGCGAGGAAGAAACCGGCCCGCGAACGCTCGTCGATCTCCATATCCAGCAGATTCTCGCCCTCCATACTGGCGGTTCCGGCCGTCACTTCGTAGTCCTCATGCCCGGCCAGAACTTTGGCTAAAGTGCTCTTGCCTGAACCATTCGGCCCCATGATGGCGTGAACTTCGCCGCGCGGAACTTCAAGGGTCAAACCTTTGAGAATTTCAAGATCGCCGATACCGGCGTGCAAATTGTCGATGGATAAGGATAAACTCATGGTATCAAAAAAAGGTGGGCTTTTAAACAGCGTCCCGACGCGATGCGTAAAAACGTTGATGGGGAAAGTATTTTTCAGTCAGCTCAAATTGTCGGTGGCCGCTTCGCATTCCGGGCACGCGCCTTTCATGGCGACTTCGATCTGATCAACGCGCGACCCATTGGGCAGACGCCAGGCCGAAATGGCGTCAGCCGCCTCGCGGAGATTCACATCGAACACTTTCTGACACTGCGAACAGAAGAAATGCGCGTGAGGATTCAGGTTCGGACAAAAACGCGAGGCATCCCGGTCGACGTTCACCTGCCTGACGATGCCTGCCGTCGTCAAAGTCTCGAGGCAGTTGTAAACCGTGGCGAGAGAAATGCCGGGCATTTTCTCTTTGGAGCGCACAAACACTTCGGCCGCCGTCGGGTGGTCCAGCTCATCGGTCAGCACGTCGTAAACGACACGACGCTGCCGGGTCATGCGAAAATCGCCGAGATCGGGCATTTTCGCGACCTTCGAAGACGTCGCATCGCTGTGGTTGGATTCTGCCATAAGGGGCCTTTCTCAACCCATACGCGACGCCTTGTTGAGATCAAGAATTATTCTAATTATTGATCAGGAAATCAAAAATACCCATAACTACTGCTAACTAACCGCAATAGATAGAATAATTAGAAGCGAAAAAACCGGACAATCCGCCCTACTGCTTGAGCAGAGATCTCATTTCGACGGCTCGCGCTGTCCAGATTTCGACATCCTTTCGCCGCTCTTCACCAGCATAGACAGCAGCCCGCAACCCGCAACAGGCAATTGCCGCTGTTTTCAAGGTTTGAGAGCGTTGATCAGGCTCCGCTTCACTGGGCTTACATTTCTGCCAGAGACTCTCGAGGATCCGGTGCGCCTCGGACCGCCTGCCGAGAACGTTTAAAGTTCGCGCTTGAGCGATATCCCAGAAGACCAGGTTGGGTTCATTCGCAGGAATTTTTTCGCGGTCTGAGGCAATCAACTCGAGGGCGTGTTCAGCGGCTCCGTTCGCCGCCAGCGAATTGATTTGCGACAGGCGGACGAAGTAAACTTTATTGTGATCTGCTCCCGGCAGGGCTTCATGAGCACTCCGCAAGTTTTCAAAGGTCGATGCCATTTCATCCGGATCGCAGCCGTGAGCGGGAAGTTGCGATAACTCGCGAACGATCTGGAAACTGCGATCCAGGCGTTTTGAACTTTGATCCACACTCCGTGACTGCGCATCGACAACACCACTCACCAGCGCGAGACAGGCGTCGAGGTCTTCTCTTTTCTCCAATCTCAGTTCCGCTAACTGCAATGCAATATCGAGGAGATCGCCATGACGCCAGGTGATTTCCGGAGAGCCCAGCGGAGCCGTGAGCAACGCTTGAGCTTCGTCCAGTCGACCGGTTGTCATGCAATGCAACGCCAGGCGCATACCCCGCGACAGTGTGATCGAATGATTTTCACCACGGAAAGCCACGGTTTGCCGGTAGGCTTCCCTGCACAGTCGCAGCCCAATTTGAATTTTCCCGGTCTGGCACGCAAGTTCACCGAGCCAAAACTGCTCTTCTGGCGGCAACTCAGCGAAAATTTCGTCAGCAGAGTCAGCACTTGGAAATTCCGCACCGGCGTTGATCACAGCGCCGATCAACTTGTCGACACGCGCTCGTTGCGTCTCAGTGATTTGAAGGCCTGCGCTCCATTCAGACAATTCTTTAAGCGGTTTCTCAAACACTTCCCTGACGGTTTTGTCAGACGCCGTTGGCAGACGACACACCAACAGCGCACTTTCGAATTTGCCGAATTCAGCGTAAACCGTCGCCATCCGGTAGGCCGCCTGGACAGTATTAGGATGGTGCATTCCGTAGAAGTTACGGCAATGGATCAACAACGCTTCCGCAGCTGCCATCCCGTCCTCCGGGTTCCCCGTGCGCCGGAGGGCCGCAATGAGAAAACGACAACGCCAGAAGCGCGCAGCAGTCTCACCCTGACCTTTCGAGAACAGCTGAGTTACATCACGCTCCCAGAAAGCCAGTGCAGTTTCGTGATCCCCGCGCCCCGCAGCTAACTGCGCAGCAACCGCCTGGTAGGCGCGGATGTTCGCCGATGGAAATCGCTCCACATCATTTAAGACCTCGCCGAGGGTCGATTCGACCAGTTCCAGGTACCCGGACTTACGTGACTCGTTCCAGTAGGCTGCCTCCAGCAGGTTCCGGCAGTAATCGAGGCGCGCTTCATGAGTCTGCGATGCATCTTCACCGTGTTCCTGTTGTCGCCGCAGGAATGTTTCCCGCCCAAGCGTGATTACATCCTCCGCCCCGCCAGAACCCCTCTCCATGCCGCTGACCAGAAACGACAGTCGCTCAGTCTCGGCTGCATTCCCCTCGGCGCTGCGGCTCGATTCGAGAGCGCTCCCCAACACCGTCGCAGCCAGATCCTTGCGCCCGAGACTCCGGTAGGTCAGCCCGATCGACTTCTGAATCCTGGCCCGGATCAACGGCTGATCGGCAAATTCCTCCGCCACCTGCTCCTCCGCCTGACGAAGTACGTCCAGAGCCAGCATATCAGCACCGCCACGCGCAGGATCGGCCTGGCGGAAGGCACTGAACAGAAAATCGGGCACCGCATCAGCCTGTGCCAAACGTGCCTCGGCGAGTGTCTGCGCAGCGGTCGCCTTGACCGCCCAGAACAAACTCAGTGCGGTAGCGACGGCCAGTGCGGCGAACACCGTAACCAGTGAACTCAACAAAAGTCGATGCCGTCCGGCAAACTTCTTCACCCGGTAGATCCGCGACGGCGGACGCGCGTGAACCGGCTCGCCATCCAGCCAACGCTGCAAATCATCAGCCAATCCGTCGGTCGATTCATAACGTCGCATTGGATCCTTTGCCAGACAGCGCAGTACAATCCAATCGAGCTCGTCAGCTAAAAGTTTGCGCCACCGGTCCGGCGATACCTGTCGGGAATCCGCAGCCGCAGTTTGCGCCCCCGATGCCTCCGTCTCCACCTGAAGTGAAGGTCGCAGCGGATCGTGCTCGCGAATCAAACGCAACAGCGGCTCGATACCACCGCCGGCGCATGCAGCGAATTCCCTGCTCAACGGCGGACAACCGACCAACAGCTCATACAAAATCGCACCGAGTCCAAAAATATCACTGCGGATATCTACCGTCTGTCCATCCGCTTGTTCCGGACTCATGTACTCAGGCGTCCCTAAAATCTGCCCGTCAAGTGTCAGCAGGGTCTGCTCGGACCAATTGTTCAACATCGTTTTTGCGATACCGAAATCAATCAGCTTCGGTGCAGCCGTCTGTCCATCGCCCGCGTTAACGATAATATTCGACGGCTTTAGATCACGATGAATCACTCCCCGTTGATGGGCATGTTGCACGCCACGCACGACTTGAAGAAACAACTCAACGCGCTCTGAAATTGTCAGACAGCGCGAATCGCAATAGTCGGTCAGTGACAAACCGACCACCAATTCCATGACAAAAAATGGCAGGCCTGTCTCGGTCTCACCAGCTTCGAACAAGCGCACAATGTTCGGATGTGCCATCTGCGCCAGCGTACGCCGCTCCGCCTCAAAACGCTCGACCGTCTGTTGATCGTCACCGACTTCACGAATCACCTTGAGGGCAATTTCCCGGGTCACCGGAAACTCCTGCCTGGCGCGCCAGACAACTCCCATGCCGCCCTTGCCGATCAGTTCATCGATGAAAAACGGCCCAATCTGAGCGATTTCTAAACCACTGCTGTCGTAGCCGACCCGCGCCCGTCCATCTGCGGTAAAATACTCGTCGCGAAGATCCTGCGACTGCATCGCCGATCCCAGCACACAAGTTGGACAAGGCGCACCAGCAACGGTCGATTCAAATCGGGTGCCGCAGGTTGAACAGGTGCTAGCAGGCATTGTAGTCCGGGAACTCTAACCAATTTATCGTTGGAGAAAAGCAAAACAGGATAACATTCGCAGCATACCGCTCAGCCCATATAAAGAAAATTATCCGCCCCCTCGGCGGCGGTTGTCATTGAGCCACGTATTCAAGATCTCCGCAGGCTTCGCCCGTCTGAAGGCATCCGCAAACCCGTCAGGAACAGCTGATCAGCGCATCCTTTATTTATCAGAAAGCGCTTGGCTCAGCTCCACGTTTAACCACAGCAATAGGGAACTGCAGTGTCTGGACATCGACAGCATCCGCCACTCCCCGATGCGGCGAGCACGTCCGTCCAGCGCGTAGCTGTAAAGCAATCGTCGGAGCCGCTGTCCAGCGAAACGCTCATTCAGCGACCCAATCTTTCGATCGCCATTTTCGCCGCTGCGACATCGACGCTAATCTGTGCCTTCAAGGCTTCAATGCCATCAAACTTCTGTTCGCCACGCAAAAATCTGACAAAGCGCACCTCGATGTCTTCGCCGTAGATATCGGCATCGAAGTCGAACAGGTGCACTTCCAGTTGGCGCCTGGCGTGCTTGTTTGCGTCGACGGTGGGCCGCCTACCGAGATTTCCCACCCCGGCGATCCGCGGTTCATCAGCCCTGTTCACGGTCACCGCGTAAACACCGGAAGGCGGCAACTGCTCGTTGTGAACGCGCAGATTCGCGGTCGGAAATCCCAACTGGCGCCCCAGTTTCTGACCTTCGACCACCGTGCCCAGAACGGTGTAGGGCCTGCCGAGCATGGCTGCGGCCAATTGAAAATCGCCGTGCTCCACCGCCTCGCGAATCGCCGTGCTGCTGGCAGTAGTTCCCCCCACTGAAACCGTCGGCACGGCCACCACCGAGAAATTCAATTCCCCGCCGAGCTTGCGCAACAATGGAACATCGCCGCTGCGGCGATGGCCGAACCCCCAATCGCTGCCAACACAAATCGTTTGCAAAGGACGGCAGGCTGCGTGCAATCGTTCGACAAATTCCTGTCCGGTCAGTTTGGAAAACGGTTCGTCAAATTTAACGACGAGAATTCGCTCAATCCCCTGCCCTGCCATGAGCGCCATTTTGTGACGCTTCGAGGTCAGCAGGCGCGGCGCGCGATCCGGTGCGATCACCCGGATCGGATGCGGATCAAAGGTCACCACCACGACGGTGCCGCCATCCGCACAACTGTCTGCCGCCTGATTCGCTGCCCGGATTACTGCCTGGTGACCACAATGCAAGCCATCGAAAACTCCGATCGCGAGATGCACCGGTCCGGCGACTTCAGCGAGTTCGTCGATGGAGTGGAGAATTTCCATGGCAGGAGAAGGCCACCGGAGCGTGCGGTGCAACTATGCCCCGCGAAGCCTGGACACTTCCGGCAGCGTATACATCTTTTCAAGAATGCTGTCCCGATCACCATGTTTGAGTTCGTCAAAGGTAACCGAACGTTCCAGGTCGAACTTCCCGGATTTGGTGCGTCGCAGGGCGCTTAGATGAGCTCCGCAGCCGAGCTTCTCGCCGATATCAAACGCATAGGTGCGCACATAAAAGCCCTTGCTGCAGACCACGGTGAAATCCACCCGTGGCAGCTCGATACCATCGATGCGATGCGAGTAAACGTGAACAAAGCGTGGCTCGCGCTTCACTTCTTTGCCCTGACGAGCCAATTTATACAGTGGTACACCATCCTTTTTGATCGCCGACACCATCGGCGGCGTCTGGTAGAAATCGCCACGGAACTCATCGAAGACGGCTTTGATCTGGCTTTCACTGAAGTCGGGCACATCGCGCTCTTCGATGATTTCGCCTTCGGCGTCCTGAGTGTTGGTGGTCTTGCCGAGGGTCAGTGAGCCGACATATTCCTTATCCTCGCTCATCAGCAGGTCCTGGATTTTGGTCGCGCGACCAACCACCAGGATCAACAGCCCGGTCGCCATTGGATCAAGTGTCCCGCAGTGGCCGATCTTTTTGATCCCGAGACTGCGCCGGGCGACCGCGACCACGTCGTGCGAGGTCATGTCCTGGCCTTTATCGATTAGTAAAACTCCGTCAGTCGCATTCATTGAGTTGGTCACTTATAGCCTTGGTAAAAATTTCGACCGCACGATCGAGCGGCCCTTTCATTCGTGCGCCGGCAGCCAAAGTATGACCACCACCGCCAAAAGTTGAACACAACGCGCCAACGTCGACGGAGGGCGTCTTGGAGCGCGCGCTGATACGAATCCGGCCGTCCTTCATTTCCTCGAAGAAGACGGCAACCACAACGGAATCGATCGAGCGAATCAGATCGATCAAGCCTTCAGTATCCGTCGCGACGAGATTCAGCTTATCGACCAGAGACCTCGGCATTTTGAAAAATGCCAAGCGCCCTTTATCGCGGATCTCCATGTCCTTCATCAGTTCCCGCAACAATTCGATGCGTCGCAAGGGGTAGCTCTCGTAAAGTTGTTGGGACAATTTGCCGACATCAGTACCCGCCTCAATCAGATCCGCACCGATTCGGTAAGTGGTCGCCGTCGTACTGGGATAACGGAACGAGCCGGTATCGGTCGAAATAGCGGCGAACAGATTGTCACGAGCTATCGCACCGAGCGGCCAGCCCATTTCATCGATCAACTGGAAAACAATCTGGCCTGTCGCCGGCGATTTGATATCGATCAGATTGATGTCGCCATAGCCCGGATTGCTGTCGTGGTGATCGATGTTGATCACCTGATAGTCACCGCGGAATGATGCCAGGGCGCGGTCTCCCGCCCGATCTTTGCTACCGGTATCGAGGATCACCAGCACGTCGACCTCGATGCCATTGGGAAAATCAGCAGGTCGTACAACGGCATCGCTACCCGGTAAAAACGCCAGCGAATCCGGCACGCCGTCCTGATTGAGCACCGTGACGGCACGACCGATTCCACGCAGTGCCGAACCAAGTGCTATCGCTGAGCCGATCGCGTCGCCATCCGGACGGGCGTGGCTGATGACACCGATCCGGCCGGCGGCAGCCAGCACCTTTCCCACCGCGCGTAGCTGTTCGGCAAAATCAGCACCCCTATCCATGATCGTCGGGAACTGGATCTGATGGCCTGTTGTCGTCGCCTTCTCCTTCGCCCGGCAAATCGTTCTCAGGAGCCGGCTCAAGGCTGTCGAGCAGATCAACCATGTTAACGCCACGTTCCACGGAATCGTCGAGAATGAAATGCAAGCGCGGCGTATTTCTGAGCACGACGCGCTTGGCAAGCCGCCCCTGGATCATGCCCCGCTCGGCGTTAAGGCGATCGATGATCTCTGCGGCTCGTTCCCGGTCGCCAATCACTCCGATAAACACCTTCGCGGTTTTTAAATCGGGTGGCATTTCAACATCGTGAAGCGACACCAGCACGCCCTCGAAGTCATACTCCCGTTGAATGTCGTTACCCAGCTCACGCTTGATCAATTCACGGACTCGAAGCACTCGATGGTTCATAGCAATGGATAAATCCGCTGAGTAGCGATCTACCGGAACGACGATCGATCCGGCATCACCGCAAAGATGAAAGCCTCCCTGCGACGGAGAAACTAGAGGACGACGTCAAGTTTCTCGAGTTCGTAGCACTCGATGACATCGTCTTTCATGTAGTCATTGAAATTGCCCAGACGGATACCACATTCGAGACCTTTACGGACCTCTTTGACATCGTCTTTGAAACGGCGAAGCGTCTGAAAACCGCCATCGTAGACCGCCTGACCACCACGCAGCACGCGCGCGCGCGCTTTGCGCTCGAGCCGTCCGTCGGTCACTACCGAGCCACCAACGCGACCGGAAGACAGCTTGAACACTTCCTTGATCTGAGCGTGACCGATGACGTTTTCGCGGGTCTCCGGATCGAGCATGCCGAGCATGGCCTCGCGCACCTGATCGATCAGTTCGTAGATGATACTGAACAGCTTTACCTGAACGCCTTCGCGCTTGGCGATCGAAACCGCCTTGCTCTCGAGCTTGGTGTTAAAACCGATGATGATCGCATCCGAAGCACTGGCGAGCAGGATATCTGACTCGGTGATGGCACCGGCATCCTGACGGATTATGTCGAGGCGGATCTTTTCAGATTCGATCTCGCCGAGCGCACCGCAAATGGCTTCGCTCGATCCCTGAGCGTCGACTTTCAGAATGACCTTGAGAACTTTCTTTGTGCCCTCTTCGATATTGGCAAAAAGAGTTTCCAGAGCCGATTTTTCACGTGGCGCCAAAGCCTGTTTGCGCACCGCATCGAGGCGATCGCTACTCAGCTTTTTAGCCGCCCGCTCGCTCTCCATTTCGATCAGATCATCACCAACGTTCGGCAAGCCTGAGAATCCAAGCACCTCGGCAGGCAAAGCCGGACCGACACTTTTCAGGGGGTTTCCGTCGTCGTCGAGCAGTGACTTTACCTTGCCGCTGAAATTACCGCAGATGAATGGTACACCGGTTTTCAGCGTGCCTGATTGAATAATCACCGTCGCCGTCGGTCCGCGGCCGGGCTCCATACGCGCCTCAATCACCGTGCCACGGGCCGGCAGATCCGGATTGGCCTTCAGCTCAAGCACTTCGGCCTGCAGCGCGATCAGTTCAAACAAATCGTCAAGACCGGTGCCTTCTTTCGCCGAAACTTCGGCACAAATAGTATCACCGCCCCAGTCTTCCGGTGTCAGCCCCTTGTCCTGGAGTTGACCTTTGACCTTGTCGACATTGGCCCGCGCAAGATCGATCTTATTGATCGCAACGATGATCGTGACATCAGCCGCTTTGGCGTGATCGATCGCTTCCTGGGTGGTCGGCATGATACCGTCGTCGGCAGCGATAACCAGTACCACAATGTCGGTTACATTGGCACCACGGGCGCGCATTTCAGTGAACGCCTGGTGACCGGGGGTATCGATGAAGGTCACCGTATCATCGCCACGCGTCACCGTATAGGCACCGACGTGTTGAGTGATACCACCCGCCTCGCCACTGGCCACTTTAGAGCCGCGAAACGCGTCCAGAAGCGAAGTCTTGCCGTGGTCAACATGGCCCATGAACGTGACGATCGGCGGGCGCAACTTGAGCTCGTCTTCGACAACCTCCTCCGGCGCAGGAGCTTCAGGCTCCTCGATGACCTCCTCAACCTTGTGAATTCCAGCACCCTTTTCACGCTTTTCCTTCTCGAAGAAGAAGCCGTGCTTTTCACAGACTTTAGCCGCAATCTCGGGCTCAATCGATTGATTCTGACTGGCGAAAACTTCCAGCTCCATCAGGTCCTTCATCAACTTGAAGGCCTTGACGTCCATCGCATCCGCGAGATCCTTGACCACGATAGGTGGCTTCAGATGAATGATCTTGGCGGGATCGACCGGCCTTTCTTCGCCTTCAGGATCAGCGGCGACATCAGCAACCGCTGATTCCGGCTCCTCTGCCTCCTTTTCAACGGGATCGGACTCACCTGTAAGATCGAGAACCGGTTTAGGCTTTTTCTTCGCAGGTCTGGGAGCAGGCTTCGGTTTCGCCGAAGACTTCTCCATATCGGCATCCGGATTCTGCGATAGAGGCTTGAAAATGGATTTACTTTCAGCCGGAGCGTTGGCACCACTGCCTTTTTCACGGCGCTCAGCCTTCTTCTCCTCATCTTCAAAAAGATTCAGAGCCTCCTTTTTGGCAGGCTTTGTCTTAGCTGCACTCTTTTTTGCGGAGTCCGCGTGTTTTTTTTCGGAAGCCATTCAGTTCTGTTACGGTCGTCTTGCTGCCATCAACCCCCTGCTATTGAACGCAGATTTAGATCGATGGTGAAATTGAAAAATATTGCTTACTAACGATTCGATCAGGCAGGCTGATCTTCAGTAGTCTCAGAGTCTTCGGTGACTGCGGCACCCGCATCTTCTGATGTATCGGCGCTGTCAGAAGGCGCTTCGGCGACAGCTTCATCACCGCCAGCACCTTCACCGGCAAATGCAGCTTGTGCTTTCGCGACAATCTCAGCCGCCTCGCTCTCTTCGATGCCGAGCATTTCAGCGACGTCTTCAGCATCAACGCCAGTAGCGAGAAGCTCCAGACCGGTAATACCTTCGCGAACCAGATCAAGCGCAGCGTCTTCGGAAATTCCGACCGCTTCAGCAATGCCGACAGCCGCCTCCATAACACGGGCCTCAACGGCTTCGCGTGCAGACTCATCCTTCTCAACCTGGACGTCCCACCCTACCAGGCGCGACGTGAGCCGGGCGTTCTGACCACGGCGGCCAATCGCTTTGGAAAGTTCCTCCTCTTCGACGGTGACACGGACACGCTTTTCTTCCTCGTTCAGCTCGATCGAGCGGATCTTGGCAGGCTTGAGTGCTTCCTCTACGAATTCACGAACATTGTCGCTGTAACGAATGATGTCGACCTTCTCATTGTTGAGCTCGCGGACAATATTCTTCACCCGCGCACCACGCAGACCGACACAGGCACCCACTGGATCGACCTTTGGATCGATGCTGTGCACGGCAACCTTGGTGCGGTAACCCGCTTCACGGGCGATGCCGCGAATCTCCACCGTGCGATCGGCAATCTCGCTGACTTCGGCTTCGAACAGGCGGCGAACAAAGTTGGGATGACTGCGCGACAGGATAATTTCCGGACCGCGAGCACCATTCTCGACGGCAACCACGTAGGCACGCAAGCGGTCACCGACGTTGTATTCTTCGGTAGAGACACGTTCACGCGACGGCATAACGCCCTCAAACTTGCCAAGATCGATCATCACGTCAGAGCGCTCAAAGCGACGCACGGAACCACCGACAATGTCACCGGCGCGATCCTTGAACTCGTCATAAATCATTTCCTTCTCCGCCTGACGCAGACGCTGCATCATCGCCTGCTTGGCAGTCTGTGCGGCGATACGCCCCATATCCTGCGGAGTCACCTCGACCACGACCTCGTCGTCAAGCTCAGCACCGGGCTGAATGCGTTGCGCGGTCGCCAGATCGATTTCGTCGTAGGGAGCTTTAACTTCCTCGACAACAACCAGGGTCGCCGTCGCCTTAATCGTGCCCTTATCGGGATTCACGTGGATGGCGAGTTCTCGAGCAGGCCCAATGCTCTTCTTCGACGCTGAAAGCAGCGCGTTCTCAAGGGCTTCAACCATGGTTTCCCGGTTGATACCCTTTTCTTTCTCGTAGTACTCGAAAAGAGCCAGCACTTCGTTTGTCATGTTCCGCGCTAACCAATTTCCGTGATATCCAGAGAACAAAAAGGAGCGGGAATAATCCCACTCCAACATCGGCCCCCTTAACCTTGCGGCATTGGTCGTCTAAGTGTTGAAAAGATGCCAACATAGGCACAAGCTCAGGCGCTCGCAAGTAAGAATTACTTGATCTCAGCCCGCATGAAAGTCCCCTTTAAAGCCCTCTCTTTCGACGCCGCAGGAACACTTTTTGAGCTCGCGGAACCGGTCGGACATACCTACGCCAGGTTGGCTTCGGAGGCAGGTGTCGATCTGCCGCCAGCCGCACTGGAGAAGGGATTTCGCAGGGCCTGGAAGAATTATTCAGGCACCTTGAAAGTCGGCATTGGAGAAGATCGTGCGTTCTGGCGAAAGCTGGTCGCTGAGACATTTGCAATCGCCTCGGCTGAGCAATCCATCGCTACTGTCGAAATTTCTGATCACCTGTTCGGCACACTCTTTGATCACTACGCAAGCGCAACTGCATGGCGATTGTTTCCCGAAACAGAGTCCGTATTGCGACGTTATTCGGAAAATCTGCCTATGCTGGTGATCTCCAACTTTGATCGACGACTGAACCATGTGCTCGGTGAACTTGGCATCATCGACTACTTCGATGCAGTCGTAATCTCTGACGATCACGGCTTTCGCAAACCTCACAGCAGGCTTTTCTCGGTGGCATTGGAAATTCTACAAATTTCTCCCGGACAACTGCTGCACACCGGAGACGATCCGGTATGCGACTGGCAGGGCGCAGAAGCCGCTGGATGTCAGGCGTTCCGACTCGACCGCCCGGGTGCCAGCCTCATCGACCTGCCAGTGCCGCAAAAATGACCTCACCGGGGATGAGACGACTTTTCCCTTGCGCCATCAGTCATTGTGATTTATTTCACACCCGCTCGACGTTTGCGGCCCTTGTGGATTCGCTTTAGACTTCGAGTTGCGCTCAGCAGAGCTCAGCGAACGGGTGGATAGCTCAGTTGGTAGAGCAGTGGCCTTTTAAGCCATTTGTCCCGGGTTCGAGCCCCGGTCCACCTACGCTGTTGCTGACGCGCCGCGCTTCGTGATCCCCTTCGGATCAGTTGCCAGCCACGGTTTCCGGCACTTCCGGAGAGTGAGGAAAGTCCGCCGAGAACAGCGCTTTAGCGGTAAGAATAAGCAGCGAGACAATGCCGTAGGTCAAACCGAGCACCACACCGGCGTCGATAATCCCCCGCCACGGTTGAGGCGCAAACTTGACCATGATCACCAACAACACGATGCCGAAGGTCAACGCGAAAGCGATGATGCGCGTTTTGCGCCGGGCGTGGAAATACCCCATGCAGAACAGTGGTGCCAGAACAACATGCAGCGCTTGCGGATGCTGACGCAGGTGCCGGATCCTGGCAGCAGTTCGCGGCGAGAACTTCTTTTGAAAGCCCCGGTAACCTTCGGCAACGAGCATGAACAACACCCAGATCACCATCACGATCCAGTGCAGCGTTGTCAGCTCCATGTTGAGCGCTTCCAGAGCTCGTGGTGCCAGACGATAGATCGCGCAGCCGAGCAACGACAGAACCCCCAATAATCCCCAAAGCGCACCAATCCAGCCCATAATATAAACAGCAAATAGTTTACCGGCGATACATCGGTCGACGTTTCGACCCGACGCTCACCAGTCGCGACCAACAAGCCGCAAGGTGGACAAGATGCGAGCGGAAATATCGACGCGCTGGCGCCAGCCCGGCCTATTCAGCGACCTTCGCCGGCGCGGCGTCATCATCCGCCTTGGCATCCGCAGCAGGCTCTTTCACCGCATCGGCTTTGGCCGCGTCACCATCAGCTGCAGCAGGAGCGTCCCCGGCTTCTTGAGGGGCAGGCTGAGTCACCGGCAGTTCCGGCATGACGGCATAATCGGCAAATGCCGAATCAATATCTCCATGGCTGAAAGCCGTCTTAAAAGTGTAGGCAACACTTTGCAAAGGCCATTTCTTGGACTCCTTGGCATTGATCTCCGGATCGGCCGCATGAATTTTCATGGCTCCGACCATCGCTTCTCTGGCGATATTTGACTGATTCGCCTGGGTCAGCGTAAAAGCACGGTAGTAATCCTCCAAGGCCTGAGAGTTCCGTCCTGCGGCTTCGTGAACTTTCGCGCGCAAGAATGACAGCTGAACCAGATCGCTCTCGGGCAGGTCATCGAGAAAAAGCTGATCGGGCAGCATCTTATCATCACCAACCACAGGTTTCAGGTAGGCCTCAAGTTCCGTGCCCAACTGTTCAATATTGTTGGCACCGTAATATGCCCACAGTTTCAGCAGAGCTACCTGACGAACGAAAACTTCATCCAGAGCGGACTCCATGGCTTTACCGGTATTGGTGCCAAACAATTTACCCAATTCCGAATAACGACCGAGGCGGCGCAAGCTGTCCATCTGGTAGAAGCGCGCTTCGGTAGCAAAGTTGTCAGGCACGTAGGCGGCCTGCGGATACGCATCGGCGATTTGCTCCATCGCCGTCGCTGCATTTTCAAGATCGGCACTCAGGTAGGCTTTGCGGGCCGCCTGAGTAATTTGAGCACCGTCGGGAAAGTTGATCGCCGCCAGTTCCGAGTAAGGAACATTCTGAGCCGCCGCCCCTTCCTGAAGGGCGAACGAGATCACGTCGTTGTTGGCGTTGATAATGATGCCAACCTGCTTGCGATTGTCTTTGTAGGTGAGCTCGACACGCAGCGCTTCCTGCTGAGCGAGTGAGTCGGAGGGAGCAAAAGTGCCGGCGGCAATGGCCAGGGCCGACAGCAGGATCAGACGAACGGATTGAGAATATTTCATCGAAGGAAAAAAGAATGGTTAGCTAACTGCGCCGGGATGGTCGTGGAGGCGGCTTTTTTAAATGGATTTACAAGCGGTCTCACTACTCCGGCTGATTGATGCCGAGCTTGGCGTCGATTGCGGCATCCTCTTCGGCGGTGATACCAAGTTCGGTACGAACTTCAGGCAGTCGCAAACGCATGCGGGACAGCGACGGAGAGTCCTCATCGGGAATCTTCTGCATGATATAAAGCATCCGCTTCAGAAATGCGTATGCCTGAATCTGCTTTTCCCGATCACCTGCAGCCTTGGTTTCCTCGAGGGTGAGATTAAAGCCGCGTTCCAACGCGATGCCCGACCACTCGCCGACATTGGTGTAGACCGCCAGCACGTTGAGATAAGCGTTCTTGGCATTCTGAATATCGCCCATTTCCTCGGCAGCGATGCCGTAGCCGACATTTGATTCGGCACGCAGTGCTTTATCTTTGGTGAGCCATTTCTTTTTGCGGTTAATAGTCCGGAAATTATCCAGAGCTTCCTGCCAGTCTCCCAGCTTGAGACCGATGCGGCCGAGATAGAGATGCGATTCCGGTGTGTACTCGGGATCCTTGTAGGTGTTTACCACCCGCAGGAAACGTTCGCGCGCCGATTTCAATTGGGCATCGTCAGTGCCACGTGCTTCGATTTCGCCGAGCGAGAAGTCCGCCGGCACCTTGAAGTCGGGAGCATTGCGGTTAAGCAGTTCCTCGAAATAGCGCTTGGCGAGGAACGGCTGATCTTCTTTCAGATACAGGCCGACCTGCTGCAGAGCGAAATCGGAAAGATTGGCGATATCGAAGCCGCGCAGCTTTTCAAACACGGCATCAATGCGCTCGTCGACCGCGGCATATTCAGGCGTGTCCTTGGCGTGGGCCTGACGCAGCTCCTGCAACACGATCACCTTCTGGATCTGCAACCAGGTCAGCAGCGCCTGATTGTTTGGATCGAGTCCGGGAAAGTTGTCGTAGGCGGAAATCGTCGCTTCGGCTCCGCGGTGCTCCACCGACGCCTCCGAGTAGGATCCAATCGCGCGGCGCAGCAACTCGATGTCCTGGCCCTCTTCTTGAGTGCCCATCATCACGATCATCTTTTCCAACTGCTTTAAGCCGTCTTCAACACGCCCCACCTTTTCCAAAGCTTCGAGCGAATACACTGACAACTGGGGCTCCCATGAGCTGCCTTCGTAAATGGGAAAAAAGCTGTCGTAAAGCGCCACTGCGTCTTCCCATCTCTCCAGACGAAGCGCGACATCTGCAGCTTTAGCCGTGGCCTCAGCGCCGGTGGCGAGATTCTCCTTCTTTTGCGCGGCAGCGATTCCGCCCCGGTAAAACTCGAGAGCTTCTTCAAACAGCTTGGCCTCCGCTTCGTCGTCCTCAGCATCATAAGACAAGGCATCCTTGGCGTCGGCGACCAGGTTGTAAGCCCGGTCGAGAACCGCAGATTGCGGAACTTCATCGATGAGCCGCTCACCCTTCTCAGCGCAGAGTGCATACTGCTCAGCATTGAAGTGGCAGGTGGCACGGTCCAGCAGGGCGAGATCGAGAAATTTCGTTTCGGGGAATTTGGTCAAAAAGGCATCGAGCAGGCCGGCCGCTTTTTCGAACTGGCCGAGCACCACCGAGTTACTGGCCTGGTAGTACTGCGCCGCTTCCAGGTTGCCGCTCTCCTGATAATTTTTGACAAAGGCATCCAGTTCCGGCTGCGCCTCTTCGTGCTGTCCGGAGTAGTACAGTGAACTGGCAAAAAGGAAATCCGGCAGATCGCGCTCAGCGGTTCCGATGTCGTAGCGCTCGCGAACCTTGGTGGCGATCTCCATGACCAGATCATATTTCCGCGCTGTAAACAGCGACTGCAGCATGAACGTCGCCACGTTGTTGCGCAGTTTGTGATCTTCGGGCATCGATGCCATGAACTGATCGCCGTAGTACTGCGCACTGCTGTAGTCGGCAACCATGGTTGAGAATCGCGCCGCTTCGTGAAGAATCTCAGCGCGGCTTTTCGACTCGGGGAAATTCTGCGCCAGATGCGCATAGATGGCACGCGCTGCGTGACGGTTACCGAGGCGATCCCAGGCAGACGCCGTGAGCCGCAGAAGCTCGACCTGCGGCGGATCGGCACTCGCCAGTTTAGCCTCTTCGTTGCCGATCAATTCGGTGTAGACCGCCGGCACATTGTCACCATAAGTGGAGGCCCGCATTTTAAGATCATCGAGCACCTGTTTGGTAGTCGGGATCATCGAATAATAGCGCAGCGCCAAGGTGCTCATCCCGGAATTGTTCGAATCGTAGCCAAGTTTACGCAGCCGCTCGATCATCCCAAAACGCTGCTTATCAAACGCCGACAATTGCAGCGAAGCCTCGTGTTCATCGAGGAACATGTGCGCGCTTTTGGCGATCTCCGTCGCCTGGCCGGGATTGGCAACTGCCTGATCGATCCAGCCGAGACCGAGCTCCAGCAGGCCCTGCATAAGAAACTCCGCGCCGACTCGCCACTCATTCTTGTTCTCAAAAATTTCCTGAATCTTCGCGGTGCCCGCTTCCAGATTACCTGAGTGAAGATAAGCGGAGCCCATGCGCAGCGCCAAAGCGCTGCGCACCATCATCAGCTCCGTCTCATCAGGCATCGAATCGATATACTGCTGATAAAGCTCCAGCGCCTTTTCGGGATTACCCAATTTGTCTTCGCAAAACCCCCACTCGAACAGCGCGATATTTTTGCGTTTGTTAGTCGAACCGATCTTCGAATCTTTGGCCAATTCATCCGACTCGGAACAGGCCTTGAATGCGTCGCGCGCATCTTCAAACATGTTCAGTCGCAACAAACAGGTCCCGTAGTCAAAAAAGACACCGCCAAAACCTTTACCGTAATCCTCCCAACCGAAGTCACCGACGCTGGCGATGGCTTTTTCAAGCATCACCTTCGCTTCCTCAAACTTGTTCTCGCGCATTAAATCACTCGATTTGAAATAGAGCGCTTCGAAGTCTTCATCTTCGGCAGCATCCTGGGCCGAGACGGGCGCGGCTGACCAACTTGCGAAGGCGAGAGCAGCGATGACCAGAAGCCATGTCGGTCGGAGCATAAAGGCAAGCGCTGAGGCGCGGCAGGACTGAGGGGCGATAACGGACGGAACTCTCATGTAAGGAAGGTGTGACAAATCTGCAGCGGAGGATGCAAGTTCCTTTGATTATTTCATAGAAAAAATTCACTGCCAAGCATGACCCGCTCTAAAGCGAAAAAAAACTCACATGACTCAATGCCCGACAGCGCCGCGAATCCTCAGACTTCACTTCAACTGGATCCCGATGCCAGACGAAAGCCTGAGGTTCGTAGACGATTAGCCGATCATCGAGCGATGCGAGACCGCGGAAGCAACGATGTTTGCCGCCACAACACCGAAGGTTGCCAGCCTTGCGACGGCATTTCTGAACAACGTTCATTCCCGGGGGCAGCCCCGTCATCACAGATGACTCACGGGGAACCCGCCGTCATGTCGTCCTCTTGAGCAAACGGGTGACGCTCACGGCAAGCCCTGCAACCACCATTCAGCCACGCCGGGCATCACTGGCTACGGAGTAAACCCGGCCAGCGTCACGTTTTCGATTCGTTGCCCGGCGATGCAATTGAGCACATCGACGAAACGCTGACAATGGGAGGTGTCCGCCGCGTCGACTACGACCACCGGCTTCAGTCGCATCAACTCATTGGTCGTTTTGTAAAAGGCAAGCCGATCGCTGAGTTCCAGAAGCTGCGACTTCGGCGTCGCATCTTCGACGACTTCACCGGCGATCAGCACTTCACCTTCAGGCGTGATATCGATTTTCAACAGATCAATTTCAAAGCCACCCCCGTCTGCAGTGCCGGGTAATGACATGCCCAAATCAACCTCCTTCGGCTGCAAGGTCGACGTTGCCAAAAAATAGATCAGCAACAGGAAACTGACATCGATCAAAGACGAAAGATCGAAGGCCGGCGCGGCCTCCGGTGCGATGGCGGAGCGGCGGGGCGAGCGTTTCATGCCCGCAACTTAACACTTTCCGCATACTGCGGAAAACAAAATCGCTGCCGGTCTTACTCGATCGAGAAACCGGTGATGGTCACATTCGAGATGCCGACATCCTTGTCCGCCAGAGTGTTGAGCACATCGATGAAACGTTGCCCTTTCGACTGATCGTCAGCCGAGATAATCACCACCGGAGTGGAGTTGAGCATTTTCGCCGTCTGAACATACTGCTTAAGCCGATCCAGCAGCAAAGGCACGTCGCGCACGTTGGGATCAGCATCCATGGCTTCGTCATTGACCGTAATCAGACCGCTGTTTTCGACCTTGATCGTCAATTGATCGACCTCAACATCCGAAGCCTGCGAACTGTCCGTCGTCGGCAAGGTCATGCCCAGATCCGCCTCCTTGGGGTCGAGCGTCGAGGTCACCAGGAAATAAATCAGCAACAGGAAACTGACGTCAATCAGAGACGACATGTCCAAGCCCGGATCTTCTTCGATCGGTGCGCGATATCGACGTTTGCGGCCTGCCATAAGAACTATTGAAAGATACTGACTGAAATTGAGAGAGGGTGCCGGTTCATTCCGGTCATCGGCTATTTTTCGTCGGTCGCGTAGGCCCCGAAAATCACATCGATGACGCCCGCTTCGCCACCGCCTTGAACCGCCTTCTTGATGTATTTGGTGTCGGTGTTTTTGTCCGCACGCACATGCAGACGCGGCGCAATGCCACTGTCCCGTAAGCCATCCTTGGCCGCCTCAACGTACTCCACGATTCGCTCGGTTCCCTGTCCGGGAGCGGAAAGTAAATTTTCCTTGTCGAGGCCGTAGATCTCGCCGTTCTCGAGAATGTTCATGACGATGCGACCGGTAGCGACTTCAGCCACCCTGCCGTTGAGGGCGTGCGGTGGCTTCACCCGGGAGTCAATCTGCACGATGATCATGGTCGAACTGACCATGAAGAAAATCAGCAACAGGAACACCAGATCGATCATCGGTGACATATCGAGGGCCAATTCCTCGTCACCTTGATCGCGAAGGGCGCGTAGTTTTGCTGAAGCCATGAAAGAATGCGGAGCGGTTGAAAAGCCTAAAGAGCTTACCCTGTTTCGAACAGCGAATCAAAAAGCCAATTAACCTTCGGCGATACCTTCCGGAACTTTGGCGAGTTGTTGATCGGCATTAACGGTCGTAATCGCCGCGTCAAGCGCTTCGCGGGAGGCGTCATGAGTCTGCGCGATCATGCCGTTGAGTTTGTTCTTGAAGAAGTAAAAGCAGAACAGGCACGGAATGGCCACCACCAGACCACTGGCGGTGGTCACCAGGGCTTCCGAGATATTCGCAGCCAGCTTGCCTGGATCGCTACCACCGGAAATACCCAGAGTCTGGAAAGCCTTAATCATGCCCGAGACAGTTCCGAGCAGACCGATCATCGGCGAAGCCTGCGCGATAACCGAGAAGTAGCCCACCCATGACATGTAGCCGGGCATTTCCTTGCCGGTGAAATCGGCAATGGCATCTTCGACGTGCTCACGCCCGAGTGTTTCAGGATCGGTCGCGTCGACGTGCGGCAGCGAGCTGGCCATCATCCGACCGTAGAACGAAGCACTGTCGGCGGATTCCTCGATGGCACTGCGAACGCGGACATCGGCCATATTGGCAAGCACACTCTGACGCAAGGCGGCCGGGAGGAATTTACCCCTGGTCAACTGCATGAAATTGTAAACCATCAGCGTGATCATCGCGACCGACAGCAAGCCGAGCGGCCACATGGCCCAACCACCCGCCTGAATCAGTGTCCACAGCGTGGTCGGCGCCTTGGCCGCCTCTTCTCCATCATCCGCACCGGCATCAGCTGCAGGAGCCGCTGCATCGGCACCGTCTGCCTGAGCAAACAGCTCAGGGCCAGCTACAGATACCGCTAAAAAAATCGCGGCGACGATCCAGAAATATTTCGAAAGGGAGAAAGACTTGATGACTGACATATTCACTAAACGGTTAATTGGCGGGAACTTCATTCCGAGAGTTCTGTAAATCGTAAAAACGAAGGCTTCTGTAAAGCAAAAAGCGTAGAAGTGCTTCGCTTTTCGGCACCCTGATGAAAACTTTTCAACACTTTTAACCCTTTTCCCTAAGCTACTTCCGGTGCATCCCGTTTGAGTCGTCGACACCGGCAACGGCTTCGTTCTGCGTCAATTGCAGGAAAAGATCTTCCAGCCCGGCACCATCCCTGTTTGAAGACTGTGAGTGCAGTTCACTAAGGGTTCCCAAAGCCTGCAGGCGCCCATTGTTGATGATCCCGATCCGGTCCGCCAGTTCCTCAGCGACGTTGAGTAAATGAGTCGACATGAACACGGTAACTCCCGCCTCACTGCGCGCCTTGAGCTCTTCTTTGACCACCCGGGCGTTGCGCGGATCCAGACCGACCATTGGTTCATCGATGATGATAACCTCCGGTTCGTGAAGTAGCGCCGAGGCGATCGCCAAACGCTGGCGCGTCCCATGGCTGAGATTTTCGATGCGCTGCGCCGCGTGAGCATTGAGATCAAACTGCTCAAACAAGGCTCCGGTTTTCCGGGCCGCTTTACCGCGTTCGACGACAAACAAATCGGCGATGAACTCCATAAACTCACGCGGCGTCAACTTATCGTAAAACTCAGCGACATCGGGCACATAGCCGATCCGGCGCTTGGCCTCCATCGGCGATTCGCGGATATCGTAGCCACAGATCGACGCACTTCCGCTGGTCGCGTGAAGTAAACCGGTCAGCAATTTGATCGTCGTCGTCTTTCCGGCAGCGTTGGGCCCGAGAAAGGCAAACAATTCACCGGGTTCGATACGCAGCGATAAATCATCGAGCGCCAGCAGCGGCCCGTAACGCATGGACAAATTCTCAGTATGGATCATCGCACGGGAGCCTGTTATTTCGCAATCGGGGCCGCATCCTCTTCGGACCAGTGTTCGGGAGCGAGCACTTCGGCGAGCGCCGAGTAAGCAAAAGGCGCATCGATTTTCACCGGCCGCCCATCTTCGCCGACATACAGCTTGAGAGTCGATTCGGGGTCGCCGGTTCCAATCGTCACCAGATAAACCGCCATCGGCCGCCCGGAGATCCTGGTTCGACCGAATGTCGCTGTGACCGTCAACCCTGCCTGGTCGAGCCCGGCTTTGATATTATCCTCCAGCTCCGAACTGGAAGCGGTATCGACTTTTGGATCCAAACCAAACGAGGCAAGCCACGGCTTCAGTTCCTCGCCGAGCAATGCCAGCGCCGCCGACGACATGGGCAACGGCAGCGCACCTAAACCAATCCCGCCCTGCCCCGGCTCACTCAACTGATCGATCGCACCATTGAAATCAACAAGAGTCAGAGCATTCATCGCCACCAGCACTTTCAGCTGCCGCGAGTTCCGATTGTAGCCGAGCTCGACCCGTGCATTCTGTTGACGAAAATTCAGGACCACTTCGCCACTCGAAAATTGATAGTCGTCGTCGAGCCCGACATTACCGCGCCAGAGAATTTTATCCTGTCGAATGATCGCCGCCGGATCCGCATCGCCATGCGGATTGTTGTCACGATGGAATTCACTCAACGAACCGGTCGATGACAAAAATCGAGCTCCCGTTTTGGTTGAGCCATCGCTGCGCCTGGTGCGCGCATCACTGGCACTGATGGTCATCTGTCCGATCCGCTGGCCGTCCTGCAATACGACCATCTCGGCCATCTCATGCCAATTGACGAACATGGCATCCATGACTTCGCGCAGTTCGACAGTGACGAAGCGCGACTCGTCGGGAAACCACGTTCCGCGAACTAACCACACAGTCGTCGCCAGCCAAAGCGCCACGACCGCGATCTGCATGATACGAATCATCAGCGGACGCGTTTGCGGCGAAGCGCAGGATTGATTGAAATGCTCGACATTTAACGATAGGCAGAACACATATCTGCTAGCACCGCCACCGTACCACGCCAATGTCAGCCAAAGCAACTCCTGTCGTCTACAATCGCAAAAATCCCTGCGTGTTCCGCTTGCGCGAAACTCACCTCCTCACCGAAGCAGGCTCTGACAAGGACACCCGTCACTACGAATTCGACCTGTGTGGCACCGGATTGACCTTTGAGCCCGGCGATTCACTGGCGCTTTTTTCCAGCAACTGCCCCGAGTTGGTCGACGATATACTCGACGCGCTCGGCTTCAGCGGTGACGAGACAATCCTCGATCCTGACAAAAACACTACCAGTATTCGTGAAGCATTGACCAACAGCTGCTCGATCACCCTCCCCGACAAAAAGCTGCTTGCCGCGATCTGTGAGAAAGCGCCATCGAATCCCGCTACCCGCGAACTGCTGCCGATGCTCGACATCGAGATGAAAAAGGCTCTGGCCAATCATCTCTGGGGCCGTGAAATCATCGATTTCCTGCTGCAGTTCCCGGAAGCCAAGTTTGAGCCGCAGGAATTTGTCAGCCTGTTGCGCAAGCTGGTGGTTCGCCTTTATTCGATCGCTTCCAGCCTTAAGCACTCACCCGATCAAGTTGACCTGACCGTCGCTACGGTTCGCTATCACAGCTACGGACGCGACCGCAAAGGGGTCTGCTCCAGTTGGCTCGCTGATCGGCTCGACATCGGCGAAGATGTGCGCGGCTTCATATCGCCGGGCAAAGGCTTCCGACTTCCGGATTCTGACGATGATACACCGGTGATCATGATCGGTCCCGGTACCGGTATCGCCCCGTTTCGCGCTTTCCTTCAGCACCGAAAAGCAACTAACGCCAAAGGCAAGGCGTGGCTGTTTTTCGGCGAACAGCACGAAGCGACCGAATTTTTCTATCGTGACGAATTTGAAGCCGCGCTCGACTCCGGTCTGCTCGACCGTCTAACGACCGCGTTCTCCCGGGATCAGGATTACAAAATCTACGTGCAACATCGTCTCGCCGAAAATGGCGCCGATATTTGGCAATGGCTGGAGGATGGCGCCATAGTTTATGTCTGCGGCGATGCCGCACGCATGGCCGTGGACGTCGACGAAGCCCTGCACGAAATCGTCAAAGAGCACGGCGCGCAGAGTGCCGAACAGGCCGCCGAATACATCGAAAACCTAAACCGCGAAAAGCGCTACCGTCGTGATGTATACTGACAGGCAAGGTGAACAGAAACCCCGTCTAACGATACCGAATCCAAGTGTAAGCCCGCGTCCCTGCCATCTGTAATGTCCGACCAGCCCTCAGCCCCGCCCGAAGCCAACGGCCGTCCCTATCGCATCGGTCTTTACGGCGGCAGTTTCGATCCGATCCACATGGGCCATATCGAGCTCGCCACCCGGGCTCGCGCACTCGTGGAACTCGATAGAGTGGTATTCATTCCCTGCTTGCGGTCGCCTCACAAAGACAAGCCGACCATCGCCAGCAACAAGCAGCGCGAGGCGATGATCATGGCAGCGATCGAGAACCTCGACTGGGCGCATATGTCGACCATCGAAATCGACCGCGCGCCTCCCAGCTATTCGTGGGAGACCGTGGAGTATTTCGCCGCCGAGCACCCCGAAGCCGACCTTTACTGGATTCTCGGCACCGATCAGTGGGACAAGATCGAGACCTGGGCGCGACCCGGCATTCTCTGTGATCTGCTGACCTTCATCATCGCCAATCGCGATGACACTCCGGTTCAGCAGCGCATGGACTGGAGCCAGATCACCCTGCCGTTCGATCACCCGGCGAGTTCCACTGCCATTCGAGCAGGTCGCAGTGAATGCGAATGGTTGCCGGATTCAGTTGCCGCCTACATTGCCGAACACGGAATCTATGGCTGACGACGCGAGGCAAATCTGGAAAATTCGCATCGACACCGGCGGCACTTTTACCGATTGCCGTGCACTGCCGCCCAACGACACCAGTCCGCACCTCGTCAAACTGCTGTCGTCCGGAAAACTCCGTGTCGCGGTCAGCGGCTGGATCGACGCAGATGCCGGCCAATGCCGGGTCGAGCTGCCCGCCTCGTGGCGCACTCCCGACGGATTCTTCGTCGGCTTTGCGCATCGCGGCAACCCGGTCACTGCCTGGCACAGCGGCACCAACACCCTGACATTTGCACAAGAGATTCCCCACCCCCGTCCTTCGGCGCTCGATCTGAGCACCGGCGAACATGCACCGGTAATCGGCGTTCGCCTGCTCACCGGCACCGCCCCGGGCACGCCCTTTCCGCCACTGGAACTGCGCCTCGCGACCACCCGCGGCACCAACGCCCTGTTGGAACACAAAGGCGCTAAAGTTGCCTTCTTCACTACCCGTGGCTTCGGCGACCTTCTGCACATCCGCGATCAGCGCAGATCGGATCTGTTCGCGCTTAAACACCATCGACCGGAGCCCATTGCCGCCGCCTTCATCGAAGTCGACGAACGACTGGATGCCGATGGCTTGATCCTCAATCCGCTCGACGTCGAATCACTGAACGGTGCAGCCCGGCAGGCTTTCGATCGCGGTTGCGACAGCGCCGCGGTGGCCCTGCTGCACAGTTATCGAAACCCGCTTCACGAGTGCGCACTTCGGGATCACCTGCTGAAGCTTGGATTTCATAATGTGTCGCTGTCTTCAGAGCTGGCACCGCTGATCAAAATTCTGCCGCGCGCCGAAACGACCGTCATCAATGCCACGCTGACACCAGTCATGAAGCGTTTTATCGATGACATCAGCGCAGCCCTTGGCCCCGACGCCGGAATGCTGACCATGACCAGCGCCGGCGGACTGGAGGAACCCACCAATTTTCATCCCAAAGACAGCCTGTTTTCCGGTCCGGCCGGTGGCGTCGTCGGCGCGGCCGCCGCAGGTCGCCAGGCAGGCTTCGATAAACTCATCACCTTCGACATGGGCGGCACTTCGACCGACGTCGCGCGCTACGATGGTGATTTCATGTATCAGTTCGAGCAGCGCATCGGCGACGCCACGCTGCTGGCACCGGCACTGAAGATTGCCACGGTGGCGGCCGGCGGCGGTTCGATCTGTTCGCGTGACGACAGCGGTTTGCGCGTCGGCCCCGAGTCGGCCGGCGCAGATCCCGGTCCCGCCTGTTACGGCCGCGGCGGGCCGCTGACCATCACTGACGTCAATTTGCTGCTCGAGCGCATCGATCCGGACAATTTTGGTATTCCCCTGGGTCCGGAAAATCTCCAGGCCGCGCGATGTGCGGCACTCGAGCTGCAAGCCGAAGGTGATTCGATCGATGCAAAATTTCTCGAAGGCTTACTGGAGATAGCCATCGAACAGATGGCTGACAGCATTCGCGAAATATCGATTCGTGAAGGTGCCGACCCGGCCGATTATGCGCTGCTCGCGTTTGGCGGTGCTGGACCACTCCACGCCTGTGCGATCGCCGAACGACTCGGCATCGCTACCGTTCTGGTCCCGGCCGAAGCGGGTATTCTCAGTGCGTTCGGCCTGCACCACGCCGTCGTCGAGCGATTTTCTGAACGCCAGATTTTGCAAAGTCTCGATGCAATCAGCGAGCAGCTCGCCGACATACTCGCACAGATGGCCCGCCAGGCAGCGGATGGCATCGACGCAGACCGGGTTGAAATCAGACGACGCATTGCCGAACTGCGTCTCGCCGGACAGGATGCAACCCTGCCGGTGGAGATCGATGTCATCGATGACATCGCTGCGGATTTTCGCGAACGCTACGCAAACGTGTTCGGTTACCGCCCCGACCCTCAGCGCCCCATCGAACTGGTGGCGCTGCGGGTCGCGGTTTCCACTCCTGCTGGTGACGCTATTGATTCGTCAGCGGCGGTCGAGCGCTCCGTTGATGGTCGACCATGGAGCGCGGCAATGAAGGTCACCGGTCCGGCGCGCATTCAGGATCCATTCTCAACCTGCTGGATCGCCGAAGGCTGGTCTGCCTGTGCCGGTCCGGATGGCGGCCTGGTGATCACCCGGCAGAAACATCACCAGCTGTCCCGGGCCGACCAACCGGCGCTGATCCAACATGAACTATTCCGCCACCGCTTCGGCGCTATCGTCGAAGAAATGGGTGCGATGCTCGAGCGCTCGGCGGTTTCGACCAACGTCAAAGAGCGCCTCGATTTTTCCTGTGCCCTGCTCGATGCCGACGGCCGGTTGGTGGTCAATGCACCACACATCCCGGTACATCTCGGCGCACTGGGTGAGTGCGTTCGCCGCGTCACCCGGGTTCATGAATTTCGACCCGGTGATATGATCGTCACCAACCATCCCGGATTCGGCGGCTCGCATCTGCCCGACGTAACCGTAATCTCGGCGGTGTTCGGCAACGACGGAAAGCTGGTCGCTTACATCGCCAATCGCGCGCACCATGCCGAGATCGGCGGCATCTCGCCGGGATCGATGCCTCCGGCAGCGACGTGCCTGGCCGAGGAGGGTGTGGTCATCGAGCCGACGCTGCTTTTTGACCGTGGCGAATCGAAACTCGAATCGGTCGCTACGCTGCTGACGGAATCCCCCTACCCGACCCGGCATCTGGCCGACAATCTGGCAGACCTGAATGCTCAGGCCGCCGCCAACCGCAGCGGCGCCGAAGCGCTGCGCACGCTCCTCGACCAGCACGGCGGTGATGCGATCGAGTCGGAATTCACTCATCTCGCCAGCGCCGCCACCGATGCTTTGCAGACGCAGATCACCGCCAGCGGTTTTCAAGCGGCGACTGCAGAGCAACGCCTCGATGACGGCACGCTGATCAAAATTCACGCCCAGTGGCAGGACGGTCGTTTGCGCATCGATTTTTCCGGTACTGCGGAATGCCACCCGGGCAACCTGAACGCAACGCCTGCGATTGTAAAAAGCGCCCTGCTTTACGTGCTGCGACTGTGGATCGGTGGCAGCAAACATCTACCGCTCAACGAGGGGCTGCTCAGCCACATTGACCTCATTCAGCCGCGCAGTTTTTTAAATCCCGATTTTCCGGATGATGCGCAGCAGTGTCCAGCCGTGGTTGGCGGTAATGTCGAAACCAGCCAACGCCTGGTCGACGCTTTGATCCAATTGTTTGGCCTGCAGGCCGCCAGTCAGGGCACCATGAATAACTTCATCTTCGGCGCCGACGATTTCGGTTACTACGAAACTATCGGCGGCGGAGCCGGAGCCGGCCCGGACTACGACGGTGCCAGCGGGTTACACACCCACATGACCAATACCTCGATCACCGATCCGGAGATTCTCGAAAATCGTTATCCGGTGCGCCTGCGCCGTTTTTCGTTTCGACCCGGGTCAGGCGGTCGCGGCGAGCACAACGGTGGCGACGGCCTGATCCGTGAAATCGAATTCCTGCGCGAGTTGGATGTCTCACTGCTGACCCAGAATAGAACTCAGGGCGCCACCGGAATGTCGGGCGGTGAGCCCGGCAAACCCGGTCGGCAGATCCTCACCCGGGCGCAATCCGCAAGTGAAAGCCTCGCCTCGATCGCCGCGTTTCACGCATCCCCGGGGGCCGTGCTGCGAATCGAAACCCCGGGTGGTGGTGGCTGGGGCAACCCTGCCGCTAACCGTGCCGCCAGGCCGTGAAACAGCTGCGAAAGCCCGGCGTGAAATCATCGGGGCGCGCCGCCATCCATTGGTCGATCAGTTCCAGCGGAAAGTAGCGACCTCCGGCAATTTCGCTGCCGTGCGTGCGGACTTTTCCGGATGGCCGACAGGCGAACAACTCAACGAATTCCTGATCGGTTTCGGGCCCGGCGGGAAGCTTCAGCAGGCGCTTCAGTGCATCTTTCGGCGCGATTTTTAATTCTTCATCGAGCTCGCGCAGCGCAGCATCGGCGTAGCTCTCGCCGGCATCGAGATGCCCGGCCGCGCTGGAACCCCATCGCCCCGGGTGGGTGTCTTTCAGATGGGAGCGAAGACTGAGGTAAAGCTCGCCGGCCTTGTTGAAAACGAACATGTGCACCGCCCGGTGGAGCAGGCCTTCGGCGTGGACTTTTCCGCGTTCCGCCTGACCGGTCACCTCGTCCTGTTCGTCGACCACATCGAACATTTCCGCCGCCGACTGAGCGCCGGCCTTACCGGGATGATCATCGACAAGATCGGAAAGGATCACCCATTGTTCGACGCTCAATTGTTCGGCCCGAACGGTCTCCGGCACACCGATCGCCTGGCACACGCCGGTCCACGCATCGCCTTCAAGACCGAGATTTTTGCGCAGCTGTTTACGGCGCTGTGCAAAGCCGCGCGCGACCAGGCGGTCGAGCTCTTCACCGCTGAACGGCGGAAATCTGCCCGCCGCCTGCGGCTCAAACAACAGGATGGTCGAATCGACGGCCGGCCGTGGAAAAAACGGTTCCGGCCCGACGGTTTTTAAGCGGCGAATGTTCCAGCGGGCCTGTAAACGGATGCTCATCCCGCCGTAGGCACGAATCGACGGATCCGCACACAGCCGATCGCCGACTTCCTTCTGAACCATGATCACCGCGCGCTTCACCGGCGTCGGAACATCCAGAAAGGTGCGCAGGATCTCGCTGCCGGCTGAATACGGCAGGTTGCCGATCAACTTGCAACCGCCGCCGCGAAACCAGGGCCGGATATCGGCCTGCACGGCATCCATGTGACGCACATCGATGCGTGCATCGTCAGCGTACAAGGCGCCCAGACGGTGAGCCAGGCGGCCGTCCATTTCGATCAGTGTCAGGCTTTTGCCCTGACCGGCCAGAAACTGAGTCAGCGCACCGAAGCCGGGACCGACTTCGACAACGTCGTCATCATCCCCGATCTCCAGTTGATCGACAATCCAGCTCGACAACGGATCATCGGTCAGAAACGACTGACCGAGCTTGCGACTCGGCTCGAGTCCGATCTTGGCGAACTCAGTTTTTAAATGGTCGACGGTCACAGCGCCTCCAGCAAAAGGTCAACGTGCGCGTCCGGTTTTACTTTCGGAAAAACCGCAGCAACGACGCCTTTGGCATCGATCACAAACGTGGTTCGCTCGGTGCCCCAAAATTTCTTGCCGTACATCGATTTTTCCACCCACACCGCATAGGCCTCAACGATGGCCTTGTCTTCATCGCTGATCAGCGCAAACGGCAGCTCGTATTTATCGATGAATTTCTGATGCTTGTTCGGCGGATCGATGCTGACCCCGAACAAGTGGGCCTTGCTCGACAATTTCCCCCAGGCGTCGCGTATGCCACAGGCCTGCTTGGTACAGCCGGGCGTGTCATCCTTCGGGTAGAAATACAGCACCACCGGTTTGCCGCGCAAATCAGCGAGCGTAACCTCGGCACCTTCATCAAAATCGCCACCGACGACCGGTGCCGTAAAGTTCGGCGCCGGATCGCCGGGTTCAGGTCGGGAATTGGACATGCTTCGCTATCGAAGCAAATGCGGCGCAACTCAATCGAAACTTGCAATCGTCTGTTTAGCCCAGCACTCCCGGAATCGGCACACCGTTGGTCACAATATCGTCTCCCCGCCCCTGATGGGTCGCGACCGTAAACGGCCGACCGGACGCGGATTGCACCACCTCATCGAGATTGATCCCGAGGGCGGTGGCGATGGTCGCATTCAGTTGTTTCGGCTCATAAGGGTCGGAAGTCGCATGGGTTCCGGTTTCATCGGTGCCGCCGATCACCTGGCCACCGTTGACACCACCGCCTGCGAAGGCACAGGAAAATGCCAGCGAATGATGATCGCGTCCCGCGTTGGCGTTGATCACCGGGGTGCGTCCAAACTCGGTGGCGATGACCACCATGGTCCGGTCGAGCAGCCCTTCTGCCGCCAGATCCGTGATCAGATTTGCGGCGCCCTGATCGAGTCGTGCCGAAAGCTCGGGAACCGTTTCAAAATTATCGACATGCGTGTCCCAACCGCCCTGGGTGACCTCGACGAAACGCGTGCCGCCGGCCACCAGACGTTTCGCCAGCAGGCAGCCCTGGCCAAAACTGTTGCGCCCGTAACGATCACGAACCACCTCGTCCTCCTCATCGAGATCGAACAACTTGAGGTCTTCACTGCGTAGAAATTTCAGGGTTTCGTCGTAGAACTGCGTGTAGGCCTGAACTTTCTCGTGCTGCACCTGCTCGCGAAAGCTCGCGTCGAGTTTCTCGGTGAGCGACAAACGCCGGTTCAAGGCCTCATCCGCCATCGCCTTCTTTTGCGGCGAATCGTAGTCGACTCCGAACGGCGTCATATTGGGCACGCCGGCATTGGGGTCGCCCACCGGCATGGGACTGAATGTGGGCGGCAAAAAGCCCTGCCCGGGGTGACCGACACCGGCGTTCACGGTGACGCTGTCGGGCATCAGCTCATTCTGCTTGCCGAGCAGTCGCTGTGCCCACGCGCCCATCGAAGGGTGCACGATGGTCGGCCGCATCGAGTAACTGGTCCGGGTGGTATAGGTCGCCTGCCGGTGGTCGGCAGTCTTTTGATACATACTGCGAACCACAGCGAGGTGGTTGGCAACTTTCGCCAACTGAGGAATAGTGTCGGCAAAGATTTCGCCACCGATTGCCGATTTGAGGGTCGCCGTTTTGCCCATCAGCTCACTTTTTTCCGGCTTCGGATCAAAGGTGTCGAGATGCGACATGCCTCCGGTCATCATCAACAGGATACAATGATCGGCACTCGCCTTTGGTTTACTCACGACCTGAGCGTGCAGACCGCTGGACAGCCAGGCGCCGCTACCGCCTGCAACGCTGACACCGAGCAGAGATTTCGACAGCCGCTCGACAAAATGGCGCCGGGACAGGCAGTCGGCTTTTAAATAGTGTTGAACGGGATCGCTGGCATTCATGGGTAAATAGAACTGATGATTTTTTTGAACCGGTAATCGAAACGCGATCAACCGATCAACGGATGAACAGGAACTCGCGGGTATTGACCAAGGCCCAGATCAAATCGGCAAAACCTTCCTCCTCGCCGCGAATCGCTTTGGCACAGATTGCTTTCTCTTTGCCCTGCGGGTGGCGACTTAGAATGCTGAGAAAAATATTCTCCATGGTGTCGCCTGTGCCCCGCTGACTTGCCGAGGTCTTGAAGATCAGTGAATCGGGTTTGATCAACATTTGCGTAAACGCACCGTTGATCATCGTCAGTATCTGCGGAATCGATCCGTTGTCGCTGGAGCTATCAGTCAGCACGCGGTCGCTCTGACCCCATGCCCGCAGGAAATGTGACCCGGGTGCCGGTTGCACCACCTCCGACGCTCTGGCGAGATAAGCTCCGGAAAATTTCAGAAACGCCCCGCTCTCCTGGTCGGATGCCGACCAGTCCTGGCGCCACGCGTCAAGACTGGGAGCGCCCGCATAGATCGTCTTGCTGACGATTTCGCGAATCTTTGCGGTCCGCTCGATCGACTCCTCACCGCTGACGGCTTCGAGGTCGAAGCGAATCTGCTCGGTGAGAGGAACGGCCACGTCGCGCCGATATTTCATCGGGTCCGGAACCGTCAGGGTTAAGAATGAGTCCCACAATTGCTCGGCGCTCATCCGCTTGAGCGCCGGTCCCTGAAATGGATATTTGTTGCCGTCGATCTGGACCAATGTCGGTCCCTCCGTAGTCGCCTGACGTTGCCAGGCGCGAGTGAAATAGATGGCCCGCAGCATCGTCTTGATATCGAAATCGAGATCTTTAAAGGTCTGCTCCAAATACGCCAACAATTCGGGATTCTGTGAATCTTCGACATCCTGGAGATTGTCGACCGGTTCATGGAGAGCTAAACCGAAGGCACGCTTCCACAGGCGGTTCACCGCTGTCAGCGCGAACATCGGATTTTCCTTCGAGGTCATCCATTTTGCCAGAGCCACGCGTGGGGTCTCGTAAGCTGCGGGATCGATGTCCTCACCGAACAGGGTCCGGGGTGCGACCAGCGACTCCGGTTCGGCATCGTCGTAGCGATAGTCGTGCGGAAGCCGCAAAGCCTTTGCAGGATCGTCCCAGACCTGGTGATTGTTGGCATTGATAATATTGCGGAACGGTTGGACAAATCCGTCCTCGCCAAGGCTCGTGTCGGCGATGCGCTGCTCGGCTTCAATCCTCGCTCTTTCGGTGCTGTATTTGTCGCCGAACTCCTTGCCATACATGCGGTCCTGCCGCTGTCCGAGAAAGGCGGCCATCCCGTAAAAATCCTGCTGCGTCCATTCTTCGAACGGATGATCGTGACACTCCGCGCAGGTAATTTCGGTGCCGAGAAAAATACCCACGGTGCTCGACAGGTTGCCAAGCGGCATGCCCCGGTCACGAATGAAGTAACCACTCGCCGGATCATCCCAGAGACGGCCTTTGGCGGTAATCAGCTCATAGACAAACCGATCCCAGGGTTTGTTCTCTGCGATACTGTCCTTAACCCACTGATTGTAGGATTCAAAAATGAAAAAATCGTTGGTCCTCGATACCAGGCGCAGCATGTCCGCGTAGATATTGAAGCTGTGACTGACAAATCCCTCGCTGTCGGTCAGTTCCTTGATCAAGTCGCGGCGCTTGGTCGGCTCCGTCGATTCCAAAAACGCCAGAATTTGATCGAAGGTTGGTATGGTTCCGGTGATCTCAAGATAGACGCGACGCACAAACTGCTCGTCGGTCGTCTTCGGATTAGCTTTAACCCCGTCTTCAGCCAACTTCTTATCGATAAACGCATCGATCTGTTTGGCGATGTTGTGCGGATTGACGGCGTGGCGTTGCTTGACGTAAGCCTGGTCCCCGGGACTCAATTGCTCGAAGGGAAATGGCATCGTGTCGCCGCCAGGCAACTTCAGTTGAACCTTCCCCGCCAATACGCCGACGTAGTCCGCCTCGACCTGTCGGCCCTGGCTATCGGTCCACAGCCGAGCCTGAGCATCAAAAGAAGCCAGCCATAAGGCGACTGAAAAAAGGCCTGATTGAACAAGGCGCCCGGCTCGCGGCCGACGGTAAACAGGTGGTTTCATAACAATGTGAACAGGTCCTATGGCAGGAAAGTTTTGTATCGATATCGACAGCAGTTGCACCATTCGATTACAGAACACTATCTAGGTTAGTGCTCTAACTAACCGATTAGACATTAACCGGCAAACTTATTGTTACCGCAATGACTTACTCGGAGAACGGCGGGAACCCGCTACCTAGGCTGGTAAGCAGGTCGAGTGCCAAGTCACGGTCCGCAATGACTTCACGGCACGGTTTCTGAGGATTTACACGCTGATCGAGTTCTGTAATCGCCGCCACCAGTTCCAGCTGCGCTTCGTCGGGTCTCTCCAGCGAAATCATCACCTTCGCCCGACGCAGGCGCCAGGATGATTTCAAGCGAGCCGAACCAAGTCCCTGATCAATGGTTTCCAAAACATCAGCTCCCCGCCCGGAATCGATACAGGACTCAATCCAGGCGATGCGCAGCGCTTCACTCCGCGTCGCTTCCCAGCCGCGGCGCAGACACTCTGCCCTTGCCTCTGCAGTTCCGCTTGCCGCGAGAATCTCGGCCCGCAACCAGTAGGCGTTAACGTCCATATGCGGCCACATTTGGAAGGCTGTCTCAATGACATCACGGGCCCGGTCGAACGATCCACTGCGCAGCAGAGTTTCCGCCAGCAGCAGTCGACAGGAATTTGCGTTCAGTGAATCGGGATCGCATGCCGCCAGCGCTTTTCTGGCCGCCCGCTCAGCTGCCGCCGAATCACCGAGATCGAGAAATACTTTAGTCGCCTCACGCCAGGCAGGAACCAGTGTCGGGTTCAAACCAACCGCCAACTGTAAATCGCGAGCTGCCCGACTGGGCTTGCCAAGAATGCGGTACTCAATCGCACGCTGCAGATAGTTCGACGCGCTTGCCCTGCCGGCATCGATCTCAAGACTCAATCGCCGGATGATCTCGCCCGGCCCTTCATGACCCTGACAAAGGCATACGCCAAGGTGCAGGAGCAACGCTCCCATCACCACGCTCGATTTCCTGAATGCGGCGCGAATCACTTTTTCTGGATCAAGTACGGGTCGAGGGTGAAGTCGCTGCTGCCTTTGGAGGTATTGTGCCCTTCGATCGCGATCACATTTTTGCCGACACGAAACAAATTGCTTTCGATCGGAAAAAAGCGCGCTTTGCGACCCGCCTCATGCGCGATTACGCCCTTGGCCTTTTTGCCTGCGCCGAAATCGACGCCGACACGTAATGCTTCTTCACCATTTATGTAGACGATAAAGCCATCGTCATAGCGCAACGCCAGCCCCAACCCTCCGGCGTCGAGTTCATCCCCGGACAGTTCGAACTCACGCCGGATACGCAGCATCGTGTAGTTGTTTTTCATGTCATCGAGGACGGTAGCATCATCGCCGTCGCCGTATCCGAATCCTGCCTTCCCCGTTTCCCATGAGCTCGAATCGAAATTCCGGGCATACCAGCCGGCACCATCGTCGGCGCTTTTTGTATAGCTCCACTCCTCACCCTGGTCGATCACTGACCTCGATTTTGCCGGCATCCCCTGCCCGTTGACTTCAGTCATCGTCGGCGCATCCATCGCGCGGGATGACGGTTGCCATGGAGAAATGACTCGCTGAGGTATCACTTCACCGCGTTTCTCAATCGAGAATACATCCCGCTCGACTCCTGCTTTATTGATCATGACACCCTTCATCGTGTCGCCGTCAATCGTCACCAGGAGACTTCCGTGTTCGGTTAATATGCTGCGCATGACCGGCATCGTCCCCTTGCGACGCAGACCGGTACCGCCGTTGCCGGCGACCACCGCGACCGTGCCTTGATTGGGCTTGAGACCGCCGCTCTTGCGATAGGCACCGTCACCGTCAGCATCCCCGTCGCCATCATCGAGGATGACTTTCTCCGCCGTGGTCGGGGTGGCATAGGCACCATCAATCAACATCGAACGTTCATAGATGTGTGAGTGTCCGCCGAGCACGAGATCGACGCCGGCACTCTCGAGCAGCGGCATATAATTTTCGCGCATCTCCGCGAGTTGGCGCTCCACATCACTATCGTGAGAGCCCTTGGTGTAAGGCGGATGATGCCAATAAGCGACCAGCCATTCTGCCTGAGTCTGCTCAAGATCGGCCTTGAGCCATTGCGCCATCGGAGCGTTCCGGCTGCGATCGAGATCGTGTGAATCGAGAACCACAAAATGCACCGGCCCGTAGTCGAACGAATAGTAGGCCTCCAATCCGGAGGCGACGCCACCGGCCTCCGCACGAGTCGGACAGACATAGGCATCGTAGTAAGGTCCAACACCTGTTTCGCCGCGTGAGGTTTTGCCTTCATGATTACCCATCGCCGGCCAGCAAACCGTGTTGCGCAGCAGCGGCTCGTAGATAGCAAAAAAGCGCTCCGCAAATTCAGCATCGGTGCCGCTGCCATAAGCCATGTCGCCGACGTGGAGATACATATCGACGTCGACCTTCTGCTTTTTGATATACTCACGCATGGCATCAAAAACCGCGATCTGATCACTGCCACCGGTACCGGAATCACCGACTACCCAGAACGTTAATGACGGGTCCGCAGTCAACAGCTCAACCAGCGGATTCGGCGCCGGATGCCGCTTCGGGTAGGTATTAAAGAAGTACGTCTCACCGGCTTCGCCGTCCGGAGTCAGACGACGATCACCATCAAAAATGGCATACCAATAACGCGTGTCATTTTCCAGCCCGTGAATCGAAACCTCAAACTGCCAGGTTCCTGTCGGCGCACTGTGCAGCGGCATGCCTGCCTCCCCGCCACTCTCTCCCGGCAGGCGTCGCGCTACCACGGATTCACTCGCCGCGATTTGGTCGAGATCATCAGCCTTTTTACCAAACCGAACCACCGGTGTCATTGGCGAAGCAGTTCGCCACACGATCCGCATCGAATCGGGCGTGGCCAGTTGCAGATACGGCTCACGGGTAAATTTAGACAGGTCTTCGTCGGCCAGAGCAGGGCGCCAAAACTCCGGCGATAACACCACTGCCGATAAGAGCAGAACCAAAACAAATGGACCGGCTGGTCTGGCACGACAATGCCCCCTTTGAGTCGACGAAGTGCGAATTTTCATTGCTGCCTATCTAGACAACAAAACAAGCTCGATACCAGAGCTAAAATGCCGGGACAGCAAGCCTCAGCGGACAGTGCCAAACTAGCGCTGGATCACGACCTCGTCACCGAGTTCGGCCATCGCGAAGAGGCTCCTGGCATTGCCTGCGGGGACGCGGATGCAGCCGTGAGAGGCAGGATAGCTCGGCACGTACCCCTGATGCAGCCCGAACGAACCACAGCTCAGTCGCAGGAAATACGGCATGCTCGAACCGTAGATCGTCGAATTCCAATCGCGGTGCTTATTGGTCACTACGTAGTGCCCGGGAGGGGTGCCGTAACCTTGTTTGCCCGTTGAAACCCGGGTGGTGAAGCGCACCACACCGTCCTCATAGAAAGTCGCTTTTTGTGAGCTGAGATCGATCACGATTTTGCGACCATCCGGCTCTGTCTTGCCAAGCATGATGCGCATCATCTCCACATCGCCATACCAGGCAGCGATGTTCACCGCCCACAGTGGGTCTCGCTTGGTGTATGCAGAGGTTTTGGCACCGGCCCGCACCAGCGCCCGCGCTGCCTGATGATCCTGCTTAGCTGCAGCGACCATAAGCAGCGTAACGCCCCGGTCTTTTTCCAAATAATACCTGAAGGTGCGGCTGCCGAATTTTTCCCGAAACGCTTTACTGGCGGGCGAAGGCAATGCCTCGTTGACATCGGCCCCCGCCTTGATCAGCAATTCAGCGACATCGCCATTTTCATTAGCAATCGCCCAGGCGACCAAACTCAGACCGTCCGGCGCAGGTTCGCCATCATACTTCGCGCCGTGCTCAAGCAATGCCCTCGCCATGTCCCCCTTGCCGGCTACCACCGAATGCGCCAGCCAGGTGCCACCATCCGGATGGGCAACATCCGCTTCGGCTCCGTGGCGGAGCAAAATCGCCGCCGCCTCAGCCCTGTCATGGGCAAGCGCATAGCCGATAGGTTCGATGCCGTCCTCAGCTTTTTCACGAACGTCAGAACCGTTTTTGAGGACCAGCTCCAGAAGCTCATCTTTGCCACTGCGCAAACTCGACCAGAGCATGCCTTCACAATTGGCGCCGTGGCCGAGAATCAAATCCGCCGCAGGCATGTCGCCGGCTTCGATAGCGACCTCGAGAAGACGCACTCCGTTGGCGTTACGGGCATCGACCGGAGCGCCCGCCTCAAGCAGCGATCCGACCATTTTCAAATTCCCGGTTTGGTAAGCGGCATGAAGCAATGCCGGATCCTCGACTGACGCATCACTTTTGATTAAGCGATCTACGAAGGGCTTCCTGCCGTCGGCGATGGCAAGCGACAATGGCGTGCGCCCGTGCCTGTCACCCAACGAAGCATGCGCACCACGATCGAGCAGTAAATCAACCATCACTGAATCGTCCAACTGAATCGCGGTCATCAGCGATGTCGCACCGCTTTCAGTTTGTGCGTCCGGATTAGCCCCGGCAGCCAGCAACGCTGCCACTTGATCGTGATAACCCAGGCGAACCTGCTCGATTATCAAAGGTTCTCCGCCGGGACTGTCAATGGACGCGTCAACCCCTGCATCGGCCAGCTGCGCCAGCAGTTCGCCACTCTGCAACTCCAACGCCAGCGCAAGGCAAGTCTGCCCGTCATGGGACGCCGCATCCGGATCAGCTCCCGCGGCGAGCAGGTATTCAAAAAGTTTCCTGTCGCGACTTTGCAAGGCTTCTATCAGAAGCGGAATTCCAGGCACCAACTCAATCTTGGGTTTGGCACCTGCTGCCAACAATTCGGTAGCCACCTCATAGTTGCGCTCGTTCAGAGCGTGACCCAGAGCCGTCCATGAATGCTCCGAATCGGTCACCTCCAGTTTGGCTAAAACCGACGGTTCATCGAGCAAAAACCCGATAGCATCCTTCGAGCGCCGCTTCACCGCGGCAATCAACGGTGTCTGCCCTGTCCCGGCGCTTTCACCGAGGTCAACCCCGACGGTGCTGAGCAGCTGCAACACCGATTCAGAATTCAATTTAGCCGCTTCGACGGCCCCGGAGGTATTCGCACTGACACTCTGCTGAAGCAAAGCCCGATGAGCACTTCTCACCGGTTGATTGTAGACCTGAAACCCAATGACCAACCCGCAGCCGAGCACCAGCAGTGGCACCAGCGTGAGCGAAAAATTGGTTTTCGAACGAGCCATTACAACAAACGCGGGGGATTTCCGTGTAAGGATTCCCTAGGCGAAAGCATTTTTCCACGCAATGACTTTCGCTGCGATTACGGAGATTTTATAAAAAGAAAGTGTGAAAAATACATTAGTCACAAAATTTATAGCAATCCTCCTTAGCTGCGGTGACCTCACCAAAAACACCGGGATGCAAATTCCCCGATGAAATATAACGCATTCCGCCCCTCCTTTTCAACGAGCGAACGGGCGCTACCGTCAGTCCAGGTCCAATTCGGGCTTAAAATCAGCGGCGTGATACGAACTGCGCACCAGCGGTCCCGAAGCGACGTGCCGGAAGCCTTTTTCCAGG
The DNA here is from genome assembly GCA_965367965.1 of uncultured bacterium. GTDB lineage: Bacteria > Verrucomicrobiota > Verrucomicrobiia > Verrucomicrobiales > DEV007 > JBBKXR01. Next base: position 45,692 of record CBDULB010000007.1, on the reverse strand, counting down.
GCGATCTCCTTGAGCCGATCAAAGGCTTCGGGAGTGATGTATTCGACTACCGGCAAATGTTTTTCGGAAGGACGCAGGTATTGGCCCATGGTCAATACGGTGACATCGTGATCGCGCAGGTCATCCATCGCCTGCAGAACTTCCGGTTCGCTCTCGCCGAGTCCGAGCATGACCCCGCTTTTGGTCGCCACTTGGTAACCGAACTCAGCGGCCAGTTCCTTGGCTCGCTTCAACACGTGCAGGGACCGCCAATATTGCGCCCGTGATCGGACCAGCGGCGTCAGCCGTTCGACCGTCTCCAGATTGTGATTAAAAATGTGCGGTCGCGCCTCCATCACCAACCACAGCGCGTCATCCTTTTCGTTAAAGTCGGGAACCAGAATCTCGATCGTCATCTGCGGATTCACCTCCCGCACCGCCCTGATGGTGTCCGCAAAATGACAGGCGCCCCCGTCGGCGAGATCATCACGAGCCACCGCCGTTATCACGATGTGGTTAAGGTTCATCCGCTTGGTCGCTTCGGCGACACGCTGAGGTTCGTCAGCCTCCAGCGGCAACGGCTTGGCCGTTTTCACCGCACAGAATCCACACGCCCGCGTGCAGTTTTCGCCGGCGATCATAAACGTCGCCGTGCCCTGCCCCCAGCACTCCCAGCGATTCGGACACTGGGCCTCCTCACACACCGTCACCAATTTAAGATCATCGATCAATCCCTTGGTGTTGAAGAACACGGGATTGTTCGGTAAGCGCACCCGAATCCACGGGGGTTTCTTTTCGCGGTGCAAACTGGGGTCGATCTTCGGCATGGTAGACAAGCGGACCACAGAGGTCCCATCTAAATTAAACTCCGCGGACTCTAAAAGCGATCCCCGTGCCACGCAACTCCCCACCGACAATCCACCCAGGCCAAAATCCCGAAAACCAGATGTTTGCAAATCAACAGTATAATATCCAATGCCTTTAATAATTGACGAGGGCTGTTGAAATGCCATTATCGGCGGACCGTTAGCCTCCCGCGCCATGAGCCAACCTCGAATACTTCGGCCGAATACCGTATCGTTTTACCACGCTTACTCACGCGTGGTGGACAGGCAGTTCGTATTTGGAGAACGCGAAAAGCGGTTCTTCCAATCGTGGATGCGGCGCCTGGAACGCTTTACTGGAGTGCAGGTAGTAACTTTCTGTTTGATGGGAAACCATTTTCATCTGCTGGTTCGAGTGCCCGAAAAAGCAAAATCGCCAGCGCTGGACCAGGCCACGTTGCGTGAATTGCTACCCATTATCTACTCGGGGCGGGCCCTGCTCGATGCCGTTCAGGAGATCGATGACGCCTGCGGTGCGGCAGAGCGTGGCAGCAGCGGTTGGCTGCGGGAAATTCTGCAACGCTATCAGGCGCGACGCTATGACTTGTCCAGCTTCGTCAAGGAGCTCAAACAACGCTTCACCCAGTGGTATAATCCTCGAAACTCACGTGCCGGCACCTTGTGGGAGGACAAATTTCACAGCGTTCTGGTGGAGGGCGACGAACAGACTCTGCTGACGATGGCTGCCTACATCGATCTGAATCCTGTTCGCGCCGGCCTGGTGGATGACCCGAAGGACTATCGCTGGAGCGGCTATGGTGAAGCCGTCGCCGGTAAGAACGAGGCCCGTAAGGGCCTGGCGGCGATCCTCGAGCATACCCGCTATGCGACCAATCGGCAGCTGAGTTGGCGCACGACCGGCCCTCGCTACCGGATTCTGCTCTACGGGCACGGACAAGCCCGCGACGCCGATGCGCAAACGGGCAGCCCGGCACGAGCGGGCCTGAGCCGGGAGGCAGTGGAAAAGCAATTGGCTCAAGGCGGCCAATTGTCGTTGGCCCAGGCCTTGCGTTGCAAAGTGCGGTATTTCTGTGACGGAGCCGTGTTGGGCACGGCTGATTTCGTCGACCGGGTGTTTGAGGAAAAATTAAAACACTTGTGTCCGCAACGCAAAACCGGAGCCCGCAGCATGCAGGGAGCGGCGTGGGGCGAACTGCGGGTGTTGCGCGACTTGCAGAAGGACCTTTTCGGCTGAGCTGTCCCGGCTCTCGCTGAGGCATAGCTAATACTCCGGCCACTCGTGCTTGGGGTAACGACCGCGCAGTTGGGTGCGTACCGCGCCATAACTCCCCTTCCAGAATCCACCAAGATTTTCCGTTACCTGAACCGGTCTGGAGTTGGGACCGAGAATTTCGACCACCAGCGGCACTCGCCCGCCGGGCAGTGTCGGCGTTTCCATGACGCCGAACAAATGCTGAATCATCATCGATATTTTCGGCTTGGATCCCGGCTCATACGTAACCTTGGCCGATTTACCATTCGCCAGGGTGACCCGTTCGGGCACCCATTTATCGAGCAGCACCACCTGATGCGGCGGCAACCAGGCGTGCAGGGCGTCTTTGACCGGTCGATCCTTGATCTGTTTGTAGCCGGTCGCTCCGGCGCAGATTTCTTCGAACAGAAGCAGGCGGGCGTCGTCGTCGATCATCGGCACGCCGAGTTCCGGCATTGATTCAGCGAGCGTATTGACCCGTGCCAGCCATTGCTCAACATCCCGGTCCCATCGTTTGAGCACGAGATTGCCGGCAAAGACCTGCTGCGCCAGCAATTGCGCGGCTTTGGCAGGATCAATCTCGCCGCCGAGCTTTGATTCGATCACCAGATCGCGAAACCGACGCTCGCGTCGCGCTTCGACCCGGCGCGTGGTGTCATCGTAGACTGCGCCATCGACTTCGATGAACTGATCGGGAAAAAACTCCCGCAGCCACGCCTCCTCGATCAGCGTGGTCAGATTCAAGCGCACGCTGACATCTTTGCCTTCGACCTCGATCATTTCGCCGGCCAGAAACAGACCGGCATCGCGTTCAGCGGCGCGACAGCCTTTACTGACCATGCCGCGTCGGCCTCCGACCACAGCACAGGCCAGGGTCGCCGAACTGAGCCGTTTCGCGACCCGGTCGGGAAATCCACAAAGCAGAATTCGCCCGATCAGATCTCCATCGGGCTCGATGTCCTGCCGGGTTTTGCCAACACTCCGGCTGAGTGATCGCAAAAATTGTTTGGCGATGCGTGCGATGTCGCGCGCCGCATTGGCATTCATGCCGAGTTGGCTGCAGCGCCGGTGATCAAAATTCACCGCCTGGGCTTCCCGCCACGCCCGGCACAGCGCCTGATAGTCGGATAGATGATCATCGGCGACAAAATCGGCCAGGCTGAGATCGGTCGAAACGCGCTTCTTTGCCGGAAAAAGTGGGCGCGTCTGGCTGGCCGCCGCTGCAACCGCAAAAAACTCCAGGCAACCGTGTCGGGTCGCTTCGAGCAAAACCCGCCCGTAGCGCGGATTAATCGGCAATTTACTGAGTTCGTTGCCGAGAGGCGTCAACAACTCGCCGCCGGCATCGAGAGCGCCCAGGGTTTGCAACCATGCCGTCGCCCTCTCGAGCGCCTGCCGGTCCGGTGCTTCAAACCAGGGAAAATTCCACAAATCAATGATTCCCCCGGCTTTGAGAAACAGCACCGCTTCACTCAAGTCCATGCGATGGATCTCCGCGGGCGTCGCCGGTTCACGGCGACCGTGATCTTCCGCGCTCCACAGGCGAAGACAGACGCCGGGACCGGTTCGTCCCGCTCGTCCCGCCCGCTGATCGGCCGAGGCTCGCGAAATTTTCTCGATAGTCAGCGTTTCAATACCGCGGCGATCATCAAAACTGGCCCGTCGTTCAAGACCACTGTCGACCACCAGTCGCACGCCATCGATGGTCAGAGAAGTTTCAGCGACATTGGTCGACAGCACGATTTTCGGCGTCGCACTCGGTTCGACCGCGGCATCCTGAGCCTTGGCATCGAGTTCGCCGAACAAGGGCAGAATCCGCAAGCCCAACTTCTTCACCCAGACTGAATTCTCCAGAGCCCGTTGCGCCTGACGGATTTCAAAGGCGCCGGGCAGGAACACCAGGGCGTGACCGTCGACGCCGTTCTGCCGATACCAATCCTGGAGCGTCCGCGCGATCTGATCACCGGGTTTTTTGGCATCCTGACGCTGTTTTGGCGGCACGTATCGCAAATCAACGGGATACGTGCGCCCCTGCGAGCTAATAACGACGGACTTTTCACCGAGATACTCGCTGAGTGAGACCGCTTCCAGTGTCGCCGACATGACCACCAGTTTCAGGTCGGGTCGACGGGTTTCCTGGACCTGCAGACAGCGCGCCAGGGTGACATCGCCGAAAAAATGGCGCTCGTGAAACTCATCAAATACCACCGCCCCAACACCGCTCAAATTGGGGTCGCTCAGCAATTGCCGCAAGAAGATGCCTTCGGTGATGTAGCGAATCCTGGTGCGCTCACTGAGCGCCGATTCGAAGCGGACCTGATAGCCGACTTCATCACCAAGCCGACCGTTGCGTTCGCTTGCGACACGCCGGGCGAGCATTCGTGCAGCGATGCGCCGGGGCTGTAAAACGACCACCTCCCGGTCCGGCGCAACCATCCCCCGATCGATCAGCATTTGCGGAATCTGCGTCGATTTACCCGAACCAGTGGGTGCCTCAATGATCGCCCGCGCCTGTTCATCCGTGGTCAAAGCTTTGACCAAAGCCTCTTCAACTTCAAATATCGGCAGTGTTCGGTCGCGTGACATGGAGCCTCTATTCTTCAACCCGCCGCCAGCGCTGCGCAACAATCTAGAAAAATTGAATCGACATCGGGACTTTCATTTCCGCAATTTCCGCGTATCTCATAAATCCCCTGATCGGGTCGGCTACCGGCCCGCTATTCTGTTCTTTCTCAAAGTAATGGCCAAACCCGGAATACGACGCGTTGCCCGCGAGGTAGCAATCCAGTATTTGTTCAGTCACGACTTGAACAAAATGCCGGAGGCTGCCGACTCAGCGACTGGCAGCGACGACGGCGAATCTGACCCATTCTGGGAACTGCGGCCGACACGCAAAAAGGAACGCGCCTTCGCCGAAGGCCTGCTCAACGGTCTGGCGCAGGAGAAACAGCGTATCGACAGCACGCTTGCTGCGGCGATCGACAACTACTCCTTCCACCGCCTCGCCGCCGTCGACCGCAACATCCTGCGCCTGGCGGCCTACGAAATTCTATTTCGCGACGACATTCCCGTCGCCGTCTCGATCAACGAAGCCGTCGAGATTGCCAAACGGTTCGGCACGGTCGACTCGGCGAAATTCGTCAACGGTGTCCTCGATCGCATCTCCAAGGATGCAAAGAGCGACTGAAAAGCGTCCTGCGAACGTCGCCGGCGCGCCTGACAGACAGTGGACGAGATTAAAAACTGAAAACTGATTTCTGAAAACTTCGTCATGAGTCTCTTTAAAAAAATTCTGCAACGCTTCACCGGCACCGCCGATATTGATTGGGACGAACTTGAAGAAACACTGATCGGTGGTGACCTCGGCATCCATCTGACGACGCGCATTGTCGACCAACTGCAGGATCGCGGACGCAAGCTCAAGGGCCAGGACATCGTCGAAGTCACCCGCGAAGCGATTTCGGAAATCCTCGGCGAAGATCCCGAAGCGCTCACGCCCCGCACCGATGGCAAGCCCTGCGTCATCCTCGTCGCCGGGGTCAACGGCACCGGCAAGACCACTTCAACGGCGAAGCTGGCCTATCATCTGAAGCAGAAAGGCCACTCCGTGCTGCTCGCCGCCGCCGACACCTTCCGCGCCGCCGCCATCGAGCAACTTGAAGTCTGGGCCGGACGACTCGATATCCCGATGGTCAAAACGCAGTACCAGGCGGATCCCTCGTCGGTTTGCTTCGAAGCCCATCAGCGGGCGATCCGGGAAAATTTCGATTTCCTGATCTGCGATACCGCCGGCCGACTGCACACCCGTCACAACCTGATGGAAGAGCTCGGCAAAATCCGCCGCACCATTGCCAAGCAGGACGACACCGCGCCACACGAAGCACTGATCGTCGTTGATGCCACCACCGGCAGCAACGCTCTCAACCAGGCGCGCGAGTTTCAGAAAACACTCGATTTGACCGGGCTGATCGTCACCAAGCTCGATGGCTCAGGTAAAGGCGGCTGCGCGGTAACGATCAAAGACGAGCTGGGCATTCCCACCCGCTTTATCGGCACCGGCGAAAGCGCCGAAAACTTCGCGGCATTTGACCGGCAGAGTTTTATCGAAAACATTCTCTGAATCGCAATGGCGGGAGATTCGCCGGACCCGAAGCCAGAAATTTCAAACGAGCCCCTTCCATGAGCACGCACAAACAGGCCCCGAAAACTCCTGAAGCCGACCATTCCGCAGCGCGCGTTGCTATTGTCGGCAGCCGCTACAATCCGCGTTACACCGACGCCATGGTCGATGCCTGCACTCAGGAGCTGAGCACCCTGTTACCCAATGCGATCATCGAAACGCACCGCGTGCCGGGCGCCTTCGAAATTCCGGTGGTCGTCGAACGGCTGTGTGTGGCACGCGAACCCAAGCTCGACGCCGTGGTTGCCCTCGGGGTGATCATCCGCGGCTCAACAGCCCACGCCGACCTGATCGCAGCATCCATTACCGACGCGTTGCAGGACAGTGCCCGCAGCCATCTGTTGCCGGTGATCCACGAAGTGCTGTTGCTCGACAATGACGAGCAGGCCGAACAACGCGCTCTCGGAGACAAGCTCAACCGCGGCCGCGAAGCAGCTCAGGCGGCTGCCGAAATGATCGGCGTGATGCGCTTTCTCTAGGCTGGCTTACTTAAAAACGATTTTCGCTTCAGGCAGCGCCTTCTGCAGAGCTTTGACGCCCTTGTCGGTCGCTTTCGACTGCCACAAGTAAATACTGCGCAGGTTCTTCAGACCTTCGAGATTCTTGAGTCCGGCATCGCTGACTTCGGTGGCGTAGAGGTTGAGGTAGCGGAGATTTTCGGCACCTTTCAGGTTGGCCAGTCCGGCATCCGTGACCGCAGTTTTGTGCAAATCGAGGCGCACCAGACGGGGCATGTCCGGCACCGTGGCCAGGGCCGCATCGGTGACGGCGGTTTTGGAAAAATCGAGATGCGCAACGTGATCAGCGATTGCCTTCACTGTGGCGGCATCGGCATCGTCGGCGTCACCGCCGACCAGACGAAAATCGACCGAGATCAACGAACTGGTATCGGCGAGCGGCATCACCCGGCCACCGGCTGCAGTGATCGCTGCCCATGAATCTTCGGCAAGCGGTTCCAGCCCCTTGTTGAGCTCGTTGTAAATCACCTGGGTTTCGGCTTCGGGAATTTCATCACCCGAATTGGATACGTTTTCGGGTTTGCCTTCGACGTTGCCAACCCAACCGCCAAAGTCGGCGCCCTCATTGATCCACTTCGCCAGCAGCGCTTTCTGAGCGTCGGTCAGCGGCTCGGCCTTGTCGGTCGGCGGCATAAAATCATCGTCGTCCGCAGGTAAATCCGTGCGAATCCAGATTTCGCTTTCCGCAGACTTGCCCGCTTCGATGATCGCGCCGTTCTCACTGCCGGCCAGAAACGCCCACGCCCCATCGAGCCGAAGCCCGGCTTTAGGCTTTTTGATTTTACCGTTTTCTTCGTAAGGCGCCTTGTGGCATTCGACGCAGGATTTTTCAATAAACGGCCAGATGTCCGTCTCGAAGTCGACCTTGTCACCTTGAGCCGCAGCCTGGTTGACCAGACACAGACCAAGCGCGAAAAGAGAGCTGCCTAAGAACCGTGAAGACCGTGAAATCATGACTCCGAAAAAAGCTGATTCGGCTGCTTAGCGCAATGCAATTCATTCGCGTCATCGCGCATCGCAACTTTTTCAGAAATCGCGAATTACGCAAACTTCTGCAATCGCCATTCAGACGGTGACAAGCCAGTCTGGCGCCTGAACCAACGCGAGAAGTAATTGCGATCATCGATACCGATGGCTGCCGCCACGTTCTGGATTTCGTGTCCGGAATCATCGAGAAGCTGCTTTGCCCGGTCAAGTCGGCGGGCAGCAATCAATTGACCGAGCGTCATCCCACATTCCCGCTTCAAGGCTCGATTGAGTACGTCGTGATCAAACCCCATCCGCGTAGCGAGCAGCGCGGGTTGCCAGGTTTCGATCGGCACTTCCGCCAGGGTCTCATCGATCGATCGAAGATGGCGATGCTTGTCTGAACGCTTTTCCGGCCGAAGCGCAGCGCTTGCCTCAAGCACCACTCCGGTTATTTCCAAAATCGCCGCACTCTGGCGCAGCGGATTGGGTTCCTCCAACTCGGCCTCGTCAGCGAGATTCAACAATGCCCGCCGGAGTTCAGCCATTTGGCTGGCGTTCAGTCGCGTCACCGCCTGAAGCGACGCCGCAACGTCACGGGCGGCAATTTCGAGATCGATGACCAGGCACATCGGTGAGCGACTACGATCGTTTTCACGGATAAAGGCATGGCGCACAGCTCGCGGAATTGCGATCACCGTTCCCGAGACCACGACGAAACGCTGATCGCCAACCTGCTGAGCTCCCGATCCATTCAGATACACAATCAGCTGCTCGAAGTCATGCTGGTGAGCGCTTACCCAGTTGGTCTCCGGTAGATGCCGATTCACACAAATACGCCGAATGGCTACCTGCGGAAGCCGCAAACTCAAATCCTCAAGAAGCAGTGGTTGAAATTCGGCCATCGCCCCAAAGTTTAGCATATTTACTAAGTCGAAAAAATGCTAATCCTCTCAAGCCATTCTACCGCTGAAACGCTATTTGTGATTAGCATCGAAAAGTCATTCCCCATCATCACCGCATGTCAGCCGCACCACCCACCGATCTATCCAAGCTCTGCGTCCACACCGCGACGACCAAGCCGTGGCCGATCGAAGTCGCCATGGATAAATTTTCTGAGGCCGGCGTCGGTGGCATCACCGTGTGGCGCGACGCCCTCGAAGGCCGCGATCCGGCGGCGATCGGCGACCAGTTGCGCTCGCGAAACCTCGACGTTGTCTCGCTCTGCCGCGGAGGCTTTTTTCCAGCCGCCACACCGACCGGGCTGCAGCAGGCGATCGACGACAATCTGCGGGCTGTCGATGAAGCCGCCGCCATCGGTGCGCCGCTCGTGGTGCTGGTTTGCGGAGCCGTTCCCGGCCAGTCGCTGATCACGTCCCGACAACAGATCTCCGACGGTATCGCCGCCGTGCTCCCCCATGCTGAATCGTGCGGCGTAAAGCTTGCCATCGAACCGCTGCACCCGATGTATGCCGACGACCGCTCAGCGATCAGCACGCTCGCGCAGGCCAACGCCGTCTGCGAAGCACTCGACTCCCCTGCCCTCGGCATCGCCGTCGACGTCTATCACATCTGGTGGGACGACCAACTCGAGACGCAGATCCGGCTGACCGGCGAAAAGGATCGACTGTTCGCTTTCCACATCTGCGACTGGATGACGCCGACCAACCACCTGCTCACCGATCGCGGACTCATGGGCGAAGGCTGCATCGACGTCGCCGGCATCCGCGCCATGGTCGAAGCTGCCGGCTTTTCCGGCTACAACGAAGTCGAAGTCTTCTCCGAACGCTGGTGGGCAGCGGATCAGGATGAGTATTTGCAGCAAATTATCAAAGCCTACCTCACTGACTCGTAAGCGTAACCTTTCCCAAGCAATGAAAACTCACAACATCGGCATCATTCTCAACGGCGTCACCGGACGCATGGGCAAAAACCAGCACCTGATTCGTTCGATCCATGCGATCGTCGAGCAAGGCGGCATTCAGCTGTCGGCTAACGAAGAAATTCAGATTCAGCCGATTCTAACCGGCCGGAACGCGGACAAGCTGCGCGCCGTCTCGCAGGAACTCGGTGATAAATACCCGTACACCACCGATCTCGAAGGCGCGCTCGCCGACGACAACAATCACATCTTTTTCGATGCCTCTTCGACGCTGCATCGCGCACGTTTTGTTGAAATGGCGGTCAAGGCCGGCAAAGCGGTCTACTGCGAGAAACCCACCGCCGTCGAAACCGATGAAGCGATCCGCCTCGCCCGGCTGTGCCGTGACGCCGGTGTCAAAAACGGAGTCGTTCAGGACAAGCTCTGGCTGCCCGGCATGCGCAAAGTTCAGACCCTGATCGATCAGGGGTTCTTCGGCCGTATCCTCTCCGTGCGCGGCGAGTTCGGCTACTGGGTGTTCACCGGGCACGATGAAAACCAACCGGCCCAGCGCCCCTCGTGGAACTACCGCAAAGAAGATGGTGGCGGTATCATCGTCGACATGCTCTGCCACTGGCGCTACGTGCTCGACAACCTGTTCGGTGATGTCAAAGCCGTCAGTTGCCACGGCGCCACTCACCTGCCCGAGCGCATTGACGAACAGGGTAATGCCTACGCCTGCACCGCAGATGACGCCGGCTATGCGACCTTTGAGATCGACGGTAAAGACGGTCCCATCGTCGCTCAGTTCAACTCCAGTTGGGACGTTCGCGTCAGGCGCGATGACTTGTTTACCATGGAAATCGACGGCACTCACGGCTCGGCCGTTGCCGGCCTGCGCAAATGCCGGGTGCAGCCGCTCGGCGCCACGCCGAAACCGACCTGGAATCCTGACATCGACCAACCATTGAACTTTTACGAGCACTGGCAGGAAGTCCCCGACACCACCGAATTCGACAACGCGTTCAAGATTCAGTGGGAAAAATTTATCCGTCACGTCGCCGTCGACGAACCCTTCCGCTGGGACCTCATGGAAGGTGCCAAAGGGGTTCAACTCGCCGAAGCCGGCCTGCAATCATGGGCAGAGCGCCGCTGGATCGATATCGAGCCGCTCAACAAAGCTTAGCGGCGGCAGCGCAATCCGGATAACAGCGACCCAGTGGACGGAAGTGTGATACCGCCGTCCCGCCGGTTCCAGTAGACGAACCTGCCTGGATGAGCGCTCTGAGCGTTGAGCAAAAAATGACCTTCCCACATATCGGCGAGTACATCGGTACCGCCCGGAGTTTCATCGCAAGGCTGATAAATGCCGCTCGACGGGCAATTTTCCCCGCCCTACACTCGTCTATCGTCACTCGTCTCATGAAATTCCGCAGCCTGCTTGTCGCCTTCGCCGCACTCACTGTTTTCAGTTCGCTGTTAGCGACCAACGCCGACGCTCAGGTGGTTGTTTATCGGCTTGAGTTCGAAAAGACCGGCGCGTCCATCAACTACGGCTTTTACGACGAAGGCTACGTCATTGCTGACGCCTCCGGAGGCCCTGCCACCTGGCTGCTGACCTTTCGCGATGAACTGCAGAACAATTACATTACGATCGAAGAATTCGGCAGCCTGTTCTACGCCAACAAAGGCGACCTGACCCGTGCCGTGATTTCTGCCGCCGCTGCGGACGGCACCCCGCAAACCACTTTTCTTTTAGTCGGCGATCTCACTCAGGAAGTCGACAGCGACAACATCTCCGTCGCCGTAGCCGGCGAATTGCGCGGCTACTCCATCTCTGCGGATGACGAGAGCGAACTCCCTTTCGATTCCCGGGAAGGCAACATCGGCTACGCCGGGGCCAGCGAAATCAAAGCTTTCTTTCAAACTGACCGCAGCGATGCCGCCAATCGCGACCGACAGACCATCACCGAAGCGTTGGCCGATATCATCACCATGCTGGAACGTCGCGGCTTCGCCGAATTCACCGTCGAGGATCCCGCCGCTACCACCGATGACGGCACCGCTACCGACGACAATGCCGACGCCACCGCTGATGGCGCTGACACGAATGCTGATGCTGACGATGCAACCGCAACGGCCAACAACGGCGGCGGCGGTGGTGGCAACTAGCCGCTCGTCCTCCGGCTGCCTTACAGGCCGAGCTGGCGAACCATTTTGTTCTGCATCTCGTACTGCTCGTTGAGCCCGGTATCGCTGACCGGATAATTGGCATTACCGCTGCCCACCGCGCTCGAGTCAGCGCGCGTCGCTGTCGAACAGCCGCTCAGACTGAGTCCGAGCGCAAAAACACCGAGTAACACGGTCATCGAGACACGACAACGGTTGGTAGCGCAGCTCGCTTGCGGACGATGTGAATTTTTCATAGATCAACTATGACCAAATTCACTCAGCGAATCAACCCACCAGAAAGAATTCGCCACCGGCGATCCGCGCCGCCGCACCAAATACCAGCGGCGTATTATCATCGATGTGGCCGGCCGGAAATCCGCTGACCACAGGCACCGACAAGCCCCCCAGACGCTCTTTCAGTACATCGTCGATCGATACGCCGTCATCCCCCGCCTCGCCTTCGGTAAACGCCCCCAGCACCACCCCGGCGCAGATATCGAACCATCCCGCCTGTAACAGGCTGGTCAACATGCGATCGATTCGATACGGCCGCTCACCGACATCTTCAAGAAAGAGAATCTTGCCGGTCACGTCAGGGGCAAACTGCGTGCCTAACAACGCCGTCAGCACCGCCAGATTACCGCCGAAAAATGCGCCTTCGCCATAACCGAAGACCTCAGTTTCAAGATCCCAATGCCGCCCCGCTTTGCGACCTTCGAGTGCATCACACCAACTTTCCCGCAAGGCATCACTCGCCGTCGCCAGGGCGCTTACCATCGGTGCGTGGATCGATCGCACTTTGGCCCGCGTCCACAGCGCGTGAAGTGCTGTAACATCGCTGAAACCAACCAACACCTTGTTCGCATTGGAGACGATAACAGGATCAATTGACGGCAGTAATCGAGTCGATCCGTAGCCGCCGCGAGCACACAGAATCGCATCGACATCCGGCGCCACCAGAGCCGCCACCAATTCGTCGAGCCGGCGTTCGTCATTTCCTGCCAGATATCCTTCTCTGGAAAAAATTCCCTCATCGTAACGCACCTCGTAGCGCTGCTCGAGCCACTGCACCCCCGCTTCGAAGCGTTCGCGATCAAACGGTCCGGACGGTGCCACCACCGAAAGAACTGAGCCTTCCGCGACAGAACGCGGCTGAGAAAATGTATCTAACATCACAAAAAGGTCATTCGCGATCCAACAGCTTTGCCGTTACTTCGAGTAGAGATTGTTCTATCATCGGTCCAGTCCGCGACACCCGGCTGACTTCGTAACCTCCCTGCTGGTAAGCCACCGCGGTTCCGATGTAGCCCATCCCCGTGTTACCGTAGGCAGCGACTGCAACGAAGCGATCAGGACGCATTTGCTTAGCCGCCAACTGATACTCGACAAACAGTTCACCGGGAAAAAACAGCACATCGCCATCAGCGATACGTAAACGCTGCACCGGAAAGCGATGACCCTCCTGCCAGCGGCGCAGGAACACAAGGTCACGAGCCGCGCGTGTCCGATTCAGTAATGACAGCCCGGTATTGGTCAATTCCGCGTGAAGCTGATCCTCCGTATACTGCCCGCGCCACGGAAAATCGACTTGCTCAGCTGCCCAATCGACCGCACTCGAGTTGAGGGGTCGGATTACCTGTGCCGACCAGGCCGCTTCGATACCCGCCGCCAATCGCAATGCCAACTGTTCGCGGCGCTTTTCCTTACCGTCGTTGTATTTGCCCGCCGCGACATCGCCGCCGGCGCCGTCGAAATGAATGTGCCGCACTCCGGTTTTTTCCTCCACCAGCCGGCGCGCCCAGCCCACGGTGTCGGCGCTGATACCACCCCGACCGTAGTAGCTTTGCGGATGCGAAGCATAAAACGTCAAGGCCGCGACCGCTTCGTCATCGTTCCAAAACGTCATCAAGCTCACCTCAGGATCGATCACCCCCTCGCGCGCTGCAGCCGCCTCTGGATTTCTGCCACCCGAACTCATTCGGCTCAGCTCCAATTTACCGTCGGCATCGATCAGCCTTCGGCTCGACGCAAATTTTTCAACGACCCCTTTGCCAAACCCCACCTTGTTGATCGCAAGCGGAGTCTTACAGGCCGCGCCCAGGGCCGCCGCCACTTTTGCGATCGCCTGGTCGTGATTGGCACGATCAAAAAGCTTCCCGCCCAGACCATGTTCGGCGAGCAACTCATCGGAGGACGCATCATAACCCGGAGCATCGTGATTGTGGATGGTATGCATCGCCACGCGCTCGACCGACGTTCCTGCCGCCCCGGCCAGTGCCGCTCGCCAGCGGTCGTGACTGGCATTGCCGATGCCGACAAAATCGGCCACGCAAAGCACGATCGGTTTGCCCCGGCCAAACAGGATCACCCCACGCGCCGTCAGCGGATCGACCACTTGCGACGCCGGTTTCACGTAGCCATAGCAAAGCGGCGAACCCATCGGCGGCGTCACATCGACGACAAAACTCGCCAGCTGTAATTCAGATCCTTCAGCGTCATTCGCCGCGGCATCGATCGCCGATGCGATCGTCACCGCTGTCAGGAACACTGCTGCGAGCAGAGTTTTACGAGCTGATTGGGAAACGGACATAGCTGAGTGACACACTGGCGAGCGGTACGGAAGCACGTGCTAGCCGGCTTTCATCGGGCAACGCTACATTGGATAATATGAAATCCCAATTTCGTCACCTGCTTCTTGTCCATGTTTGCGGAGCGTTCCTGTTTGCCACAGTCGCCGTCCAGGCACAGACCGAAGGCAAAGCTGAGTCTTATCCGTGGAAGGCAGGCCACGCCAGCATAGATGTCACCCCTGAGAGTCCCGTCTGGATGGCCGGCTACGCGGGTCGGAAAAAGCCCTTCGACGGCGTCCGCCAAGCTATCTTTGCCAAGTGCATCGCCATCGAAGATGCCGACGGACACCGCCTGGCGATCGTCACCCTCGACCTGATCGGGGTGACCAAAGAGATGCGAACCTCGCTCGAGCAACACGCCAAAGCCAGACACGACGTTTTTGAACAAGGGCTGCTCATCAACGCCTCCCATACCCATTCAGGTCCTGCGATTCGAACGTTTCAACCTCCCGGCGGTGGCACCGAGCGGGTTGGCTACGGCGGCATTCCCGAATCAGAAGCCGAGCAACGGGCGCAGGAAGTGATTGCCAACAAGGCCGTTCTCGACAAGAAGCTGAAAGCACTCATCGACGATGCTTTCTCAAAACTGGCGCCTGCGCAGCTGGCCTATTCGCACGCTCGCTGTGGCTTTTCGATGAACCGGCGCACACCGGTCGGTGAGAGCTTCAAAAACTCGCCTTACCCCGACGGCCCGGTCGATCAGACGGTGCCGGTTCTGCAGGTCCGGGACGGCGAAGGCAAGCTCAAGGCGGTGCTGTTCGGCTACGCCTGCCACGCAACCACGATGGGCGACATGAAAATCCACGGTGACTGGCCCGGATATGCGCAGGCCTATTTTGAAAAAGACCATCCGGGCGTAATGGCGGCCTTTCTCAATGGTTGCTCAGGTGATCAAAACCCTTACCCGCGACGCCTCGAGGTGTTTCTCGAGCGTCACGGACACAGCATGGCAACCGCCATCGAAGCCGCTCTCGAAACCCCCGCTCAACCGTTGGCCGGCCCCTTGAAATCGGCCATCGCCTGGCCCGAAGTCGCTTACGACACGCCACCGACCCGCGAAGAAATCGTGGCCAAAACCCAATCAAGCGACAGCTACGACGCGCGCCATGCGGAGATGCTGCTGGCCATGCTCGACGAGAACGGCAAGCTGCCGGAGTCGTATCCGGTACCGGTTCAGGTGATCCGTTTCGGGGATACCCTCACGCTGTGCGCCATCGGTGGGGAGGTCGTCGTCGACTACGCCCTGCGACTGAAACGCGAACTGGCCGAAGTCTCCTCCGCCCCGGTTTGGGTGGCAGGCTACTCCAACGAAGTCATCGCCTACATTCCCAGTAAACGAGTCAGGGAAGAAGGCGGTTACGAAGGCGGTGGAGCGATGCGTTACTTCCGCTCCGTCATTCACCCCGGCCCCTGGGCACCCTCGATCGAGGAAACGTTGATCAACGCCATCTACGACCTCGAGGAAATGTTGCGAACCGGAGGTGATTGATTTTATTCCGTCTGACTCAAGGTCCAAACTGTCTGCAGCACATCGGCGAGAAGCTTGGCGTTTTCGTGACAGATGGTTTCAAGGTGACGATTGGTCTCCGGGCTGACTTTCTTCTCCACCCAGTTATCGTTCCAGTGAGCACCGAGGTAGGCGTCGGGATCGATGTAAACCTTGAGCGCAAACTCGCGCGAAGCGAACAGGCGTTCAGTGAAGGCCCCGGCGGCGCCTTCGGGAGTGGCGCCGAGTGATTTCGGCTGGTAGTCGCCAAGATCGGCGCTCAGGCCTTCACCGCCGAGCGCCCAGAACATCGAGGCACCGGCGGACTTGCCGCGGAAACTGGTCTCGTCTTTCTGCATGATGCCGTCGCGATATTCATCTTCGAAGGCTTCGCGATCTTCAGTATAGCCATCCCAGACGTGGTAGGGCGACACCCGATCCTGCATGGCGTGGGCAAAAGCTCCCACGTATTCTGCCGCGTCCGCATTCCGGCCCTCACGCAGAGCGGTGCTGATCTTTTCAAAGTACCAGCGCGCCCCTTTTAGAGCAAAGGCGCGGTTCAGTTCGTCGGTCTGAAGCGTAAAATAGTGATAGGTTCTGGGGCGCGGACCTTTGGTGGCTTTGTCAGGATCCGTATAGGCGATCGGCGGAAAATACTTCCCCTCGCGCTCGGCGTAGAGGTACTTGGCAATGCGTAGACGCTCGGGGATGTCCGTCTCGTCACGAGTCGGACCGTCGACCCAGTCGGGGTGTTTACAGAAGTGGTTGACCAGATACCAGGCCAGCGTTTCATCGCGATCGACCCGGGCATTGTGATGCTTTTCTTTCCACAGTTCCTTGAAGGCTTCATCCTGCACTTCCCAGGCAGCGGAGGTCATCACTGGATGGGCTCCCCCCCAGGCTTCGGCCGACATGGGATTCAATGCGACCAACAGGCCTGCGAGTAAGACGGGTAGACGGGTGTTCATTTCGTTGACACACGAATGCATCACGAACAACGTCCCTTGTCCAGTCCGCCCGTTTTCGTCCCGTCTCTCCCGCAATGTCTGAAACCGTTCTCGAAGTCCGCGAGTTGACCAAACGCTTCGAAGAATTCACGGCCGTCGATGGTCTCAGTTTCTCAATCGCGCGCGGCGAGATCTTCGGCCTGCTCGGCGTCAACGGCGCCGGCAAGACCACGGCGATCAACATGATCCTCGGTCTGCTGACGCCGACTTCGGGATCGGTGGAGGTGTTCGGCGAGAGCCTGGCTGAGCATCGCATCGAGATCCTGAAACGGGTCAACTTCTGTTCGACCTACACGCAGCTGCCGGGAAATCTGACCGTGGCCCAAAACCTGATGGTGTTCGCACAACTCTACGGTGTCGAAAATCCGAAGCGGCGCATCGACGAGGTGCTGGAATTGCTGGAGATTTCAAAACTCAAGCACCGCGTCGCCGGCCACCTCTCGGCCGGTGAGTCGACACGACTGAGCCTGTGCAAGGCGCTGCTCAATACGCCCGACCTGTTACTTCTCGATGAGCCGACCGCGAGTCTCGACCCCGACATCGCCGACAAGGTGCGCAACGTCGTGCGACATGTGCAAAAGCAACACGGCATGGCGATTCTCTACACATCGCACAACATGCGCGACGTCGAGGAAGTCTGTGATCGCATCGCGTTCCTCGACAAGGGCAAGGTGCTCGCTGAAGGAACTCCGCAGAAGGTACTCAGCGATTTTGACGAAACCTCGTTGGAAAAAGTCTTCATTCGCGTCGCGCGCGGCGGCGAACTGAAACCGCGCAAACCGGATGCAGAATCGTCCGTCGATGCAGCTGACGAAAAGCAGGAGCCATCATGACTGAATTGCCTGAACCTCGCCGTGTCCGACACCTCCAGCGAGAGGGATTTTACAAACGCCTGCGCGGGACGACCGGCAACGCGTTGTTCTCAGATCGTCCACCGTCGGCGATAAAAAATCGCCGCTGCTTGAGAGTGGCAATCAATGCGGGGGCTTCATCATGAATTTCCGCATCGTTCGCGCTCTGGTGACGCGCTACCTGTATCTGTTCAATCGCACGCCGATTCGGATCATCGAGTTGATCTTCTGGCCGATGGTCGGTCTGTTGGTGTGGGGATTTCTCAGTCGCTACATCGCGGAAACCGCTGGCGGTGGCATGCCCTATCCGGCGACGGCTCTGATCGGCGCAGTGATCCTGTGGGACGTTCTGTTTCGCGCTCAGCAGGGCGTGTCGATCTACTTTCTCGAGGACGTCTGGTCGCGCAATCTGCTCAATCTGTTCGCCGCTCCGGTACGGCTGTCTGAATATCTGGCATCGACCTACGTAATCGGCTTCGTGCGTGCCGGGTTCACGGTGACGCTGTTATCGATCCTGTCCGCCCTGCTCTACGCCTTCAACGTTTTTGATATGAACTGGCAACTGATGCCGTTCGTCCTCAATCTGCTCATCTTCGGCTGGACACTGGGCATGATATCAACCGCATTGATCCTGCGCTACGGCCCGGCTGCGGAAAGTCTCGCCTGGGCGGTGCCGTTTTTGATTCAGCCCTTTGCCGCAGTGTTTTACCCGGTCGCCTACCTGCCGCCTGCGCTGCAGATCGTTGCCCACGCCCTGCCACCGGCGTACATCTTTGAGGGCATGCGCGAGGCGCTCAACGGCAACAGCATCGCCAGCAGTCAACTGCTGGCCGCGACAGGCCTGAACCTGCTCTACCTCGCGCTGGCCGGTGTGCTGTTCGTGCGCGTGATGCGGATCGCCCGCGAACGCGGCTTACTGACAAAATTCTCGTCGCAGTAGGTGAGCGTAGCGGAATTTGTCAGAATTCCGCCAGTGCGTTGGTCGCGACACGTTCAGCGAAATTCTGACGAACTCCGCTACGTGTGAGGAGCCCGGCCCACTCATCTATTCTCTATCCTGACTCCTCTCTCCGTCCCGGACTACGACACCACCTTATTCTTAAAGTCGACCATCTTGCGTTGCTCCTCGTCCCAGAGACGGAAGTTGATCAGGCGCAGTGACTTCACAAACGTCAGCGGTTCGATATCGCGGAAAATCGGCTCGGAATTGTAGCACTCCTCAAGCTTGTAGTTGGGGATACGGGCGCTGAGGTGATGGATGTGGTGAAAGCCGATGTTACCGGAGAACCACTGAAAGATGCGTGGCAGCTTGTAGAACGAACTGCCTTCGAGACTGGCGCGAACGTAGTCCCACTTTTCGTGACGCTCCCAGTAGACGTCTTCAAACTGATGCTGCACGTAGAACATCCACACGCCGACGATCGAAGCAACGGCCGTTACCGGACCTTGAATCATGATGAAATTCTTAAATCCGCCGAGCGCGTAGGAAAGGCCGATGATGTAAAGCGCGAGCAGAACATTGGTCACGTAGACCGAGGCGCGTCCCGAGGCACCGGTGTAGGAGCGGGTAAAACGCTGCTGAATGACGAAGTAGAAAATCGGCCCGATCAGGAAAATCGTAATCGGATGGCGATACATGCGATACTTCAGCTTAGCGAACGGCGTCAGGGCATTGTACTCTGCTACCGTGAGCGTCCAGATATCACCGAAACCACGGTGATCGAGGTCACCTGATTTGGAATGGTGCAGGGCGTGTTCCCGACTCCAGTCGTTGTAAGGGGTGAAAGTCAGAATGCCGAGTAACGTGCCGACGACGTGGTTAGTGCGCTTGTTCTTAAAGAAGCTACCGTGGCCACAATCGTGAAAAATGATAAACGAACGCACCACCAGAAGCCCGGTTGGTATGGCGAGCAACAAGGTCAGCCAGTAGTTGCTCTGCACGGTAAAGCTCATCGCCACCCACAGGGCCACCATGGGCACCAGAGTGTTAACGATCTGCCAGATGCTGCGTTTCAAGTCCGGACCGGAATGTCGGCGCACGGCTTCCTGCCACTCGGGACGCTTCTTGGCGGGCCGGGATTGGGCAGAAGAGGGAGAGGTTGGGGATGCTGACTCACTCATAAGGGGGCCTAAATACGCGCAATGGTCCTACTTTACCAGCACAGGTTCAAGGATGAATAGGTTTGTAAACAAAAAGCTAAGGATTTCTGATGGTCAAGGTTTATTAACTATCCACCGATCCTGCTCAAGTAATACGGGGCTTAGCGCGCAATTTCAAACCTTTTTGGTTGGCTTGAGCTCGATCCAATTGCACTGCTTCGACGACATTTCCGTGTGCCATTAATTTGACATCGAAACCCCTATCCGCCCTAGATATACCCTCGCAAACCGAAATTTTTCACCGATGACTGCCCTTTCACCCCCTTCCACATCCCCGCTTTGTCGCTGGGGAATCCTAGGTAGCGCCCAGATCGCCCGCAAGAACTGGCAGGCGATTCGCCATGCCGGAAATGCCACGCTCATCGGCGTCGCCAGCCGCAATGCCGACCGCAGTCAGACCTACATCGATGAGAATCAGGCACACACGCCGTTCGCCACTGCGCCGCAGGCGATCGGTGGTTACCAGGCACTGATCGAACATCCAGACGTCGATGCCATTTACATCCCGCTGCCGACCGGCATCCGCAAAGAGTGGGTGATCAAAGCCGCTGCAGCCGGCAAACACGTGCTCTGTGAAAAACCCTGTGGCAGCGATGCCGGCGAGGTGCAGGAAATGATCGACGCCTGCGCCGCGGCCGGCGTGCAATTCATGGATGGCGTGATGTTCATGCACAGCGCGCGCATGCAGGCCCTGCGTGCAGCGCTCGACGATCCGGCAAATGTCGGAGAACTGCGACGCATCACCAGCCAGTTCACATTTCTGGCGCCTGACGAGTTTTTCCAGGAGAACATTCGCGCCAGCGGCGAGCTCGAACCGCTCGGTTGCCTTGGCGATCTCGGTTGGTACAATGTCAGGCTGGCGCTGTGGACGATGGGTTTTCAAATGCCCGAACGGGTCACCGGTCGAATGTTGGCATCGCACGGTGACGCTAAGGTGCCGACAGATTTTTCCGGAGAACTGTTTTTTGCCGGTGGCGTCTCGTCGTCGTTCTACTGTTCGTTTCTGGCCGAAAATCAGGAGTGGGCAAACCTCAGCGGCACCGCCGGCAACATTCATCTCGACGATTTCGTGCTACCCTTCAAAAGTGCTGAAGTCGCCTTCACCATCAACAATGCCCGGTTTAATCAGGAGGGCTGCAATTTTCAAATGGAAGGTCACAGCCGCCGGATCGCCGTCCACGAATACAGCGACAGTGCGCCGACCGCACAGGAGACCAACCTGTTCCGCAATTTCTCCGCGCTCGTGCTCGATGGAACACCCGATCCCCACTGGCCGGAGATCGCGCTGAAAACTCAACAGGTCATCGATGCCTGCCTGGCATCGGCCCGCGACGGCGGCAAGGAAATCGCAATAACGTAGGCGACCTGCTGTTGCTTCAAGCAACGACTCGGGTCACACTCCCGCCTGCCTGAACCTCATGGAATTTGCCCGCTTCAAACACGCCCGCTTCTCCGCGCGCCTCCCGGTCGAGTTTCGCTACTCGAAGTCGCACTACTGGATGGCTCCGGTGGAAAATGAATCCGGACTGTGGCGCGTCGGCTTTACCAAGTTTGCCACCCGCATGCTCGGCGAACTGGTTGAGGCAGAATGGGAAAAGAACAACGGCGACATGGTCGAGTCCGGTCAGCAGATCGGCTGGGTCGAAGGCTTTAAAGCCGCCAGCGATGTTTTTTGTGTGATGGATGGCGAGTTCGCCGGCGGCAATCCGATTCTCGACGAGGATGCCTGCATCGTTCGCTCCAGCCCCTACGTCGATGGCTGGCTGTACTCCGTTCGCGGCGAACCCGAAGAGTCTTCGGTTGATGTCGAAGGTTACATCGAGCACCTCGATGGCATCATTACCAAAATGCAGGAAGACCCGCAGTATGCGGACAGTTGAAGGTCCTCTGGACGTTCCTCCTGACTCCCGACTCCCAACTACTCCCCCTACCATGACAAAATCCCGCTACATCATGATCGGAGGCTTTCTCGGCGCCGGTAAGACCACCGCGATTCAGAAATTTGCCCGCCACCTGACTGACCGGGGACTGAGCGTCGGACTGATCACCAACGACCAGGGTGCAGGACTGGTCGATTCGGCACTGGGACGCTCCAATCATTTCCCGGTCGAGGAAATCTCCGGAGGCTGCTTTTGCTGTCGCTTCAACTCGCTGATCGATGCCGCCCGCAAGCTCACCGCCGATACCCGCCCCGACGTGTTCCTGGCCGAACCGGTCGGTTCGTGCACCGATCTGGTTGCCACAGTGAGTTTGCCGCTGCGCAAAATTTACGGCGATGACTATCAGGTGTCCGCTCTTTCGGTACTGGTCGATCCAGTGCGTGCGCTGCGCGTGCTCGAACTTGAAGACGGCAAAAGGTTCTCCGAACGGGTGCGCTACATTTACCTCAAGCAACTCGAGGAAGCCGAAATCATCGTCATCAATAAAACCGACCTGCTCGACGCCGAACGCCTGGCGACGCTGCGCAGCGGACTCAGCGAACGATTTCCCGAAGCCAGCATCATCGAAATGTCTGCCCGCGAAGGTGATAACCTTGAGCCGTGGTTCGAGGCAGCGTTGAAAACCGAACTGCGCCTCGATCGCTTTCTCGACATCGACTACAAGACCTATGGCGACGGTGAAGCCCTGCTGGGCTGGCTCAACGCCACCATCGAAATCGAAGCGCCTGACGACCGTGAGTTCGACGGTAATGCCGTTCTCGAAAAGCTGGCGCCGGCCCTGCGCGAACACCTCGCCGCCACCGACAGCCAGGCCGAAGTAGCGCATTTAAAAATGACCCTGACCCCGATCGGTGACCCCAACGAAATCGCCGCCATCAACCTGGTGCGTGACGATTCGCAGCCGGAGCTTTCGCATCGGTTGGTTGATCCGCTCGACGATGGCGAAATCCTGCTCAACATCCGCGCCGAAGCCGCTCCCGAGCATCTCGATATCGCCGTGCAGGCGGCGCTGAGCGAAGTCCTTGGCGACGATTTCGGACTCAGCCACCGGATCACTCACAGCGAACATTTCCGCCCCGGCATGCCGACGCCGACACATCGCGTGACTGAGGGGTGACGGTTATTAGAGTGGGGCAGTTTTGCAAACTGCCTCAGTGGACGAGCCGAGGAGCCGAGGGGCCGAGGGGCCGAGGGGCCGAGGGACAGACGAACCCCAACGCACAGAAGCAGATTAAAAATCTGCTCCACCCTTTTCTACTCAGCCTGCGGCTGGCGCATTTCCTTCTGCCACTTCTCCGGTTTTTCGGCACCGACGGTGTCGTCGCCGTAGTGCGCCCGCAGTTCCTCCAACTGCTTTCTGGTCGCGGCGATCTGATCAGCGTAGGCAGGATCGCTGTAGAGATTGACCAGCTCATCAGGATCCGTTTCGAGATCGTAGAACTCCCATTCGCCGAATTCGTAAAACTGAATCAGCTTGTAGCGCTGCGTGCGAATGCCATTCTGGCGCGGCACCATGTGCACGCTCGGGTACTCGTAGTAGTGGTAGTAGATACTCTTGCGCCAGTCGTCGGGCGTTTCGCCATTCAGTAGAGGCACCAGCGAGCGTCCCTGCATGTCAGCGGGTATTTCAGCTCCGGCGACTTCCAGAAAAGTCTCCGCGTAGTCGAGATTCTGCACCAGGTCGGTGTTGCGCGTCCCTTTGGTGACACCCGGCCAGTTAACGATCAACGGCATCTTCAGCGATTCCTCATACATCCAACGCTTGTCGTACCAACCGTGATCGCCGATGTAAAAGCCCTGATCGGACGAATATATGACGATGGTATTCTGATCGAGGCCAAGCTCCTTCAAGGTGTCGCGCAGACGACCGACACTTTCATCGACGCCTTTGATGCAGCGCAGATAATTTTTCGCGTAGCGCTGATACTTCCAGCGCACCAGATCGTCGCCGCTCAAGTTCGCCGCGTGAAACGCCGCATCGCGTGGCGCCCAGGCATCGCGCCAGGCTTTGGTCTGCTCCGGCGTCATGCGCTTCAGGTTCTGCCACGCGCTTTTGTCCTGACGCTTCTGAGTCGGCTCACCGACAAAATCAGCTGTCAGATCAACAAACAGATCGTAGTTGAGATCCATGTGCCGATCGATCTCCAACTCCTGATGTCGAGCCGGCGGAGCGTTGTCTTCCCACTTATCGAAAAGCGTATCCGGCTCCGGCAAATCCTCGTCCGCCCACATATCCAGGTGGCGCAGCGCCGGCATCCAGTTGCGATGCGGCGCCTTGTGCTGAACCATCAGCATGAACGGCTTATCCTCGCCCTCCGTGCGACCTTCTTTCAACCAGTCGACGGCCATGTCGGTGACGATGTCGGTGCAGTAACCTTCGATCGTAATTTTGCCATCCTTGGTAAGAAAGTCCGGATTGTAGTAGAGCCCCTGCCCCGGCAAAACCTTCCAGTCGTCGTAGCCCTGCGGCTGCCCTTTCAAGTGTGACTTGCCGTAGATCGCCGTGCGGTAACCGGCCTTTTGCAGAAGTTTGGGAAAGGTCTGCTGGTTCCAGTCGAAACTGTTGCCATTGTTCATGAAGCCGTTTTTGTGGCTGTGCTTGCCGGTCTGAATGACCGCCCGGCTCGGCCCGCAGATGGAGTTGGTGCAGAAACTGTTTTCGAAGAGCATGCCGTCGCCCGCCAGAGCGTCGATGTTCGGCGTTGGCGCAACGTCCTTAAGCCAGCCCTTGTAGGCACCGATCGCATGCGGCGCGTGATCGTCGGTAAAGATGAACAGAATGTTCGGACGCTTATCAGCGGCGCGGGCGCTGCCCTGTATCATCACCAGAACAGCGGCAAGTGAAAGGATTTTTGCAAACAGCAGGCAGGTCGGCTTTTTCATGAACCGCCATTCAATCACGATTGAAAAAATATTCCACCACGGACTTCGGGTCAGCCTATCCCGCATCGCGCAGTGACTCCACTTGCTTCCCCCTTCGGTATCGTGTTTGATTCAGCAAAACCGAGTTCAACGTTGTCTCGATCCGCCCCATGTTGATACCAAGCCTTCAGTTCGCCACGCGCACCCTGCGCAGCGCAGACCTTCGCCACCTGTGGAAATTCACCTGGAACTTCGGGGTGAAAGGTGTGCGCTCGGTCAATAAATTCAAAAAGCGGATGCGTCAGGGCGATTACTTTCCGCCGTTTCTTTATTTATCGATCCTCAACTCCTGCAACCTGCGCTGCCAGGGCTGTTGGGTCGACGTCGACAAGCCGCAGGTGAAAATCGAGCTCGACGAACTTAACAAGATCGTTAACGACGCCAAAAAACACGGCAACAGTTTCTTCGGCATTCTCGGCGGAGAGCCGTTCATGCACCCGCAGTTGCTCGATTTTCTCGCGGCGCACCCGGACTGCTTTTTCCAGATCTTCACCAACGGCCAGCTGATTACCGACAAGGTCGCCAAGCGGCTGCGCAAGTTGGGCAATGCCACCATTCTGGTCTCGATCGAAGGCACTGAAGTCGCCTCGAACGAACGCCGCGGCAAGCCGGAGGTGCTCAACCGCACCCTGCGCGGTCTCGATAACTGCATCAAAAACAAGCTGCTCACCGGTGTTGCCACCAGCCTCTGCCAGACCAACATCGACGACCTGCTCACCGAGGAGTGGCTGCGCCAACTGATCGATCGCGGCGTCCACTACGCGTGGTATCACACCTATCGCCCGGTCGGCCCCAAGATTCACGAAGAGCTGGCCCTGACTCCCGCGCAGGCGAAGAGCGTGCGTCAGTTTGTCGTCGAGATGCGCAGCAAACTGCCGCTGGCACTGATCGATGCCTACTACGATGGCGAAGGCAAAGCGCTGTGCCCGATGGCCAACGGTATCTCGCATCACATCTCACCGGGTGGAGCCATCGAGCCCTGCCCGATCATTCAGTTCGCGGTCGAAAATACTCACGACAGCGACAGTGTTTACGATCAAATGAACGGCTCGGAATTCCTTCGAGATTTCCGTAATGCTGCCGCCAGCCACACACGCGGCTGCGTCGTTCTGGAGCGGCCTGACGTCGTCAAAGCCATCGTCCAGAAGCACGGCGCCAAGGATACCACGATCCGCAAGACCGCGATGGCTGAACTCGATTCGATGACCCCGCGAGGCAGCCAGTGGTTGCCCGACGGTGAGGAGATCCCCGAGCGACACCCCGCCTATCGCTTCGCCAAAAAATACTGGTTCAACGACTTCGGCGTCTACGACGACCTGGAGAAAAATCCACCTTCGCCACCGGAGCCCAAAGAGAAAAAGGACGAACAAAAGGTAGCGGTGTAAAGTCGCCCCTCAAACTCACCGTCACTTATTTCCTCCCTCGCAATCGCCGTGTCCGCCCGCATCCTCTACTGCCGCTGTGCTCACGCCCGAGTCGTCCCCGATGACGTGAAGGACGAAGTGCTGGAAAAGCTATGTGATTCCGGTGCCGCTTTCGAGAGCGTCTCCGACCTGTGCGAAATGTCAGCGCGTCGCGATCCCCGGCTGCAAACTTTGCTCGCCGACGCCGGCGAAGATCAACCAGTGCGCATCGCAGCTTGTCATCACCGCGCCGTGAAGTGGTTGTTTCACGCCGCCGACGCGCCGTTTCCGGAAGATGAATCCGCCATCGAAGTGCTCAATATGCGCGAACAGAGCGCCGAACAGATCGTCGCTCAACTGAGGCAAGATAGCTGAATCAGGCAACCAAACACCAAGCCCAACGAACCAAGAACCTTTCCCCATGCTCAGCAAAGTTCCCGATACCTTCGAAATCCTGCTCTACGAAGGCAACGGTGCCGCCGAAATTTCCGGCAGCCAACGTTTCGCCATCGTCGCCGGCCTGCTCGACAAAGGCTACAAGGTAACCCGCGTTGCTGGAGCCGCGAACG
The DNA here is from genome assembly GCA_965367965.1 of uncultured bacterium. Lineage (GTDB taxonomy): Bacteria > Verrucomicrobiota > Verrucomicrobiia > Verrucomicrobiales > DEV007 > JBBKXR01. Next base: position 18,951 of record CBDULB010000007.1, on the reverse strand, counting down.
TCTCATCAGGTGAACGTCCCGGCCGTTATCTGGTGCTCGGCGACTTCGCCGGCGCCGCCCCCGAGCTCGAGTCTACCGACGGCAACTCCGACATCGCCACGTGTGATATTTCCGGACTCGCCGACGCCGCCATTCTCGACCTGGTCGAACAACACCGCATCGGACTCGATCAGCCGCTCAACCAACCCGGCAACTGGAAGCCGTGGTTCCCGGTCATCGACTACGACCGCTGCACCAACTGCCTGCAGTGCCTCAGCTTCTGCCTGTTCGACGTCTACGGCGTCGATGACGACAAGCAGATTCAAGTGCAGAACAACGACAACTGCAAAACCAACTGCCCGGCCTGCTCGCGTGTCTGTCCCGAGGTCGCCATCATGTTCCCCAAGTACGCCAGTGGCCCGATCAACGGCGAACCGGTCAACGAAAAGGACGTCAGCCGGGAAAAAATGAAGGTCGACATTTCGTCCCTGCTCGGCGGCGACATCTACGCCACGCTGCGTGACCGCAGCGAGAAGGCAAAGTCGCGCTTTTCCAAAGAGCGCAGTCCCGACAAGGCACTCACCGAACGCAAGCGCTGCCTGACCAAGCTGCAGAACGACGGCATGATTCCCGCCGAAGTCATGGCCGAGATCAATCTCGCCGACCTGCCCAGCCCGGAAGAGATCAAAGCCAAGGCGGAGAAAATCGCCGCGCTGAAAGCGGCACAGGAGAAATCGTAAACTGAACTGCCAGGCGGTAGCGGAATTCGTCAGAATTCCGTCCCTCTGAACAGCAGACGGGTTACGCAATGACAAAAATCTAACGAATTCCACTACGAACCACTCGCAGCTTCAAAGCCGGTTATGAATGCTTTCAGGGTCCACGCTCTGCGGCTTACTCTGTTGCTCCTCCCACTGGGCACCCACGCCGCCGACCCGTGTCGCATCCAGGTCATCGATGCCGAAAACGGCTGGCCGGTGCCTCTGGTAAAACTTGAGACCGTCCATCACGTCGCCTTTTTCACCGACAATGCCGGCGTCGCGGCTTTCGATGTGCCCGAATTAATGGGCCGCGAAACGTGGCTCACCGTCAGTAGCGACAGCTACCAGGTCGATGCGGACGGCTTCGGCTTTCGCGGGGTGCGCATCACCCCGCAGTCAGGCAAAACTATCGAGATCAAAATCAAACGCACCAGCATCGCCAAACGACTCGGTCGGCTCACCGGCGGCGGCCTGTTTGCCGAAAGTCAAAAATGCGGCGAGTACCTCGACTGGCTGGAAAGCGGCGTGCTCGGTTCCGACAGCGTGCAGAACGCCGTGCATCGCGGCAGAATGTTCTGGGCCTGGGGCGACACCAAGGTCGCCCACTATCCGCTCGGGCTGTTTCACATGACCAGTGCCACCAGTGAGCTGCGCCCCCTGGCAAAGTTCGCGCCACCGATCAAACCGGCACTCGATTACTTTCGCGACGACAAGGGCCGCGTGCGCAACGTCGCCGACATGGGCAGCGAGGGACCGACCTGGATCAGCGGTTACGTGAGCCTGCCGGATGCAGCGGGTGAACCCCGTCTAGTCGGCTGCTACGCAAAAATCCGCGGCTTCCTGGAAGCCTATCGGCACGGCCTGTGCGTCTGGAATGACGCCGGCGAAAACTTCGAATCGGTAAAAATTCTTTGGGAAAAGGAGCAGGCGGGCGCCGACCAAAGTCCGCCACCGCTGCCGGTCGGTCATCCCGTTTTCTGGACCGATTCTGAAGGCCAAGCATGGCTGCTGTTCGGCGATCCCTTACCGACCCTGAAAATGCCTGCCACCTTCGAAGCCTGGAGCGACCCTTCACAGTGGCAGCAACTGCATCCCGACAAAACGGTTCCAGCCGTCGATGGCAGCAAAGTCGAAGCCCACCGCGGTTCGGTCGCCTGGAACGAATGGCGTCAGCGCTGGGTGACGGTTTTCGGGCAATCCGGCGGGCAGCCTTCACAACTTGGTGAAATCTGGTACGCAGAGGCTGACTCGCCGCTCGGTCCGTGGGGACCGGCGATCAAAGTTCTATCCCACCAGAGCCACACGTTTTACAATCCCCGGCTGCATCCGGAGTTTACCCCGCAGGGCTCGCCAATCCTTTTATTTGAAGGCACCTACACGAATACCTTCACGCGCAAACCGGTTCCCCCTGCAACCCCGCGCCACGACTACAACCAGATCCTCTACCGGCTCGATCTCGATGATGCAGCGCTGGCACCGGCCAGTAGCGACTAAATGCCAAAACAACGGCATCACGGCATCGCTTTTTCTTGAATGCGCCGCTAAATCAGGCACCCTTTCGAGTCTTCAGGGGTTTCATCCCGAGTAGATTTGGCGGACCGTCCGCCGCTTGTCGATCTTCCCACTCTCATGTCCGCCGATATCCAGACCGTCAAACTGCCCAAGCCGGCCCCGCTGACCACCACTCGCGTGCGCCCGCCGAAGAAAAACATTCCGCAAACCAAAACGGAACGCGACGCCCTGCTCCAGTATATCCGCGCCTACGTCGAGAAAGAGAACCCGGTCCCGCCGATGCCGCTCGACGAACTCGACGTGCACGCCAAGGCCATTCTCAAGGACGCCGGCTACGACGAGATCTACACCCACTACACGGCCGTTGTGCTCAACAACGAGATGTGGCGCGAAACGCTGGCCACGATCCCCTACGAGCGGCGCATGCTGCTGATGCCGAAATGTCTGCGCGTCGAGGACAAATGCCCCGCCCCGTTCGATGAGTTCGGCCTGCTCTGCAAACAGTGCGGCCTGTGCACCATCGAAGATTTCCAGAACGAGGCCGAACGCCTCGGCTACGCCGTACTGGTCGCCGAAGGATCGGCCGTGGTCATGTCGCTGATCCAGACCGGCAAAATCGAAGCCATCGTCGGCATCTCCTGCCTGCCCGTTCTCGAACGCACCTTTCCCTACGTCGAAGCGGCCGCGATTCCATCGATGGCCGTGCCCCTGCTGCAGGACGACTGCATCAACACCACCGTCGATATCGACTGGGTGTGGGACTACATTCATCTGACCAGCGACGACAAGACGCGACGCCTCAACCTCAACGCGCTCCACGACGACGTGCGCGAGTGGTTCAGTCGCGAACAGCTCGACCGCCTCATGGGCGATCCTCAGGGCGACGCCGAGACCGTGGCCCGCGACTGGCTGGCCAAAGCCGGCAAACGCTGGCGTCCGTTTCTCACCGTCGCCAGCCACCAGGCGCTGCGCGACGACAGTTCCGCCAACGAAGACGGCGAACTTGAGCTCGATGACGATCTCAAGCGCATCGCCATCGCCGTCGAATGCTTTCATAAAGCCTCGCTCATCCACGACGACATCGAGGACGAGGACCACGCCCGCTACGGTGAGGCCACCCTGCATGCCGAACACGGCATTGCCGTCGCACTTAATGCCGGCGATCTGCTCATTGGCGAAGGCTACCGGCTGATCGGCGAGACCTCCTATCCCGCCGGGCAGAAAGCTGAAATGCTGCTCGCCGCCAGCGAGGGCCAATTGGAATTGTGTCGCGGTCAGGGCGCCGAACTGCGCTGGGCGATGAATCCGTCGCCGCTCAAATCCAAGCAGGTGCTGGAAATCTTCCGCCAGAAAACCGCTCCCGCCTTTGAAGTTGCGCTGCAACTCGGTGCCGCCGCGGCCGGCAAACTCGGCGATGTCCGCGACGTACTGCACGAGTATTCGGAAAACCTCGGCATCGCCTACCAGATTCGAGACGACATGGACGATCTTGGCGAAGACGCCGGCGATAACCAGTTGGAAAAGATGCGCCCCAGTGTCCTGCTGGCGGTGGCTCGTGAAAAGGCTCGCGGTGACGACAAAGCCCTGCTCGAAAGCCTCTGGAATCGCGAAGATCTGCAAGACATCGCCATCCACAAAGTCCGTGCCCTCGCCCACGAGCTGGAGGCTGACGACAAGTGCATGCTGATGTTGGAAACTTACAAGGAGGCCGCCATTCGCAGCCTGATGAGCCTCGACAACGCCAACCTTAAAGGCCTGCTGCGCAGAGTGTTAGGCAAGATTTTCAACGATCTGGAGATTAAAGGCTGGTGCCGGGAATTTGAGGTGAAAAATGGTACCCGGGATGACGAATCTTCTGCGACCGGCGAATCTCCGGCCTCGGCCGCGCCGATTGCAGCGACGACGTCGTAAGCCTTACCTGCCGCCGCCTCGTCAGTTGAGGATTGCAGCGCGGGCGCTTTGGGCGATTCGCTAAATCCTGCAGATTACCGGACTTGCTTCGGCCGGCTGCCCGGGTCGGTTGCCTTGGCGAAGTCTGGCTCCGGGGTATCAGACAGTGAACAGGCATGTCGCCAGCTCGAACTGGTGAGCGGTGCCCCCTTCCCGGGTCGACTTTTCGGATGGAAAATCCTTACTTTAATGCTATATTTTCCACAACTACCATAATTAAGATATGACAAAACACCTACTGGTCATGATGATTTCCTCCATAACCGGATGGATTGGTTGGTGGATTGGAGACTTCTTTGGATTTGCTGCCGCGCTGGCCATCAGCACCATCACCACATTCTACGGCATTTATCTCGGCTATAAGTTGAACGCCGAGTATCTGGAGTGGTAATCACTCTACTGCCAGCACTCGAAACAGGAACGCCCACTTGTCGGCGATCTCATCGATGATCTTTGACGTCGGTTTGCCGGCGCCATGGCCGGCCTTCTGCTCGATGCGGATCAGCACCGGGTTTTCGCTGCAACCTTGAGCCGCCTGAAGTGCCGCAGCGAATTTAAAGCTGTGCGCCGGGAACACCCGGTCATCGTGATCGGCGGTGGTCACCAAGGTCGGTGGGTAACAGACACCTTTTGTGAGATTGTGATACGGCGAGTAGGCGCGCAGTACGCGGAAATCGTCGGCGCTTTTTTCCGGGTAGCCATATTCCTCCTGCCAGGCCCAGCCGATGGTGAACTTTTGAAAGCGCAGCATGTCCATCACCCCCACCGCCGGCACACAGGCACCGAACAAGTCCGGACGCTGGGTCATGCAGGCACCGACCAGAAGCCCGCCGTTGCTGCCGCCACCGATCGCCAGCTTTTCGGAACGGGTGATACCTTGATCGATCAGCCATTCAGAGACGGCGATGAAGTCATCAAAGACATTCTGCTTGTGCTCGCGCTTACCGGCGTCGTGCCAGGTCCGGCCGTATTCACTGCCACCGCGCAGCACTGCCTGAGCGTAAACGCCGCCGCGCTCCATCCAGACCAGATTGGAGACAGAAAAACCGGGCGTCATGTCGATGCTGAACCCACCGTAGCCGTATTGGTAAACCGGCCGCTCACCGTCCATCTTCAGGCCTTTGCGATGCACCAGAAACACCGGCACCCGGGTTCCGTCCTTACTGGTGACAAATTCCTGCCGCGTCTCAAAATCGGCGGGATCAAACTTTAACCCGGGACGCCAGTGGAGAGAACTTTCGCCACTCTTCGTATCGTAACGGTAGACCGTCCCCGGATCGGTGAAGCCGGTAAAGGTGTAGTAGGTCTCGCGGTCGCTTCGATAGCCACCGAATCCCTGAACTGAACCCATGCCCGGCAGCACCACTTCGCGAACTCGCTGCGAGGTCTTGTTCAGATCGTACACCGCCACTCGTGAACGCGCGTCTTCGAGATATTCAACAATCGCTTCGTCGCCGAACAAACTGACGCCGGCGATGCGGTGCCTGGCTTCGCCGACCACCGTGCGCCAAAAGTTTTTGTCCGGCCGATCGAGATTGACCGCGACCACCTGACCGTTGGCCGCGTCGCGATCGGTCCAGATATAAAAAACGTTATCGTCGTTACCGAGAAAGGTGTAGTCGCTGTCAAAGCGGTTAAACAACTCGACCCAGTCGGTGTCGTCGCCATCCGCCGGTCGATAGAACAGGCCGTTTTTTCCTCCAGCCCCTTTCCACACGGTCATCACCAGCCACAGCCCGTCTTCACTGAAGCCGGCATGAAAGCCCCATTCTTTCTGATCGGGGCGCTCGTAGAGCAGGCGGTCCTCACTCTGGTCGGTGCCGGGCCGGTGATAATAGACTTTCTGAAAATAGTTGGCCTCGCTCAGCTCGTCGCCCTCGGTGGGCTCGGCGTAACGGCTGTAGCAAAAGCCCTCGCTGTCCGGCGACCACGAGGCCCCGGAAAACTTCACCCACTTGAGCACTTCCGGCAGATCTTCACCGGTCGCGACCTCGCGAATCCGCCACTCCTGCCAGTCACTCCCCGCCCTGGACAGGCCATAGGCCAGCCACTTGCCGTCATCGCTCACCGAAGCACCGCTGAGCGCGACGGTTCCGTCTTCCGACAATGCGTTCGGATCGATCAAAACCTTGGCACTGTCTTTCTCTCCCTCAGGGTGCCAGAACAGCACTGACTGGTTTTGCAGACCGCTGTTGTGATAGTAGAAAGTCCTGCCGCCCTTGGTACGCGGCGCCGATACTTTCTCGTAGTCCCAGAGGTCACGAACCCGCTCACGCAATCCTCCCCGAGGGTCATCGCCCTGAGCCAACCAGTCGTCCGTTAACGCAGCCTCAGCCTCGACCCATTGCCTGGTTTCCTCTGAGTCGATGTCCTCCATCCAGCGATAGGGATCAGCTATTTTCTCGCCGTGCAGTTCTTCAACGACATCGCCGACACGAGCCCCGGGGTAATCGACAGCAAAAGTGAGCGGCATGGCAGACAGAAACAAATAGGAAACCCCGAAGCCGACTCGACGACGCAGGCAGGCAGAAAACATGGTGCCAATTTCCCGCTGGTGTAGCAGTTTGCAATCGCTGATGGCGTAACCCACCCACAAAAAAACCGGCAACACACGAGGCGTCGCCGGTTTTCGGTAAATGTTCAAGTGCGAGCAGATCAGGCGCTCTTTTTCAACTGATCGCGAATTTCAGTGAGCAGTTCCGCTTCCTGGCTGAGCTTGGGAGCTTCTTCTGCCGGCGCTTCCTCTTCTTTCTCGAAAACTGCGAGAACCTTTTTGATAATGATGAAGATCACGAAAGCGATCACCAGAAAGCTGACCAAATCCTGGATGAACTGGCCGTAGCGAATCGCTGCCGGTTCGGCACCTTCTTCAGGTGGAGCTCCGATCACCCACTGGAGCTTGCTGAAGTCGATACCGCCGATCAGCTTGCCGATCGGGGGCATGACAACATTGTCGACCAGTGACTTCACGACCGTCCCGAAGGCGCCGCCGATGATGATCCCGACCGCCATGTCGATCAGGTTGCCTTTGAAGGCGAATTCTTTGAATGCTTTAAACATAAGTTAGTGAGTAGGTTACTAGGTTGGGTTTTTCAGGACTTCGCCGACCGGCCCCTCACAACTATCGACACACCGATCCAAGCAACTTGAACAATCTTAGGCAACCGCTAAATAAGTAGTTGTGTCAGGGCGTGTCGATCAGATGTCCTTTAGTGCCAAACGGTTTCTGCCAGACCGTTTGGCAACAACACCGGGACGGCCAGACTGGACCCACTCGAGCTTAACCGACGGGTCCCGGCCGACAACGAGAGTTCACCACTCGACCAGTGACGGCAGCGATACTCGCGCCGCTTTCCCGGCTCCGGCAGCTTCAACGATTTCGACTCGCAACTCATCCAGACCAAAACCGAGCAGGCCGACCACCGTGATCGTTGATTTGCCCTCGGGCAGCTGCAGCGGAACCACCGTTTCCCCGGCGTTCTCCGGCAAATCGATTTTCGCGGCGCCAACAAACAGCGTCACATCTTTGGTCTTCGACAGCTTCAGCCCAATGCTTCCCGCCTGTTCAACCGCGATCACAAATCGTCCAACTGCATAGCGATTCGCGCCGCGTCCAACCATTTGCGGCAGCCCTTCCGCCGGCAGGCCACCGGAGACATCCGCATAGGCCGGCGTCCATTGGTAGTCGACTTTGGCATCGACGAAAATGCTCTCTCCGTAATGGCCAATCGTGTCACGCGTACTGTCGTGCGGCATCATCGCCTGCCAGTTCCGCACAAAGCGTTTTGGTGATGTCTTAAACGCACCCTCTTTGCCGAGCTCTGACAAAAACCGCACCAGATCGACAAACTCATCTTCACGCAGCGAGGCAGTCAACCCCGGTGGCATCAATGAAACCGGACTGACCGTGGTGTTGGCGATATCGACTTTGGCAATGCGCTGCTCCTGTCCGGCGGCATCGCGAATCACGACTTCGTCACCATTCTCACTGGCGACCGCGCCGGCGAAGGCATCACCTTTTTTGGTGGTAACTAAAGTGGTGTGATAGCCCTCTTTGATTTTCTTGCTCGGGTCAATCAGCGACTCGACCAGGTAGTCGACCGGCGCACTCGAACCGATGCTGACAAGGTCCGGCCCGATCACCCCCCCGACGCCGCCGATGGCATGACAGGTCGTGCACATCAGCTGAGCACGACGGTAAACTTCCTCACCGCGATGCGGATCACCGTGTTCAGCGACGGCCTGCATCATCGCCTCCATCTCGGCAGGCGTCAGTTGCGATTTCATCGGCTTCAGACCCGCCGCATTTTGAATCGCTTTGATAAGCCCCTGCGGGCTGGTCGCCGCGCTACTTGCTTTGTGCACTCCACTGAGCGCGATTTCCTGTGGCAGCTTCGCACCGGCAAGCGCCTTCGCCAGTGCCGGAGGCCCCTGCTTAGTGGCGAGGAACGCGTCATAAATTCCGGCCGGATCTTTGCCGTCGGGAGAATCCTTCAAGACTTCGATCGCCACCGCTGCACCCGCTTCGGGATTCATTTTGACCCTGCCGATTGCCCCCAGCGAACGCTGCAGATAGGACAAACCACCATCACGCGCCGTCTTTTCGAAAAGTTGAGCCGACTTCGGACCTCCCAGAGCCCGCAAGCCTTCCAAGGCGGCACGGGCGCGGCCTTCATCACTGTCGGCCTGAAGGAATGCCTTCTCAATTGGCCCGCGCGCCGCTTCGACTTTCCACAGGCCCGACAAGGCAGCGGCCTTGCTGAAACGTTCCGTGGCGCCATCGGCATCGACCAGAAAACTACTCACTGTGGCCAGGTCGCCGCCCGGTTTGAGTTTGCGCAAATTGGCGGCATTGGTCAGTGCTTCGATGACCGCGATTTTCTCCGCCTCAGTGCGCCCCTCCGACTGACCGTAGGCAAACAGCCTGGCCAGCTGTTCGGCATTGCCAACTCGCGACACGAAGTCGGCAACCTGTGGCATCGCCTTTGCGTCGAGCCCGTCGCTGTTGAGAGCATCGAGCACCCGGTCGACGCCGACCGGGCGTCCCAAAGCCCGCACGGCGAACAGATACTGCTCCATGTCGGCAAAGGGATTGCCTGCTTGAGCGGCGGTCAGCCAGCGCGATTCGTGCTCGCGACACAGCGACCAGAGGGCGAAATCGAGATTTTCATCCATGTCCTGCTTGAGCACTGCAAGCGCCACCTTGACCGTGTCCGGTTCGTCCAACTGAGCGAGTACACTCAGCGCCCACAGGCGGACCTGAGCATGCGCATCAGTGGACGCTTTGCTGGCCAGAGCGAAAGCATCCTCCACCTCGGCATGGCGGAAATAGAGCGTCCGCAGCGCCGCGGCGCGAGCGTGAGCATTGTCGCTACCCAGAAGATCACGCATCAAGTCCTGATCGAGCAAATTGACGTGTTGATAAAGCCAAAGCGCCTCGAGTTTGGCGTGAGTGTCATCGGCCGCCAGGCCGGCAACCCATTCGCTGAGTGCCGGTTTGACAGCAGCCGCTCCACGGGCGCGCAGTTCCTGCTTGGCGAAATGCCGGGTCCACGTCTCTTCGGCTTTTAACATCGCAAGCAGTTCGCCGACCGGCGCACCGACGATGTTCGGACGCTCGACCGGATCGCGCCCTTCAAAGCTGATCCGCCAGATTCGACCGTGCTGATGGTCACGACGCGGATCCCGGAAATCGACCTCACCGTGTTGAATGATCGGATTGTACCAATCGGCGATATAGATGGCCCCATCCGGCCCAAGTTGAACATCGATCGGTCGAAACGCCCGATGCGTCGATGAAACCAGGTCTTCGATCTGAGTCGCGACGTAGCCGCTGCCACTTTCCTCAAGTTTAAAACGGTTAACGCGATGACCGCGGAAATCGGGCGCGACAAAGTTACCCTGCCAGTCATCGGGCGCGTAGCGACCATCAACGATCGCGATGCCGCAATGCTTGGGCTGCCCCGGACTCAACCCGTCCAACACCCGCGAGGCGCCCGGCGAAGTTTTGAAAACCGCCCGCGGATAGACAAAGTTGATGCCCTCCGAGCCGGCACCGTCGGTGGCAAAGGCCTGGCCCCAGCGATCGAAAACGGTCCCCCAGGGATTCACCAGGCCCTTGTAAAAAACCTCCATCTCGCGAGTCTCCGGTCGCAGATGCCACATGCCACCACCGAGCAGGCGGCGCACGCCATACGGTGTCTCGACGTGGCTGTGGATATAGATCGACTGATTCATGTAGAGCAAGCCTTCCGGACCGTGCCGGAAAGTATGCAGAAGGTGATGGGTATCTTCGGTGCCGAAGCCCGATAGAATCACTTCGCGGCTGTCTGCTTTGCCGTCACCATCGGTGTCCTTCAGAAACAGCACCTCGGTCGAATTGGCGACGTAGGCACCGCCGTCGCCGGGAATCACCGCCGTCGGAATGTACAGGCCATCGGCAAAAGTTGTCACCTTGTCAGCCACGCCATCACTGTCGGTGTCCTCGAGGACCAGCACCCGGTCAGCTTCCTGCTGGCCCGGCTTGATGTGCGGATACAAAGGACTGCTGACCATCCACAGACGCCCCTGCGCATCCCAGTTCATCTGCACCGGCTTATTAATATCCGGATCGCCGGCGAAAAGATTAATCTTAGCTCCTTCCGGCAACTTGAAACCGGCAAGCGCTGCCTCGATCGAAGTATCGGGAATGTCTTTCAGACCATTCTGAGCCTGGCCAATCACGGGCAGAGCCAGGCCGAGGACTGCGACCAGCGCAGTGCGAAAATTCGGACGCAATTTCTTCATTAACATTTCAGGTAAAATCGTGGTCGACAAACTCATGGATTGATCTCCTTGATCACGGTTGATTTGAGCTCATTGATCTTTTTTTCTTCGGCGGCGATCAACGGATCGAACATCGGGATCTCCTTGGCGTTCTGTCCCTGTTCGCGTTTACGGAACAAAAACAGGTAAGTCTCATTGGCGGGTCGCCAGCGGTGAAAGAACAGGCGGTTTTTGGCCACCACCGTTTCGCGCAAAGTTTCCGCAGAAGCCGAACCGCTGCTGTAGTCGATGACCGGTAAGCCCAGGCCACGGGCAATCTCCTGCGCCATTTTCCGATAACCTTCGGGCGTGTAGTGAACGCCGTTCTCGGTCAGGCGCGGAGAGCTCAGTTTGCCCGCCGAAAGCGTTTCACCACCCATCATCGCAAACAGGTCGACCATGCGGTGGCCGCGTTTGCGGGCCAGTTCGGCGATCGCATCGCGGTAGGTAGACAGGCGTTGATTGCGCTCCGCCTGATCCGGCATCGGCGCCGGCAGGTTCTCCAACGGCGGCGGCGAGAGCAATACGATTTCGCGCAACTCCCCCCCTGCCGATTTGGTCAGCGCATCGAGCAGACGACCGTAGCCGAACACAAAGCGATCCATTCCTGAATGCCCCTCGGCGGCCTTGGCCTCGGTCCAGCCATCGCCTTCAGTCATCGCCGCGACCGCACCATAACAGGAAATAATCACCGTCGGCTTCAGCTCCGCAATCGCCGTCTGTAAGCGGTCAAACCCTTCTTGCGGCGGCCCGAAGTAGGAACGGGCATCCCCGTATACCGAATCGCCCGACCAGCCGAGATTGCGAAACACCACCGTTTTGCCCTCTCCCGCTGCCAGCGTCAGTGCCGTCTCGAGGTGGCCGTAGTCCTGAGCCCGCTCGATCACCGTGTTGCCGACAAAAGCCACAACATCACCATCGGCAAATTGAAACGATTCGGCGGCATTACCTGTCAATGCCAACAACGGTGCCAGCAGACACAACGCGGCGAGGGATTTTAGCCACCTTGCTCTGGACGAATTGGTGATACCGGCGTCCTGCCGGTCCCCGCAGGACGAGCCTGTAAAAATTAAGCGTGATTTCATGATTCTAAAAAACTGCCGACTCATGGGCGGTAAGCCCATGCCACGATATTACTTCGCAAACAACGGATCGTCTGCATTACCCTGAGACAACAGGTACGCGAGCAGGTCGAGCACATCGTCCTCGGTCAAGGTGTTGAGAAGGCCGGGCGGCATCATCGAGTGCGGTGACGGTTCCATTTTTTTCAACTGCTTGCGGTCGATGCCCATGGTCTCGTTCGGGTCGAGCATGTTGGTATTCACCTGCACGGAATCGCCGCTGAGATTCATGATCCGGCCAATGACCTGAGTGCCGTCGATCTTGTGGAAAATCGTCTGCCCGTACTGATCACTGATCTCCTTGTTGGGATCGATGATCGACTCAAGTAAATCGCGCGGACTGAACTTGCCGGCCACGCTGGTCAGGTCCGGGCCGATGGCGCCGCCTTCCTGATTGAATCGATGACAGGCAAAGCAGGTTCCGGCACCGAACATGTTGCGTCCGTTGGCAAAATCCCGACCTCCCTCAAGCCCGGAGGCCAACAGCGGATCGAAATCCTCCACTGTCCAGTTTTTCTGAAATTCCCGCGGTGTGATCGTGAACTGAGGCGCATCGGCTTGCGGAACGGCGTCGATCAAATCCTTGAGCGCTGCCTTTTGGTCGTCGGGAAGATTCGCCACCGCATCGGTTTTGATCGACTCGACGAACTTTTGAAAACTTGCGCCGCCTTTGAAGCTCTGCGCACGCAACAACCACTTGAAGTAGTCGCGGCGAAGTTCGGGCGTCCAACCCGCCGTGAGCAGGCGCAGATTCTTGCCGTAAGTGAGCTGCTCCTCCTGACTGGGGGCCGATCTAAGTAAGGCGACGATTTTCTCCGCCGCCTGCGGATCCTGGATGTAAACCATCAGCTCCGACAACTGCGAATTCACCTCCGGACTGCCGGCGGGAAAATGCTTTTCCCACTGCGCACTGACAAAACCCTTCTGCGCGTCGTTCGGCTCACCGAGACGAATGAAAGTCAAACCCCAGGCCCGAATCAAATCGAGACGTTGCTGTTTGTTGAGCTTGGCGACATCGAAGGTCGCCAACTTGGCAACGGCTCGTGGCTGGAGATCTTTGGCACCTTGCCGGGCGAGCCCGATCAGCGCCGCCAGTGCCGTCTGTGAATCGTCTTCACCGAGCGCCTTTTCCTGCCAGCTTTCCACCGGCTGATGCTCGATCGCCACGCGCGCGGCATAGCGCAGGGCACGATCGTCGCTGCCCAGGAATGGCCAGGCTTTGTCGACCGCCGAGGCGTCCTGTTTGTGGTGGAAAACTTCCAGCATACGCCGTTGCTCCCGGGCTTTTTCCCCACCGGTCGGAGCGGGTGCCGGCGCGGTTGATTCTTCACCCGTGTAAGTGACCCGGTAGAGGCCCGACTGCACGCGTCGCCCACCGATCGCCACATACATCGCGCCGTCGTCGGGATGAATCAGCAAATCTGTGAGGGGCAGTGGCTGGGCTGCCATGAACTCTTCTACACTGCCTTTGTAGCTGGCTCCGTCCGGCGTCATGTGAACGGCGTAAAGTTTGCCGTAACTCCAGTCGCAGACAAAAAACGCATTTTGATACTTGGCTGGAAATTTCGCATCGGTGCCAAAGCAGACACCGGTCGGCGAGCCCGGACCGATGTCGACCACCGCCCCGAAACTGTCGGAGAAATAATCCGGCCACTTCGCCGACCCATTGCGCCAGCCAAACTCCGCACCGCTGATGACATGATTGATCCTCGTCGGCCGATACCACGGCGTGTTCATGTCCCACTCCATGTCGGCGTCATAACTGAACAGCTCACCGTGTTGATTGAAGGCGGCATCGTACTCGTTGCGAAATCCGGTGGCGACGATGGTCCAATCCTTGCCGTCCGGATCGGTTTTCGCGATCCAGCCGCGCGGCGCCATAGTGCCTTTCATGAATCCACGACCGTAAATGCGCGGCAGCAGCAGATCTTCACCCCACACCGGCGGCACCAGCGAGTGATTGTAATCCGGCAGCGCCGTCTGATTTCCACAAACCACATAGAGCGATTTTTTGTCGGGACTGAGAACGATCGCATGCGGTCCATGCTCACCGCCCTGTTCTTCGAACTTCTTTAACAGCTCCTTCTTGTCGAACTTGTCGTCACCATCGCTGTCAGTGATCCGGTAAAGTCCGCGCCCTCCGTGCTCGCCGGTATTCAGCGACACATACAGGGCGTCGAAGGCATACAGCAAACCGTGTGCACCGCCGATATCGACCTCGATTTTCTCGACGTCGGTCTGCGCGAGCACCGCTCCGGGAGCCGGAGGCGAAAAACGATACAGCGCTCCATACTGATCCGAAACAATCAGACGCCCCTTGTCATCGTGAGTCATCGCCACCCATGAGCCCTGTTCCGTTCTCGGCACCGAATACAGCAGCTCGGCCTTGAATCCGTCCGCCAGCTTAATCTGCTCGACCGGCGTCGCCTCGGGTTCCTTGAGATTCTCCAGATTGGCCAGTAGCTGAGGACTCACCGAAGCGCGCGGCTCGGTGCCGATCGCATTGAGCACTTTGACCGGAATCAATGCACCCGGCTTGGCCTCTAAACCGAGATTCATCCAGCCCTTTGCCGGCGGCGACATCGCCTGCCAGTCACCGTTCGACACGATGACCTGTTTGCCGTCCGCCAATTCAAGCGTCAGCTGGGCCATAAAACCCGCAGCGCCGCCATCATTTTCTGCCCGTGCCGCGATCACCGCAGGTCCCGCCTCAGAAAACTGCTTGGTGACATTGACGACTTTCGGCGAACTCCAGCTCTCGCTGGCGAACAGGCGTTCGCCATTGACGAATACCTGCACCTTATCATCTCCGCTGGCGATCAGCACCGCCTTGGAAACTCCGGCCGGCACCTCGAACTCGTAGCGCAAATGGGCCACCGGCTTTTCAGCATCCCAGATCCAGTGAGGCACCGCCGCAACGCTGTCCTGAGCACGCGTCTGGCCGATCGCCAGCAGCGCGGTCAGAGCCAGTAAAAAGTAAGAGTATCGAATCATCATGGTATTCACCTTCGGTCGCGTGCAGACAAACATGGATCCAGCTTCGACTCAAGAGCGATCAAGCCTATCAAAAGCAGCGCCGCGAAGGCGTAATCATCGCGGTTGCGCACCCCAAAAACGGCTTATATGATCAGGGCACTCCCGATCATGGACCCGAAAGACAAAACCCCTGAACCCGACAAAAGCCCGGCTGCCGTGCCACCGCCGGAAACAGTTGGTCCTCCGGCAGGTTTACCCGATGACCTGAAGCCTCTGCCCAAGCCGGACGACTTCAAGAAACTGCCACCAAGCGCTCGCGAGCCGGGGGGCACGGCCGGTGCCGGGGTGTTAAAACGCGCCAAGAAAAAGAAACCGGCCGGCAACAAAAAAGGCTGCGGTTGCGGCAGTTTTGTGATCTTTGCGCTGCTCATGGTGATCGGTGTTCTCGTCGGCGGCACTTACTGGCTGATGCAACCGTTCAAGAAAGCCAACTTCGTCGAACAACGCGCCGCGCAGATCACCGTCACCGAGGCACCCACGGAAAAAACCATGTACCTCGGCAACAGCGTCGACATTTCCGCCGCTCAGGTAGCTGTCGAAATCGGCGTATTCGCCACCAGCGTCGAACTCAAAGGCACCTTCAGCGAAGACGTCTACATTCGGGCCGCCAAAGTCCACTGTGCACCGGGCACGGTATTTCAGAAAGACCTCGATGTGCTGGCCCTTGAATACATCAATGAAGGCACCGTGGTCGGTGAACTGAAGGGCAAAATCGTGCGCCAGAAAGCGACCATCGCAACGCCCTGACCAGACTGACCCGGCGGAACTCCGCAGGCAATCAGCGCGCTCCCGCCCCGAGCAAAACCACCGGCACGGTGCGCACCAGGATTTTCCAGTCCAGCCACAGCGACCAGTTGTCGATGTATTCCAGATCGAGCGATACCCAGTCGTTAAAATCGGTGATCGCGTTGCGACCGCGGATCTGCCAGAGACAGGTCAGCCCCGGCTTGACGCTCAAGCGGCGACGTTGTGCCGCACTTTCGATTTGTTCGACCTCGTAGACCGGCAGCGGTCGAGGTCCGACCAGACTCATTTCACCGCGCACCACATTCAACAATTGCGGCAGTTCATCGATGCTCAGCTTGCGCAGCAGCGAACCGAAAGCAAAAATGCGCGGATCGTGTTCGACCTTGAACACCGGACCGGTCATTTGATTTTCGCCGGCCAACTCGGCGCGTCGCGATTCGGCATCGACGTCCATGGTGCGCAGTTTGTACATCGTGAATGGCCGTCCGTAGCGACCACTGCGTTGCTGACGAAAAACGACCGGCCCGTTCGGTGACGCCAGTTTGATACCAATCATCGCCGCCAACCAGATCGGACTGCTCAGTGCGATCAACAGAAGCGCCAGCGACCGGTCCATGACGTCTTTGGCGAGCAGCGCCCAACCGCTGTCCGGCGTCGAACGGAATACCAACACCGGCGTATCGCCAAGCACATCGACATTCAGTCGGGAAATCGTGGTGCGCATGAAATCAGCCGCCAGCCAGGCCTCGACCCCTTCGATCTCACAGACCTGAATGGCCTCCTCGACGGTGCGGAAGTTGACGTGATCGGCCGCGAACACCACCCGTTCGACCCCCTTCTGACGAAAACACCTGGCGAGATCCGAAACCGGACGCGTGGTCAGATCGATCCGGTCGACCACTTCGACCAAAAGGCGTTGCTCGGCCGGCATCCCCTCAAGCACGGCATCCATGTCCGCAGCATATCCCGCAAGCACCACCCGTTCGCGTTGCCCGTGCTTTCGACATCGGCGGGTCAGGCGCCATCTGACCAACTCCATTTTGATCAGAAGCGCCCCACCGCCGAAGGCGATAAACAACAACAACACCGCACGACTTTCCGAAGCCCATTTGAAAAACACCACACAGGCACCGAAGATCAAAGCCATCCACAGCAGGGAACGAAAAATCTCCTGCGCCGCCTCATTCGCCTGCTTGCGCAGCGGATGATTGTAAAATCCTTGAAACTCCAGCACGATCGGCGAAACCAGCACGATCACCGCCAACAACCACAGGAAGTGCTCAAACGTCGCAATCGGTTCGATCGAGTCGAAACGCTGACCGGCGGTAAATCGAATCACATGACTCAGCCAGAAAACCAGGCCAAGCAACGCGCCGTCCAGAATCTGGTTGAGCTTGGTACGAATGGCGTATCGGCGAGTGCCCATAATGAGATAGAAAAACCGTAGTAATTTCTAGCTTTTATTATAATTAAAGTTTTAATAATAATCAAGTCGCTATGCACAAAATTTTAAAAACCCCGTTTCGCCCGCTCGTGGTCGCTCCGCTCAGTAACGACGGGGATCTGGGCTGCCTGCCGCGCATCGACATCAGCCGGCACTGCGACCTGCTGGAACTCCGCCTGGACGGACTTTGTCAAAATTTGGAAGCGATCGCCCCGGCGATCGGCGGTCTGCCCTGCCCGATTCTCGCCACCGCCCGCCATCCGGACGAAGGCGGCGAAAATCAATTATCGGTGGCGCAACGCAGCGATCTGCTGACCCGCTTCACCCCGCTGGTCGCGTGGATGGATGTCGAACTGCGCTCGATCACCGAACTGTCACCGGTGGTCGAGGCGGCTCGGGCCAGTGGTGTCGGCATCGTGCTGTCGTTTCACGACTTCGAGGCCTGCCCGCCGATCGAATTGTTAAGGGAAAAAATCGCCACCGCCCTCGAAGCCAACGCCGATATCGTCAAGCTCGCGGTGCGCATGGAGACCCATGCCGAGCTGTTCGGCGTCGTCCAATTGATCGAGGAATTCCCCGAGGCTCAGCTCAGCCTGATGGGCATGGGCCCGCTCGGCAAGCTGTCGCGCCTGGTGCTCGCCAAGGCCGGCTCGGTGCTCAACTACGGCTACCTCGATCAACCCAACGCCCCCGGTCAATGGCCGGCCGCACAACTCAAGTCGCTGATCGCCGAACTGTAGCCGACGGCAGCGCTTCGGTGGACGATCACGTGAGACCGTCCGTCCCGGCGGTCCCTCTGGTTCTGGACGGCCGGATGGATTTGACCGCGGCTTCATCGTCTGGCTGGCGCTTAGCGCTCAGCCATAGAATGCTCGTCTAAGCCGATTCGATTCGCCGACAGTTAGATCTCAAGGTAGTCTCCCGGTTTCAGGGTTGCGATGACTCCGGCCACCTCTTCCGCCCGCCCTTTTAGAATAGGCCATGCCGACTGAAGGACGACAGCAATCGCAATCGTCCGCACCGAAAGATTCTGTTGATATTGCAAGTTCCGATCCGTCGTCACGAGCGTGTCGAAACCTGCCAGTTCAGCAGCTGAAATAAGGTCGCCATTCGATAGATCACTCCAACCTTTCTCGCCTGCCGTGGCAACTTCATCATCGGCCAAAAATCGCCGAAGCGGTGCCGGAGTTCCCTGATCGAACAGGATTTTCATGCAGCCTGCTGCGGTTGCCCTCCGGCAACAAAGCTCAGAACCGCCTCAATCTGTTTTCGATCTGAACCCGGAAACCATTCCAAAAACTCATCAATGGTCGCGCCTGCTTTCAGGTTTTCAAACAGAGTCGCCACGGGAATTCGAGTCCCGGCGAATACCCACGCGCCACTGAGCTTGTCCTCGCGGGATTCAACGGCCTCACATCCAGTCCAGTCCATATTCAAAAACTATTCGATCCCGGGTTCAGATTCAAGAGTCTCTTTCCGAGGCAGGTCCGGGACCACTGCGTGCAAGCGTCGACGGGTTGCCTGCGAGCTGCTTTTTTTTGGCAACGGTGTCCGCCGAATACCGCAGTCCGGCACTAGGTAGCGTGACGGTGCGGTC
>CBDULB010000006.1:0-85309 GCA_965367965.1 uncultured bacterium | reverse complement strand
GTCATGGCGGCTATGATCTGACCGGCGACTTTTCAGGCGCAATCACTGCAGTTTCGACAGGGGGCGGCGTGTCGCTGCAAGGTGGCAGCGCAGCGGGGCAGTATGCACAGATTGGTCACGGCGGGATCGGTGCCGATGGCAGTCTGAGCGGAGATGTCAATGTGGTTGCGGCAGGCGGTGCGTTGGCGCTGACCGGCGGCAGTGATGCCGAATCATACGCCATGATCGGTCACGGTGATGGTGTCGGCACTTCGTCGGGAAACCGGGGAGGAGGCATTCACCTGTTCTCCAGCGGTCAAATTTCGGCAGCAGACGGCGGCAGCGAAGCCCATCTTTTTCATCAGAGCGGTGGCGATCTGCTAAGCGGCGACTACGTGGGCGGCGATGGCCTGCAGGTGGTCGGTAACGGTGGGCTTGCGGTCAGTGATACGGCCCTGCGTGGCGTCCAGACCATGCTCGACGGCAATATTGCCAACGGGCCAATCTCGTTGGCGTTCGCCAACAACATCGATCTGCTCGTCGATGGACCCGATTTTTCGGTGAGTAGCGCAGACGATTTTTACCTGATGACGGGCGGCGATATCACCATGCTGAGC
Source organism: uncultured bacterium (assembly GCA_965367965.1). Taxonomy (GTDB): domain Bacteria; phylum Verrucomicrobiota; class Verrucomicrobiia; order Verrucomicrobiales; family DEV007; genus JBBKXR01. Next base: position 84,713 of record CBDULB010000006.1, on the reverse strand, counting down.
AGTTATCAGAACAGCGACGGCAGTGGCACCGGGGATGTATTCCTGGTTGCCGGATGGACCGGTGCCTCGGCCACGTTCAATGGATCGGTCAGTTACAGCGGCGGTGATTTTCTGATGCCGGAGATCAGCGAAGGTCAGGTGACCCTCGACTTTAACAATTGCGACGCTTTTGGCAGCAACGCCGGTATGGTCACCTTGGGTGAAACCGGTCAGGCGCACGGCGTGGCAGTCGGCACCCGCACCGGCATTAATGCTGTCGGGGCCTATGGTATGATGCTTCAGGGCAGCGATGCAGCGGTCGATTCGTTTACTCAGTTCGGTTTCCGGACTGACGGTTCAGGGCAGGCGAGCGGCGCCGTTGATGTGAATTTGAAACAGGGTGGCCTGTCGTTGATGGCCGGTGATTTCCAAAGCCCGGGTGACACCCTGGGCGGTAGCTATGTGCAGATCGGGCACGGTGGACTCGGGGCTTCGGCAGACGGAGCCAGTGCGGCCATTGCGATTTCTTTCTGCAATCCCGGGGCCGTTATTTTGGATGGAGGTAACGGACTCGATGCCTATGCCCAGATCGGCCACGGTGGGGCGCTGCTCGATCAGGACAACGCGGGGGCGATCACAATTTCGAACGCGCTCGAGGTCGACCTGTTGGCGGGTCGGGGTAACCATGCCGATGCGCGGATCGGTCACGGTGGTTATGAGGCCGATGGCAGCCACAACGGGGCCATCGCCATCGATGCGGCGAACTTCATCGATGTTGCCGGAGGATTTGGTCAGCGCTCGGTCGGACAGATCGGTCATGGTGGCTATGGCGACAACGTCGGTGGCAACAGCGGAGATATTTCTTTGACGACGACAGCTGCGGCAGGTGGCATCCATCTGGTTGCGGGCAGTTCCACGGTGGGTTCAAATACCGCCTCGTACGCCCACATCGGTCACGGCGGTTACGCATCGGCATCGACCCAGTCGGGCGACATCACCCTCAATTCCGGTGGCGACATTTCACTGACGGGCGGTAATCGCGATTTGAACTACAAGCTGATCGGTCACGGCGGCCGAAGTTCGAATACCACCGCGTCAGGCGCCATCAATCTGACGGCGGCGGGCGATATCGATCTGATTGGTGGCACCAACGATTACGATTTCGCTCAGGTCGGCCACGGTGGCTCCAATTCGAGTGGTTTCAAATCAGCGGCTGCCGTGGGCACATCGGGGGCGCCGGACGGGATCAATCTGACTTCGGGAGGCAGGGTTCGCGTTCACGGTGGCGACCAGAACGGCAACGGCGGCGACGGACGGTTCGCCTACGCGCAGATCGGTATGGGTGGGGCCATCAGCGGCGGCCCGTTTGATGGTGGTGTGACCGTTTCGGCTCAGACCGGGGTCGACGTCTCAGGGGGAGGTCGGGATCACAACTACGCCCGCATCGGACACGGAGGCGACCTGACCTCGACGGGCAGCAACACCCGTATCGGCGACATTTCCGTGACCACGGCCACGGGAGATATTTCTCTCGCCGGCGGAAGCAATCACGAGCTGACATCGGCGACGATCGGTCACGGCGGCTTCAGGCTTAGCGGCAGCAGTACTGGGTCGGTTGAAGTTCACGCCGAAGGCGGAAAAGTTACTCTGCGCAGCGGTGGTGGTGACGACGTCGGTTCGCCGACGACCATCGGCAACCACAGTTACAGCAGTGCCCAGATCGGTCACGGCGGATCGGAGCAGGGCACGGCGGCGGCTCTCAACGGCGAAATTTGTGTGGTTGGTTTCGAGGGCGTGGAGCTGGTGTCGAGTGGTGCCGGCGACCGTGCGTTTGCCTTGATCGGTCATGGTGGCTACAATGCTCAAGGCGATTTTGGCGGCGACGTCACGGTCACGGCGGTCGATGCCGGAGTGACGATCACCGGCGGCAGCGCAGGTGCCGAAGGTCAGTTCGCTCAGATCGGCCACGGCGGCATCAATGCGGCCGGCACTTTCTCCGGAGCCGTCACCGTGGTTGCGGCGAACGGCGACACTCGCCTCAGCGGCGGCGCAGCGGACAACTCCTACGCAATGATCGGTCACGGCGATGGTGCAAAAACATCGACCGGCCAGCGCCAGGGAGGCATCCATCTTTTCTCCAGCGGTCAGCTCGCCGGCAACAACGGATCCGGCACCGGCAGCGATGTGTTCATTTTTCACCAAAACAACAACGGTTTGCAGGCGGCCGATTACCTCGGCGGAAACGGCTATCAGAAAGTTGGTGTCGTAGACATCGATCTGCCGTCGGCTGCGCTGATCGATGAATCGACGATCATCAACGGCAACCTCGGTTCCGGTGTCATCAATATCCTCGATCCCGGTGCCACCGACTATGTCATCGATGCTTCGAATATCGGCGTGGCGGCGATCAACAGTGCCGACACATTTCAGATCATCACCGGTGGCAATATCACCATGCTGACCTCGTTTCAGAATGCCGGTTCGGGTGATGTAACGCTGGTGGCCGGTTGGGATGGCGATCTCAGCAACGGCACGCAGCAACCGGGCAGCGTCGATTTCGGAACGAATTTTGATTATTGCAATCCAACGATCAAAACCGGTGGATTTGCGATCGATTTTAACAATGACAACACGTTCGGCAACGGCGGCAAGACCATCACCATCGGCAGTGCGTCGCAGACTGAACGCGTCAGTGTCGGTTCCGCGGGTGGCAGCAATGTGTTTGCGGCGGCTGGCATCGAACTCAATGCGAGCGATGTCACAGCATATGCCGGAACGCAGCTGGGTTATCACGGCGATGGCAGCACCTTGATGACCGGTGCCATTGATGTTTACTCCAAGTCCGGCGGACTGGTGCTCAATTCAGGGGCGGCCGACGTGGCGTTTACCCAGATTGGTCACGGCGGTCCCGGCAATGCCGCCGGAGTCCTTTTTGCGCCGGTGACGGTGAGTTTTTCCCAGTCCGGTGCAGTCGACCTCAACGGCGGCGCGGGAGCGGGCAGCTACGCTCAGGTCGGCCATGGAGGTATCGACAATTGGAGTGATCTGCGCGGTATGATCAGTATTTCGGGCGCTGGTGCGGTGACTCTCGATGGTGGCAGCGGAGAGGCAGCCTACAGTCAGATCGGCAATGGAGGATTGGGTAGTAGGGGTATTAAGAATGGTGACATTCGCATTGAGGCGGAAAGTGTCGCGGTGTCGGGCAGTGATGCCGGTGCCGGCGGCTATGCGCAGATCGGCAGTGGTGGCTTGGCGACCCGCGGCGACGTCGATTCGGATATCACCGTGACGACTTCGATTGGTGGTGTCAGTGTCGCCGCCGGCGGCGCTGAGGGTGCCTATGCTCTGATCGGTAGCGGCGGCGCCATCGCCGACGGTGGCTTTTACGGCGACATCTTGGTCGATTCGGCGACTACGGTAGATGTCAGAGGCGGCGGCGTTGCCGGTGATTCGGCTTCCGGGACCAGCAACTTCGGCATGATCGGACATTCGCTGCAGGGACACTTTGTTTTGCCGGTGGATGGACTGTTTTTCATTCAGGCCGAGGATTATACCGGCGTCGAGGGGGGCTGGCAGGTGGTGCCGGACGAATTGCCGTCGGGAGACCCCGCATCCGGAATCTTTACCAATGCACTGCAGGGCAAGTACCTTCTCTATCCGAATGCGACCGGCAGTTCCGGCAATCCGGTCGACCGGCTCGCGGCGACGTATACGATCGAGATTGAGACCACCGGCACTTACCGATTGTTTCCCCGATGGACCGGCTACGATGGTGGCAGTGATTCCCTGTATGCCTTCGTCGACGGAGAAAGCAGTGTCTCCGGGGCAGGATGGTACCTGTTCGATGGCGACGGCAGCGGCGATCGAAATTTCGCCAATATCGGCTGGTCCACTCAGGCGGAGCCGGATAGCACCACCGGTGGTACGAATCCGCATCAGGCCGCAACCTGGGACTTTAATGCCGGCGATGTGATCAGTGTGCAGTTCACTCCAAGGGAACCCGGGGTGGCGCTTGATGCCTTTGTTCTGCAGCTCGACAGCTTGCCGACTCCCACCGGCAATGGACCGGCAACCGAGTACTACGAAGGGGGAACCGGTGGCGCGAGTGGTACTGTAACGGTTATCGCTCAGAACGACATTACCCTCTCCGCCGGCATCAACGATGATTCGTATGCCGCTATCGGACACGGAGGCTCGGATACTGCGGCGACGGGTAACTCGGTAAGTTTTGGCAGTGACTGGACCCCGGCGGACGTCAACGTTCGTTCGGTAAACGGCTCGGTGATTTTAAGCGGTGGACAGCTGGAAGGTGACAGCGGTGAAGCCAACCGCCGCTACGCGACCATCGGTCATCACGGCGCCAACGCCAGCTTCAACGCTTACGGGGATGTAGTTGTGACCGCGGCGAAGGACGTTGTCCTGAATGGCGGTATCTATTCACAGAACCACGCACAGATCGGACACGCAGTCAGTGGACCGAGGGGTATCGATGCCACGCTCCGCGGTGCGACGATCGTTTCTGCCGGCGATGGGGTTGCGATGACCGCCGGCGGGGTTCCGCTGACTTCGATGCAGGGAAGTCACGTGCAAATCGGCAATGGTGGCATCAACGCCAATGCGGAGATTGAGGGGCTGGTCTTTATCGAGGCCGGTGACGGAGGCGTTCGCGCTGAAGCCGGGGCTGGCGATAATGCCTATGCCAGGATTGGCGCAGGGGGGAGCAACTTGAATGTTTCAGGCTCGATCGATGCCACGACGGACATTGCAACTTCCGGGCATCTGCAAGTATTGGGAGGAGCAGGCGAGCGCGCATTTGCCCAGATCGGAGCGGGAGGATTTGCCGTTGCGGGAGGTTTTGCCGGCAATGTTTCCGTGTTGAGCACCGCGGTCGGTCCGCCTGCCGTTGACATGACGGTGGCCGGCGGCGACGGCGTTGGCGCCTATGCCCAGATCGGTAACGGGGGGGCTCAAAGTGGTGCTCTCAACGAGACCTCGGGAGAAGTGATAGTGGCCGCTAACGGGGATGTAAACGTGGTTGCCGGACGTGGTGTCGGCGCATCCGCCCAGATTGGTCACGGTGGTGAAAAATCCCACGACGTGCTGGGCGCATTCACCGGCGTCACTGCCACCGGCGATCTCAACATCGACGCCAGCGCCGGAGGCGATCTCGCCTACGCCCAGATCGGCAACGGCGGTCGTGATGCTTCCGGCGTCAACCGCGGCAATACCGAGGTGATCTCCGGCGGCGATATCAACCTCATCGGAGGCAGCGGCCTGTTCAGCTACGCCCAGATCGGACTCGGCGGTGCCGGCGCTGACGGCGAAAAGAGCGGTGGCATCAATGTCTTCGTTTTCGACGACCTCAATCTGACGCGTGGCAGCGGTGCCAGCGCCTATGCCAAGATCGGCCACGGTGATCAACTGTTCAGTCAACCGGTCAACTTCGGCGGCACCGGTACCAGCAGCGGCGACATCAATGTACTTGTGGCCGACAGTATTGGATCGGTCGGCGGCATGATCGGTCACGTCGATCCTACGCTGGGCGGCGCGACGCCCGGAACCGGCAACACCGCCATTGCCGTCAGTCGCTACGACGACCCGGCGATCACCGATCTGACCCACGGACCCGGCACCGGTGAAGGCGAAAGCAATCGCGATCCCGGCGCCGGTCTGGAATCGCCGGCACCCGATGATGGTGGCAACCTGGTCGCCGACATTGACAGTGTGTTCAGCAGTGATCCGAACGGCGAACTGCGCATTTACGCCCCGACCCGCAGCGACAATCAGATCGCCGCCGGAGCGATGCTCAACGGCGTGGCCTACGCCGGCACCCCGGTTGACCCGACTACTCAGCAAGCTGACGAGTGGGTGGTGGTGCGCTACGATACCGCGGGCAGCATGCCGACTTTCGTAGCTCAACACGACAACAGCGTCGGTAGCGGCGTCGGCTATGACTTGAACAGCGGAGCAAACTTCTACTACGATGCCATCGTCGGCCACGACCAGGGTTACGTGGCGCCGACGGCTTCCGGCGGTGGAGGCGCAGGAGCAGGCGCGAGCGGAGGAGGTGATGGCGGCGAAGGAGTCATCGAGATGGGTGGCTTCGGTGGTGGAGCAGCGAGCTTGACCGCCCCGGTGATGGTGCCGGTCGATCCGTTTCTGATGTTCATCGACGGCGTGCCGTTCTTCGGTCGCAACCGCCTGTTTGACGGATCGCCGCGGACCTTTGTCGGCTCATTCCTGTTCGGGGTGCTGGACGACCGGTTTAACAGTAAAAACAACAGTGGCGATGGCAGCAGTCTCGACAAAAAAGATGAAGAGGACACCGGCGGTCGCGGTACGGAATACGACATCGAGTATCGCGGCAATGACAACCAGTTGGGTATTTCAAGCTTCGATGTATTCGGTCGCTAAGCGAAGCGGCGATTTCTGAGCGGGCGTATCCGGCCTCTGCATTAGTTCTATTCTCAAGCGTTTGTGGCGACCACGTGGGCGGTCGTTGCGGGTTTCTTCCGGTCACTTCGATCGCGGATCGCCGCTTCGTCAACCGGTTGAAAAACTGCGGAACGGGGTTTCCCGCCGATGTCGCGGTATGGCAAGCTTTAAACATGAATGCCGCTGATATTGCTCGTGCAGCGTCGAAGTTGCGCGGAGTGGTGCACCGCACGCCGGTGCTGACCTGTTCGCGGCTCAATCTGGCGGTCGGTGCTGAGCTGTTTTTTAAGGCGGAGCATTTGCAGAAAACCGGTTCGTTCAAAGCCAGGGGAGCGAGTTACGCGGTGTCGTTGCTCAGTGCTGAAGAACGCCATCGAGGGGTCGTCACACACTCGTCAGGCAACCATGCGGCGGCGTTGGCGTGGGCGGCGTTGGCACAGGGGGTGCAGGCGCGTGTGGTCATGCCTGAGGATTCGTTACCCAACAAAATCGATGCGGTGCGCAGCTATGGCGCTGACGTCACTTTGTGCCCGCCAACGATCGCCGCTCGTGCGCAGAGTTTGGAAAAGATCGTCGCCGCAACCGGTGCGGTATTTATCCCGCCCTTCGATGACGAACGAATTATCGCCGGTCAGGGAACGGCGGCTCTGGAGTTTCTGGATGAAGTGCCTGATTTGGATTTGATCATTGTTCCGGTCGGCGGTGGCGGTTTGTTGTCGGGAACAATTCTTGCCGTCGGGGGGCGCGTGCCGGTTTACGGGGCCGAACCAAGTTTGGCGGATGATGCCTGGCGGAGCCTCAAGGCGGGAGTGATTGCCGAGCCGGTCGATCCGCCTCGCAGCATCGCAGATGGACTCAGAACCGGTTTGGGTAAATTGACCTGGCCGATCATCCGCGACGGAGTCGAAGACATTTTGCTGGTTGAGGACGGAGCGATCATCCCGGCGACGCGCGATCTGATGAGGTTTGGAAAATGGCTGGTCGAGCCTTCCGGTGCGGTGCCGCTGGCCGCTCTGCTCGCTCATGCCGACCGGTTCAAGGGGCGGCGCATCGGCGTAATCCTGTCGGGTGGCAATGCCGATGTGGGGCAATTTTTGTCATGACCGATTCGGTGCTCCGTGAGTGGCTCGTAGTCGGACTTGCAAGCGAGCGCGGCTTCCTTCAATTTGCGGCATGGTAAAAGCAGAGGCAAATTCGAGGGTTTTGATCACGATTTTTGCGTTGGCTGTTCAGGTGCCGGCGGTGGTCGCTGCGGATGTCGACTTTGCCCACGAGATTGCACCGCTGCTCCGTGAGCATTGTGCGGAGTGTCATTTGGAGGACAAGAAGAAGGGCAGCTTTTCGATGAACACTCGCGAGGATCTGCTCGCGGGAAGTGAGAACGGCGAGGTGTTCGAGCCCGGTAAAGGCGCGGAAAGTGTTTTTATCGAATTGCTGACTACCGACGAGGTCGACATTCAGATGCCCCCCAAGGGTGAGCGGCTGTCGGTGGAGAAAGTGGCACTGCTGCAACGCTGGATCGATGAGGGCGCGCAGTGGGAGCCGGGCTTCACATTCGGCGATGCAGGTTGGGAACCGCCGTTGCAGCCGCGACGAGTGAGCCTGCCCGAAGCAAGGGCGGATCGCGATCATCCCCTGGATCGGTTGCTCGACAACTACCTGACGGAGCACGGCGAAGAGCCCGGCGATCAAGTCGATGATGCCGGCTTCATGCGTCGCCTGTATCTCGACGTGATCGGCCTGTTGCCGGCAGCGACCGAGGTTGACACTTTTGTTTCCGATCAGTCGGTTGATAAACGCGAGCAGTTGATTGATGCGGTGCTCGCTCGCGAAGTCGACTACGCCGAGCACTGGCTGAGCTTTTGGAATGATCTGTTGCGCAACGATTATGTCGGTACCGGCTACATTGACGGTGGTCGAAAACAGATCACCAACTGGTTGTATCGTTCGCTGATCGACAACAAACCCTACGACCAGTTCGTCCGCGAGTTGGTGGCACCGGATTCGGATGCGGAGGGATTTATCAATGGCATCCTGTGGAGGGGTAAAGTCAATGCCAGTCAGACGCGGGAGATTCAGTTTGCGCAGAACATTTCGCAGGTGTTCCTCGGCATCAACATGAAGTGCGCGAGCTGCCACGACAGCTTTATCGATCGCTGGAAACTGGATGAGGCGTATGGACTGGCGGCCATTTTTGCGACCGAACCGCTGGAGATACATCGCTGTGACAAGGCAACGGGTAAAATGGCTGAGGCGGCGTGGATTTTTCCAGAGCTGGGTGAGATCGATGCCAGTGCTACGCAGGGAGCGCGGCTGAAAACTCTGGCGGCGCTGATGACCGACGAGGGTAACGGTCGCTTTTCCAGGACGATTGCCAATCGCATCTGGCATCGCATGATGGGGCGCGGCATCGTTCACCCCGTGGATGCGATGCATACCCGCCCGTGGAGTGAAGATCTGCTGGACTGGCTGGCGGTGGATTTTGCAGAAGGGGGGTACGATTTGAAAAAGCTGATTCGGCGCATCGCCACTTCACAGGCTTATCAGGCGACCATGGCACCGACTCCCGATGCAGCGGACGGTGAGCCTTACGTTTATCGGGGACCGATCGCGCGGCGGATGACAGCCGAGCAATTTATCGACGCTGTCTGGCACCTGACAGCGACGACACCGGGTAGTAGCAGTGCTGATCTCATGCGGACAAAGATCGAGCCGGGTCAGTACGACGGCATCGCTCTCAAGGGGCAGTGGATCTGGTCAAACAGTGAAGGTATCCCGGCGGCCGGCGAAAAAATAACGGTGCGTAAAACGTTTCAGTTAGAGACTAAACCGCAAGTCGCCCGGGCCGTGGTCAGTGCTGACAATGGCTACACGCTGTATGTCAACGGCCGCAAATTGGCGGATGGTGACAACTGGACCAAGGTCGCGGCGGTCGATTTACGCCCGGCATTAAAAGTCGGCAGCAACGAAATCCTCATCGCCGCCCGTAACGGCGGAACGACTCCGAATGCGGCGGGCGCCTATTTTGAAGCGCGTCTGAAGATGGCGGGTGAGCAGGCGGATGAAATTCACCTCGCCAGCGATCTGACCTGGCAATGGACGCGTCGCCAGCCGGACGGTCGCGGTGCATTTGCCAAACCCGTTGAAGATTGGCAGCCGGTGGCGGTTCAGAGCGGTCCGTGGATGCCGGCGATTTCGGACGCTGCGCGTGTCGGTTTGGCGCGTGCGGATTTGCTCGAGGAACCTCCGGTGCGGGCGGCATTGGTGAAAAGCGACCTGTTGATGCGTGCCCTTGGTCGACCGAACCGTGAGCAGGTGGTAACGGTTCGCCCGGAAGAACTGTCGACGCTGCTGGCGATCGATTTGGCCAACGGCGATATCCTGGCGTCACTGTTGGCGCGGGGCGCGGAGAACCTCGCAAAACAGAGCCGCGGCAAACCACCGCACGCCGTCATCAACGGGCTGTTTTACCAGGCGGTTTCACGGGTGCCGACCGAAGATGAAATCGAGGTGCTGAGCGAGTTGGCCGGCCCGGAGCTATCGGCGCGCGGTATGGAGGACGTGCTGTGGGCGCTGTTGATGCTGCCGGAGTTTCAATTGGTGCGGTGAATCACGGATGCGCCATAGTTGGTGGTTGGAAAGCGGCGCCTTGCGATGGTAGATATTAAGTATGGGTTCGTCGTATTACTCGCCGCAGGAACGGATCGCGCGCCGCGCGTTGCTCAAGAAGCTCGGTGCTGCCAGTGCGGCGGCGATGATGAGCGGCGCACCGCGTTTGTTCGCTGCTGACGAACCGGAATCGACCGGTGCGTCGGAGGCAGTCAAGCATCCTGAGGCCACGGCCGACGCCTGCATTCTTTTGTGGATGGGCGGTGGCATGGCGGCGCCCGAGACCTTCGACCCGAAGCGCTACATTCCTTTTGAAGTAGGTCAGCCGGTCGATCCGATCCTGAGCACGTTTCCAGCCATTGATACCGCGGTTGATGGCTTAAAGATATCGGCCGGTCTGGAGAATATCGCGTCAGTGATGGATCGCGCGACCTTGATTCGTTCGCATACTCAGGCGGACCTCGGCAACATTCTGCACTCGCGGCATCAGTACCATTGGCACACCGGTTACGTGCCGCCGCTGACGGTAGCCGCGCCGCATCTGGGCGCATGGATGTCGCGCATCCTCGGTCCGAACAATCCGGTGATGCCGGGATTTATCAATATCGGGCAGCGCATCGAAGGTGTGGGCGAGCAGGAAGAGCTGAAAGCATTTACCACGGCGGGATTTCTCGGCAGCGAGTATGGACCGTTCAATCTTCCGTATCCGGCCGACGCGGTGCAGGCCGTTCGTCCGCCCAAGGGGATGGAGCCGGGGCGTTTTGCGAATCGTTATCGGCACTTTAAAAAGCTGGTCGACCAGAGCCCGCATCGCGATCAGATGTCCGACTATCAGCAGGAGTCGATGTTGCGGGCCTTTGAAAATGCGCACCGCTTGCTCGAGTCGAAAGACAAAGATGCCTTCGATCTCGAACTGGAGCCGAAACAGGTGCGGGAAAAATATGACACCGGCCGCTTCGGCCAGGGCTGTCTGCTGGCGCGTCGCCTGGTCGAATCGGGAGCACGATTTATTGAGGTGACCACTGAGTATGTGCCATTCCTGCATTGGGATACCCATGAAAATGGCCACACCACGGTGAAGGATCTAAAGCAACAGATTGACCGGCCGATCGCGCAATTGATTCTCGACCTGGAAGAGCGTGGTCTTCTGGATCGGACTCTGGTGATCATTGCCAGCGAGTTCAGTCGCGATATGTTGATCGAAGGCGTGCCGGGCTCGACGGCACGTGATCAGAGCCGGGCAAAATCCGACACTCTGCAGGAAATGAAGCACTACGGCTTGCATCGACACTTCACCGGCGGCACCAGCGTATGTATGTTCGGTGGTGGGATGAAGAAAGGGTTCGTCTACGGTAAGACGGCCGACGAACGGCCCTTGGTGGCGATCGAAAATCCGGTCAGTATCACCGATCTGCACGCCACCATTTTTACCGCAATGGGCATCAGTCCCAAGACCGCCTACGATGTCGAAAAGCGTCCGTTTTATGTGACGGAAGACGGTCATGGAAAACCGGTGATGGAGCTTTTCGGATAAGCGCCAGCCGATGGTTTTAGCCAACGAATTCAGATGAAAAAAACGCTCACACTTCTGCTTCTTTTTTCCGCCCTGACGGCTCCCGCGCCGGCTCAGGAGAAAGCGCCGGCAGCGCCTTCGCCGCAGCCGATTTTTGATGGTGAATCGCTGGCCGGCTGGAAGGCAGCGGAGATGAAATACTGGTCGGTCAGTGACGGCGCCATCACCGCGACGTCGTCGACAGAAAATCCGTGCGATCACAATCAGTTTTTAGTTTGGCAGGGGGGCGAAATAGGCGATTTCGAACTGAGCCTGAAATTCCGGATTGAAGGCAGCGACAAGGCCAATTCGGGCGTGCAGGTGCGCAGCGAAGTGGAAGTGGACGGGCACGTCAAAGGCTATCAAATCGACATCGCCGATCCATCGCAACCGTATCTCGGCGCAGTCTACGACGAGAAGGGACGCAAGATGCTCGCTCACCGCGGCATGCGAACCGTGATCAACGCCGACGGGTCGATGAACTCGACACCTCTGGATGCGAAGCCAGCCGATGCGGCGCTGGCTGATTATCAGGCGGGCACGTGGGCTGAGTATCGGATTCGTTTCGTCGACAATAAGCTGGAGGTGTTTCTCAACGGTAGGCAGACGGCGGAAGTCATCGATCATCAGGAAGCTGAGCGCGAGATGAGTGGTATCCTGGCGTTGCAATTGCACTCGGGCCCTCCGATGACCGTGCAGTTCAAGGACTTGAAATTGACGAAACTGGATTGAGCGGGTTGCGGATCTAGTTGAAAGCTTCTTAGAATCAGCGATTTGTATCCGAGTGTGAAAAAAGTGCTGCGCGGAGTCATTGGTTGTCACAAACTTCGTCCCGTGGCACAATAATGAGTAGATTTACCGCGGTATGCGGTATGCGGCATGCGAGCTGCTAACCCTATCCTATTTGCTGATGAACGATTTGACTGCAATGATGACCGAGCTGGTTGAACGACCGGACGATTGGGACTTGCGTATAAAGATTGCCGAAGCGCTCCGCGCTGAAGGCAGGGAAGAAGAGGCGGTGGCGGTGTTGCGTGAAAATGCGCTGTCGCCGATCACTACCCAGCAGTCGGTTCAGGTTAAGGACATGCTCAAAGAGCTCGATCCGACCAGTCCCGATGAGACCAGTGGTCCGGTAGCTACCGAGATCGAAGACGTCGCCGCACCGGGTGAAGAGATCGCCTATGCTCAGGTCGTTGCTGAGGATGCTGAATATCACGGAGAACGTCATTTTATTGTCGACAGCGATATCGACCCTGACGCGCTCAAGCCGCACTCCAAAGACAGCGATGCTGCTCAGAAAGTGTCGGCGTTGACGACGGCGATTCTGATTCATGTCGGCATCATCCTGTTGCTGGCGTTTGTCGTCATTGCCGTCCCGAAGATTGAGCCGCCGCAGATTTTTGCCAATCACATCGCCACCGAAGACTCGGAGAACATTCAGGATGTCAAAGTCACCCGCGTGACCAAGACGTCTTCGACCAGCTCTGCGTCGACGCCGATCTTCGCAGTGTCGGCACCGGTGGCATCGCCGGTGGCGATTCCGGAATTCGACGAGAGCCAGAGTGTCGACATCACCCTCGGCATGACCTCATCCGATCTTGGTGCCAGCATGAGTCTCGGGCCGACAGGTCTGGATGACGGCGCTGAGTCGATGGTCAATTTTTTCGGCATTAAAGCCAGCGGCCGGAAGATTGTTTTCATCATCGAAGCCGCGCGTTTCATGCTGACCGACCGCAAGGGCGGCATTCCGGCTTACGACAAAGTGAAGGAAGACATCGGTCGTATTCTCGACGGCATGAACAAGAAGACCGGTTTTAATATCGTGCTGTTTGAGGGCAAGAAGATCGCCTCTTTTAAGGAGGAAGTGGTTGAAGCGTCGCCGTCCAATGTGCGACTTGCGATGGAGTGGCTGGACCCGGTGAACAAAGAGTTCGAGAAGATCGGCATTCAGGAAGGCTATGTGACCAAGCCGCTCAAGGATGGCATTGAGCCGATCCCGGTTGATCACCTGGCCCACTACGTGAAGGCGATGCAACGAGCTCTGGAAATGGACTGCAGCACGATTTTCTGCATGACCAGCGGTTGGGTTCACCTGCACAATCCGCTTTCTGAGCGGGAAATGGAGATTTGGTATCGCCGCAACAAGTGGACCTCCAAAGAGGAAAAAGAGTGGAACGAAGGCATCGCAAAAGCCAAGGCCTGGCTCGAGAAAGAGAACGCCGCCCGCCGGGAAAAGGGGATTGCGCAGCGAGTGATTCGCGACTGGCACGAGATCATGGCCGAGCAGTTCCCCGATGTGCCGCGTCGGCCTTCGCCCGGTTATCCGATGGAGGATGTCGAAGAGCAGATCAAGGATGCGGTCAACACTTACTACCGTGACGTAGGTAAGACCAAGCCGCAGATCAACATGGTTTGGTTTATCGGCGAAGATGAAGATCGAAGCCAGAACCTGGAGTATCACCTCGACCGCCTGACCAAACGCAACCGTGGTGAACTGCGGGTTCTTGAAGGCCTGGAAGGAGTGAAAAACGTCACTTCAGCCACCGAGAAATGATCTGACCGATTGCTGCTGCAGCAACGCAATGTATGGCAGAGCCTGAAACGGATCGATTTTACATGAAGTCCGTAACTCTTGCTGAAATGGAAGCTGAGCTCGGGAGAAATCCCGAGGACTGGTCGATTCGGCTTCGTCTGATCGAAGGGCATATTCTCGAGGAAAACAAAGACGCTGCGCGTCGGCTGGTGCGCGAGTCCCCCGATGACACGCCGCTGCCGCCCGAGTTGCAACATCGACTGCACACGGTGATGACTCAGGGCGCTCCTGCGGTCGAGCGCTACTACGCGGAACAGTACGGGGACGAGTCGCCGTTTGTGTGCGAGCATCGCAAACGAATCTTACCACTGCCGCCCGAAAAAGCTTCGGCAGCTGACCACACGACGGCAATGGATGCTGCCGAACCCGCGGCTGATGACTTAAAAAAAAAGATAAGCTCGCCGTCGAGGTAGGCGGAAACCGGTCGGTTCCGGCGCCGAAGAAAGGCGCAGGAAGTTCCCGCAGGGGCAGGCGTAAACAGAAACAGAATGCCAGGCGAGCTTCGAAGAAGGCTGATGCTGATGCTGATGCTGCCGGGGCGATAGAGAGACTGCGTAAACGTGGCGCCGTCACCGATGCCCGGCCAATGGCGGCTACGCCGGTTTCATCGGACTCTGGAGATCAGTCCGCTGAAGTGAAGATGCGCCGGCCGAAGCCCCGGTCCGTAGACAATCCTGCGGGTTTCGCCTTCGTTGAAGACGCCGATGATGACGAGACCGCTTTGTCGGCTGCGGCGCGCGAACCCCAGGCGGGTCAGAAGGTATCCGCCTTCACCATGGCGCTGATTGTGCATTTTGTGCTGGCGGTGCTGGGGGGCTTTGTGGTCGTCAATCTGCCGCAGACCGAGCCGCCGCAGATTGTCGCGGTCAATGTCATGGCCGAACGAGAGCCTGAGATCGCACCCCGCCTGGTGGAGCGCGATGTGCCCAAGGCAGCGAGTGCCTCCGCGCCACCGGCAGCGATCGTCAGCAGTTCGGCACCTTCCGATTTCTCGGTTCCCGAATTTGACGTCGACAGCGCCCCTGACTTGACCATGCTGATGACCGGTGTCGACGCCGGGCAGGGAATGAGTTTTACCGGGGAGGGCAGGGAATCGAACGTCAACTTTTTCGGCATTCGCTCCGGCGGTAAGCGAATCGCATTCGTCGTCGATGCCACCCGTTACATGTTGGTCGACGAAAAAGGCGGCATGTTTGCCTATGACAAAGTGAAAGCCGAAGTCGCCGCAATGCTGGCGCAACTGAAGCGTGGTACCGCGTTTAACATCATTCTCTACGAAGGCAAAACGCTGTCGCTGTTCCGTGAGCAACCGGTGGCCGCCAAGCCGTCCGCGATTCGTCTGGCATCGGAGTGGCTCGATACGCTGAATCGGGATTACGACAACCTGGGGCTCCGCGGACACAGTGGCAGCACTGGTCAGATCAGCGAAGGCGTGGGCATCATCGAGGCGCGCGACAACCTCGGTTATGCCAAAGCCATTCAGCTGGCCCTGGAGATGGATGTAAACGCCGTGTTCGCCATCAGCAGTGGCTACCAGCGGATCAATCGCTCACTGAGCGCTGAGCAGCTTGCCGAAGTTCGCAAAATGGTTCAGGGGCGGACGCCGGGTCAGGTCAGCAAAGCGGACCGCGATCGTTGGAATAAGGCGCAGGCCGATACTCGCGAGTGGCTGCGCAAGGAAAACGAAGCCCGCGCCTCGCAGGGGTTGGCGCCGAAGGTGGTAATCAATTTCAACGCTCTGGTGCGTCAGGTGACCGGTCAGAGTCCGCCGCGCGCCACCGGCGGTGATACCAGTCCGCCACCGCAGGGCATGCCCCGGCCGGGTCCCCCGTATACGCCTGAGGAGATCGAGAAACACATTGAGAAAGTGGTGGTTCATTTCTTCAAGGAAACCAATAAGGCGATCCCCGAAATTCACATGGTGCTGTTTCTCGGCGAAGACGAAGACATCGGCGATGCAAAAGATCACTTCCGGCGGCTGACCAGGCGCAACAAAGGCAAGTTGCAGATCCTCAAAGGACTGGCCGCACTTTCCGATGTTACCGGCAAGAAATGATCAGCGGGCGGCGGCGTTCGTTGCCGCTTTATCCGGCTCGAAAAAGCGCTTGGTCGCCAGCAGGTCGAGCGCTTGTTGCAAGGTCCGGTCCTGTAGTGGCGGCTCATCGTAGGGCGTCGCCTCACCTTTGCTTTTGGCGAGAAAGTAGCCGAGTTCCGGATTGGTGCCGGCTACCAGCGCGGCTTCGTTTACCCGTGGCCGTTCTTCATCGATAAGAAATGTCTTAAGATCCTGCTTGTCAGTGGCGGCGAAGATGGCGTGCTTCTTCTTTGCGCTGGTCACGCCCGGAAGATCCGGCTCGACACCTTTTTTAAACAGCGAAGTGTCATCAGCGAGCAGCACTTCGGCGACGGCGTAGCGCAGGAAGCGATCTTTGCCGAGCGGCACGTCGCGATACTCAACGGTCAATCCGAGCGTGGCTTCACCGATCACCAGAGCACCGGTTTCGCGACGCAGCACCGCAGCGATGATTTCACCGACGTTGCCGGTTTCACGGTCGATGAGGATCAGCACGTCTTTATCCCATCGCTGACCGGCGCTCTCGGCGAGGAACAGGCTCGGGCGTTTTTCACCGGGCCGGGTGATCTTAAAAAGCAGGTCGCCACTGCCAAGAAAGCGGCTCAGAAATCGAGCGGCAATATTAAAATCGGCCTGATGTTGAGGCGAACGCAGATCGACGATCAGCGTGTCGAGTTCATCGTCAGTGTTAAAATTTTTCAGCGCTGCGTCGAGGGCATCGATGTCTTCGGTGACAAATTTTCCGGGGCGCAGGTAGGCGGCGTGACGCGTCAGCGTTTGCGCATGAAAGTTGAATGGCGAGTCGGCCGCCGCGCGACCGGCTCCACTGAGTAAGGTCGCCCCGAATTCGAGTCGCCCCAGCAGTCCCTGCAAAGCCGAGCGATTCAACTCGAGGTAGTTCAACCGGTCCGCCTGAATGTAATCGCTGCGCAGCAGCCGGAAAGCTTCCTGTAAGCTGTTCTGTGGCAGCCCATCGATGATTTCCTCGAGATTTTTCGGCTGTGCTGCGGCGGGCTTGGCGGCTTCTTCCGCCGCGTCTCCGGTCGCAGCATCGATGTCTTCGGCCGATGTCTCGGCCATCGAAAATGTCACGCCGATAGTGATCGCCGCAGCGATCGCGGCACCTCGTTTTTGAACCATGGAAAACTTGCCACTCACGGGTTCGACTGTAGGCCATCCGGGGTGTGGTTTAAAGCCCTGATGTCGGACGGTCCGGTCCAGTGGTGGGACTGATTGATGGCCGCACTGATGTACCGTTTGGCTTTTGCCACCGCGTTATTGAAGGATTCGCCGGCGCCGAGCAGCGTAGCGAGAGCGGCCGACAAGGTGCAGCCGGTGCCATGGGCGTCGACGTTGGGGGTTCTCGGCGCGGCGAGTCGCACCACGCCCTCGCGCGAGACGAAGATGTCGACGGCATCCTGATCATCACTGAGGTGGCCACCTTTCAACAAGGTGGCGCAATCGAAGCGATCGAGAAATTCCGCGGCCGCTTCGGTCATATCCGTTTCAGATTCGATTTTTCGATCGAGCAAGGTTTCAGCCTCGGCCAGATTGGGAGTGGCGATGTCGGCCAGCGGCAGAATGCGTTGCCGGTAGATTTCGATCGCGGCGTCATCGAGCAGTCGGTCTCCGGAGGTGGCAACCATGACCGGATCGACCACCAGTCCGATGCCTGCGTTCGCTTGATCTGCGAGGAAGTCAGCGGTGATCTGGGCGAGTTGGAGGTTTGCCAGCATGCCGGTTTTGATGCACGCGACCGGATAATGGCTGGCCAGAATCTGCAACTGACTGGCGAGCATTTCCGGCTCGACGACCTGCACGCGGTTGACCACGTGGGGCACTTCGGAAACGATGGCGGTGACGGCGCAAATGCCGTAGCCACCGTTGGCGGCAATGGCTTTCAGATCGGCCTGCAGGCCGGCGCCGGCACAGCTGTCGGAACCGGCGATGGTGAGGATGACGGGTGGGGAAGTTGGCATGGTTGATTGGGGCGCAATCTGCGGGCCCGGCGCGGCGTTCCGGTATACGTGATCGGCCACTGGATGTTGCTGGCAGGCGATGGTAGCCTCGGTCCTATGCAGAACACAAGTGACGGTGCAGGTTTTCGTCGGATCGCGGCGGTGATGATGTTTTTGGCGGTAGCACTGGGGGCGATCGCCGCGCATGCTTTGGAAGAACGTTTGCTCGCTGCGGGCCGGGAGGGGACCTGGGACACGGCGGTGCTGTATCATTTGATTCACGGTCTGGCCTTGTTTGTGGTGGCGGGGCTGGGCGCAAAGGCCCGGGGAGCGTGCTGGTGCTTTCTGATCGGTATGGTGATGTTTTCCGGAAGCCTTTACATCTACTCGTTGACCGGGATGAAATGGCTGGTGGCGGTTACGCCATTTGGCGGGATCGCATTTCTGGTGGGTTGGTTGTGGCTGGCGATGCGAAAGTTGTGAAGTCAGCGGATTGATTCTCTTGTTGTCATGCGTGCCTGACATTCGTACTGTCGGCAGCAATGAAGCTGAAGTTTTGCGGTGCCGCAGGCACTACCACGGGGTCCCAGCATTTACTGGAAATCAACGGCAAGCTGATCCTGCTTGATTGCGGGCTCTATCAGGGGCGGCGCGATGAGTCGAGGGATCGCAACCGGCACTTTGACTTCGATCCGGAGATGGTTGACGCGGTGGTGTTGTCGCACGCGCACATCGATCACAGCGGAAATCTGCCGAATCTGGTCAAGCAGGGGTTTACGGGCAACATCTACACGACCTTCGCGACGCGCGATCTGTGCGGCATCATGCTGCTCGACTCAGCGCGTATTCAGGAACAGGACATCAAGTGGCTGAACAAGCGGCGGGCAAAGAAGCATCTCGATCCGCTGGAGCCGATCTACAGTCAGCAGGACGCGGAGATGTGCATGCGCAACTTTGTGAATATCGGTTACGATCGCGCCATCCCGATCGCCGATGGGGTGACGCTTACCTTTATCGATGCCGGTCATATTCTGGGCTCGGCACAGGTGGTGCTCGATCTACACGAACTCGATAGCGGACGGAAGAAGCGCCTGCTGTTTTCCGGCGACGTCGGCCGCGGTGAAAACGAGTTGTTGCGCAATCCGGTTGCAGCGCAAGATGTCGACTATCTGATCATGGAAAGCACTTACGGTAACCGTGAACACGAGTTGCCGGCGCAGGCGGACGATTTGCTCGGTGATCTGCTTAACAAGGCACTTGAGAAAAAGGGTAAGATCATCATTCCGGCGTTTGCGGTTGAGCGTACGCAGCAGCTTATCTATGCACTCCATCAGCTCACCGAAAAGGGACATATTCCGGAGGTGCCGATCTATGTCGACAGTCCGTTGGCGGTCAATGCGACCGAAATTTTCCGGATTCATCCGGAGTGTTTCAATGACGAAGTTTACGATTTCCTTTTCGAAAAGCGCAATCCGTTCGGTTTCGATAACCTGACCATGGTACGCAAGGTTCAGGAGTCGATTGCGCTCAATGACAATCACGAGCCGGCGATCATTATTTCGGCCTCTGGAATGTGCGAAGCCGGGCGGATTCTGCATCACTTGCGCAACAACATCGAGGATGAGAAGAACACGGTGCTGTTTGTCGGTTACTGTGCTGAGCAGACTTTAGGTTGGAAGATTCGCGAGGGCCAGAAGGAGGTGCCGATTCTCGGCGACACCTTTAAAGTCAATGCGGAGATAGAGATATTGGATTCATTTTCAGGGCACGCGGATCGCAGTGAGCTGCTCGACTATTTTGATGCCATACAAGGTTCGAAAGAACGGGTCTGGTTGGTGCACGGTGAACCGGAGCAGTCGGAAAGTCTGTGTGAAGCCCTGCGCGCGAGATCGAACAGTCAGGTCGAGGTGGCGCAGTGGAAATCGACGGTGGAGTTCTGATCGGGGCAGGTTAAATCTGTCTGCAGTACCGGCCCGAAGCCCTCAGGGGCGGGGTTCACGGCGTTTCGGCGGAGCCGCTGCGGGGTTCAAGATTCCTCTCTATCACTCATTTTAAGCCTTTCGGCGGTGCCTGATATCTCTGAAATTTGGCGGCAGGTTTGGCGGCAGAATAGGATGGTCTGCTTCTTGAAACTAAGGTTCACGACCGCTAAAGAAGGCATCTCTCAGCCATGAAAAGTCTCCTTTTAACCAATGAATTTCCGCCCAACGTTTACGGAGGAGCGGGCGTTCATGTCGAGTATCTGGCCCGCGAACTGGCCAAGCTGTGTGAGGTGGAGGTGCGTTGTTTCGGGGATCAGGAAGCCAGCGAAGGCAGCCTTGAGGTGCATGGGGAGCAGGCCGACAAGAGTGCTTATACGGCTCCGCAGGAGTTGCAGTCGGTATTTGCGGCGCTGGAAAATTGTCTCAGCTTTAACACCCGCAACATCGATGCGGATGTGGTCCACCTGCACACCTGGTATTCGCACTTCGGCGGCATCCTGGCGAAGCTCAACTACGGAGTGCCACTGGTATTGACGGTGCATTCACTTGAACCGTTAAGGCCGTGGAAACGTGAGCAACTGTCTGGTGGTTATGATTTTACCTGTTGGCTGGAAAAGACGGCAATCGAAATGGCCGATGCGGTGGTGGCGGTTTCTCAGGAAACGCGAGAAGACATCCTGCGGCTGTTCGACGTTGATGAGTCAAAGGTGCCGGTGATCTATAACGGCATCGATCCTGAGGAATACCAGCCGACCACTGATCCTGCGGTACTGGAGCGTTTCGGGATCGATCCGGCTCGTCCGTTTGTTCTGTTTGTCGGTCGCATCACGCGACAGAAGGGGATCATTCATCTGGTCAATGCGATCGAGCATTTCGACCCGGGTTTTCAGGTGGTGTTGTGTGCCGGTGCACCGGATACCGAAGCGATCGCTCAAGAGATGGAAGCGGCCATCGAGGCTCAGAAGCAAAAACGGGATGGCATTGTATGGATCGATGAGATGGTCGACAACACGACCAAGATTGCTCTCTATTCGGCGGCGGATGTTTTCTGTTGTCCTTCCATTTACGAGCCGTTTGGAATCATCAATCTTGAAGCGATGGCTTGCGAGACGGCGGTGGTTGCGTCGCAGGTGGGTGGCATGAAGGAGGTAGTGCTCGATGGCGAGACCGGCTTGCAGGTGCCGCTCGAGCAGATGTCTGAGAGTCCGTTTGAAGCGACCCATCCTGAAGTATTTGCGGCTGATCTCGCTGCGGCGGTGAATCGCCTGATGGCTGACCCGGAACTGCGCACGCGCATGGGGAAAGCGGGGCGGCAGCGGGTGATCGAGCACTTCAGCTGGTCGGCGATCGCCCAGCAGACGCTCGATTTGTATCGTTCGCTTGCCAAGTAAAGCGATCTGGCTGACAGCTTCCGCGAGGTATGACGAAACGTTTGCTGGCTATCGGCGATATCCACGGGTGCTTCGACGCATTGCGTCGATTGGTCGAATTCGTGGAGGTTACCGATGAGGATATGATCATCACCCTGGGTGATTACGTCGACCGCGGGCCCGACTCGAAGCGGGTCGTGGAACTGCTGCGTCTGCGCGAGGCCAACGGCAAATTGATCGCACTGCGCGGCAATCACGATCATATGATGTGCGAGGCTCGCGATGATCGGCACAAGGTGTTCTCGTGGACGGCAGTCGGTGGTGTCGATACCATAGAATCTTATCTGCGTGATTCGAGCGAGCCGGGATTTCATGCGGTTCCGGCGTCGCATTGGGACTTTTTGGAAAATCGCTGTCGCCCTTACTACGAGACGGATACGCACATTTTTGTGCATGCCGGGGTCGATCCGGACCTGCCGATGGAGGAACAGGACGAGATGACTCTCTACTGGGAGCGCATTGCCGACAACGGACCTCACATATCCGCAAAGACGGTGATCTGCGGTCATACCGCGCAGGACAGCGGTTTGCCGCTCAGTTACGGGCATACGATTTGCATCGATACCTGGGTCTACGGCGCCGGTTGGTTGACCTGTCTGGACGTTGACAGTGGCGATTTCTGGCAGGCCAGGCAAAACAGCACGGAAACCCGACGCGGCAATCTCGCAGAATTGGAGGCATAACCGGCTCAGCCCGGTGTTGCGTTCGGGCGCTATGCGCGGACAATGGCAGTCTCATGTTTGTCGACCATATCAAGATCCATGCCAAAGCCGGTGACGGCGGAAACGGCAAGGTCAGCTTCCGGCGCGCTAAGTTCATCCCGAAGGGCGGTCCCGACGGCGGGGACGGCGGTAACGGTGGTGATATCGTGTTGCAGGTTGATCACCACACTGACAACTTGAAGCAGTTCTTTTTCCAACAGAAGCAGAAAGCGCCGTTCGGGGCGGGTGGCGGAGCCAATCGCTGTACCGGAAAATCGGGCAAAGATCTGGTGTTGAAGGTTCCGCAAGGAACGGTGATCTATCGTGACGTGCCGCCGCCGGAGGCTGAGATACCATCGGACGAATTCGGCGACGAGGCATGGGACGAGTCTGCTGACACCGGGGATGCGGAACACGTTGACGGTCAGGACAGCCTTGATGATGGTGATGCTGGGGCCGGCGATGCCGCTGAAGCGGATCCCGAAGGCGGGCAGCGGGAGTTGATCGTCGATCTCACCGAGCCGGATCAAAGGTTTGTGCTCTGCAAAGGCGGCGTCGGAGGCAAAGGCAATTGGCATTTTAAATCGTCGACCAATCAGACGCCGATCGAGGCGGTGCCGGGGACGCCGGGCGAGGAGGGGTGGTTCTACCTGGAACTGCGTAAGATTGCCGATGCCGGATTGGTGGGTTTTCCCAATGCCGGCAAATCGACCCTGCTGAGTGCGCTTTCGGCTGCCCGTCCGAAAGTGGCGGCCTATCCGTTCACTACGCTCAAGCCGATGGTCGGCGTGGTCGACTTCGATGGCTACCGCCGCGCGACGGTTGCCGACATCCCGGGTTTAATCGAAGGGGCTCACGCCAATGTCGGGCTCGGTCACGAATTTTTGCGCCATATCACCCGCTGTCGTCTGTTGCTGTTCGTGGTTGATCTGGCGGCGGTTGATGGGCGGGACCCGGTCTCCGACATTCAGATGCTGCGCACCGAGGTGAATCTTTACGACGAGGAATTGGCCACGCGGCCGTGGCTGATCGTCGCCAACAAGATCGATTTGCCGGAGAGTGCCGAGGCACTCAAAGTCCTGAAGGCCCGCTTTCCGAAGATCGAAATCATTCCGATCTCGGCGGATAGCGGCGAAGGTCTCGAGGTATTGCGCGAGCGGCTCGCAGAGGTATCGCACAAGCGTTTCGATTGATTACAGGAGCAAGGATTTAGGGGTTAGATTTTGAATGCTCCCATGACAAGCACCTTTAGGACGAATCGTCCGCAGCAGAATCCCAACGGGATTTCGGATGATAGCCGGTCGTTTTCGAATCCCGGGAATGGGTGTAGCGGGAAGCGATGTCAGTTTGACAGCATCGCCAGGCGGGATGTTCCGGTCTGAAAACTTATAACTGACCACTTAAAACTTTTTCCGCATGTCAAAGCCTGTCGTCGCCAGTTACTGCACCACGTTTCTCAAGCCGGAGATGCTGCACATCTACCGCCAGGTGAGTGGCCTGCAGGAGGTCGACACTTTCGTCATCGCCAAGGAGCGGAAGTGTGAAAAAAAGTTCCCGTTTGCCGACGTAGAGATTCACCGGCCGGTGCGTAGTAACTTTGTCAGACGGTTCTGGCTGAAATACATACGCAAAGAGCCGGCCATCGTTTATCGCGGTGAATACGGGGTTCTCAACCGCATCCTGGCGGCGCGCGAGGCCGACATGATGCATGTCTATTTCGGCCACACCGGGGTGCATCTATTGCCGGTTTTAAAGCGTTGGCCGAAGCCGACCGTGGTGTCATTTCACGGCATGGACGTGCAGCCGCGTGAAGATCAACCGGGCTACATCGATCGTTTGCGCGACATGTTGCAATTTCTGCCGATGGTGATGGCGCGCTCGGAAAGTCTCAAGCAGCGCTTGATTGAGCTCGGTTGCCCGGAGGAAAAGATCCGTCTCAACCGCACGGCCATTCCGGCCGATGAGTTCCCTTACATCGATCGTGCGGCGCCGACGGCTGAGCAACCCTGGCATCTGGTTCAAGCCTGCCGTCTGATCGAGAAGAAAGGCCTCGATGTGACGCTGCGCGTGTTCGCTGCATTCGCGGCCGATCACCCCGGCGCGACGTTGACCATCGCCGGCGATGGACCGCTTCGCCAGGCGATCGAAGACCAGGCGGTGGAGCTGGGTATTTCGGACCAGGTGAATCTGGTCGGGTTTCTCGGCGGCGAAGAATTACGCGATCTTTTTCACAGTGCGCATCTGTTCATTCATCCGAGCCGACTCACGGCTGACAAAAACCAGGAGGGCATTCCCAACGCGATGCTTGAGGCGATGGCCACCGGGCTGCCGGTGTTGGCGACGCTGCACGGTGGCATTCCGGAGGCGGTCGACAATGGCAAAACCGGGTTGCTGGTCGCCGAGGATGACGAAGCCGCTTTGCTCGGCTGCCTGCGTGAACTGGCTGCCGATTTCGGCCGGTGGCAGACGATGGGTGTCGCGGCGGCGGCGGCGATCCGGGAAAATTTCGATGTCGGTCAACAGATCGCCCGCCTCGAGGGACACTACCGGGAGTTGATGGCTATGCCGATGCACGATGTCGAGTAGGGGCGGGAAGATGACTGTGCCGACCGATAGCGAAGCTGCTCAAGACGACCGCCCTTTGGTGGTCAGTTTGTGTGGCACTTATTTGAAGCGTGAGATGCAAAGCCTGTACCGGCAGATGGCCAATTTGCAGCGCCACCGGACCATCGTGTTTGCCGAGAAAGTGCAGAATGTCGATCAGTTTCCGCTCGAGTCGGTGGTCAAAATGGAGAAACGCGAGCGGCCGCGGTATCGGGGAAATTTCCTGCTGCGTTTCTGGTACAAGCACGTCATCAAACAGTGGCCACCGCCGCGGCCGATCGGCTACGTCGGCATGCAGGGGGCGTATTACCATCCTTACGATTTGGTGGATTTGTTAGCGTCGGCCGGGCCGGCGCTGGTGCACGTTTACTACGGGCACAAGGCGGTCAAGTACCGGCACATGATCAAAGCCGCCGGGGTGCCGTGGCTGGTTTCGTTTCACGGCGTCGATGTCGTGAAGTTTATCGACGACCCGGAATACGTCGCCGGCTTGAAGGAGGTTTTTGCCGAAGCCAAGTTGGTGTTGGCGCGTAGCGAGTCCCTGCTCGAGCGCTTGCGCGAGCTCGGTTGCCCGCCGGAAAAACTGCGCCTGAATCGTACCCCTGTGCCGCTCGACCAAATCACTTTTCGTCAGCGCGCGGCACCCGAAAACGGTGAGTGGCGTCTGTTGCAGGCGTGTCGTCTGATTCCGAAGAAGGGGTTGTTCACCACGCTTAAAGCTTTGCCGAAAGTCGTCGAGCGCTACCCCGGGCTCAAGTTTGTGCTGTGCGGTGACGGTCCCGACGCCAAGCGCTTCAGGGAGGCGGTCGCCGAAGCCGGTCTATCTGAAAACGTCGAGGTTCGCGGCTGGGTCAATCAGCAGCAACTGATGGCGGAAATGGACAAGGCGCATGCGTTTTTGCATCCCAGTGAACTGACCGAAACCGAAGATCAGGAAGGCGTTCCCAATGCCATGCTCGAAGCTATGGCGGCCGGTCTCCCGGTGGTCGCGACCACGCACGGTGGCATTCCCGAGGCGGTCACCGATGGCGTCGACGGATTGCTGGTTCCGGAGAAGAGCCCCGACCAGCTTGCCGGCGCGATCTTACGCCTGTTGGAAGAGCCTGGACGGTTGGCAGAGCTGTCGACTCAAGCTCACGAATCGGTGCGCGACAAGTTCGGTTTCGATCAGGCGATCGGGGCGCTGGAGGATAGCTACGCCGAAGCAATCGCGCTGGCAGCGGGAGTATCCGATCACTCAGAAGCGGCCACCACCTGACGCATTTTGTCCAAACCGGTTGTGGCGACTTCGAGGGGGTCCTGCGTCCAGTAGGTTTTGTTGAACAGCTCCAGCGACAGGACCGGGTAGGCGCCGACCGAGCGGAACAGGTTGAGGATTTCGCCGATCGGCGCAACGCCATCGCCGGGATAAACTCGATCCGCATCCGTGATGGTGGCGCGCGGCGGATCAGCGGGGTAATCGTTCATGTGGAAGGCCTGCAGAGCATTGGCGCTGAGCAGTCCGAGCCCGTGAAAATCGGACCCGCCTTTGTAGATGTGGTAGACGTCGCCGAGCAGGCAGGCGTCCGGATGCCCGGATTCAATGGCGACGAACATCGATTCGCCGAGGCGGCTGAGATTCTTGGAAAAGCCCCAGACTTCGACCTGCGGTATGACATTCATCTCTTCGCCGAGTTCGAGCAGGGTGCGGTAGCGTTCCGCGGCCTTAAACAGATCGAGGCCGGCTTCATTGGTGGCGCCGGCAGGAGGGGCGGCGAGACGTTTGCCGCCGATCTGGGCGAGCGTGTCCATGTCGCGTTTCGCCTCTTCGAGGCCTTTGGCGCGCTCCGCTTCGTCGTCGACAATCCACTTGGCAAACCCGATACCGCTCTCCACCGTCAAGCCGTGGTCGGCGATGCGTTTACCGAGATCTTTCAGCGAGCCGCCCTCGTCGACGTAGGTGTTGATCTTGCGCAGCCACGGTTCGATCGCGTCGTAGCCGGCCTTGCCGGCGATGTCGACCTCCTCAGTGATCGAAAGCTCCTGACCACGGATGGTGCTGGTGTTCAGGCAATAGATGAACTCGCCGGGTTTCGCTGCCTGCGCGTGCGCATCGAAGTGTGGCAGCGAAGTCGCCGCCGCACCCGTGGCCAGAGCGGCTCCGGTGAGCAGGCGGCGACGCGAAAAGGCGGAGGAGTCGGATGGGGGGCGGGAGCTGAAATCGGCAGGCATGAGCAGTTTTTGCCACGAATTGACAAACTTGGCAATTGCCTGATTCAGGGACTCGCCCGGCGGGATCGCCGATCAGGCCAAGGTCTCCGCGACCTTGCCGGCGATGTCGTGAAATGAGGCGCTGATCGGATTGTCGTCGCGCGGCGCCAGAGCCACGGGTTCGCCGCGGTCACCGCGCTCGCGGGTGTCGATGTCGATCGGGATTTGGCCGAGCAGGGGAATACCGAGTTTTTCGGCTTCGGACGCGCCGCCGCCTTTGCCGAAAATGTGGTAGCGCTCGCCGTCACTCGGGCTGTCGAACCAGCTCATGTTTTCAATGATGCCGGTGATCGGCACGTTGACCTTCTGAAACATCGCCATCGCCTTGCGGGCGTCGATCAGGGCCATTTCCTGCGGCGTGGTGACGATGACTGCGCCGTCGACGGCGACGGTCTGCACGATGGTCAGCTGAATGTCGCCGGTGCCGGGAGGCAGGTCGAGAATCAGGTAGTCGAGTTCGCCCCAGGCAACCTGACGCAGAAACTGCTGAGTGTAGCGGGTCGCGATCGGGCCGCGAACGATAGCCGGTGAATCGTCACCGAGCAGGAAGCCCATCGACATCAATTTGATACCGTGAGCTTCGATCGCCATGATATTGTTTTCGGAGTCGGCCATCGGTTGTTCACTGGAACCGAACATCAGTGCCACGCTGGGACCGTAGAGGTCGCAATCGCAGAGACCGACGGCGGCGCCGCTCTGCGCCAGGGAAATGGCCAGATTGGCGGCGACGGTGGACTTGCCAACGCCACCTTTGCCGGATGCCACGGCGATGACTTTCTTGATGCCCGGCAGGCGCGACTGGCCGAGTTTCTCGGCGGTGCCACCCTGTTGCTCGGCTGGCTGTGGCGGTTCTTTGACCTCGATTTGCAGATCGATTTTACCAATGCCGGCGACGCCGTCGAGTGCGACGCGGGCGGTTTTATAAATTTCCTCGGGAACAGCAGGATCGCGGGTGGCGATCGAGAGGTCGACCCGGACATCATCGCCATCGATACTGATTTTCTTGACCAGACCGAAGGAAACGATGTCGCGGCTGAAGCCGGGGTAATTGACTTGGGCTAGAACTTTTCGGATCGTGTCTTCGGTAATCATGTTATTCAGGAGCAAGGAGCAAGGAGCAAGGAGCCTCTCTGGTCGTTCGTCAAAATCGGAATGATCAAAGTAGCAGAGTTTGTCAAAATTTCGCCGGACGTCGTTCGCTCAACGCACGGTCGCAATTCTGACAAATGCCGCTTCATACAGCGGCCTGCTTAAATCGAAAACTTCCGTTCTGACGCCCGGCTAGTCGTAGCGCTTTCGCAGATGGGAGGGCAGTATGTTCAGTGCATCACGGTATTTCGCAACCGTGCGTCTGGCGATCTTGACGCCTTTTTTCTCCAACTCGCTGACGATGCGTGCGTCGCTGTAGGGTTTCGCGGGGTCTTCGTCGCCGACGAGGTCTGCCAGGGCCTGCTTGACGCTGGTGTTACTGACGGTCTCGCCACCGTCGGTGCTGTATCCGGAAGTGAAAAAGTATTTCATCTCGAACACACCGTGCGGTGTGGCGATATATTTCCCGGAAACCGCCCGACTGACGGTGGTTTCATGAACGCCCACGGTTTCGGCGATTTGCGCCATGTTCATGGGCTTGAGCTGGCTCGGACCTTTATCGAGAAAGCCGCGTTGTCGCTCGACGATCTGGCGGGCGATATTTTCGATGGTCTGCTGGCGCTGATGGATACTGCGGATGAGAAACTTGCCGTTGCGGATCTTGTCGCGGATGTAGCCCCGGGCGTCGCGGTCAGTGCCGCTCTGCGACATGATTTCTTTGTAGGAATTGCTGATGCGCAGGTGCGGGATCTGTTCGTTGGTCAGAGTGACATTGTAGTCGTCGCCAACGCGTTCGACGATGACGTCGGGAGTGACGTAAATGTTGTTGGTCTCGGCAAAGCGCGAACCCGGTTTAGGATTGAGGCTGCTGATAAATTGCGCGGCCTTTGATATCTGTTCAGCACTGACGCCCAGTTTGCGGGCGATTAAGGGATAACGATTGCGGGCCAGGTCATCGAGATGATGTTCAACGATCCGGTATTCGAGGCTGAGTCGCTTGTCGAGGCGCTCCAGTTGAACCAGCAGACACTCGGCGAGGGTTTCTGAGCCGACGCCGACGGGATCGAAGGACTGAACCAGAGCCTTGGCGATTTCCAGTTCACGCAGGGGAATGCCCAGATCAAAACACATGTCCTCGATCGGCACAGCGAGAAATCCGTCATCGTCGATGTTGCCGACCAACCGTTCGGCCAGTGCCCGCTCCTCCGGGGTAATATCGGAGAGTCCGAGCTGGGACATCAGGTGTTCCTGAAGCGTGATCGGTTCCGTTAAGGAATCCATCAGGAACTGGTGCTTTTCCTCGGCGTCGGCTGATCGCGACGTGTGCTGTCGGGATTGAGCCATGTATTCCCGCCACTCGTCGTCGAGCTTGGAGAGCGCATCGAACTCTTCGTCAAAGCCGTCGTCATCGCTGTCACCGCCATCGGCCTCGACCGTATCCTCCAGCGAGATTTCGACGGTTTCGTCTTCGAGCGTGGGATTGGCCTCAAGCTCCTGCTGGATCAGATGACGCAGCTCCAAAGTAGGCGCTTGAAGCACCTGCAAACTTTGCTGCATTTGTGGGGCAATCGTCTGCTGAAGATTCAGCGATTGGGATTGCTCGAAACTTTGGCCTGCCATTATCTGCCAGAATGATCCTTCGCTGAGGATTACGCAAGCAGTTTTCGGGCCAGTTCTGCGGTGAAATTTTTTTGGTGAAATAGCGCCGCTTTAAACAAGGCGGGCGCCCCGATTGCGGCGGCATATATTCTTGTAGGAAATTTACCCGGATTAGAGCATCACGGTTATGACTGCACTCTCGTTGATGCTCCGACGCAGCTTTGTGCTGTGCCTTCTCTTCGCCGTCACAACCGTGCGCGCGGATGATTGGCCGACCTATCTAAAAAGCAACGCCCGGGTCGGTGCGGTTGCGGAGTCTCTGGCGTTTCCACTTTCCCGGCAGTGGATCGCATCGCCGAGCGAAGCCCCGGAAAAATCGTGGCCGGGGCCGCAGAATCGGGAGTTCGAAAAAAAGAAGCTGCGTTCGCGGATGACCTTCGATGACGCGTTTCATGTCGCCATTGTCGGTGATCGCCTGTTTTACGGGTCTTCGGTTGATCACCAGATGCGCTGCGTCGACCTGACGAGCGGAGAAGTGGTCTGGACATTTTTCAGCGAAGGTCCGATCCGACTGGCGCCGACCGTTTTTGACGGCCGGGTCTATTTTGGTTCGGACGACGGCCATGCCTACTGCGTCGACGCTGCCGATGGAGTGCTGGTGTGGAAGCAGCGTCCCGGTCCCGACGGCAGCCGGTTGCTGGGCCGCCAGCAGATGATTTCGCGGTGGCCGGTACGCACCGGCATCGCAGTGCAGGCTGACGATCAGCACGGCGCGGTCGCCTATTTCGGCGCCGGCATATTTCCCCACGAGGTGGTCTTCCTTTACGCGGTCAACGCCGCCACTGGTGAGCTGATCTGGAAGGTCGACAACATCAGCCAGACGGAGGCGGCACGGAACGACTTGTCGCCGCAGGGCTACCTTCTGACCACCGATGAAATTCTGGTGGTGCCGTCGGGCCGGTCGCTTCCGGCCGTGTTTGACCGGTCGACCGGTGAACTGATGCATAAAAAGAATCACTCGTGGCGTCGCGACGCCGGGGGTGTCGTCGGTGGCACCCAGGCGCTGCTTGCCGACGGGCAGATTTACGCATGGGGGGCACATCATGTGCTGGCGATGGATCAGGCCAAGGGCGATGTCGGCTTCGGTTGGTTCGCCGGTCACCAACTGACCGTTGCCGGCGACGCGGCGTATGCTGCCGACGGCACACACATCACCCGCCTTGACCGCGACGCGTATGCGGTTGCCAGTCGTGAACGACACAAACTGGAGTTGGATGTTTACAACTGGGGCAGGGCACTTGGTTCGATCAAAGACAAGGCGGAGGCAACTGAGATGAAGGCAAAAATCGCCGGCGCCAATGACAGGCTGAAGGCACTGCAGACCGCAGGTATCGTCTGGTCGGTCGATTCTGCCTGTGAATCCCGCTTGATTGTCGCCGGCGATCAGCTCATCGCGGGTGGGGTCGATTCAGTGATCGCCTACGACACTGAAACTGGTGCTGAGCGCTGGCGTGAAACAGTTTCCGGAGAGGCCGGCGGCCTCGCGGTCGCCAATGGCAAATTGATCGTCAGCACCACCAGTGGCGATGTGGTCTGCTTCGGCAGTGGCAAGGCCAGGCCAAAACCGGCGGCGGCACTGGTCGAAAATCCGTATCCGCAGGACGAATTGACCGGTGTCTATGCTGAGGCTGCGCAGAAAATTATCGATGCTTCGGGGGTCACCCGCGGCTTCTGCCTGGTCGTCGGCAACGAGGAGGGTCGCCTTGCGTTCGAACTGGCGCAGCGCAGCGATCTTGAGATCTGCGCCGTTGAACCGGATCGGGCCAAAGTCGACAGCGCACGCCGCAAACTTGCCTCGGCCGGCTATTACGGTGCGCGCATTTCGATTCATCACGGGACGTTGAGCGACATTCCCTACGCCAACTACTTTGCCAATCTGGTGGTCTCCGATACGCTGGTAAAAAGCGGAGAATTCCCCGATGGAATCGATGCGGAAAAGCTGGCGACAAAGATCAAACCGCTCGGTGGAACCGCTGTTGTTGACGCCGACCACGCCGACGCACTCAGCTCGCTGGGCCTGGCTGGTCAAGCCACCACCCGTAGCGAAAATGGACTGGCGCTGCTCGAACGCGGCGCGTTGCCCGGAGCCGGCAGTTGGTCGCATCAGTATGGCGAAGCCGGTAACACGGCGTGCAGTTACGACTACCGGGTCAAGGGCGGTCTGGGAGTGCTCTGGTTCGGGGATCCCGGCGAAGGCGACATGGTCAATCGCCACGAAGGAGCGGTCGCGCCGCTGGCGATCAACGGGCGGCTGATCGCTCAAGGGCAAAGTCGGATCATGGCTTATGACGCCTACAACGGCTTGTTCCTGTGGGCGCGGGACAATCCCGACTCGATCCGCACCGGTGTGTTTCAGAATCAGAATCCCGGCAACCTGGTGGCCAGTGACGACAGTCTGTTCTTTATGGAAAAAGAAGTGTGCGTCGAACTCGACGCGGCATCGGGAAAAGAGATTGCCCGTCATCAATTGCCGGAGACAGTGCGCGGCGGCAATCACGAGTGGGGTTACGTTTCTTACAAAGACGGCATACTTTTCGGCAGCTCCAGCGTTCGCGAGGAAATCGAAGAGCGTGCCCGGCGGCGTGGGCGTGCGACGCAGGATTCCACCGACGGCGTGTTTGCCATCGATGTCGCCAGCGGCAAACTGCTTTGGCACTACACCGGTAAGACCATCGAACACCAGACCATCGCTATCGGTGACGATACGGTTTACTTCATTGACAGCAGCATCACCGCCGATCAGCGGCAGGCGATTCTCAACCAGGACAAATCCAGGTTCGAGAACCTGAACGCTGAACAACAGAAGGCGGCGGAAGCGGAACTCAAGAAGCAGGATCTCCGATTGGCGGTGGCGATCAACAGCCGCAGTGGTGAAAAGCTGTGGGAAAAGGCGGTCGACGTGACCGACTGCAGCGACATCGGCATCGGTGGCGGCAAACTCTCGCTGTTGTTCCGCAACAACGTGCTTTTGCTGTGCGGCGCCAATGCCAACGGCCACTACTGGAAACAGTTCATGGACGGTGAATTTGAAAAGCGTCGTTTGGTGGCTTTGTCAGGCGACAACGGCACCAGGCTTTGGGCCAAAGACGGTAACTATCGTCATCGGCCGATCATCATCGAAGATGAGATCATCGCCGAACCCTGGGCCTACGATCTTTACACCGGCAAACAGAAAACCCGGCAGCATCCGCTCACCGGTGAGGACGTTCCGTGGAGCATGATGCGCTCCGGACATCACTGCGGAATGATCGCCGGCACGCCGAACCTGCTCACCTTCCGCTCGGGCTTTACCGGATTCTACGATCTTGAGCAGGACATCGGCACCAGGCATTTCGCCGGTCACCGCACCGGCTGTTGGATCAATGCGATCCCGGCTAACGGTCTGATCAGTATTCCGGAGTCGAGCGCCGGTTGTGTCTGCCTGTTTTCGATCGCCTCGACGATCGTCATGGAGCCG
The DNA here is from genome assembly GCA_965367965.1 of uncultured bacterium. Taxonomy (GTDB): domain Bacteria; phylum Verrucomicrobiota; class Verrucomicrobiia; order Verrucomicrobiales; family DEV007; genus JBBKXR01. The sequence goes on along the minus strand of CBDULB010000006.1, from coordinate 51,338 downwards.
GTCGCCGAACGGCAGGACTGGGCGATGTTCAGTTCGGTCGGTGATCAGTTGCCGGTCAAATCCATGGCGCTGAATCTCGGTGCACCCGGCGATCGCCGTGACGCCAAGGGCACGCCGTGGATCGCGTATCCGCGACCGCGGCCGGATCGCACCACGAGTCTCGATCTCGGTTTCAATATCAGTCCGGCCTTTGCCGAGGGCGGTGGCTTTACCAGCGTCAACAGCGACAGCGATGATTTTGAAGCGACGACGGCAACCGCTGACAAGGCCGGGCCTGACTGGCTGTATGCGTCGGCTGCCGAAGGTTTATTGATGGCCCGCATTCCCTTGCTCGCTGAAGGCGACGCACCGGCGAAATACCGTGTGCGCCTGCACATGTTGTCACCGGAGAGCGGTGCTGGAGAACGTCAGTTTAAACTGCGTTTACAGGGCAAAGCAGTGGGCGAAGGGATCGCGGTATCCAATCAATCGCGGGTACCTCAGGTGCTGGAGTTCGAGCACATCGAAGTCAAAGACCTGCTGGTCGTCGAACAGTTGGCGGATGGTAAAAGCGTTCCCAAAAGCCAACTACCGGTGTTGAACGGGATTGAGATCGTTCGCGAGGAGTGATCCCGCTTATCCGAACCGAATTGTCAGATTAGAGGGGTGGATATGAGTTCAGCCTTGGATCCGTCAAAGGTGAGGATATTTTCCTTGTGGGTATTGAGAAGATAAAGGGTGTTCTCAAGGGCCTGATAAGGAAAGAAAACAAATAAGTGCCTGCCCTCGGCATTGGATGGGGGACAGGGATATCCGTCGTAGAGAAAACGCAGCTCGATTTGAACTTCGTCATCGGCGACAAACGAGATGATAGCTCCGGTGTTGTAGTCGTTGAACCTGGAAATCAGTTTTACGGAATAGGACTTTATTTCGTAGGTGGTCATCGCGGTGCAATTGTCTGAATACGGCCTGACAAGTCAAGACAGCAACCCGATTGACGGCCCGGCCGAGCCATCCTTCTGAGTCGCGCATTTGTGGCACGGAAGTCTACCACTGGACGCGTTGGTCGTGGCGGTGTTGCGGTAGCCGATGTTCTTGCCGCTACGATTCAATCGCAGAAAAACGCCGCTGCGAATGCAAAGCCGGGAAACAGGGCGCCGGTGCCTGAAAAATCAGCGCATGGCCCCGTTTTGGCATCATAAATGCATTTGACCTGCCTATCGTTTGATCGTAAAAACGGCGGTCCGCGATTATCATTTCTGAAAATTCGTTGAATTTCCAGAAAAATAGGATTCATTAACCTCTTTTAAGTAAATCATAGTTCGGGCTGTGGAGGCTCGGTTACTTAAAAATTTGCAGTAAGCTTCTGGAGAACCGAGCATGAGGAAAGCGACTCAATTAGCAATTCGTTGTGGCTTGGCAGCTGCTGTTATTATCAGCGCGAGCGCGATGACCAGTTGCAAGTCCTCGAGCGAAATGGGTTACGCTGCGGCCATGCGCTCACTCTATTCGAAGGGCGTCCCCAAGGAACGCGTCAACAACGTTGCCGTCGTCGACTTCACCCAGCCGTCGACCAAGAAACGGATGACGATTTACAATGCCAAGGGCAAAGCCGAGAGCACGCACCTGGTCGCTCACGGCTACGGCAGTGGCAAAAATTACGCAGAATCCTTTTCCAATCGTTCCGGATCGGGCCAGTCCAGTCTTGGCCTCTACCAGATCGGCAGTTCCTATTACGGCAAGCATGGCAAATCACTCAAGCTGCACGGTCTCGAACCGGGGGTGAACAGCAGCGCCTACTCGCGGGCGATCGTGCTGCATTCGGCCAACTACGTCTCGGATAAAGCCAAGTGGGACAATTTTAAAGCCGGCGAGGGCTGGCGGATCGGGCGTAGCGCGGGTTGTCCGGCGGTCTCCGAAGAGGACATGAAGTACGTGTTATCGAAGTTGGAGCCGGGCAGTTTCCTTTATATTTACGCCGGTCAGGAAGTTCAGCTTCCACCGCATCGGGTGTTGGCCGCCGAGGGCGATGCCGCCGCAACGACCGGGGTGACCGTGGGTGCCACGGGCAGCAAGCCTGCGATGCGTCTGGAAAGTCGCGACCGCTGACAAGCAGCTTCGCTGCCTTGATTGATTGATCGATCGATCAGGCATTGCGGAAGCTGTCAATCGATGGCGACCCGGCCAGCTTTTACGAATTGGCGGATTCGGTATCGACGGACGGTGCTGCCTGAAGTCCTTTGATCCCGTCGGTGACGGTGCGGATGTGAATGTCCGTCTGTGGAAAAGCGATTTCGATGCCCGCCTCACGGAAGCGCCGATCGATCTCGTAGTGAAGTCCGCTTTGAGTTGGAATCAGGTCTTCGACACTGCCCACGCAGGCGCGCAGTTCGAAGCCGAGTGAACTGTCACCAAAGTTTTCAAACAGCACGTCCGGTTTGGGGTCGCTGAGAACGCTCGGCATGGTTTCGGCGATTTCCAGCAGGATGTCACGAGCCTTTTCGGTATCGGAGCCGTAGGCGATGCCGACCGGAATCTCGATCCGCAGGACACTGTCGCTGAGCGTCCAGTTGACCAACTGACCGGTGATGAATTCCTTGTTCGGCACGATCAATTCACGACTGTTAAACTGCCGGATGGTGGTCGCTCGTATGCGGATCTCGCTGATTCTTCCCGAGACCTCTCCGATGGTAACGACGTCGCCGAGCCGTATCGGGCGTTCGAACAGGATGATCAGGCCGGCGACGAAGTTGGCGAAAATCTCCTGCAAGCCGAAGCCGATGCCGAGCGTGATGGCGGCCGCGATCCACTGCACTTTGCCCCAGGTAATATTGATGAAAGCAAAGGCTATGATGATCCCTACCACGACGATCAGGTAACGAATCGTGGTGGTGAACGCAAAGCTGCCGCCGGGGGCGAGGCGCATGCGCTGGATCAAGGTCAGGCCGAGCAAGCCGGGGATGTTGCGGGCGGCGACAAACGTCAGTAAAAGCGCGAGACATGCAGCGATCAGATCCTGCAGTGAGACGCGGCTGGCATCGTCGATTTGCCGATTGCCTCCCGAATCAGAGTTGCCGGCGGGAAGTAAATCGGGGATGGCACTGCTGCTGTCATGGCTCTCGTCGGTCGAGGCATCGCCGCTGGCAGAAATTGACGCCGTAACCTGACTCGGAGAGAAGCTGTCCTCGTCCCACAGCGTGAATTTATCCAGCGTCGACATCGCCGGGACGGTCGGCAGCCACACTCCCCAGATACCGATTGCGATGGCGACGATCGCGGCGGCCCGGATCAGTCGGCTGGTTTGCTCTTCGACTTCGACCACTTTAAGGGCTGCCGCCTGCTCTTCCTCCACTGAGGCGACGCGCGGTAAATCTTTGCCGACGACTGCACCGCTTGAGCGCTGGGCTTCCAGTTCTGCGGCCGCGGCCGCCGCGGCTGCCCGGCGACTCATGGCCTGTTTGACGGCCAGACGTCGGCGTGAAACCAGCAGCCAGCGAAACAACAGTGCGGTGATGAACAACACGACCAGCACCAGCCAGAGCGATATCACTGCCTGAATGCGAAGTTGTTGCACCGACGCGTAGTAGCCTGCGACGGCACCTAGGATCAGTCCTGCCGGGGAAAGGATAGCGAGCAGGTAACACAGCTTTGCCAACCGGTTGTCGGGCGTGCCGCGCCAGTATATCAGTTTTGCCGAAGGGCGAAGGGTTCGCACCAGCATAATCAACATGGTCACCAGCAGGCCGACAAAAAACAGCCGACCCGCCGAGCTGAGGTTTGAAATATCGATTGGCAGCGCCGTCGCAAAAAACACCAGCGGGGCCATTACCGGAATGAACCAGGTCAGATTTTTGCGCAGCACCGTGACGCGGGCTGCGCCGATGCGAAAGTGGTCGGCCATCAGTCCTTCGCGATGGGTGACGACGCGGAAGAAAATGGCAGTGCTGAGAAAGCCGGCGAGATTGCGCAGCCCAATTTGGCAGCCCTCAGGCATGCCGGCGCTGCGCGAGTAGACGATCCATGCCAGAAAGGGCACCGGGGCAGCGATCAGGATGGTGAAGCCGAGTGCACGCAGAGTGGGTTTGAAGCTGGTGCAGTTGCGTTTCCGCGCCGCTTTACCCTGCTGGGACAATTTTCGATTGAAGGTGGGCCGGAGAGCCAGCAGGGCACCGAACACGACCAGTGCTGAGCCCCATAGAAATAAATTGTCGCGCAGGTCTTCAGCGATCGAGCTGAACGCTGCCTCGCCGATCAATGTCCGTACGGCATTCAGTTCGGTTTGAATTTCACTGCTGCCGAGTGGCTGGGTGCTGGGGATCCACAGCAGTCGTTGATCGACAAATGCCGTAAAATTGGCCGTCTCTGTGGTCAAGGTCTGCAGACGTGAAGCTGTCGCTGAAAGCGTGCTGATGTACAACCGGAGATCGTCGATCAGCATCGTGGTCTGGTTGGCCTTATTTTGTTCGAGTTGTTCCAGCAGCGAGGCCTGCTCATCGCTTGCGGTTTTGGTTTTGGCGCCCGTCGTCAGCGACGTGGTAATGTCATTTTCCAGATCGATAAGGTCGATCTGTGCCTGAGCGGAATTGGACAGAGTTCGATGCAACTGGCGGCGAAGTTGCGAGACTTCGGGTAGCTCCTGACGCTGGCGAAGCAGTAGCTGTCCGGTGACCGCGTCGATACGCAGTTTGGCTTTTTCCAACAACTGAACGCGGCGAACTGCACTGGCGTGTTGGCGGCTGACGGTGTCGTCGAGCTTGCCCAGCCTGGCCAGATCATGACTGGCTTGCGCCATCTGTTGGCTGAGAGCTTCGTGGCGGCCCGCGATTTCCGCGATCTCAACCGCGATGGCTTTTGCCTTCGGGTTTTCGGTCAGCTGATCCGCCGCAGTCTTCGCGCGCTGGGCGGCTTGTTCCGTGCTGCTGAGACGGCGCCGATCGATCAGTTTTTGCCAGGCGTCTGCCGATTGGGTCAGGCCGGCGAGACGCTGCTGATTACGGCTGCGCTCGACGGCAAAGCTTCCCGACGAGGACTCGTAGAACTGCAACTCGGCCTGCAGGGCTTCGCGCTGTTGGCGGAGCAATTCGCGCTCCACCAGTTGTCGTTGATACTCGGATCGTTCAAGTTCACTCGCCGATGCCAGGGGCGGCAAAGGGGCCGGCGAGGCGGCAAGTTTGGCAGTGGCGGTAACGATCAAGTCGGGTAGTTCGGCGAGTCGTTGCTGGCGAAGTTTTTCTTCGTCAGCCGAGGCTTGCACGGCGGCCCGGGTCGATGCGAGCCGGGCGTTGATCGTTTCGAAGCGGGAGGTCAGCGACGCCAAATCATCGCTGTTCGCCTTCTCATCCGGTGCCACTTCGTCGGGCTGGAGCGCGACCGTGTCGGTAGTGGGGTTCTGCCGCGTGGCGTTAGCGGCTTCGGTTTGCTGACGGTACTGATCCGCCTTCTTGCGCCACTCCTGGAGCTGCCTGGACTGATCGAGCGCGGACTGGTAGTTGGCGATCGCTTCAGCGTTGCCGGTGGCGTCGGCTGTGGTCAGGTCTTTGAGCCGTTTCTGCAGCTGCGCGGACGGCAGCGCATCGTTGTCATCCTGGGCATGTAACATCCCGGGTCGAGGCGCGAAGCTCAATGCAATGATCCCGCAAAGCACGAGCCGGGTAAAAACGGATGGAAACTGGGGGCGGAAAAACACAGCAGATGGGGGAGGATCAATGCGCAGCGGAAATGCAGAAGGCAGTATAGCGTAGCGCAATTGCGTCGATGACTGAACGCTATATCGAGCGCAGACCCGACTGTGTCAAAGATGGAAAAGCACTGGCAATCGTGTCGCGGCTGGGATTAGGTTGAGGTCACCATGAAAGTTTCGTCTATTCAAATGCATCGTCCCTTTGCCGCACTGTTCGCCGCGCTTGTCGGTTTCGCCGTTGTCGGTGGTTCGTTCAATTCTGATCTCTCCGCCGCCGAGGAAGGCGAGGAGACCCTCGTCCTCGCCGGGTTTACTTTTAAGTACGCCAAGCCCTGGAAAGAGAAACAGGTCAGCAGTCCGATGCGTGCCGCCGAGTTGACCTTCGACCACGAAGACGAAAAACTCGACGACCTCGATCTGGTCTTTTACCACTTTCCGAATCAGGGTGGTGGTACTCGCGCCAATCTCGACCGCTGGATCGGTCAGTTCGCCGGCGAACCGGAAGTCGCCGAGGAAAATCTCGAATTCGATGGCACCAAAGTCAGCCTGCTGACCGCGTCGGGAACTTTCAACGAGCCGAGTGGCGGGCCATTTTCCGGCAATGCCACGCCGCGTGAAAATTACACCATGCTGGCGGCGGTCGTCGAAAGCCCGAGCGGACCGGTATTTCTCAAACTCTACGGGCCGAACGCCTCAGTGGAAGCCGCCAAAGACGCTTTCAAAAAGCTCGCCACCAGCCCGTTTGCTGCTGAGTGAACAGCGCGTCCGCAGTGGCGTCTGGAGATTGTGCGGTCGCTGCGGCGATCGCACTTTGCGTTGCCGGTGTCCTGACCACCGGGTGTGAACCTAAGGTGACCCCGGGGGAGCGGGTCGCCCCGCCCGCATCGGTGGATCAATCCGCGGCGAGGCGAATCGAGCTCCAGGATGGCGACCGCGTGGTCTGGCTGGGTGACAGCATCACTCATCACGCGCAGTTCACACAGTATCTTGAGACTTTTTTTGTCACCCGATACCCGCACTGGAACCTCGAATTTCAGAACGCAGGCATTGCCGGTGATCGCGCCGGTGATGTTCTGGCGCGTTACCCGGACGATGACTTTGCGCAGCAGGCCGATCTGGCAGTGGTCCTGCTGGGCATGAATGACGGTGGCTTTCGTCGTTACCGGGACGAAATCGGCGATACCTTTCGCGAGGACCTGTCGACCTTGTTGGACCGGATTGGTGGCAATGGATCGCGTGCGCTGGTGGTGTCGCCGACCGTCTACGACGTCGAAGCCGAGTGGCGCGATCAGTTGCGCGATGGCGAGGCTGTCGGCTACGATGACCCCAAGTTGCTCGGTTACGACGCGGTCATGGAGCGCTTTCGTGGAATGTCGCAAACGCTTGCGGCTGACCGGGGGCTGGCCTTTGTCGATGTGCGTGGCCCGCTGCTGGAGGCGATGAAGAAAGATCGCGCCGGCGACGCCTCGTTTTCGCTGATCCCCGATTCGCTGCACCCCTCGCCGGCGGGACATGCGATCATGGCGGTGACGATTTTGCGCGAGGCTTTCGCGGGAATTCCTCCGGTCAGCGATGTCGAAATCGTTCTTAATCACGATGACCCGGCCGCGCCGTGGGTGGTCTGTGCCAAACACGCCCAGGTCAGTGACAGTGCTTCACAGATCGATGAACAGGGCATCACCAGTCTGACTTTTCATCTGTTGGAAAACTCGCTGCCGTGGCGGGTTCCGGACGAGGCGGTCGACGGCTTTGCTGCGGCCGGCGGCACTGCCTTGAATCGGCAGATGTTGAAAATCAAGGGGCTGCCTTCAGCCAGTTTCGCACTCTCGATTGACGAATCGGTGGTTGGTATTTTCACCTCAACTGCCCTCGAGATTGGTGTTGATCTTGGCAAGTCATCTTACACTCCGCAGCAGCAACAGGCTGCCCTGGTAGCTGAAGTAAACCGGCTGAGAAATTCCGGTCCGGTGCGCTCGATGCAGGACTGGCGGGTCGACCGCAAAAACCGTCTGGCAGCGCTTGCAGCGACAGATGTCGAAGCGGACAAGGCGCAACTGCTGACCGGGTTAAACGAGTGGCTGCCGATGTTCGAGCAGGCGATCAGCGATCTCAGCAAGCAGGCCGATGAAATGTGGCAGGAAATGCGCACGGCTGCGCGGCCGGTGAAACACGTCTACAAACTGCAGCGTCTGACTGCGGGCTATCGCCCGTTCGGGGACGGCAACTAGGGGGTGTGTCAGTGCGTTGCACGCCGTACTATCCTTTCAGCTGTCTGCGCCACACACTTTCGGGAAACGGGGTAGGGGCGATCGACTGCCATGTCCTGATTAAAAAGAGCTGTGTTAACGGATTGAAGCCAGCGAAACCGGGCTGGCGTTTGCTCCGGCGATCTGCTTTGGTTCGGGCATGAAGTTTTCCGCGATTGTTGGATTGACGCTGTTCGCAGCCCTGAGTGTAAGTACTGCAGCGGAGGATGAGCGTCCGCCGAATGTGGTGATCATCTTTACCGATGACCAGGGCTACGCCGATGTCGGAGTGTACGGTGCCGAGGGATTTGAAACGCCGAACCTTGATCAGATGGCGGCCGAGGGCCGGCTGTTCACCCGCTGGTATGCGGCGCAGCCGGTGTGCTCGGCGTCGCGGACCGGGCTGTTAACCGGTTGTTATCCGAATCGCGTCGGCATTCACGGCGCACTCGGGCCGGGATCAAAAACGGGAATTGCTGACGAAGAATTGACCCTGGCCGAAATGTTCAAGTCGAAGGGCTACGCCACCGGGATGTTCGGCAAGTGGCATCTCGGCGATGCCAAAAAGTTCCTGCCGCCCAACCATGGCTTCGACGAATACTACGGGATTCCCTACTCAAACGACATGTGGCCGCAGCATCCCACGGCGAAACATTTTCCGCCACTGCCACTGATCGAAGGCACGGAAACGTTGCGCGAAGCCGACGAGCACGATCAGGCGATGATGACCACACAACTGACCGCGCGGGCGGTGGATTTTATCAATCGTCACCGCACGGAGCCGTTTTTTCTGTATGTGCCACATCCGCAGCCGCACGTGCCCTTGTTTGTCTCTGAGCGCTTCCGGGGCAAGACTGAACGTGGGCTGTACGGCGATGTCATCGCTGAAATCGACTGGTCGGTGGGCGAAATTTTGAACGCGATTAAAACCAACGGGCTGGATGACAATACGCTGGTGGTGTTTACCTCGGACAACGGGCCGTGGTTGAGCTACGGCGAACACTCGGGCCGGGCAACGCCGCTGCGCGAGGGCAAGGGCACGGTCTGGGAAGGTGGTGTGCGCGAGCCGTGCATCATGCGCTGGCCGGGAAAAATCCCGGCCGGCACGGTGTGTGACGAGCCGGCTATGAACATCGACATGCTGCCGACGCTGGCCAAACTGATCGATGCCGAAATGCCGCAGCGGAAGATCGATGGGCTCGACATCTGGCCACTGCTCAGCGGTGCCGAGGGCGCCACCAATCCGCATGAGGGCTACTGGTTTTATTACAAAAAGAACGAGCTTCAATCGGTCTCGATGGGCCACTGGAAACTCTACCTGCCGCACGCCTACCGAACCTTGAACGGTCGCGAAGGCGGTAGCGGTGGTTTGCCGGTGAAATACGATAACCGGCGCGCTGAAGTCGAGCTCTACGATTTGAGTGCTGATATTTCAGAACAGACAGACGTCGCCGATCAGCATCCCGCGCAGGTCGAGAAAATGCTCGCCTTCGCCGAGAAGGCCCGCGCCGAACTGGGTGACACCCTGACCAAGCGGCAGGGTGCCGGCGCGCGTGCGCCGGGAATGGTCGAGAGCGGGAGCTCGAAGTGAACCATGAAGCAGGGAGGTCGGTGTCTCCGGAGAGGGTGAACGAATGAACCTGTTTGTCGACTAGATGGCCCCGGATGCAACGATCACATTCCGCATTGAGAGTTTTGTCGGAGCGCTACCGCTTCGCTTTGGCATGGCGCCCGCCGAAGTCTTGAGCTTGGTGGGGGAGCCCCACACCCGGTCGACCGGCTTCCTTGGAGACGAGAGCTTCAGCTACTATACAACCGGGCTCGATCTCAACGTCGGATTCGATAAAGACTCCGGGCTGGCCACACATTTCGGTTTTGGACGGCTGTCGTCGGTTCGATTTAATCAGCTCGATGTATTTGGTGATCCCACGGCCTGGCAGTCGATCGTTCGCAGCAGCTCTGATGCTCACCAATGGGTCGGATTCGTGATCCTCTGCGATTTGGGCATCCAGCTGAGTGGATTTCACGACGGCGACGAGAGCCAGCTCGCCATCTCTCTTTTCCCGGAAGGTGGCTATGAAAAGCACCGGAAAAAATTTAAGGCGTTCGAGCTCGCCTGAGCAGCCGTCGCAAATCCCGACGTCGAACGATGCCGCGATGAGCGCCCGTCGGCAACGGCCAGTCGAATCCATGACAGCGGGGGATTTCACTCGCCGGAGGTCGGGAGCTTACCCCGGTAGTGCCCGGGCGCACCGCAGCCTTGACCTGACGCGAATCGAGGGGTCTTAGTTGGGGCAACCCAAGCGGCGGGGCGGAGAGCCGCGCTCGATCCCTGCTGAGGATGGGTTCGCAACGACGTCACAAAAGAACTTCCATGCGGCAATTTTCACCGACCCAAATCGTTCTCGGCGGATGCCTGCTGGCATTCGGGGCTTCGTTTTTGAACACCGGGTTTATCTTAAATACCGGCACTTCGGTCAGCCATCTGACCGGAGACATCGCCCGGATCGGTTCGGGGCTGTCCGTCATCGGCAGCGGCGAGAGCAATGGCTTTCACATGGTCAATGTGGCGACGGCGACGATTGGATTCATCTGTGGCGCGACCATTTCCGGTTTTCTCCTGCACCATCCAACGGTTGCGATCACCATGCCTTATGGGCGGATCCTGTCGGCGCTCGGCGCATTTCTGGTGCTTGCCCATTTCGTTCACGTGCAACATCCGCTGCTTGCCATCGCGCTGGCAAGCGCGGTATGCGGAACTCAGAATGCGATCGCCAGTCGCTACCGCGGCGTCGTGTTGAGGACCACCCATCTGACCGGCATTTTTACCGATTTCGGTATTCATCTGGGGATGAAGATGCGTGGACACCGCATCGAGGGGTGGAAGTTATTGATCCCGGTTTGCATCACTCTGTTCTTTCTCGGCGGAGCTGTCAGCAGCAGTGCGCTGATCCTCCGCGATGTTGATAATTGGATACTGACAACGGGCATTGCCTATGTGGTGGCGGGAATTCTGTGGAGTATTTACAAGCGGACAATGGTCATGACTGATTAGGCGCGGCGGCCTGGAAAAGTGGTCGGCGCAGCAGTGGGGTTCGGCATATTTGTCTCTCAAAGGTCGCTTTCCCGGGCAGTCGACGTTATCGTTGCAGCCACTTCTCATGGCGCTCACTTTTCGTTCTCAGTATGATAAGCGCGGTTACGTCAAAGCCGGTCTGGCGCGGCGTTTCGGTCGCACCAATCGGAGCGGCCGTGGCCAGCACTCGGACGCGGCACGTTTGCAGCGCATCGAGGCAATGGCGGATGCGATGGCCGCACTCGACGACGCCGGCTTGCAGGCCAAAGTGGCTGAACTGAAGCAGCGTCTGGCGGCGGACGATGTCGAGGTCGACGACATCGTCGAGGAAGGTTTTGCGCTGGCGCGGGAGGCGTCGCGGCGGGTCACCGGCTTGTTTCATTATGCGGAGCAGATTCTCGCCGGCCTGGCCCTGGTGCGCGGTGGAGTGGCTGAGATGGCTACCGGAGAAGGCAAGACGCTGGCAATTATTCTGCCGGCGTTTGTTTTCGGACTCACGGGTGAGGGGGTACACGTGGTCACGGTGAACAGTTATCTGGCCGGGCGTGATCATGAATTCGCGCGTCCGATTTTTGCTAAGCTGGGCTTGAGTTGCGGCTTTTTACCGGAGCGGGTGGCGCCTGCCGTGAAGCTGGCGGAGTACCAGCAGGACATCACTTATGGTGTCGGCTACGAGTTCGGGTTCGACTACATGCGCGATCAACTGGCGCTGCTGCGTTGCCCGCATCCGGGGCCGCGCGAACGCCTGCGCGATGCCTTGCTGGGGACGCGCGCGCCGTTGCCGGATCTGTGCCAGCGGCCCGGGCGGGCCTATACGATCATCGACGAGGTCGACAGTGTGCTGATCGACGAAGCCGGTTCACCGCTGGTGATCAGTGAAGCGGTTAACAGTGATGGCGAAGTGCGCGACCCGTATGATCGCGCCCGCGATCTGGCCGGGGTTTTGGAGGAAGGGCAGCATTACCGCTTTGAGCCGGCGCAGCGCCGGATCGAGCTGACGGTAGCCGGTAGCGAACGCATACACGAGTGTCATAACATCCCCTGGGAACTGTTGCGCCGTCCCTGGGAAAGCTACGTGATGAATGCGCTCAAGGCTCAGTTTTTGTTTCTGCGCGATGTTCACTACGTGGTCGATGAGGAAGACAAGGTGGTCATCGTCGATGAATTTACCGGGCGCCGGCACGAGGAGAGGACCTGGCGGGAGGGATTGCACCAGGCCGTCGAGTCGAAAGAAAACGTCGAGATTCGCTCCGAGACGGAAACGGCGGCGAGCATTACCCGGCAGCGTTACTTCCGGCTTTACGAACGCATGTGTGGTTTGACCGGCACCGCAGCGGAGAGTGCCGGCGAATTCTGGCGTTTTTTTGAAATGCCGGTCGAGCCGATCCGTCTGCACCGGCCGTGTATTCGCAAGGTCGAGCCCGAGCGCGTCTTTCAAACGCAGGCGCAGATGTTCGATGCGATTCTGGTCGATCTCCACGAGCGCTATCAGCGTGGCCAACCGGTTCTGGTCGGCACGCGCAACATTCGGATCAGTGAAGCGATCGCTGAACGTCTGGCGGCGATTGGTCTGCCGCACGCGGTGTTGACTGCCAAACAGGACGGCGAGGAGAGCGACATCGTCGCGTCGGCGGGGCAGGTGGGCAGCATCCTGATCGCCACCAACATGGCGGGGCGGGGCACGCACATCGATCTTTCGCCGGAGGCGGAAGCGGTCGGCGGGCTGCATGTGTTGTGCGTGGAGCGCAACGATTCGGTGCGGATCGACCGGCAACTGATCGGACGCGGCGCGCGTCAGGGGCAACCGGGAAGTGCGCAGTTCTTTGTCAGTGCGGAGGATTTTTTGATGGAAAATTACGGCGGCGATGCGGTGAAAAAACTGCAGCGGGCGCGGGCGGACGACAAAGGTGAGCTCTCCGGTCGCCTGTCGAGGTTGTTTGACGAAGTGCAGGAAAACGTCGAGCTTCAGCGCTACGAATCGCGCCTGCAGATGGACGAGCGCGACCGTTGGGTGGAGGACACCCGGCGCAGTTTGGCATAATGATGATGATGATTTTTTTCCGACCACCTGTGATCCTGACGGTCGTGGCTGCGATTGGCTGGACTGCGGTTTTACCGATGAATGTTGCCCGCGGGCAGCAAGCGGTGCCGACGGGCGCGAAAGTGGAGACTGCCGGGGAAGTTGTTTCGGTGCCGGTTTATCTGGAGCCGTACCGGAGTATTGAGATCTCCTCGGTTGAGTCGGGCGTGATCGGAGAGATTCTGGTCAAAGAGGGCGAGTCGGTGAGCAAGGATCAGGAATTGATCAAGTTGGACCTGGAAGTGTTGCAGGCGCAACTGGCGGTTGCAGTTGCGCAGGCGGAAGGCAAGGGGCGGGTGATGGCGGCCGAGGCGGACTATGAATTGCAGAGCGAACGGTTGAGTAAACTGGAGGCGTTACGGGGCGCGGGTCGTACCAATGAAGCCGAGATCGATCGTCAGCGGGCGACGACAAAATCGACCGAAGGTCTGTTGTTAGCGGCGCAGGAGGAGATCAAGATTTATCAACTGAGTGCTGCGCGAATCCGCGCTGAGGTCGAGCGGCGCATTTTGCGCAGTCCGATCGACGGGGTGGTGGTGGAGATTGTTAAAGATGTGGCCGAACCGGTATCGACGCTGCGCAGTCAGCCGGGCGAGCCGGATTACCTGATCCGGGTGGTGAAGTTGGACCTTTTGAAAACGACGGCGCATTTGCCGGATGATTCGGCGCGAAACCTCAAGGTCGGTGACTATTTGATGGTGGTGACAGAGGGTGAAAAGTCCACCCCCGCTTTGATTGAGTATGTTTCGCCCATCGTGAAATCATCAACGGGAACCGTCGAGGTGCGCATGCGAATCGATAATGGCGATCTGCAGCTGCGCGGTGGTGCGCCCGCCCGGGTCACGTTGAGCGGTGGTAACCCGTAGTCGGCTTCGATTGTCTTTCATCGGAGGTCACTTTCAGGAGGGCGCGAATCTCACAGGTGCCGAAGCGGTCATCTACGGGGATCAGTCCAGCGCGACGACCTGCGCGGGCTCAATCAGCGCGCCGCTCAAGGCACCGGAATGGCAGGCGCGTCTGCGATGTTTCGCGGGTCCAATCGGCAATGGCAGAAAGGCTTCTACCGGCGGGCGAATCGTTGACAGGTGTTGTTCCGGCGGGCCCGGGCCGGAGCTTGTGAAGCCCGGTATTTAGCGCTACAATTGATGCTTGTTGTCATCGCTTGTCGAGAGTTTCAGGCACTATGATTTTAACTTCAGACGAGCCGGAAAATACTGAATGAGCGCAGGAGCTACACCAGCAACTACATCTGCAGTCGGCGGAGGCGTCGGAGCACAGGCGATGCCGGGGGCGGGAACGACCAGTGTCATCACTGAGATTGAGCGTTTGGTTGCGATCGATGACCTCGATGAGTTTCTACAGACGTCGGTCGGGGTACTGGTCGGCTTGACTTCCGCGCGTGTAGGCTTACTTCATAGGTTAGTAAGTGAGGAGGAAGTTCACCGCACTGTGCAGAGCGAAAAAGCTGACTCGGGGGTCGATGCGCAGATCATGGGCGAAGTCGATAGTATCGCGGCACAGGCGGTCGTCAACGGCAGTCCTGACCGGCGTACCTTGCGTGCCGAGTCCGGCAAATTTGCGGTGCTGTGCGTGCCGTTGCGCACCGCAGAAGCGGGCGCGCTTTCAGTAACCTTGATCCTTGGCCCTGAGCGGGCACCTTATCTTGAGCCTACCTGGGGAATGCTGCAGATGATGGCATCAGTGATGCTGCAGCACGGTGTGCGCGGAGAATTGCAGGCGGTCCGCACGGCATTTCTGCAGGCGACGCTGCTGGTCGATCTTTTCACCCGGGCCAGTGATGCACGCGATTTCGCCGAAGCGCTCACCGTGGTGGCTACCGAATTGCAGGAGTGGTTAGGGTGTGACCGGCTCGCCATCGGCATCGGCGATGCGTCGCGAATTCGCGTCGAGGCAGTCTCCGGATTTGGTAAAGTAGAGAAGCGCAGCCACGGCACTGCCCAGCTGATGTCGTTGATGAAGGAATCGCTGGCGACCGGCAGTCCGGTTTCGTGGCCGGCTCCGCAGGATGAAAACGTTGCCGTGCTGACTTCGTCAGATCAGAGCGCTTTGCTGTCAAAATCTTCGGACGGTCAGGTGTTGTCAGTACCGTTGATCTGCAGCGACGAGAAGCCGCGTGGTTCGTGGGTTTTGTTCTGGAAGCAGCGACAGGGGCTCGACGTTCGCACCTTTGAACTGGTCGAGGCAGTTAACCCGCATCTTGTATCGCTGATCGAGCTGCTGCGCAAGGCGCTGCCCACCGGTCCGATCGGGCGCAGTATGCGCTATTTGCGCGAGGCCTCGGTGCTGCGCAGGGTGGCGTTGTTGGCTCTGCCGGTTGCGCTTGTTATCGCGCTGCTGATTCCGGTGCCTTACCGGATCGGTGCACCGGCCCAGTTGGCGCCGGTAGAATCGCGCCAGATCGCCGCGCCGTTCGGTGGCATTCTACAAGATGCCCGGGTTAAGCCCGGTGACACGGTGACCAGGGGGCAACTGCTCGCCTTGCTCGATGGCAAGGAAATCGGGTGGCGTCTTGCCGAAGCCATCGCCAAGCGGGATGTCGCCGGCAAACGTCGCGATCAGGCTCTGGCTATCGGCGATGTCGAGGCAACCCAGTTGGCGCAGCATGAGTTCGAGGCGCTCGACGCGGAAAGTCGCTTGCTCGATTATCAGCAGAATAATTTAAAAATCGTGTCGCCACTCGACGGCCTGATATTGAGCGGTAACCTCGAGCAGTCGCAGGGGGTGCCGGTGGAGACCGGCCAGAAGTTGTTTGAAATTGCCTCGCTTGAGCGCTTGCGCCTGGAGATTGCGGTTTCCGATGAGGATGTCCATTGGGTGCAGCCGGGCCAGAAGGTGCGATTCCGGCTGGAGTCGCAACCGGGCCACGAATTCGAGGGCGAGCTTGAAGAGGTCTACCCGGTGTCGGAAATGCTCGACGGTGAGAACGTATTTGTCTGTCTTACCACGGTGCAGAATGACGCCGATTCGTTGCGACCGGGCATGCAGGGGCGCGCTTCGGTAGTCGGCCCGCGCAAGTCGCTCGGTTGGATCCTGTTTCACAAACCGTGGAACTTTATTCGCCTGCGCCTGTTCTGAGTCCGGCACTGATCGCGAACCTTATCTCCGAATCTGATGCAGGGACCTGGCCAGGAAAAATCCGGCGATACTGATCACGCAGTGCGTGACTGGATGGTTGCCAGGCCGAGAGTGCGCAGCGATCTCGAGATCAGCTTCGATCAGCGTCGTGGCGTCCCGGTCTATGTGGTCGAGGACATCGCCAACCGCGGCTACTATCAGGTGGGGCTGGCCGAGTATCAGTTTCTGCGCAAGCTCGACGGCAGCCGCAGCGTCGGTGAGGTGCTGGCGATGAACGCGCAAAAACTCGGTGCCGAGGCGATCAGCGAAAAGGATGCGCTGACTCTGATGCGTTGGTTGGTCGACCACGATCTACTCGAGACGCAATCGGCCAATCAGGCGCAGCGTCGCTACACGCATGGTCAGGAACGGAAAAAGCGCAAGCCGGGGGCATGGACTCAGCACCTGTTGTTCTTGAAACTGCCGGCGGGAAATCCCGACCGGTTTCTCAGTGCGCTGCTACCCTGGTTAGGCTGGCTGTTCAGTCCCGGCTTCATGGCTCTGGCCTTGTGTCTGATGATTTACTCAGGCTATCTGGTGGCCGCCGACTGGCATAGTTTTCGAGGCGGCATTCAACAGGTCGTGCTGCCGGGCAATTGGCTGATGCTGATTCTGGTGTTTGCCGGGCTGAAAGTTTTTCACGAACTGGCGCACGGTATTTCAACCAAGCGTTTTGGCGGAGTGGTCCCGGAATGGGGCATCCAGCTGTTGGTATTCATCACTCCACTGACTTACGTCGATGCCACTGCCAGTTGGCGATTCAGTCAGCGCTGGCAGCGACTTCTGGTAGCGGCCGCGGGCATGTACATTGAGTTTTTGATCGCTGCCATTGCGGTGCTGATCTGGGTGCGTACCGGCTCGGGCATCGCCAATACGCTGGCGTATCAAGTGGTGTTCGCGGCGACGGTGATCACGGTGCTGTTCAATGCCAACCCGTTGATGCGTTTCGACGGTTACTACATTCTCAGCGATTTACTGCAAATCCCGAATCTCGGTGCCAAAGGGCAGGCCGTGGTCAAATGGATGTCGAAGCGGTTTTTGCTGGGCATGAAAGACATGCGCTTCCCCGGTCAGGCGCGGCAACAGCCGTGGACGATCGGCATTTACGGGGTGCTGGCGATGCTGTGGCGCGTGGTGGTGTGGGTCGGTATCATGATCATCGCCAGTCTGCTGGCTCGCGGTGCCGGAATCGTCATTGTGGCGCTGGTGATTTCCATGCTGTTGATCAACGGCACGGTGCAGTTTGTGAAATTCATGCGCACCGGCAGTGGCGGGCCGAGGCCCCGGTTGGTGCCTGTGCTGAGTCGATTGGGCGTGGTGTTTTCGGTGATCGCTGCGCTGATGTATTTTGTGCAGATCAGACCGTCGGCGTCAGTGGCGACGGTCGTCAATTTTCCGGACAAGGCAGTGGTGCGCGTCGAGCTGCCCGGCTTTGTCGAAGGCCTGAATTGCCAACGCGGGCAACACGTCGAAGCCGGTGCCATGCTTGCGCGTTTGCGAAATCCCGAGCAGGAGACGCGATTGGAGACGCTGGCCGTGGATATCGCGATCTCAGAGCTCCGCGCCCGTCGGTATCTTGAGAGTGAGCAGGTCGCCGCCTACCAGGCTGAACTCAAGGGGCTGGACGCATTGCGGGAAAAACGCACTGTGATGCAGCAACTCGTCAGCAGCCTCAATGTCGTGGCACCCGTTTCCGGAACGGTGATTGCCCGTGACATGGACAGCCTGCCCGGGCGTTACCTGCGGGCGGGTGAAGTTATTTTTACGATTCTTCCCGACGGACCGCCGCAGTTGGTGTTATCGGCGAATCAGGATTCGATCCAGACGCTCGATCAGAGTGGTGGCACCACCCGCGAGTTCCGGGTTCGTTTTAATGGTCGCAGTGAGTCGCTGTTGGCCAAAATCGAACGCATCGAAACCCGCGCCACCGCCGCAGTTCCCCACATTTCACTGGCATCAATTGCCGGAGGTCCGCTGGCGGTGCGCCAACAGGGAGCCACGGCTCAGAGCGACCGTCAGCGCGGCTTGGCCCGGCAAACGGCTGGCCTCAGCGATGAACAAAGTCACTTTGCCGGGCTGACACCCGGCGAAAATCAGGCGGCTACGCTGCAGCTGGCGGAGGCGCGAATCGCCGCCTACGCGAGTCTGCTGCCCGGTTCCGGGGATGCAGACATGGTTCCGTTGCGCGAAGGCGAATGGGGCTTTGCCCGCCTGCGGGGAGCCAACGAATACCGGCTCGGTGTGTGGGCCTACACCAACATCAGGGAGTGGGTGATCGATAAATGGGAGCGGGCGCGGAGTCAGTAGCGCGGGAGAGAGTTGGCCGGTCCGCTGATGCAGATTACCCGTCTGCCTCACGCTATTTCTTTTTCTTCTGAACTCTCTCCGGCATGTCGGTGTAGGGAGATTTGTCGAAGGTCGAGCCGTCGCCTTGCACTCGCGGATCTTTGGCGTCTTTGAGAATTGCCATCATCCATTCGGAGAGAACTTTTTTGGTGTCGGCATAGGCCGGATCGCCGGCCACGTTGGTGACTTCGTCAGGATCTTTGGCGAGGTCGTAGAGCTCTTCGGCGGGACGTTTGGCGAACGCCATGTCGTAGAAGGTTTGAATGCCGTCGTCGTTGCGATGAGTGACGATCCAGGCCTTGGTCGGGCCGGCATCCATGTCGGAAAGCGTGATGCCGGTGTTCTCGGTCAACTCGCTGACACTCGGCTGGTCGTCGTCAGTGATGCCGGTCGGTGTGCCCATCGGCCAGCGTTCCGGTTTGAAGTTGCGGATGTAGAGAAAGTCATCGGTGCGAATCGCGCGTTGCGGGTAAGGCAACATGCCTTCGCGTGTGTCGTGCACGTGGCGCTCGCGACCGGTGACCACGTGGTCGCGTTGTGCCTCGACGCGACCGGCTTTTTCCGAAGCCAACACGGGAACGAGACTGCGGCCGGTCATCACCTCGGGCGGGGTGACGCCACCGACTTCACAAAACGTCGGCGCCAGATCCATGAGATTGACGAAATCGGTCACTACGCGTCCGGCTTTGCCTTTGCCCGGCCAGCGAATCGCCAGCGGCACGCCGGTGCCGTAGTCATAGAGATTGGTCTTGCCGTTGGTAAATCCGGGAGGCCCGTGATCGCCGCTGACCACAACGATGGTGTTGTCGAGTTCGCCGATGGCTTCGAGCTTGCCGAGCAACAGGCCCAGCGCGGTGTCAAAAGCCATGGCTTCACCGAGGTAGTCGGCGACGTCTTCGCGCACCGCAGCGACATCGGGAAGAAATTCGGGCAGCTTGCCTTTCAGTTCGTCGGGGTCCAGCCCCCACAGCGCTTTGCCCGAACCCCTGGTCCATTTGCGATGAACGTTGGTCGGTCCGAACCAGTAACAAAACGGCTGGTCGGCGTCTTTCCGGTCGGCGAGGAAGGCGTCAAAGTTGCCGGTCACTTCATCGTAAAGCACCTGCTTGGCGGCATCGATCGATGCACCGGCGGCGACCGCTTTGGTGACGTTTTGCGAGAACTGGTTAAATTTGCGACCGGCGCTTTCGTATTCGTGCTCGCGTTCGCCAAACGGTGCGTCGTTCGGAGTCCCCGGAGACCATACTTTGTAGGTCTGGCCGATGTGGTAAGCGCCCTGATCGCGCAGCAGCAGCGGAACGCTCGGAATCGTCGAATCCCACTTGGCGCCGGGGAGGATGGCGCCCATGCCGGTACGGAAAAAATACTGACCGGAAAGCAAAGCGCTGCGGCAGGGCGTGCACGACGGCGAATTGACGTGCGCGTTAGTGAACAGGACGCCCTCGGCAGCGATGCGGTCGAAGTTTGGCGTGCTGATCAGCGAGTTGGGCGATTCGTCCTTGTCGAGAGCGGCATAGGCGCTGGCGTAGCGCCCCCAGTCATCGGCGAACGCGAACAGAATGTTGGGCTTTTTCGGTTCCGCCCGGGCGTTGCTCAGCAGCGGCAGCAGAAGGCAGACGCAGAAGGCGTAGCGGCGCAGACAGGCGTAGAGGTTTTGACTGGAGTGGTTCATGGCAGGCGTTGGGTTTTGTTACGGGTAACCGGACGGATTTTTCTGATGCCAGTCCCAGGCCGATTGCATGATCGATTTGAGATCTGGGTAATCGGGTTGCCAGCCGAGTTCTTCGCGAATTTTGGTGGAGTCAGCGACCAGCGTCGCCGGATCGCCGGGACGACGGTCGACGGCCTCGGCGGGGATGGCGTGACCGGTGATGGCACGTGCGGTATCGACCACCTGTTGCACCGAAAAGCCGGCGCCGTTGCCGAGATTGTAGTGCAGCTCCGCGCGGTCTTCGAGCGCATTCAACGCCAGCAAGTGAGCTTTGGCGAGATCGGAGATGTGCACGTAGTCGCGCACGCAGGTGCCGTCCGGGGTGTCGTAGTCGCTGCCGAACATTTTGATCGAGTCGCGCTGACCGAGTGCGACCTGCAGCACCAGCGGGATCAGGTGAGTCTCGGGCGTGTGGTCTTCGCCACGTTCGGCGGTGGCGCCGGCGGCGTTGAAGTAGCGCAGGCAGGCGTAGCGCAGACCGTGAGTGCGGTGCAGCCAGTAGAGCTGGCGTTCGATGATCGCCTTCGACTCGCCGTAGGGGCTGCCGGGAATGACACGTTCTTCGGGGCCGATCGGCATGCGCTCGGGCTGATCAAAAAGGTTCGCCGTCGATGACAGGATGATCTTTTTGCAATCGTTCTCAAGCATTGCCTCGAGCAGGTTGCGGGCGTTGGCAACGTTGTCACCGAGATACAGAAACGGCTTTTCAATCGACTCGCCAACCATGGTATGCGAGGCAAAGTGCATGACCGCGTCCGGCTGGTGCTCAGCGATCGCCGCGCCGATCGCGGGGCGCTCGGCGAGATCGCCTTCGATGAAGGTAGCGTCGGGGTGAACGGCCTGGCGATGGCCCATGTAGAGACTGTCGAAGACCACGGCTTGATGACCTGCGGCGATGATTTTTTCGGTGGCAATGCTGCCGATATAGCCGGCGCCGCCGGTAACGAGAATTTTCATAGTAAAGAGGGGGGCAGAGTCTACTGTCCGGCGGATCTTTTCAAGCGCCGTTCTGGCGGGCAGGAAAGTTGTTATGGTGGCAACTAACCGGCAGAATTGGCTTCGCGGGGCGTCGCGTTTCGGCTACTGATGGTGGGTATGCGCCTGTTCATCTCTTTCGTATGTTTTTTAGGTTTGGTAGTCGTCGCGCCGGATGCCGGTGCCAACGACCGGACCAACGTCCTGTTCCTGATCTGCGATGACTTGAATACCGATATCGGCTGCTACGGGCATGCGCAGGTGAAGACGCCGAATATTGACCGGCTGGCGGCGCAGGGGACGCGTTTCGAGCATGCCTATTGTCAGTATCCGCTGTGTGGGCCGAGCCGGGCCTCATTCATGGCGGGCATGTATCCCGATCAGACCCTGATTCATCGCAACGCGGTCTATCTGCGTGAGCATGTGCCGAATGTGAAGACGATGTCACAGATGTTCCGTGACGCCGGCCATTTCGCGACGCGCATCGGCAAGATCTATCACTACAATGTGCCCAAAAATATCGGCACCAGTGGTCACGATGATCCGTTTTCCTGGAACTACACGATCAATCCTCGCGGCCGCGACGTCGAGGATGAGCCACTGATTTTCTCCCTGCGGCCGGGCAGCTTCGGCGGAACATTGAGTTGGCTGGCGGCCGACGGGACCGATGAGGAGCAGACCGATGGCATCATCGCCGACGAAGCGGTCGAACAGTTGCAGCGCTACGCGAAAGAGGATCGGGCGTTTTTTCTGGCGGTAGGTTTGTTTCGTCCGCACACGCCGTTCGTCGCTCCGAAGAAGTACTTCGAAATGTATCCGCTCGATTCGATCGTTGTGCCTGAGGTGCCGGAGGGATATTTCAAAACGATTCCGGAGTCGGCGCGCAAATCGGTGCAGCGCAAAAAGGAGCAGATCAATCTCACCGATGATCTGGCGCGCCAGGCGATTCAGGCTTACTACGCATCGATCACGTTCGCCGACGCGCAGGTCGGCAAGATCCTCGATGGCCTGGAGGCGTCGGGGTTGGCGGAAAATACCGTGGTCGTATTCACCTCGGATCACGGCTATCACATGGGCGAGCACGGTCACTGGCAGAAGACCACGCTGTTTGAAAACGCGGCGCGGGTGCCGATGATCATTTCGGCACCGGGAGCCAAGGCTAAGGGAAGCGTGGCGCGGACGCCGGCGGAGATGATCGATTTTTACCCGACTCTGGCGGAGTTGTGCGGGCTCAAACCGCCGTCGAATGTGTCGGGAGTGAGTCTGGCGGCGGCGCTCGATGACCCGGCGGCGATGCCCAGAGATTCGGCGCTGACTCAATACGAGAACGGTTACAGTCTGAGGACGGTTCGCTATCGCTACACTGAGTGGGGTGACAAAGGCGCTGCCGGTATCGAGCTTTACGATCACGAGTCCGATCCTGCGGAAATGACCAATCTCGCCGAACAGGCCGCGCAGGCTGGGACGGTTGCGGATTTGGCGAAGCGACTGCATCAGCGCATCGCCGAGGCGACCAAGGCTCCCAGCGGGCTCGAGCAGATAGTTTTCGAGAATCGGCGGCGGGTGAAACACTAGCGCCTGCGTCGGTGGCGGATCTGGCGCGCAAGCGATGCAGGCAATCCTCCCGGCCGCCCGGCGAAGCTGAAGACAAGATGGCGTTGGTGCGTGCTTGTGTGCAGCGCCGGGGCGGTAGAAACTGCGGGCATGAAGAATCTTCGCTTGCTGCTGTTGTCATTATTGAGCCTGGTCGCCGTGGCGACGCTGGAGGCTGCCGAGCGACCGCCAAATATTGTTTTCATCATGGCCGATGATCTGGGTTGGAACGAGCTGGGCAGTTACGGTCAGAAAAAGATCAAAACGCCGCGTCTCGACCAGTTGGCGGCCGAAGGCATGCGCTTTACCGATGCCTATGCCGGCAATGCGGTGTGTGCGCCGTCGCGCTGTGTGTTGATGACCGGCAAGCATCCCGGTGCCGCTGCGGTGCGCAACAATCGTTCGATGATTCCGCAGGGAGAGCCGGAGGGCCAGCACCCGCTTCCGCTCAATGAAGTGACCATCGCTGAAGCGCTGGCGCCGGACGGTTACGTCAGCGGTGCCTTCGGTAAGTGGGGACTGGGCAACACGACGTCGACGGGAAGTCCCGAGCGGCAGGGTTTTGAGCGCTTTTTCGGCTACAACTGTCAGTCGCATGCCCACAGCTACTATCCGGCGACGCTGTGGAGCGATCTTGAGAAGATCCCGCTCAACAACGACCCGCCGGTGCCGGGGCACGCGCCGCTGGCGAAGGGCAGCGATCCTCTCGATCCGGCGAGTTACGAGATGTTCAAGGGGCAGGACTACGCGCCGGACCGCATCAATGCGCAGGCGCTGGAGTTTATCAAAAAGAATCAGCAGAAGCCGTTTTTCCTCTACTACCCGACCATCATTCCGCACGTTGCGCTGCACGTGCCGGATGAGGAAATGCAGCCCTACCTGTCATTGGGGTGGAACGATCCGCCATTCACCAAGGAAAACGGCAAAGGTTACACGCCACATTTCACGCCGCGCGCCGCCTACGCGGCGATGATCACGCGCATGGATACCTACATGGGCCGGGTTTTCGATCTGCTCGATGAACTCGAGCTGAGTGACAATACCATCGTGGTGTTTACCTCGGACAATGGTGCCACCTACCTTGAAGAGGTTGACTACAAATTTTTCGACAGCGTCGGCCAGTTGAAGGGCATGAAAGGTTCCTTGTATGAAGGCGGGATCCGGGTGCCTTTGATCGTGCGTTGGCCGGGTAAGATTGCGCCGGGTAGCACGTCGGATTTTCGCACCGGTCTCGAGGACTGGTTGCCGACCCTGCTCGACCTGATCGACAGCGATGCACCGGTGCCGGACGGCGTCAACGGCATCAGCATCGCGCCGACTTTGCTCGGTGAAAAGCAGGCGCCCCGCGAGTTTCTCTATCGCGAGTTTCCCGCCTATGGAGGACAGCAGGCGCTGTGGATGGGCAAATGGAAAGGCATTCGCCAGGGCATGCTCGATCGTAAGAACCCGGAGCCGCTGAAGACGCAACTCTACGATCTCGAGGCGGATATCGGCGAGCTCAATGATGTCGCTGACGAAAACCCGGACATCGTCGATCAGATCGAAGCGCTGATGAAGCGCGAGCACATCCCGTCGGAGGATTTTAAATTTCCGCCGATCGATTGAGGGGACCGGTGGCAGGCGGGAACCCGTTTGCCCGGCCGTTGTCGCTGTCGTGCGCCGGTAGCAGACGGACAGATTTTCCGGCAAACTGATCGCTGACAGGCAGGCCGTAGAGTGCCTTCATTGTTAGCGGGTAGTGGGGTTTGCCACGAAGATCACGCTAAGATGGGTGATAATTACCGTAATAGCCAGATTATCTCGTTAGGGTTTGCTATTGACGCGCGAGAGACGGCTTCATAGCTTGCGCCGGCAAGAGCGTGAAGGCGGTAAACCGTCGATTTTCGTTCTTGAGTAAGGACTGATTTCATATTCAGTCACGAATTCCTGATGAGAGGCAACTGCTGGTGGGCGCCGCATGGCAGATAACCGTCTGTGCGTCTCTTCCGCTGTAGTCCTATCTGTATTTTAAGTGAAGAAATTCCCCATTTCCCGTCGCCGTTCTTCGTCCCGCAGGTCGGACAACTCGTCAATTCGAGAGCTTTTGGTGGAGCAGCTGGAGCCGCGAATCCTTTATTCCGGCGCTCCTGTCGCCGCGCAAAGTGACGCGCCTGTTGAGGCGTCTCCTGCAGTTGAGCCTGCTCCTGTGCCGGGCGCCGGTGAGGCGCCTGCAGAGGGGGCGGTCGTTCCTGTTTCCAGCGGCGAGGCAACTGCACCGGTCTCCTCTGACGAATCAACCACCAAGGATGGAGCGAACGGGCCGAATGCCGGTGACGGCAAGGAAGTTCAGGCTCAAGCGGGGGGTATTAAAATCGATCCGCTGGCGACCGATGCACTGCCGGTAGCGACGGGCCAGACCGATGTGCCGGCGGACCAGATGGTTTTCGTGTTCCAGCCGGAGGATCCCGGTAGCGCTCAGAAACTTGAGCAACTTGCCGCGGCCGCTGAGCAACGCTGGATCGCAAGTGGTCTCAGTGAGGCACAGACGTCGACGCTGGCACAGATCCAGTATCATATCGCTTCACTGGATGGGGTGATTTTGGGCTATGCGGAGGGCATGAACATTTTCATCGATGCCGATGCTGCTGAGCGGGGTTGGTTCATCGATTCGACGCCGATGGACGATGAGGAGGAAGGCTTTACCGGTGTCGATTTGGTCAGTGTGCTGTCTCATGAGATCGGCCATATACTGGGACTGGATCACGCCGAAGAGACGGCAGGTGCTGATGTAATGAACGACGCCTTCGTCACCGGCGAGCGAAGGATTATTGTCGACGGGCAGGCGAAAGCTGCGGTGGCGGGAAGTTCGGAGGGGGCACACTATGCGCACATGGCGGCAACCTTGACCCAGGTCACGGTGACGGATCAGGCGTCCTGGGATTCTCAGGTGGGATCGTTGACTGCCGGACATGAGGTGGTCTTTTCAGGTGCAGGAGGCGGCATCGCGATTGTCGGCGATGTCACGCTCGGGGCGCTGCATTTCCAGAGTGGCAACTTTACGCTGTCAGGTGGTGAAATCACGATTGCCGGAGTTGGCGGCTCGATTCAGTCAGACGTCGATGCGACCATCAATTCGGTAATCGAAGGCAATGGAGATCTCACCAAGACCGGTGCGGGCACCCTTAGCTTAGGAGGTAACAATACTTATTCCGGAGCAACGCGAGTCATCAGCGGAACGCTTCAGGTTGATGCGGGGACGATCAGTGCCACGAATTCGGTGCATATCGAGGCCGGCAATTTTCAGATAATCAGCGGTGGTGCGGTGACGGTGACAAACGCTGTGACCAATGGCGCCGGCGCAGGCAGCCTGTTGGTCGACAACGGCACGATGACAGTCGGAAACGGCCTTGATGTCGACACCCTGCGGGTCGGTCTGAATGGTGGAACGAGTCAGCTAACCACTACCAGCGGTGTGGTGAGAGTGGGCAACGGCACGGAACGCCTGCATATCGGTCGAACTGAAACCGCTAATAACAACACGCGGGGTACTGTCGACTTCAGTGGAGCAAGTACCGTGACGATCGACGTTTCCGAAGTGTATCTTGGAACGACTCTTTCGGTCGCTAACCCGGGCAGTTCGATCGGCGGATTGACGCTTTCGTCAACGGGAGCAAATCTCGTCAATGCCGACGCGATCACCATTGGAGATTCTCCCTCGGCTGGAAATACGTCAACGCCGAGTGTGATCGGACTCGGCCAAAACAATACCTTCAATGTTGATACCTTCACCATTGGCGGGCAGAAGAGTCGGGGCACGGTGACGATTGCCAGCGGGGGCACTCTCGAGCTCAGCGGCAATGTCAACGCCGGCACCGACCTCGATATTGGTTTTAACGTCACCGGCAACACGGGAACGATTTCCATCGGTTTACTCGATCTGTCTGGCGGGATTTTTAATGCCACTTTAGATGCGGTCAGACTCGGCCGCCACAGCATTGGGTCCGGCTCGGGAACGGGAACGATTACATTCGACGCGGGAACTGTGACCGCGAATACGGTGGAACTCGGCAGCGGAAATCTGAACTCCACGGGAACCATCAATCAGCGTGGCGGCACCTTCACGGTTGCCAATGGCGTCAGTGAATCGCGGACCAGCACCTTAAACATCGAAGCCGGTGATTTTGTGGTGACGTCCGGAGGCCTCGAGGTGGACAACTTGACGGTGGGCTACGCGGATCTCGATGATATCGGCACGGGAACAAATACCGGACGGCTCACCGTCAGCGGGGGTGCCGTTTCGATTGGCGATGGCGTCGCCAATGATTTGAGAATCGGATACAATACCGGAAACAATAACACGGTCCCCATAGCGATCGGGATTGTGAATTTCACCCAGGCGGATTCGGTAACGATCAATGTGGATGATATATTCATCGGATCACTTCTGGCCACCGGCGGAGTCGGAACGCGCGGCGATCTGGATCTATCCAATGTCGGCAACAATGTCATCACCGCGGATCAGATCATCATAGGAGATTGCCCGAGTCCGGGAAATCAGAGTGCAAACAGCACCCTTACTTTCGGCAGCATGCTCAATACTGTTGATGTCGACACCTTTGACGTGGGTGCGAGGAAAGGCAGAGGCACTGTGGATATCGCATTGGGAGGAACGCTCAATTTATCCGGAAATCTCAATGCGAACGATGAGGCCGATCTACGGGTCGGCATCAACGATGCGGCCAATACCGGTACCGTCACCACGGGGGTATTCGATATGTCGAATGGCGTGTTCAACGCTACTCTCGACGAGATTATACTCGGACGGCACGCCAGCACCTCCGGTGGGCCTGGATCAGGAGATGGTACTTTGACCTTTGACGAAGGTACTGTGACGGCTAGATCGGTGCTACTTGCCGACCCCGCTCCTACCAGTACAGCTCCGCAGAATACTGATGGCGTGCTCAATCTCGGCGGCGGAACTCTGAACATTCAGGGCGGGAACATCACCGAAGGCGGGGGTACCGAAAAATTCAATTTCACCGATGGCGTGCTCAAGGATGTCAATATCATCGGGTTCAATTTCACTCAGCAGGGAGGCACCTTGCAAATCGGTGCAGACGCCTCAGCTGACAGCACAACGGTCGACGGCAATTTCACTGCAAGCGGGGGAACGATCGAGTTCGATGTTCTCGGCACGGCGGGCGCCGGTGTGGCGGGGGGGCATGACACCATCGTTGTCGATAACAGTGCGGGAAATGGTGTGGTCACCTTGGGAGGAGTCCTGACTCTGAACGTCAATCCGGGGAATGGCATCGCGACCGGTACGGAGATTGTGCTGATCGATAACGATGGAACAGCTGACGCGGTCAGCGGTACATTTACCGGTTTGGCGGAAGGCGCCACGGTCACGGTGGGTGGAAATTCTTTTATCGTTTCTTACGCCGGTGGTGACGGCAATGACGTCACTCTGACGGCACTGAATGATGCTCCCGTCGCAAACGCCGACACCAACTCCGCAAACGAGGCTGGCGGGCTGAACAATGCCGACAAAACTGCGGGAGGCGACGGATCCACACTCTCCGGAACCAGTGGCAATGTGCTCGGGCATGTTGGTGCAACTGCGGGAGACGCGGCGGATGGCGATGCCGATCCGGACGACGGCACGCTCAGTCCCGATACGGTGATCGCCGGTGAGGTGGTGGTCAGCGGGATCTCCTACACGGGTGGCGGCACACCGGTAGGCGCCCAGGCGGGAGGAGTGGTTACCGGAGCTACCGCCGTGGACGGTCAGTACGGAACACTGACGATTAATCCTGATGGAACCTACAGCTACGCCCTGAATGATGCGGCGAGCGATACGATCGGAGCGGGGGAATCGCAGACGGATGAATTCACCTATACGGTTTCTGATTTCGGAAGCCCGGGGCTGATGGCGGGATTTGTGGCAGGAAGTAACAATACCTCCGGTGTCAATCAGGGCAATCTCGGAACATCGTCAGGGCCGAACGCCTTCTGGGCGAACGCAGGAGCGCGTGACGCTGATCGCGAGGCGGCCTGGGGCGATCCTTTAAACAAAACTATTGTCTATACCGGGCAGATTTATCTGGCTGCGGGAGATACCCACTTTCTGATGATGAGTGATGACACAAGTCATCTGAAGATCGATGGCGTGGCGGTTATCAGCGCGGCGGGCTGGAACACTGCGGATGCGGGAACGTTCACCAATTCCACCGGAGCAGCAGGTTGGTTCGACGTGGAGATTCGAACCGGGAACGGTGCCGGGGGATATGGGTTTTTTAATCAGAGTGCCGCAGGTGAGCCAAGCTGGGCAGGTATCGAATCGGGTTTTCTGATGAAATCCGGTGGAGCTGCTTCGACGGATCCTAATGACGCCGGGTGGGATCATCCGGAAGATCCGGGTGACGGGTCGTTGTTCCGCAACCGCATCGGCACGAGCACGGCAACCCTGACGATCACCGTCAATGGAAGCAATGATGCGCCGTTGATCACGATTGATGCAGGTGATTCCGCTGCGGCGAATCTCGCTGAAACTGATTCCGGGCTGGTGACAACGGGAACGCTAAGCATCGAGGATGTCGATACCAGTGATACGGTTTCCGCTACGGTTTCGTCTGTGGTGGTTACGGGTGACGATAATAGCATTGGCAATGCCGCGCTACTCGCGATGCTGACTGCGGGGACTAATCCGGTTATCAGCAATACCGCAACGACCGCAGATATCACTTGGACGTTCGATAGTGGCAGTGAAGCCTTTAATTATCTTTCGGCCGGGGAATCTCTGGTTCTCGAATATACGATCACTGCGACTGACGATGCCGGCACTCCGCTGAGCGACGCGCAGACGGTAACGATCACGATTCGAGGTGTCAACGACGCGCCGGAGTTGTCGGGTGTCGCGATCACCAGTGAAAATGAGGCGACGCAGACGACCCTGTCAGGAACGATCATCGATGCCGATTTTAATGGCGACGGCTACACCATTACGGTGGATTGGGCTGATGGAAATGACCCGGGCCTTAAGGTGTATGATCTTGCTGATCTGGCTGCGGCCGATGGAACATACAACGATGTCACCGGTGCCTTTACTCTGTTCCACACCTATGCCGATGACGATCCAACAGCGACCGCAAGCGACGCTGTTACCGTGAGAGTGCAGGTATGGGAAACGCTCGGCTACAAACTGGAGGCTCTCTACAATTTCGATGCCGGTGATGCCACTGATGGTACAGCGAATGGCAACGATGGAACGATTTCGGGCACCGGTATTACTTATACAACAGGCGATGCCCCGGCCGTCCTCAATGGTGGGGGCGTCGCGAACGGTGAGGATTCCGGTTACATCAATGTGGCGCACTCCGCCTCTCTGGCTAACATTGATGACCAACTTACGGTATCCTTTTGGATCAAAGCAGAGCTTGCCGACAACGATGCCTGGTTCCGGGTCATGCGCAAGGGCAATGAAGGCAATGATGGAACTGCGAGCTGGATCATCAACCGTACATCGACTACCGACGAGGTCAATTTGCGGACCGATACCTTCCCGGATGATGGGTTGACCGGAAAGCATAATTACAATCAGCACTACAACAGCGGTAGCTCGGTGCTAGATGGCAATTGGCATCACGTGACCTACGTGCTCGATGCCGGCGACAGCCGCGAGTATGTGGACGGTGTGCTCAATCATACCCAGACCTATCTTCATGGAGATGGTCTGTTTAACACGGACGCGCTTCAGTTAATGGGACGAAGTTCCAGTGACGGGATTTTTGGAGCGATGGATGACATCGCTTTGTATAGCAGGGCATTGTCCGCTGCTGAGGTTGCGGAACTGGCGTCGAGCCCGGTGCCCACGAACGTCTCCAGTCAGATTGTTCAGGTTGTTACCACGGTTTCCGATGTGGCGCCGACAGTGAGTTTGACGGCACCTGCAGGGATCAGTGAAAATGGCACGGCGACACTTGCCGGCACGATCTCGGATGTGGGCACGCTCGATACGTTTACGCTTGATCTCAATTGGGGGGACGCTTCCAGTCCGGACAACACGCAGTCATTTGCACTCGGCACGGCGGTCCTGACCAAGGCCGTTGATGGCATCGATTGGAATCCGGTGACACGCGTGTTTTCGGTCGATCACAAATATCTCGATGACAATCCGACCGGTACCGCTTCCGACAGCTACACGATCGGCGTAACGGTGACGGATGACGACACGCTGGTGGGGACCGGTTCGACCACGGTGGCAGTCAGCAATGTTGCACCTGTGATCACCGTGGGTGCGCTTGATTCGGCAGCGGAAACCGTGGTCGAGACGGATGCAGCGCTGTCGGTCAGTGGAACCTTAACGGTTAGCGACGTGGGAAGCTTGGACACGACCGCAGCGACCGTCAATTCGACGGTTGTCATCAGCGGAGGCAGCGGTTCGCTGACCAGTGCCGATGTGTTACCGATGCTGACGTTGAGCAATGCCACGACGGGTACGGTTGGTTGGACCTTCGACAGCAGCAGCAAACCCGAGAGCTTTGACTTTCTGGCAGCAGGGGAAACTCTTACCCTGACTTACACGGTCACGGTGACGGACGACGACACCGGCACTGACACGCAGACGATCGCGATCACGATTACCGGTACCAATGACGCGCCGGTGGCGAACGACGACCGCTACTACTTCGACGAAGACAATAATTCTACTATCGTCGGGAATGGCAATGTCGCTAATCCAGGTCTCTTCGGTGCGCAGTTGCTGTATGAGACCACCGGATTCACGAACTTCGATAACGCGGACAATTATACGACGGATAATTCTGCGAGTATAGCAGCAGGTTCGTTTGACCGTGTTGCCTACTATCTCGAACTGGATGGTTTTTGGGTGTGGGTGTCGATGGATGCTTTTAATACAGACGCCAATCTGGTGGGCGTGCCTGCGGACAACAGCGGCATTGTGGAAAATGGCACGGTGGTCACGAATCTGACGATCGAGTCGAACCACCCCAACGTTGCATCGAGGACAATCTCCAGAGGAATTATCGAGTTCTGGGCGAGCAATTACGGCCCCTCCGGCGGGGGGCAATTTGGTTCCAGTGATGGTTTATTTGATTGGAAAGACAGCGGTGGCACTACTGCTGCTGGACACGGCTCGTTTCAGGTAGCGGACATCACGCCAGGGGCCGAGCAGATGATTTTTTCGGTCACCGGCAGTGGTATCGGTATAGGGAGTCAGTCCACTGGAAATCCGGACTGGACGTTCGGGCCGAATAGTTACTCGGTGAGGAATCTTCAGGTTTGGGTCGGCGGAGGCCAATCACTCCTTGCCAATGATGTTGACCTCGACATCGACGGAAATGCTCCGGATGACGCAGTCACGGTGGTCTCGGCTCAGGGTGCCAATTTGGTTGCCGGAAGCGTGACGGTGACGAGTGACAAGGGGGCTTCGGTTGTGGTCAATGATGACGGCACTTTCAGCTATGACTCTTCCGCTTCCGCCGAAATCCAGGCTTTATCGGTCAATGAAGTTACCACTGACACGTTTACCTACACGATTTCTGACGGAACGGCGACTTCCACCGCTACCGCGACAATCACTGTCAACGGCAGGAATGACGCTCCCGTGGCCAATGATGACACGGGATACGCCACGACTGAGGACACGGTTCTCACTATCACGGCTCCGACCGCACCGGTTGGAAACGGAAATGTCGTAAATGCCGGCATCTCTGGTGCAAAGCTGTTGTATGAAACTGTCGGATTTACCAACTTCGATAACGCGGATAACTACACCACAGACAATTCCGCCAGTATTGCGACCGGTTCGTTCGAACGCGTTGGTTACTATCTCGAACTGGACAGCTACTTTGTCTGGGTTTCGATGGATGCATTCAATTCCGATGCAAGCCTGGTCGGCGTGCCTGCAGACAACAGTGGTATTGTCCAGAACGGCACGGTGGTCACAAATCTGAAGATCGAATCAAACCATCCCAACGTCGCTTCGCGAACCATTCCCACGGGTATCATCGAATTCTGGGCGAGCAATTACGGCCCCTCCGGCGGGGGGCAATTTGGTTCCAGTGATGGTTTATTTGATTGGAAAGACAGCGGTGGCACTACTGCTGCTGGACACGGCTCGTTTCAGGTAGCGGACATCACGCCCGGGGCCGAAGTGATGATCTTTTCGATCACCGGCGGAGCGATGGGCATGGGCAATCAGCCGGGCGGCGGGGATTCGCCGGACTGGACCTTCAACCGGTCCGGGCTGGGGGGCAGCTATACGGTCCGAAATTTGCAGGTCTGGGTCGGCGGTCGTCCCGACCTACTGGCCAACGACAGCGATATCGATGTCAACGGCAACGCGCCGGATGACAGTCTCACGGTCATTGCAGCTCAGAACATGGCGTTGGCTGCCGGCACCGTGACCATCACTTCAGATAAAGGTGCATCAGTGACCGTAAATGCTGACGGCACTTTCAGTTACGATCCGAATGGCCAATTCGAGTATCTCGCAGTGGGTGAATCTACTCAGGATACCTTTAGCTATACCATTTCCGACGGCAATGGAGGGACCAGCACAGCGACCGCTACGGTGACCGTTAACGGTGTGAACGACGCCCCGGTGGCGATGGATGATGGCACGTTCGGGAGTGTCTGGCAGCTTGGTCAGGACAACGGAAGCTCCGGCGAATTCGAACGGGAAAGCGGCGGATCTCAACCCGCACCCGGCAGTGCGACGGCTCGTGATAACGATTATTATTTCGCGGGAACTTATGGCATCGGTACGGTGGCCGTAGACGAAGCGATCAATGATGGCATTCCCGACAACAGCGGCGCGCTGGTTGGTTTTGAACGGGCGCTGACGGGGGGTGATCCGACCACCCGGATTCATTTTAACCTCGCTGCTGATCAACTCGACAACGAGTTGAGAGTAGTGATCGATAATGTTTCCAACGGCGCAAGCGGTTTGGCCAATGGACCCTACGAGTTTGAAGTCCTGTTTAATGGCCATCTCGTATATACCGGTGCCATCACCACGACTGGCGGATCGGTCCACACCACTCCGGCATTCACCGCTGCCTCGGTGGGTGGGGTGACCGGTGAAAATATCATCACCATTACCAAAACGGACTCCAACGGAGGATGGATGTCATTCGATCGCATCACTCTGGAATCGAAGGCTGTTTTCACGACCAATGAAGATACCACTCTGACGGTCTCCGCGGCGGAAGGAGTGCTCACCAATGACCGCGATGTCGATATTGACGGCAATGCTCCGGATGATGTCATTACGGTGACTTCACACGACGCGCACAGTGCGGCGGGCGGCGTGGTCACAGTGAATCCGGACGGCAGTTTTAACTACGACCCTTTCGGCCGCTTCGATTATCTCGCCGCAGGTGAATCGGCAACGGATACTTTCAACTATACCATCACTGACAGCCAGGGCGCGACTTCCAGTGCGACGGTCACCGTTAAAGTCACCGGCGCGAACGATGATCCCGTTGCGGTTGACGACGGAGCGCTTGCCGAGATCTGGCGGATCGGTATCGACAACGGTGGCTCTGGCGAGTTCGAACAGGAAGGCGGGGTGAATGCTGCTCCGGGTGATCCGAATCTGAGGGATGATGACTATTACTTTGCCGGTGAGTATGGTGGAACGATCGGTACTGTAGTGGAGACTGAATCGATCAATGACGGCATTGGCGGGAGCAGTCGAGTGTATGGTTTTGAAAGAGCCTTCGTAAATGGTGGCGCCGATAGCCGGATTCATTTCAATCTGGATCCAGGTCAGTTGAACGACGATTTTGTGTTCTCAGTCGATTTCTCAGGCCTTGGGGGATCCAATACCGGTGGACACGACATTCGAATTCTTTTCAACGGAGTCGAAATTCACTCGGAAACCGTCACTGCAGCGAAGCTTGTCACCACGGCGGCTGTTTCAGGGACCAGTGTCGGAGCGATCACCGGTGACAATGTCATCACGATCGAACGCTCCGATGATCGGGGGGGATATATCCTGATGGATTACCTGGCCTTAAGCGCTGTGCAAGTTCATGCAACGGATCAGGATACCGTGCTAACGGTGGGTGTTGCCGAAGGGGTGCTTTCCAACGATTCCGATGTAGATACGACTAATACAATCACCGTCACTTCGTTTGATTCGACCAGCGCCGGTGGTGCGACCGTCATCGTCAATGCGGACGGCAGCTTCACTTACGATCCCGGTGGACAGTTCGACTATCTGGCGGCCGGGGCGACGACGACGGATACGTTTACCTACACGATTACCGACTCCGACGGAGGCTCGGATACGGCAACGGTCACGATTACGATTACCGGTACTAACGACTCGCCGGTGATTACCAGTGCCGGCCAATCCGGTGCAATCACCGAAACGGTGGATAACTCTGGCGGGACTGATGCTGATCCTGCGCCTGCAACCGGGACGATCACTTTTAACGATGTCGATCTCAGCGATACTCACACCGCGACGGTGCTTCCGGGAGCGAGTGTGACCGGAGGAACGGCTACGTTGACTGCGGCGCAGGCGGCAGCCTTGTTGGATAACCTAAGCCTTGGTGCGGTGCAGGAAGACACTCCCGGGGATGGATCGGGTGCCGTCGGTTGGACTTATACCGTTGCCAATGCCGAGATCGATTTTCTTGCGGCCGGCGAAACCGTCGAGGTGACGCACACCGTCGCTATCGGTGATAGTGGGGTAATACTCAATGGCGATTTCTCAGCCGATGCGGCTGATTTTGCTACTTATCCAGGGTATATCAGCAACCCCAACAACCCGGGCGGCATTAGTGGTTGGACGCACACCGGACAAGTCGGAATTAATCCGGTAGCAGCTCCGGATGGTCGAGCACCATTCGCGAATAACGGTGATAACGCCACTCCGGTAGTCTTTATTCAAGGCTCCGGGTCGATTTCCCAGACAGTTTCCGGCCTCGTTGTTGGTCAGACTTATGCGCTGGTGTTTGACTACAACGAGCGGGCAACCGGCGGCTCGACCACAGTGACGGCAACCATTGCAGGGGCGACTTTCACCGATGCTGACAATGCACCTGTCGGGGGAGCGAACCCATATCGACAAGCGGTGTTGCGGTTCATCGCCACCGCCACTTCGGAAACGCTGACCATCAGCGGGGCTTCGAACGGTGGAGATCAAACCACTCTGATTGACAATGTCCGGATCGACGTGACTCAGGACGTTGTCGTGACCATCACGGGGACGAACGATGCACCGGTGATTACCAGTTCTGCCCAAACGGGTGCAATTACGGAGACAATCGACAACCCGGGTGGCACAGATACTGATCCGGCTGCCGCAACCGGGACGATTACTTTCGACGATGCCGATCTGGCCGATAGGCATACCGTGGAAATTCTCCCCGGAGCGAGCGTCACGGGAGGAACGGCTACGTTGACGGCGACTCAACAGGCCGCGCTGCTGGATAATCTCAATCTTGGTGCGGTGCTGGACGGTATCCCTGTGCTTGGTTCCGGTCAGGTTGGCTGGACCTACACGGTTCCTAATTCTGAGATCGATTTTCTCGCGACGGGCAAAACTGTCGAGGTAACTCACACGGTGGTTATCACTGATAGTGCAGTGGTTGTTAATGGCGATTTTTCCGCCAATGCGGCCGATTTTGATACCTATCCCGGCTACATCAGCAACGCCAATAATCCGAGTGCAATTAGCGGCTGGACGCATGTCGGTAGTGTTGGCTTGAATCCTGTGGCAGCTCCGGATGGGCGCGCCCCATTTGCAAATAACGGTGATAATTCTACTACCGTAGCCTTCATTCAGCGCGACGGCTCGATCTCGCAAACGGTCTCGGGGCTGGTTGCGGGGCAGACTTACGCACTGATGTTCGACTACAACGAACGAGCTGGCGGCGGCGCTCCCGATTCCACGACAGTGACAGCGACGATCGCTGGTTCGACTTTTACCGACGCTGACAATTCACCCGTTGGCGGATCTAACCCATATCGTCAGGCTGTGCTGTTGTTCACGGCAACTGCCAGTTCGGAAACGCTCACGATCAGCGGGGCTACCAACGGCGGCGATCAAACCACCCTGATTGACAATGTTCGGATCGGTCTGACGCAAGACGTCGTCGTGACCATCACGGGGGCGAACGATGCACCGGTCGCAAATCCTGACACCGCGGCAGCCAATGAAAACGGTCCGGCGATCAGCATCGATGTGCTCGCTAACGACACGGATGTCGACAACGGTGCGACGCTTTCCATCCAGGATTACAGTGAAGTTACGGTAGCGGACTATCGTAATGATTACCAAAATGCGGCTCAGGGGACGGTGGCAGATTTCCGCGCGGTCGACGGTTCCGGCTGGCAGTATTTTTGGAATGCGCCATCCGACTGGGATGCCGGTGACGTGCCCGGGCAATACGATCCAGCTGACGGACCGATCACCGATATTTCCAGCTTCCGTCATTTGATCTCTTCCGGAAGTCAATGGACGTCGGATGGCGATACCGATGGCACCAATAGCAATCCGGATCGCTATGTCCGGCTAGGCTCGACCAATGGTCATCCCGGTGCCGGACCGAACGACGCTCACAGCGAGGTAGATCGATTTGCGATCACTGCCTACACGGTTGCTGCGGACGGCAATTATGGAATCGCCGATTCTTTCATCTCTCGCGGCAGCACCAACGGCGATGGTGACATCGTGCATGTTTATGTAAATGATACTTTCAAAGGCAGCACGGTGGTTGCTCCCGGCGGCAATGTGGACTTCGACCAGATGCTCGGCGGCCTGTCCGCAGGTGACACCATTTATGTGGCGGTTGGAACTAATGGAACAGCCGGCAGTGACGGATTCAGTTGGGATTTTTCGATCAAGCAATACGGGGGTGCCTTGTTGCAGAACACCAAAGGTGTCGTGACTACAGACGGTTCGAAGATCACCTATGATCCGGCAGGCAATTTTGAGTATCTCGCAGCCGGCGAAACGACGACGGATACTTTCACCTATCGCATCACCGATGAACAGGGTGCTACGGACGAGGCGACGGTGACGGTGACGATCACGGGAAGCAACGACGCTCCGGTTATCACCGTCGAAAATGACGACTCGGATGAGGCAACGCTAACCGAAACCGATGCTGGTCTCAGCACGGCGGGCACGCTCAGTGTTGCCGATATTGATCTGACCAACATCGTCACGCCATCGGTAACGGGCCTTGTGGTCAGCGGAACGGGCGCAGCAAATATCGATGCCTCACTCACGAATGCCGTGCTTCAGGGCATGTTGACCGTGGCGCCGAATCCTGTGATTGATGGCACCGCGGATGAAGGGACTCTCACCTGGACCTTCGATAGCTCAGGCGAGTCGTTTGATGAACTGGCTGTCGGGGAGACGCTCGTTTTGCAATACACCGTGCAGGTTGAGGATTCGTCGGGTGCGACGGATACCCGGGTAGTGACGATTACCATTGTCGGCAGCAATGATGCACCGGTGGTGAATATTTCAGCCACTGACGTCAATGAAGGTCAATCGACGCTGCTGACTGGCGACTTCACCGACCCTGATTTAAGCGACCCTCATACCATCACGATCGCCTGGGGAGATGCCAACAGCTTGCCGGACTCGGTATTTGCGCTGCCGAGGATCAGTGAAATCGATCTGGGTGTCCAGAATACGTTTACCAGTACAGGTGCGGACAGCACCACCGTGCTGACGATTACTTCGGTGGACAAAATTACCGGCAAGGTTGAGTTCACCGTGGCCCATCGCTATCTGGACGATGGCGTCAGCGGCAGTTTGTTTGAGGATGGAGAAAACTGCACGCCGTCTGATGTCGCGAAGATCAGTGTTGTCGTCGACGATCCGACCACTGCTTCGGGATCAGGTTCTGAATATGCGGACACGCTGCTGGCGGAAGGCGCTAACTTGACCGGCTATTGGCGCTTCGATACGGCAAGCGGGGCTTTAGTTGATGCGAGCGGTAACGGCCATACGCTGACTGCGCAAGGTGATGCGACGACAGGAGCAGGGAGCGCGGTACCGCCCTTCGGTGACGCTGCCAGCTTCGACGGCAACGCCGATCTATTTGCCACCGGCGCGACCGCAGGCGAACTCGGCTTCACCGGTGACTTTACCGCCAGCGCGTGGATTTTTATAAATCCAAATGACCCGACGGCATTGGTTGGCGATAACACGATTTTAGGGACGGATACCACAGGGGCCAATAACGGTCTGCATCTGGTGATCCGCGATGGCAGACCGCACTTCGGTTTCTTCGCCAACGATATGTCGGGTGTTCAGACTCTCAATGCGGGTGAGTGGTACCACGTTACCTATCGCTTCACGCAAGCGACCGGGGAGCAGGCGCTGTTCGTCAACGGCGTGTTGGACCGGGCGACCACGGGGCATGCGTCGTTTGTCGGTGCCGCGAACGAGGTGAAAATCGGACGCTGGCGAAACAGTAACGCGCACAGTTTCAACGGCAATCTCGACGAGGTGTCTGTGATCAGCCGTTCGCTGACCAACGAAGAAGTTCTGGCGCTGGCCATGACCAACGCTGCAGCTACAACGATCACCGTTTCGAATGTTGCGCCCACGCTGACACTGGGGAATGCATCGGTGGATGAAAACGGCAGCGCAGTGATGAGCGGAACGATTACCGATCCGGGGCTGCTCGACAGTCATCTCGCTGTGGTCGACTGGGGCGATCCGAATAACATCGCCGATGCCACCTTTGACATCGGTGCGGTGTTGACTGCCAATGCGGCAGCCGGAACGACGGTCAATAATCTCGCACCCGGGGCGGTGTTGATGTCGTCTACCGATGATAGCGTCCTGACCATCACCTCAACGCAGGCTGAACTCGACGCGGGAATCATCAAATTCACCCTGAGTCGTCAGGTTCTCGACGATGGCCTCAGTGCGACGCCTTTTGCATCCGGAGCAAACGGGACCACGACTGATACCTTCACGGTGACCATGCGTCTCGTTGATGACGATCAGCCAAGCCTGGAATCATTGCTTGCCGGCGATGCCGATCTCAATGCCGCCGTCATTGACCAGGAGGAGGCACGCCAGCGACGGCGGGACGGCCGCGGCCGCGAACGACGATCAGGTA
The DNA here is from genome assembly GCA_965367965.1 of uncultured bacterium. GTDB lineage: Bacteria > Verrucomicrobiota > Verrucomicrobiia > Verrucomicrobiales > DEV007 > JBBKXR01. The sequence continues at coordinate 11,412 of CBDULB010000006.1, read as the reverse complement.
TGGGATGCCTCCGGAAATGACGGTCACGGGACTCTGAGCAATGGCGCGACGGCGAGCGGCACGCTGGTGCTCGATGGGGTCAACGACTACCTGGCGGTTGGCACTGTAGGGGAGCTCGGCTTAAATGGCAGCTTCACCGCCATCGCGACGATCAACCTTACCGATCTGGCCGGAGATCAGACCGTCTTCGGGACAAATCGATCGGTGGCCAATCAGGGGCTGCACCTGGTCGTTCGTAGTGGCAAGCTTCACTTTGGATTCCATTCCAATGATACCGGTAGCAGTGTGGTGTTAAGCACCGGACAGGATTATCAAGTGACCTTCCGCTACGATGCGGTTGCCAGGACGCAGACGATTTTTCTCGATGGTGTGCAGATCGCACAAGGCGTCAACAAGAACGCTTTTGCAGGCCCGGCTGGCGATGTCGTGCAGATCGGTAAATGGCGTGCTGACACAGAATTCACCGGACAGATCGACGATGCTGCGATCATCGGCCGCGCCATGACCAATGAAGAAATTGCTGCGCTGCACAATTGTGTGGTCGCACCAGTCGTGGCCACGGCGACTTTAACAGTTAACAATCTGGCCCCGCTGCTGAGGCTCGATGCGGTCTCACCGATCAACGAAAATGGCACGGCGACCGTGACCGGAACGATTACCGATGCCGGCCGTCTGGACAGTCACGAAGTCACCATTAACTGGGGTGATGTGAATGACACGACCGATGCAGTGTTTGACCTGGGCGCATTGCTGGCGGTCGACACCATCGACGGCACTACATCGGCCAATCTAAGCACTGGCACGATCGTGGCGGCCAACGGTGACATTCTTACGATCACCAGTGTCAATCCGGCCAGCGGCGAAATCGGGTTCAGTGTCACTCACCGCTACTACGATGACGGTCCCACCGGAACCTTCGGTGATGACGTCACGATAAGCGTTACGGTAGCAGACGACGATACCGCCAGCGTCACCGAAACCGCTGTGCTGCACATCAACGATGTCGCTTCGACAGTGACATTGCATGCACCGGCGGCGGTCACGGAGAACTCGACCGCCACCCCCACCTTGACCGGCAGCTACACTGATCCGGGCTTGCTCGACACGCAGACCTTGAGCATCAACTGGGGCGATCCGAACGACACCGAACTGGTTACCTTCGACATCAACAAAGCCATCAAAGCAGTCACCGATTCGACTGCCGGCACCTTGGCAGACCTGTTGATGGTGAATGATACTTTCACCGGCAGCGACGGCTCCGTGATGCGCATCACCGGCATCGACGACACCACCGGCAAAGTCGATTTCGAGGTGACTCACGTCTACCTCGACGATGGACTCAGCGAATCGACCTGGAACCCGGCGACCGCTGCGGGCAACCGCACGCCCGGTGATCTATCGACGATCACCGTTACGATCGCCGATGACGATTCGACCACGGCAGGGACACTGGCTCAATGGAACTTCCCGGTAGCGGGCGGATTCGGGACTGAAACCGGAGCAGGCTTCGATGCCTCCGCTGTCGCCACCGGACTTGCTGCAGGCAGTGTAGCAGATACCTCGGGCAATATCACCATCGGTGCCGTAGCGCTGACCTACCCGAATCCGGTCATGCAGGTCAGCCCCGGAAACGGTTCGACAAGCGTCGCCGAAGCAGTGGCCGCAGATCGTTATTTCGAATTCACGGTCACTCCTGATGCCGGAATGCAGCTCGATCTTTCCAAGCTGAGTTTCGATGCCGGTCGGGGCGGTTCCTCCACCGCTCGTGGTTGGGGCATCGCTACCAGTGTCGATAACTTCGCCACCGTGATCGACAGTTCCGAGCCGGGACATGTGGCGGCGCAGCGACCCGGCATGACGGCGTTTTCCGTCGACTTGTCGGCTGCGCAATACCAGGACCTGACCGGTCCGGTTACCTTCCGCATTTACGTCTATTCTCCGAATAGTGGTAATACCGTCGAGTTCGACAACTTCAATCTTGAAGGAGTCGTCGAAGCACAGTCTTTCACCACCACTGTTATGGTGAACAACCTGGTGCCGACGGTAACGCTCGACCCTGTAGCAGGTATCAATGAAGCGGGCATCGCCACCATTACCGGCAGCGCCGCCGACGTGGGCACTCTCGACAGTCATCAAATTACCATCAACTGGGGCGACCCGAACGACGCTACCGATTCGATTTTCGATCTAGGCGCCGTGCGATTGGTCAACACGACTGACGGAAGCACATCGGCGAATCCGCTGATGGAAGTGGGGGATACCTACAACTCCACCAGCGGTGACGGCACCGTGCTGACCATCCTGTCAGTGGCGGCGGACGGCTCGTTCACCTTCGAGGTGACCGGGCATCAATTCATCGATGACCATGTTCCCGGCACTGGCGCGGATGTCTATACGGTAACCGCCACCATCACCGACGATGACTCGGGTGTTGGTCTTGGCACGGAAACGATCACGGTTACCAACCTGCCGCCGGTGCCTCAGCCTGATTTTTACACGACTGACGAAGATTCGGTATTGGTCATATCGGCGCCAGTCAGTGGTGTTCTGGGCAACGACAACGATGTAGCCAATGCCAACGGTCCACTGACTGCTCCGATTCACGATCCGTTGAGTATCTTGAGCATCGATACCGCGGGTACGATCGGTGTGGTAACGATGAATCCTGACGGCACTTTCATCTACAATCCGAACGGCCGGTTCGAGTATTTGGGTAGCGGACAAACCGCTACAGATACTTTCACCTACACCGTGACTGACGATGATGGCGGCACCGCGACCGGGACCGTTACTATCACTATCAATGGTAGAAACGACGCACCGATCATTAACAACAACGCCGATGCCGGCCATGCCGTCACTGTAGCAGGTGGCACCGGCGGCCAGATCATTGCGCCCAACATCACCATCACCGATGTTGACAGTCCGAACCTGGTCAGCGCGACGATCCAGATCTGCGCAGGCTATGTTCCGGGTCAGGATATTCTGCTGGTGCGCGGTGATCTGCCGGGCGGCATCAGCGTCAGTGGCTGGGACCCGGCCACCGGGACATTGACGCTGCGCGGCGCTGCAAGCGTTGCGCTCTACCAGCAGGCGTTGCGGCAGATCACATTCGTAAATACCAGTGGCCAGTCCGTTAGTGGCATGCGCACGATTTGCTTTGTGGTGAATGACGGCGAAAACGTCAGTAACACCGGCTACCAGTTGGTCAATGTCGTGCCCGGGGCTGTCACTGAAAATGGTAGTGATCCCGCCGCCGAAGGTGGGCGTGGCGGTGATAGCGCCGAAGCCGGGGATCCATCCGGTGACGGTCTACAACTCGATCCTCCTCCCGGGACGTTCAACGGGATCAGTCTGCAGGGACTGTTGAATTCGTTCCGTGACCTCCGCCAACCGAAGCTTTTCGCCGGGTTCCGTTTTGACAGCGATCCGTCGGCCGGGCGCTTCGGCAATTCGATGTTCATCGATGGCGCCGATCCTGTTGAGATTGATAATGAGCCGCTGCTGACGCTGACACCGTACTTTGCAGGCACGGCGACGCCCGGCTCCGCTATCACTGTGTTGATCCGTGACGAAGTCGGCCAGCCGATCGCAGTGCGGACGGTGTATGCCGACCTGGCAGGTAACTGGGTGGCCCCGTTCCTCGGCGTGACACTCGAAAATGAGCTCTACACGGTCGAAATTACCGAGGCGTTGTCGCTCTGGTCTGGATCTTCCGGCGATGGTAACCCTGCGATGGCGTTCTCGTTCAACGGTGCGGCGCCTGGATCATCGGTAGTCAACGTGGTCCCCGGGGCTGGACAGATTTTCGGTTCGGTGCTGGATGCCATCTCAATTGAGGAGTTGGTTCGGGAACTCACCACCCGATAGGCGTCAACGAAGGGAGTTTTAGCTGCGTAACAGTGCGTATTTTTCTACTGAGGAGAATCGCTTGCGCTATCGGGGAAATGCGGGAGAATACGGGACGCTTTTTGCGAGGCGGGCTGTGGCGCAGCTTGGTTAGCGCGCTTCACTGGGGGTGAAGAGGTCGCTGGTTCGAATCCAGTCAGCCCGACCATCGCAGAATTGCCAGATTATCGAGCGGGCAGCTCGATGCGTTTGGTGCGCTTGGCGGTTGCGAAATACTCCAGCTCCGTCGAGAGTGGGCGCCCATGAGCGATACCACCACCAGCATCAAAACCGCCGTTATCGGCGCCTCGGGATATTCAGGTTCCGAGTTGTTGCGCCTGCTGATTATGCATCCGCAGACCGAACTGGTTTGTGTGACCTCACGGGAGCATGCCGGTAAAGCTCTCAGCGAGGTCTTTCCCCGGTTTGCAAAGACTTCGGCGGAGTCGGATTTGAAATTCATCGCGCCGGAGATCGATGCGATCGTGGCGAGTGGCGCTCAATGCGTGTTTCTTGCCTTGCCTCACGGGGTGGCGTCGGAGTTTGCCATGCCTTTGGTGGAGCGGGGGCTCCGGGTGATCGATCTGAGCGCAGATTTCAGGCTTCGCGATCCGGCGGTGTATCAAGAATTCTACGGCGCCGAACATCCCAATCCCGAAGTTTTGCCGGGTGCGGTTTACGGTTTGCCTGAGGTTCACGCCGATGCGATCCGCACGGCACCGTTGGTCGCTTCACCCGGGTGTTATCCGACCAGCGTTCTACTGCCGTTGATTCCGCTGCTGAAGGCGGGTCTGGTGGCACCCGACTCGATAACCGTGAGCAGCATGAGCGGTGCCAGTGGCGCCGGCAAAAAAGTCAGCACGCCGTTGTTGTTCGTCGAAATTAACGAGAGCATCCGTGCCTACGGTGCTCCGAAACACCGGCACCTCAGCGAGATCGAACAGGAGCTGTCGAGTGCCGCCGGCGAGACGGTGAGAATTTCATTTGTACCGCATTTGATGCCGATCAATGCCGGTATCGCGACGACCATTTTCTGCACACCGAATGCGGGCGTCGACGCTGAGTCGATTGAGACGGCGATGAACGCCGCCTACCGGGATTCAGCGTTTGTGCGTCTGTTGGGAGAGGGTGGATTTCCCGACACCAAAAACGTAGTGCGCACCAATTTCGTCGATATCGGTTGGTCTTTTGATGAGCGTTGCGGACGGCTGCTGTTGTTCTCAGCTGAGGATAATCTTGGCAAAGGAGCTTCGAGCCAGGCGGTGCAAAGTTTCAACATCATGTTCGGCTTAGCGGAGTCGGAAGGCTTGAAAAATATCTGATCGAGACTCGATCTCTCTTGATTTGACTTTGCCTCGTCCGTTAAAACTTTCTCTACGATGGTGCCCGAACTTAAAAATGTGTCTGGATCGGTGTGCGCTCCCGAAGGCTTTGAAGCTTCCGGCGTATGCTGTGGGATCAAGAATCCAGAGTCCCCCAAGCTGGATCTGGCCATTATCCGGTCGAAGGTTCGCGCGGTAACCGCAGGCGTTTTCACGCAGAATCAGGTCAAGGCGGCACCGGTGGTGTTGTCGCAGACCTACCTGAAGCACATGGATGCACAGGCGATTATCGCCAATAGCGGCAACGCCAATGCCTGCACTGGACCCGACGGAATGGAGCACGCACGCGTGATGGCTGACATGGCCGCGCTGCAGATGGGTTTGCACCGTCGGGAAGTACTGGTGGCCTCGACGGGAATCATCGGAGTGCCGTTGCCGATTAAACGAATCGAAGCGGGGCTTCCGCGAGCGGTGGCTGAGTTGGATAGATCGAAAGCCAATGCCTCGGCTGCGGCGGAGGCGATCATGACCAGCGATACCATTGCCAAGGAGATCGCGGTCGAGCTTGAGATCGGCGGCAGCAAGATTCGGATTGGTGCCATCGCCAAGGGGGCCGGCATGATCAACCCGAACATGGCGACGATGCTGTGTTTCATCACTACAGACGCGGCCATCGACAAAGCCGAGCTTGAGCGGATGACTCTGCTGGCGGTTGAGGATTCTTTTAATCGAATTACCATCGACGGTGACATGAGCACCAACGATACGGTGTTGGTCATGGCGAATGGCGCAGCGGGAAACCGGAAGATCACCAAAGGTAAAGCCGGGAGTCGTCAATTTCGTGAAGCGCTCACTGAAGTGATGCTGCGCATGGCCAAGAAAATCGTCTCCGATGGAGAGCGCGTCACCAAGTTGGTCGAGGTTAATGTGTCCGGCGCTGCGTCGCGGACCGACGCCGAGAAAGTCGCCCGTGCGGTTTGCAACTCGTCGCTGGTCAAGGCCTCCTGGAACGGCAATGATCCCAACTGGGGAAGAATTATCCACGCAGTTGGCTACTCAGAAGCCAAGCTGCGTCCTGAGACGATCGACATTTGTTTCAGCGGGCTGTGTGCGGCAAAAGGTGGGCTGGCGACTGATGTGCCGTATAAAGAATTGGTCAAGCTGGTGTCGAAGCGCGAGTTTTGTGTGTGCATCAACCTTAACGTCGGTCGGTCCAGTTATTCGATGTTTGCCAGCGATCTGTCACCTGAGTATGTGACGTTTAATCGCAGTGAATACAGCGTGCTGACGCATAAATAGGCTGTCTCAAGTTCCGGCTTGTCGCGCGTTGTGGCGACAACAAGGCAGGGGAGAGCGCTGGTCTTGTTGGCGTATCTGTTGAAACTTTGCTTGCTCGGCGGCTAATCTCTGGCAAATTGCGCGTTTTCCTTTTCGCCCGCCGTGAGCCCAAAAACCAGCCATTTTCAGAGCCAGATCGATAAAGCTGCGGTGCTGCTCGAGGCGCTGCCGTATCTGCAGGAATTCCGCGGTGCAACCTTCCTGATCAAGGTAGGCGGCAGCGCGATGGATGAGCCCGAACGGGTGCGTCGGCTGATGCGCGATATCGTTTTCCTCGAAGTGGTCGGCGTTAATCCGGTGTTGGTCCACGGCGGTGGGAAAGCGATTTCCAAGGCAATGGCGGAGTCGGGTCTTGAGGCCACCTTCATTGACGGTTTGCGGGTGACCACGGACGCGGCAATGGAGTTGGTTGAGCGGACCTTGAGCAATGAGATCAATCCCGGCCTGGTAAAAATGCTCGAGGATTTCGGTGGCCGGGTGTTGGGAATCGCGGGCCGCGAGGTGCTGACTGCGGAGCGGTTGAAGGGCAAAAGCGAAGCCGGGGAGCCGCTTGATCTGGGGCGCGTCGGCCGGGTGGTGGACTTTAACCTGGAGCGGATCGAGGCAGCGATCGCCAATGACACGGTGCCGGTGATTTCTCCGATTGCCTGCGAAGTGGGTAGCGGTTTGTCGCTGAACGTAAACGCCGATCTGGCGGCGGCTGCACTGGCCGGTCGGCTCAAGGCAGCGAAACTGGTTTACCTCAGTGACGTCCGCGGGGTGATGAAGGATCCAAGCGATGAGAGCACCCTGATTGCGACTATTCGCACCGACGAAGTCGATGCTATGATTGCCGGCGGCGTCTTATCGGGCGGTATGATTCCCAAGGTCAAGTCGGCGGTGGACGCTCTACAGGAAGGTGTTGGCAAGGTGCACATGGTTGATGGCCGGGTGGCGCATTCGGTGTTGCTGGAGATTTTTACCCGGGAAGGCGTCGGAACGGAGATCGTTAAATAGATGAGTGATTCCACCGCAGAGAATTTCGAGCGCTACGTGATGCCTAACTACGGGCGTTTCCCGGTGGCGTTTGCAACCGGTGACGGCAGCCGCATCTGGGATGAAGATGGCAAGCGCTACCTCGATTTCGCGACAGGCATCGCAGTCTGCACCCTCGGGCACGCCAGTCCGGTGATGACTGACGCGCTGGCGACGCAGTCCCGCCACCTCGTGCATTGTTCGAATCTTTACCGGATTCCTGTACAGGGAGAGCTGGCAAAATTCCTCGTCGAACGCGTCATGGAGCGCCCCGGTAAAGTGTTCTTCTGTAACAGCGGTGCCGAGGCTAATGATTCACTGATCAAACTGGCGCGCAAGTTTGGCCATGACGTTCCGGCTGCCGACGGTTCGGCCCGCTACGAGGTAATCACCTGTAAGCAGTCGTTCCACGGGCGGACGCTGGGTGGCATCGCTGCGACCGGACAGGAAAAAGTTAAAATCGGCTTCGATCCTGCCTTGCCGGGATTTACTCATATCGATCTGAACGACATTGCCGCGTTGCGTGCAGCGATCACGCCACGGACCGCCGCGATTCTGTTTGAACCGATTCAAGGCGAAGGTGGTATCCGCTCCGCCAGCCCCGAATTTTTTGCCGCGGCCTCGGAATTGTGCCGTGAGTATAATCTGCTGCTCATGCTCGATGAAGTGCAATGCGGTCTCGGGCGCACCGGCCGTCGGCGCGCGTGGGAATCGGTGCTCGAAGGCAGCGGTGTCAGCATCGAGCCTGACGCGGTCAGCTGGGCGAAAGGTCTGGGTGGCGGATTTCCTGTGGGCGCGATCTGGGCGTCGCGGCGGGCGATTGCCGACGGTGGTGAAGATCAACTCTGCGACGTGCTCGGCCCGGGAACGCACGGTTCGACTTTTGGCGGGACGCCACTGGGATCGGCGGTCACCCTGGCGGTGCAACAGGCGGTCGAGGAGGATCGGCTCTGGGAAAATGCTGCCACTCAGGAAAAAGCCATCCGCACGGCTATTTCCGACTGGCAGTTGCCGGTGTTGACAGAACTTCGCGGGCGGGGATTGATGCTCGGTTTCGTGCTCGATAGCGAGCGGATCATGGGCAACACCGACTTCGTCGCCAGCGGACAGACTCCGAGTGTGTTTGTCGTTTGCCGCTTGATGGATGCCGGCCTGCTCACCGTGCCCGCTGGCGCCGATGTGGTGCGCTGGTTGCCTGCCCTGAATGTGTCCGACGAAGAAGTCACTGAAGCATTGGCGATAATGCACGGCGTTTTGACTAACCTGTAAAGATTTTATGAAGCATTTGCTCTCCATCGAAGCGCTGTCCGGCGCCGAACTCGAAGCACTGATCACCGATGCCCAGCGGCTCAAGGCCGAGCGTGGCGCTCAAGTGGAACAACCCCTGGCCGGTCAATGCTGGGCGATGATTTTTTCGAAGTCTTCGACGCGAACCCGCGTCAGCTTCGAAGTAGGGGTTCGCGAACTCGGTGGATCGGTGATGTTTCTTTCGTCTGCTGACATTCAGCTCGGCCGCGGTGAACCTATCAAGGATACCGCCAGAGTACTCGGCCGGATGATTCACGGCGCGATCATCCGCACCTTTGCGCAGCAGGATGTCGATGACTTTGCCAAGTTCAGCGGGATCCCGACCATCAATGCCCTGACCGACGACGAACACCCGTGTCAGATTCTCGCCGATCTGTTAACGATTCGTGAGCTCTGTGGCGGCTGGACGGGCAAGAAAATCGCCTTTCTCGGAGATGGCGACTGCAACATGGCCAAATCGTGGCTGTGGGCCGCCAAGCATCTCGGTTTCGAGTTTGTGATCGGAGCGCCACAAGCCTTTCAGCCTTCCGCCGATTACCTGAATAAACTCGATACCGACGACCGGGTGCGTTGCACCACCGATGCCCTCGATGCTGCCCGGGGGGCTGATGTGATTTACACAGATGTCTGGGTGAGCATGGGCAAGGAAGCTGAATCGGCGGATCGCATCGATGCCTTGCGCGACTACCAGGTCAACGACAGGCTGCTTGATGTTGCCAAACCGGGAGCGCAAGTGCTGCACTGTCTGCCGGCTTACCGTGGCAAAGAGATTACCGAAAACGTGCTCGAAGCTCACGCGGATGGGATTTTCCAGCAGGCGGAAAATCGTCTGCACGCTCAGAAAGCGGTGTTGGTGGCTTTGGCGAAGAAGTGAAAAGTGTGAATGAGGGTAGCGTGCCGTGGGCTGGCGCGGCATCGATGCGGGCGACGGCGCCGTTCGGTTCTAGGTGAACCGGTCCTTGTGAAGGTCGCGTAGTACCTGCAGCCCCTGCCAGTCGGCACCTCGCATTCGCCGGCCGGCGATGCTGCGCTTGTTACTGAAGCGTTCCCGGTTTTCCTCAAAAACCTGCTGTAGAAAATCCGCACTGCCGATCGCACCGCCATGGGTGAGATAGCGCACCCTGCATAACAGGATCTCACTGGTGGTTAGCTGGCCACCGGCCTCGAGAACCTTGTGCAGGGCCGCGCGACTGAACCCGGCTTTGCTTTTGCCGCCGGTCATCGCATCAGCGTCGCGCCGCTCACCGTGCCCGTAGAGCAGAACGCGGTAGCGTGGAGCGGCGACTCTCCAGGTGACCCGCCGATTGGCCCCGAAATCGGTGTGCTCCAGGATCGCGCGAATGCCGCGGCGGGCGGGCTTTTTTCCGGCTACCGCTTCCGCATAACCACTCCAGTGATAGTCCTTCGGGTCGGTGACAATACCCGCACGCACCGGGTTTAAATCGATATAGGCAGCGATAGTCAACAGGGCTCGCTCGTCACCCTGCACCAGGACGCTTCTAAAACGATGCTCCCACAGCGTGCCAACCCGGCGATGGCGGCGATTGTGCCAACGGGTGTAGCGCTGCTTCAGTTCTTTTAAGAAAACGGACAGCGAGAACCGCCGGGCGTGATAACGCGCGAGAATCTCCACCAACCAACTGCGGTCGGTTGAGGTCGCTGCCCGGTCGAGCTCCTGAATGGCGGTCATCAACTCCCGGCCCCGGTAAATCAGAGGCAAAAGTTCGCGGAGTGACGCCTCAGTTAAAAAGGGCTGCGCCGATTGCTGCGGCACTCTCACCAAAAGATGAAAGTGGTTTTCCATCAGGCAATAGGTGACCACCTGCACCCCGGAAAATTCCGCGAGCCGGGTCATCAATTGGTGGAAATGGCGCTTTTCCGGCTCCCGCATCGACCGCTGACGATCCGTAGTCCGGGAAATGCAGTGGTAAAAGGATTCCGTATGAGCGCGAAGTAAACGTCTGGGCATGCCGTCAGGTTCAAGGTTCGAAGCGTGGTATGGGTAAAAGATAACTAAACATCGTAGATCTGACAACATTAGTTTTACCGGAAAATTATATAGAAGAGCTAAATAGCAGTGCTGCATCGCTGGAGGCCGGAGGGGGACGCCTAAACGGGATGTGCGGTGACGCCGATGCTTAAACCGGTCGAGTATCGGCGCGATCCGTAAAAGCGGGTGGAACATCTGTGGCAAGAGGGAGATGGCGGACGGTCGCAGCGGGCACTGGCCGGAGGTGCCTGCGTGGTGGCCGGGCGGTTGAGTGGCCGGGGGGGGGGGTGGCCGGGTGGGTGGGTGGTTGGGTGGCCGGGGGGTTGGGGGGGTGGGGGGTGGTGGGGGGGGGGTGGCGGGGGGGGGGGGGGAACGGCCTTCCCGCACCCCCCCCCCCACTACTGCGAGCCCCTCGGCAACCAGCAGGAGGATGTCCTCACAGCCTTGGCCACCAGAGCAGGAGGTGATCCCCAGACGAAGCCCAAGTCTGCCTTGGGCGTCGACCAACCTGCGGGACGACCAGCGAGTGCAGCTGCGCGCCTTGGATTACGC